>CALCKT010000023.1 GCA_937965785.1 uncultured Propionibacteriaceae bacterium | reverse complement strand
GCTGTTCCTTTGGCTGGCATGCCGGTTTCATCGAGGCTGCGGTTCTCGGGTAGCCAGGAACCGGTTTTCTCGTCGTAGCGCATGACCCAACCCCGATGTCCCGATGAGTCCGTCAGCTTCAGCGGCCGGCCATTGCGGTGGTCGACCGGTTGGCCGTCCGCATTGCGTGGCGCACGATCCAGCGCGCGCTGCACGTCGTCCGGGGTGTAGCGCCCGATCTTCTTGGCCGCGTCCTTGGCCGAGATCGTTTTACGAACCGGAGCGTCCGGGTCATAGACGGTGCCCTTGCTGCCCGCCGTCAGACTGGTGCCATCGGTCGGCTGTGCGAGTTTTCGTTCCGGGAGGGAATCCCTCGAAGGTGCGGAACTGCTCTCACCGGGAACCGTGGGTGAGTCCCCATCCGAAAGGCCTGGATCGCCCGGGGCGTGACCATTGCGGGGAAGATCCGATGGGGCTTCCGCGGCTCGGCGTGGTTTGGCTGGGTTCTCAGAGCGCTTGCCGGTACCGGGGGTGGGATCCGCGGTGTGGTGGACGACATCGAAATTGTTGGTGATTTTCCTGCGCCCATTGCCGGGTCCGCCGACGTAGGCGGGTTGGCGGCCGTGTCTCTTGCGGATCTCCTCGGCCAGTTTGTCGGCCGCTTCACCGAATTTGTCGATTCCTTCGAAGATCTTCTGGTTGCCCTTGTGCATCCAATCCTTGAGGGATGCGCTGAGGTTCCTGAGGCCGGCTGTGAATTTCGGGATCTGGTTGCGCAGATACGTGACCGGGTGTGGAATTTTGGGAAGCAGGCCGAGCTTGCCCAGGGTCTTCAAAGCGGCCGCTTTCCCGAAGAGCCCGAGACCCAGCTCGGTTCCGGTGGCGACGGGATCGTTCTTCCATTTGTGCCAGCCGTCCTTTCCGGCCCAGTGGGCGTCGAGATCGAAGCCCACCAGGTCCGTCCCGGCGCGGGTGAAGACTTCTAAGCGTTCGCGTTCCCATTCGCTGGGCTTGTATCCTCCCCACACGATGAAGGGAGTCGCGATAACGGATACGACCAGCGAGGTACCCAGGTCAGTGATGCCCACCGCACCGCCCCAGATCGTGTTCCACGTGTTCCCGATACTCCAGCCGTGCTCGTCGAAACCCGCGAGGCGTGTGGCGCTGTCCCAGGCTCCCTGGAAGAATCGGCTGGCCCCCGTGTTGAAGGAATCAGCGCAGTTCTTCGTCTGGCGTTCCCCGGGGGCTCCCCATGGCATGGGGCCCATCTGCTCCAGTTCTTCGAGGGTGGGGGTCGGGGGAGCTGGAATGCACATCGTCGAGTCTGTTTTGTTGATCCTGTCCGCGCACTCGCTGACGGCCTGGGTGATCTTCACGTAGATCGCGTTGTATTTCGCCACGAACTCGTTGTTCTTGTCGACGGCATGTTGATGGCGTCGCCAGTCGGTCTTCTCCGTTTTCAACGACGGCGCGTTACCACTCCATCCCACGCCGGCGGGCCGGGGAATCGTGACGCTCGAATCCGGCACCTGTTCATCGTATCCGGCCTGAGCCTCCTCTCGAAACTCCCTCGCAGCCTTCTCCAAGTCTTGAAGGTCTTTTTTGATCGTGGTCATCGTGTTGGCGTAATTCTGGATGGCCGATCCCGATATCACCAGTGCAGCCCTGATGTCGAAAGAGGGAAGGGTGGTTTTCAGCATCAAGCTGTACACCTGCTCCTGTTCCGGGGATTTGTAGATGTCCGGTAACCTGGACCACGATTCCCTGATCGCAGTTGTTCGTGAAACGACATCGATGCCCATGGAACTCAAGGAATCGCCGGCAGAATTGATCGTTTCGGGATCCAGGGTTTCCGGCTTGCAGGGAAATGCGTCTGGGTTTATCAGGCCAGTTTCGTCCACTGGAGCATTCTCGCCTGGCATGTCCTACTCGTTTCCCTTGTAGCCGTATTTCTCGAAATACGAGAAATCTCCCGATGCAGCAGAATTAAACATTTCTCTCTCGAAGTTGCCGGCCATCTCCTGCTGTGCTTTATTGTAAGAAATTGTTGCATTTCCCACACCCACGACGCCGGCATTCACGTGCGACGCCACCGTGCGCAGGTTCTTCTTCTGGGTTTCCATCACCCGCTTCAGTGCCGCCGGAATGTATCCGGCGACCTGCGGGCACCATGACAAAGCAGTCTCGATGGCTTCGAGGTCTTCCTCGGAAAACGTGGCGGCCAAGCCCTCCTGTTGCTCAGAAACCTCCAGTAACAACGCCCTCACCGCTGCGGGTACGATCTTCCACTGAGACATCAGCAGTTCCCTTCCTGTATTTCAACGGCGACACTCGCGCCCGCCGTGCCGAACCCCGGGTATAGAATCCAACCGAAGGAACCCGCGCATCCGCAACCCCCGGGGCCGCGCGAGAACCCCCGGGGCCGCGCGAGGGGTCGAGACATCCCATGCTGAAAGTCGGGTCAACCCCGGCCCGACTTGGAGCAACGCCTGCGAGAGCGCGGCATGCATCAGATCCGTGTCAACCAAAAAGACGACGTCCGTGCGCCTCGTGCCGCGTGTGAGAGCGCGGGTCGGCTTTCGGGGGTAGGGGTGGGTGGAATCAACAAATCTCGTCGAAGGAATTGTAGGTTCTCGACCTTCGGAGGAAACCTACGTCCCCGTAGGCTACGGTTGCGTAGGTTTTAGGAGAGGTCATGAAACACGACATGGTGCAGTTGCTGACCCCCGACGGGCAGCGTGTCGAGAACCCCGAGTTCTCCTTCGGGGGAACCGCCGACGACCTGACCCAATACCTGCGGGACATGGTGCTGGCAAGGCGATTCGACACCGAGGCCACCGCCCTTCAAAGACACGGGGAACTTGGTTTGTGGCCGCCCGCCCTCGGACAGGAGGCCGCGCAGGTGGGCTCCGCCCACGCCCTCGGCGCCCGCGACATCGTCTTCCCCACCTACCGGGAACACGCCGTCTTCCTCGCCCTCGGTCTGCCCTTCCAACAGATCCTGGCCCTGTTCCGGGGCTGCGACGCCGGGGCCTGGGACCGGCTCGACCGGTTCCGCAACTACCAGATCATCATCGGCTCCCAGACCCTCCACGCCACCGGCTACGCCATGGGATTGCAGCTGGACGGCCTCGTCGGCAACGACGACGGCGACAACGCGGCCGTGATCGCCTACCACGGTGACGGGGCCAGCTCGCAGGGCGACGTCAACGAGGCCTACGTGTTCGCGGCCAGCTACAACGCCCCCGTCGTCTTCTTCTGCCAGAACAACCAGTGGGCGATCTCCGAACCCATCGCATTGCAGTCGCGGATCCCGCTGTTCCAGCGCGCCCGGGGGTTCGGGTTCCCCGGGGTGCAGGTGGACGGCAACGACGTGCTGGCCGTCCACGCCGTCACCCGCTGGGCCCTGGAACGCGCCCACAAGGGCGAGGGCCCCACCTTCATCGAGGCGTTCACCTACCGGATGGGCGCCCACACCACCTCCGACGACCCCACCAAGTACCGCCTCGACGAGGAAACCGCCGAGTGGGCCGGCCGCGACCCCATCACCCGCCTGACCACCCACCTGAAACGGCAAGGGATCATCGACGACGCCTGGCTGTCCGCCCTCGACGCCGACGCCCGCGACTTCGGCGCCGAGATCCGCGCCGCCATCCCGAAACTGACGGACCTGACCATGGACGAACTGTTCGACAACGTCTACGCCGAGAACACCGTCGCCCTTCAGGCGCAGCGCCGCGAGTACGCTGAATGGGCAGCAGGGGAGCAGGCATGAGCAACATGACGATCGCCAAGGCCATCAACCTGGGCCTGCGCCGCGCCCTCCAGGCCGACCCGAAGGTCCTGATCACCGGCGAGGACGTCGGGAAACTCGGCGGCGTGTTCCGCATCACGGAAGGCCTCCAGGCGGAGTTCGGAACCAACCGGGTCATCGACTCGCCGCTGGCGGAATCAGGGATCATCGGCACCGCCGTCGGACTGACGATGCGCGGCTACCGTGTGGTAGCCGAGATCCAGTTCGACGGTTTCGTCTTCCCCGCCTTCGATCAGCTCGTCACGCAGGTCGCGAAACTGCACGCCCGCACCGCCGGGCGCCAACCGATGCCGATGGTGGTGCGCATCCCCTACGGCGGCGGCATCGGGGCCGTCGAACACCACTCCGAATCCCCCGAGGCGTACTTCTGCCACACCCCCGGATTGAAGGTGGTCACCCCCTCCAACCCGCACGACGCCCACTGGATGATCCAGCAGGCCGTCGCATCCCCGGATCCCGTGATCTTCCTCGAACCCAAACGCCGCTACCACGTCAAGGGGGAGGTGAACTCCGAGCAGCGACCCGCCCCAATGCACCAGGCCGGGATTCTCCGGCAGGGAACCGACGCCACCCTCATCGCGTGGGGGCCGATGGTGCGCACCTGCCTGGACGCCGCCGCCGTCGCCGCGGAGGAGGGCACATCGGTGGAGGTCGTCGATCTCAGATCCCTCGCGCCCATCGACTGGGTGAGTTTGATCGCCTCCGTGCGCCGCACCCGCCGCGCCATCGTCGTCCACGAGGCCCCCCGCACCCTCGGGCTGGGCGCGGAGATCGCCGCCCGCCTCCACGAGGACCTGTTCTACGACATGGAATCCCCGGTGCTGCGCGTCACCGGCTACGACATCCCCTACCCGCCGTCGCGCCTGGAGGACGAGTTCCTGCCATCGGCGGACCGCATCCTCGACGCCCTCGACCGTTCCCTGACGTGGTGAACCCAAGCAGACAGGAGTGATGATGAAACGCCAGTTCCTTCTCCCGGATCCCGGTGAAGGTCTCACCGAGGCCGAGATCGTCGCCTGGCGGGTCACCGTCGGACAGGAGATCGAGGTCAACGACGTGCTCGTCGAGATCGAGACCGCCAAGTCGCTGGTGGAGCTGCCCTCACCCCATGCCGGGACCGTGACTTCGTTGCTGGTGGCGGAGGGGGTCACGGTGGAGGTCGGCACCGCCATCGTCGAGATCGAGGACGGCGTCGAGGGTGGCGGGGAGGAGCCCCCGACCCTCGTCGGCTACGGGCCGCGCGACGAACCCGCCAGGTCGCGGCGCCGCCGCAGGAACACCGCAGGCCGGGATGCGGAGGCCGCCCGTCAGGGGTTGGGGGAGAGTTACGCCTCCCGTGAGCCGTCGCGGCGTCCCGACGACGTGGATCCCGCGGGTCGGGTCGTCGCCGCTCCCGTCGGTGATCCGTTGCCGGAGACGGGTGATGCACCCACCGAGTCGACGCTGGTGCTGGCCTCCGATCCGCAGTCCGCGCGGGCCAAACCACCGGTGCGCAAGTACGCCCGCGATCTCGGGGTCGATCTCGGGAAGGTCGCGGGAACCGGGCCGGAGGGCACCATCACCCGCGCCGACGTCGAGGCCGCGTGGATCTTCGAACGGTCCCGGTCGGCGGGGGAGGCTCCCCGGGAGGAAGCCGCGCAGGGCAGGGTCGTCAACGACGCCGCCAGCTTCCAGGACCCGGGGCCGCGGAGCCACGGATTCGGATCGCCGCGCAGCCCGCAGGGTGGTGGGGAACGCCGCGTCCCCATCAAGGGGGTGCGCAGGGTCACCGCCGAGGCGATGGTGCGTTCCGTCAGCACCCACGTCCACGTCACCGAGTGGCTGACCACCGATGTCACCGGCATGATGGAGTTCGTCGAGACGCTCAGGGCGCGACGGGAGTTCGCGGGGCTGCGTGTCTCGCCGCTGCTGATCCACGCGAAGGCGGTGTGTCTGGCGTTGGGTCGCAACCCCGACCTCAACGCGTCCTGGGACGAGGAGAACCGCGAGATCGTCTACCACCGGGACGTGAACCTCGGTATCGCGGCCGCCACCCCGCGGGGACTGATGGTTCCCAACATCAAGGCCGCGCAGGACCTCAGTCTCCTGGAGCTGTGCCGGGCCCTCAACCAGCTCGTCGCAGTCTCCCGCGACGGCAAACTCCAGCCCCCCGACTACGCGGGAGGCACCTTCACCATCACCAACGTCGGTGTCTTCGGGGTTGATGCGGGAACCCCCATCATCAACGGTGACGAATCGGCGATCCTGTGCATGGGTGCCATTCAGCGCCGCCCCTGGGTGGTGGGTACCGGTGCGGAGGAGCGGGTCGTGCCGCGCTGGGTCACCACCCTGGCTGTTTCCTTCGATCATCGGGTCATCGACGGTGAACAGGGTTCCCGTTTCCTCCACGACGTCGCCGAGATCCTCGCTGAACCCGCCCTGGCGTTGCTGTTCTGACCTCGGGAACGAGAAGGCCGGGCCCGCTGTGGGCCCGGCCTGATGGTTCGTGGTTGGGGAGGGTGTCACTCCTGGGTGTCGTCGTTCTTCTTGACCAGAGCGGCCATTCCCTCCAGGAAGGCTCGGGACAGGATTATCAGCGCGAGAACACGGGCCGGCGGAATGAACAGCGAAGTGATGATGGTCATGGCGCCGTTGCTGCCGCTGAGTGAGGACCCGGAGACGAGCCCACCGATCAGCTCGAAGAGCGCAACGACGCCGAGGCAGATCACGACCACCACGTAGACGGAGCCGATGCCTTTCTTGAGTGCGCTGCCCCTGAAACCGAAATCGAAGATCGCACCGAAGCCGGACGGGGCCTGCTGCTGGGCCCACTGCTGCTGGCCACCGTAGGAAGCAGCCTGCTGCTGGCCGCCCCACTGCTGCTGGGACTGCGCCTGCTGGGCCGCGCCCCAGGTCGCCTGCTGGTTCCAGTCCTGCATGTTCTGCTGGCCGGTGTTCTCCTGGCCCGGGGTGCCCCATTCAGGGGCGGACGGGACGGATTGCTGGGGCTGGGCGTTCCAGTCCTGCGCCGCGGTGACGGAGGTCTGTTCCTGCGCGGGTGTGTTCCAATCCTGGGCTGCGGGCTGGACGGTGGTCTGATCCTGAGACGGTGCCCCCCAATCCTGGGCGGGCTGCTGCGCAGGTGCGTTCCAATCCTGGGCCGACTGCGCGTTCCAATCCTGGGCGTTCGACTGCTGGGGCTGGGCGTTCCAATCCTGGGCGCCGGTCCACTGGTTGTTCGACATGGGGGCCATTCTGCCACTCGAAACCGACACCGCCACCCCACGGTCTCGGCATGTGCGCCAGAATGAGGGGCATGTGCCCTTCCCAGCTCAACGTAGACCTGGCCGCCATCGACGCGAATCTTGCCTTGGCAAGTGAACGCAACCCCGGCCGTGCGGTTCTCTTTCCAGTAAAGGCCAACGCCTACGGCCACGGGATAGTTCCCGTCGCCCGGCACGTCGAATCCGTGGGCTCCGCCCAGTGGCTCGGCGTGGCCGAGGTGTCCGAGGCGGAGCAGCTCCGCGAGGGGGGCGTCGAGCTTCCCACCCTGAAGTTCTCGCCCTGTTTCCCCGAGGAACTGGGGCGCGCCATCGCCGCCCGGCTGACCATTTCCGTCGGTGATGTCGGAGGGGTGGAGGCAGCCCAGGCGGCCGCCGAACACGCCGGAGTCCGCCACCCCGTGCACCTGAAGATCGACACCGGCATGCGGCGCGTCGGTGTCCATCCCGACGATGCCGTCGCCCTGGCCAAACAGATCAAGGACAGCCCCAATCTGGTCCTCGACGGTGTGTTCACCCACCTGCCGATCAGCGACTGCCCCGAGGGGGAGGAGTTCACCAGGGCCCAGCTCGCCCGGTTCCTCGCCGTCGTGGACGAGATCCGCGACGCCGTTGGGGAGATCCCGTACGTCCACGCCGGGAACTCCGGGGCGGTGCTCGGCCACGACCTGACGGGCACCAACCTGATCCGTCCCGGGATCATCGCCTACGGCTACCGGGCCGATTCCAGCACCGCCTGGGAGGGTCTGAGTCCCGCCGCCACCTGGACGTCGCGGGTTTCGTTCCTCAAACGCGTCCCCGAGGGGGAGACCGTCGGATACGGCCGCACCTGGACCGCCCCCTGCGACACGTGGATCGCCACCGTCCCCGTCGGCTACGGCGACGGCTACTCACGGCTGTTCAGCAACCGCGGACGCATGCTGGTGGGGGGGCGTTCCTACCCGATCGCGGGCCGGGTGTGCATGGATCAGACGATGATCGACCTCGGCCCCGGCGACCCGCAGGTCGCGGTGGGCGACGAGGTGGTGCTGCTCGGCCGCCAGGGCGACGAGCAGATCACCATGGAGGAACTCGCCGACCTGATGGGCACCATCACCTACGAGGTGCCCTGCCTGATCGCCCCCAGGGTGCCGCGCCTCTACGTCTGAGACCCGCGAAGGAGAAGACTGGTTGAGCCGGCCGGCTCGTTTGGCGAGCTGGTCGTGTCGGGTCATTCTGAGTCAAGCTGGTTGAGCCGACCTGCGAGCGTCAGCGAGTGGGTCGTGTCGAAACCATGGTGACCGTGATCGGGGTCTTGGGTGTCGGGTGTCGGGGGTTTCGACTCGGGTCGCTCGTTCCTCGCTCCCCGGCTCAACCAGCGTCGGGGGTGGGAGTTGGTTGAGCCGACCTGCGAGCGTCAGCGAGTGGGTCGTGTCGAAACCATGGTGAGGGTGGTCGGGTCTGACGGGATGTCTCAGTCCTCCACGATGACCGCGTAGCCCGTGGTCCGGGGGCGGCGGGAGAGGAACTGCTCCTGGGCGTACTGGATGATGGAGTGCGTGGACCAGCCGTCCACGACCGCTCCGACCCCGCCGCCGACCAGCGGAACCTTCTTGGCCAGGAACACCCCGAGGCGTTTGCCCCCGACTTGGTTCATCGACTGCTCCAGGAGCGCCCTGGAGACACGGGAGTCGAGATGTGGGTCGAAGGCCGGGGCGGTGGCGACGGCGGCCGCGGAGCTGGGCAGGTCGCCTGCGGCGATCAGCGCCGCCGATCCGCGCGGGCCGAGCATGACCATGAGGATCGCGGTTCGGACCCGGGGGTCGTCCAGTTCGTAGCCGCGCAGGTGCGCGATGACGGCGACGGCGCGCGCCTGGATGAAGGCGGCCGCGGCCATGTTCGCGGGAATCGTGACCAGCGACAGGAGCAGACCACCCCAGTTCGTCGCGAATCCCTGGCCGCTCGCCAGCGCGATGTGTTGGTTCGACAACCAGCGGATGGCGTCCTCGTGGTTGTGGCGCTGCCTGAGCTGGTTGTTCGCGATGGTGCGGGCGCCCGGGAGTTTCCCGCGACCCGTGATGGCGAGATCCAGCAGCCGGTGGAAGGCATCCGACGTCAGACCCTCGGCCGTCGCGACCACTTTGTTGTTGGCCTCGTTGGCGTCACTCATCTTCCCACCGTCCTTCTGCCCCGACTCGCATTATGTCATTGTGAAAGGTTTTGTTGCGTACACCAACCAAAATCTTCACCGCGATCGATGAAATCATCAACTGGCACCCGCGACGACGAAAGAACCGGCGACCCTGCAAGACTGGGAGTCGTGCTCGACAACGTCTTCGGATCACCCGATGCCTGGCCGGACTCCGACCTGATCGGGTACAGCGACGAATTCGACCCCGCCCTGGCGCTGGTCGCCTACCGCTGTGGGGTGTTCCCCATGCCGGTGGAGCAGTGGATGGGGTGGTGGTCGCCGCTGCGACGCGCCGTGCTGCTCCCCGGCAGGCTGCGCATCACCAGGTCGCTGCGCAAAACCGCTGCCCGCTACACCACCACCGTCGATCACGCCTTCCCCGACGTGCTGGCCGCCTGCGCCGACCCGAAACGCCCCGACGGTTGGATCGACGACCGCATCGCCTTCGCCTACACCGCCCTCAATCAGGCCGGGTACGCACACAGCGTCGAGACCTGGGACGCCGACGGCAGGCTGGTCGGGGGACTCTACGGGGTGCACCAGGGAGGAATGTTCGCGGGGGAGTCCATGTTCCATCACCCCGAACTGGGCCGCGACGCCTCCAAGGTGGCGTTGCTGAGGCTGGTCGCGGAATTCGCCCGGGCCCACGTCGACCTGCTCGACGTGCAGTGGCTCACCCCGCACCTGGCCAGCCTCGGGGTGATCGAACTGTCCCGCGACGACTACCTGGCCCGGCTGGGCGTCGCCCTCGAGGGGGAGCACCGCAACACGTGGTTGAATGCCGAACGCTGGGATTCCCACCAGCTGCTGGCGGCCCACGCCTGATCCGCTGAACCTTCCGCCGGGCACACTTTTCGCATGGTGGTTGATGCCAGGCTCCGGGGATCGCTGCGGGGGCCGTTGTTGGTTCTGTCGTTGTTCACGTTTCCGCTCGTCGGGTTCGGATTCTGGCTGCAGGTCAGTGGATGCGACTCCCGCTGGTACGACACCGGGAAGTCGGTTCTCGGGGCGATCGGCTTGGTGGTGTTGTGGTGGCTGCTGCGGCGCGAGGGCACGACTCTTCGGGGTTGCGTGGGACGGTTCAGGGCCAGGCACCTGGGGTGGGCGTTGGTGGTGGGGCTCGGGATGTCCGCCATATTCTTCGGGACCTGGCTGATCGCGGCTGATTGGCTCAGGAGGAAACTACCGGCCCCGGACGACGAGTTCTATCTCTTCTCCATCGAGTTCATGGTCAGGGCCCTGGTGGAACCGGTCTGGATCACGTTCACGGTCAATCTGCTGTTCCTCGGTTATGCCCTGCCCCGGCTGCGAGCACGGTTCGGCCCGGTGTGGGCGACGGTGATCGTCGCCTTCTGCTCCGGGCTGGTGCAGCTGGGATACGACCTCCGGAGCCCGGTGACGATGATGATATCGATGCTTCTCGGATTCCTGTTGGTGATTCCCCCGGCCCTGGTCACGCTGGCGACGGGGAGCACCTGGCCGGGTTTCCTCGGATACCTGTTCATGGTTCAACTGAGGAAACTCGGAGAAGTGTTCTTCGCTCTTCTGTTCCTGGCCTACATGCCGGTGTTCTGGCTTCCGCTGGTCCTGGTGGCCCTGGTGGTCTGCTGCTGGTACGGGGTGAAAACCCAAGGGTGAGGTGCCGGTCGCCGGTCCGGTGTCCCCGGGGGTGACCTTGGGAGCGTGTCCTAGCTGGCGGCCGGGGCGGTGGGGAACCACGCCCCCGACCCGTGGGCGCGGGTCATGGCCTCCGGGAGGCCAGCCACGATGTCCTGCTGGCGGCGGCTCGACTCGTCCCACGAGGTCTGTGCCGTGGTCCAGGCGTGCCGGGCGGCGTCGTCCCAGTGCATCATCGAGCCCGACAGTTCGCTGTACAGCACCGCCAGGAGGGCGTTCAGTTCGGCGTTGGCGTCGGCCAGGCCCGCGATGCCCTCGGGAAGCGACGCCGGGTATCCGTGCTGGGGGGTTTCGGGATGTGCCCGGCGGGCCTGCGGTTGTGGGTCGTTTTGGGGGTGTGCGCGGCGGGCCTGCGGGTGTGCGCGGCGCGCGGGAGGGGTGGGCACCTCCGCCTGGCCGGTGAGGCTGGCGTGCACCATGTCGAGGCCCTGTTTCACCCGTTCAAATTCGGAGTCGAACTGGCTGTAGTCGTGCTGGAACGTGTTGAACTCGCTCGCCCCCCAGCGGGATGCGAGCGCGGGAAGCTGTTTCTGCAGCCGGATCTGGAGGTCGTGGATCTGCTGGTGTTTCGTCTCGACCTGGCCAGCGGCCTGCGCCATCACGGGGTTGTCCGCGCGTTTGGGGGCCATGGTGTTCTCTTCCGGTCGGGTGCTTTCGAAAAACCCTATGCCCGGGCGGGGTCACCGTGGGGGAGGTCGTGGTCACGGCAAGTTGCGCGGCGCTACCCTGAGCGGGTGCTCGGATATTTCGGACCCGCGGGGACTTTCACCCATCAGGCCCTGCTCACCATCGACGACTCCGACGGCGTTCCTTTCGCCAGCGTCGGCGAGGCCCTGGACGCGGTCAGGCAGGGGCATGTCGACGGCGTCGTGGTGCCGATCGAGAACTCCGTGGAGGGTGGGGTCTCCGCCACCCTAGACAAGCTCGTCGACGGCGATCCCCTGGTGGTCACGGCCGAGGTGGTGATCCCCGTCGAGTTCGGGATCTACGTGCGTGCCGGCACCACCCTCGACGACGTCACCTCGGTGCTCACCCACGGACACGCGGCCGCTCAGTGCCGCGACTGGCTGGCCACGATGATCCCCGACGCGCAGGTGACGGAGGCCGGTTCCACGGCGGGTGCGGCCAAGGAGGTCGCGGATCCGGCGTCCCGTTACGACGCCGCCATCTGCGCGCGGGTCGCGGGGCGGCTCTACGGGCTCGAGGAGCTGGCCCATTCCATCGAGGACAACCCGGGTGCGGTGACCCGGTTCGTCGTGGTTTCCCGCCCGGGCCGGGTGCCGGAACGCACCGGCGCGGACAAGACCACCCTGGTGGCCTACATGCACCAGGACCATCCGGGCGCCCTGCTGGAGATCCTGCAGCAGTTCGCGGTGCGCGGGGTGAACCTGTGCCGCATCGAGTCGCGTCCCACCAAGACCATCCTCGGCAGCTACTGCTTCGCCATCGACGCGGAGGGTCACCTCGATGACCGTCGCCTCGCCGAGGCCCTCCTCGGGTTGAGACGGATCTGCCGCGACGTGATCTTCCTCGGCTCCTACCCGCGCGCCGACGCCCAACCGGCCGATGTGCGTCGCGGTTTCGACGACGAGGCTTTCGAGGAGGCGGCCGAGTGGTTGCGGTCGCTCGGCGCGGACTGAGGGACGCGGGTGGCAAAAACCGGACTATCCGGCTCAACCAGCTTCGACCCGGCCACCCAACGCTTGCCTTCTTGTCGTTCGCCAGCCTTTCCGACGGGAACGCTTGTCTTATCGTCGAATGCCTGCGCTGTAGCGCAAGCGTTTGACCGCAAGGCAGGCGTGGCTAGTCGGGTCGGCCCCGCACAGCTCCGACGCTTGCCTTCTCGTCGTTCGCCAGCTTTCCGGACGCCTGCTTGCCTTCTCGTCGTTCGCCAGCCTTTCCGACGGGAACGCTTGTCTTATCGTCGAATGCCTGCGCTGTAGCGCAAGCGTTTGACCGCAAGGCAGGCGTGGCTAGTCGGGTCGGCCCCGCACAGCTCCGACGCTTGCCTTCTCGTCGTTCGCCAGCTTTCCGGACGCCTGCTTGCCTTCTTGTCGTTCGCCAGCCTTTCCGACGGGAACGCTTGTCTTATCGTCGAATGCCTGCGCTATAGCGCAAGCGTTTGACCGCAAGGCAGGCGTGGCTAGTCGGGTCGGCCCCGCACAGCTCCGACGCTTGCCTTCTCGTCGTTCGCCAGCTTTCCGGACGCCTGCTTGCCTTCTCGTCGTTCGCCAGCCTTTCCGACGGGAACGCTTGTCTTATCGTCGAATGCCTGCGCTATAGCGCAAGCGCACGACCACAAGGCAAGCGTCCCGGCCCAGCCGGTTTCGGGAAGGGCAGGGCCGGGAATCATGGTCCTGCGACCGGTTGCGCACGGCAGCCGCGTAGAGTTCACTCCATGATCGATCCCAAGCTGTTGCGCACCGACCCCGACCTCGTCCGACGTTCACAGGAGGCCCGCGGGGACTCCGTCGAGCTCGTCGACGAACTGGTCTCGGCCGATGAGGCGCGCCGCTCGGGGATCGCGACCCACGACAGGCTGCGTGCCGAACAGAAGGAACTCGGCAGGCTCATCCCCAAGGCGCAGGGCGACGAGAAGACCGAGCTGCTGGCCCGCACCAAACAGCTCGCCGCCGAGGTGAAGGCCGCGCAGGAACAGTCGGAGGCCGCGGGGGAACGTTTCAACGAGCTGATCATGCAGCTCGGCAACATCGTCATCGACGGTGTGCCGCGCGGCGGTGAGGACGACGGCGTCGTGATCGAGACCGTCGGTGTTCCCCGCGACTTCGCCGCCGAGGGTTTCGAGCCCAAGGACCACCTGGAGCTCGGTGAGGCGCTGGGCGCCATCGACATGGAACGCGGCACGAAGATCTCCGGGTCGCGGTTCTACGTGCTCACCGGCATCGGTGCACGCCTGGAGTTCGCGTTGCTGAACCTGGCCATGACCAAGGCCGTCGAGTGGGGATTCACCGCCATGATCCCCCCCGCGCTGGTGAAACCCGAGGCGATGGCCGGCACCGGTTTCCTCGGCCAGGCCGCCAAGGACGTCTACCATCTCTCCACCGACGACCTCTACCTCGTCGGCACCTCCGAGGTGGCCTTGGCGGCCTTCCACAGCGACGAGATCCTCGACGCCGACTCCCTGCCACGCCAGTACGCCGCGTTCAGCCCCTGCTTCCGCCGCGAGGCCGGTTCCTACGGCAAGGACACCCGTGGCATCTTCCGCGTCCACTGGTTCGACAAGGTCGAGATGTTCATCCACTGCCTGCCCGAGGACGCCGAGGACTGGCACCAGCGACTCCTCGGTTTCGAGAAGGAGTTCCT
Source organism: uncultured Propionibacteriaceae bacterium (assembly GCA_937965785.1). Lineage (GTDB taxonomy): Bacteria > Actinomycetota > Actinomycetes > Propionibacteriales > Propionibacteriaceae > Arachnia. The sequence goes on along the minus strand of CALCKT010000023.1, from coordinate 36,576 downwards.
CCAGGCGCTGGAGATCCCCTTCCAGGTTCTCGACGTCGCATCCGGGGATCTCGGCCTCAGCGCCGCCCGCAAGTACGACTGCTACGCCTGGCTGCCCACCCAGCAGCGCTACCGCGAGGTGACCTCCACCTCCAACTGCACCCAGTTCCAGGCCCGCCGCCTCGGGATCCGGTATCGCACCGAGAAGGGCACCGAGCACGTCGCCACCCTCAACGGCACACTGTGCGCCATGACCCGGATCATCATCATGCTGCTCGAGAACCACCAGCAGGCCGACGGGTCGGTGCGCGTCCCCGAGGCGCTGCGCCCCCACCTCGGTGGCCTGGAGGTGCTCACGGCGGGTTGATCCCCACCGACCAGCGGTTCTCACCCACCCGACCAGCGGTTCCGGTGCTCCCCACGCTGGTCCGGTCGGCGAGCCCACGAACCCAGGAGAAACAATGACCTTCAAACCCGCGCTGGTTGCCCTCGACATCGATGGCACCATCGTCAGCGCCGGCGGCGAGCTACCCGGCGAGGTGCGCGACGCGGTGCGGCGTGTCGTCGCCGCCGGGGTGCCGGTGGTGCTGACCACCGGCAGGGCATGGGCGGGAACCCAGGTGGTTTTCGACGCCCTCGGTCTGCCACCCGGCCCGTCGGTGTGCGCGAACGGCGCGATGATCGTGAACTACCCGCCCATCGATGTGGTCCACGAGATCCGTTTCGACCCCGCCGACTCCATCAACCGGGTGGCCAGGCTGGCCCCGAACGCGGCCATCGCCGTCACCGACGGCATGAAATGGCGGGTTTCGAAACCTTTTCCCGACGGGGAACTGAAGGGTGAGATCATCGTCGAATCCCTGGGGGAGCTGGCCTCGCGCCCGGTTTCCCGCATCGTGGTGCGCGACCCGGAAAGCGACGACGACGTGTTCAACGAGATGGTCGAGGCCCTGGGGCTGCGGGAGGTTTCGTACTACATCGGCTGGTCGTCGTGGGTGGACATCGTTCCCGAGGGCGTCGACAAGGCCCGGGGCCTGGAGCAGGTGTGTGGGCAATTCGGTGTCACCGCCGCCGACGTGCTGGTCCTCGGCGACGGCTACAACGACATCGAGATGATCCGGTGGGCCGGTCGGGGGGTTGCGATGGGCGATGCCCCCCACGACGTGAGGGCCGCGGCGGATCACGTCACCGGCGACTTCGGCTCCGGCGGGGCCATCCAGGAACTGGCACGCTGGTTCCCCGCGGAAAGCAAAGCTGGTTGAGGCGGGAATCCCGCCTCAACCAGCTGCCGGATAAGGGGCTCAGGCCACCGAGGAGGCCGGGCTCAGCACCTCGGCGGCGGCCTTCATCACCTCGCGCTTGCCGGGCAGGTTCTTCCTGCCGATGGACTTCACCACCCCGCCCTGGGCCTCGGCGCGCCTGAGGTGACGTTTCACCGTCGAGACGGAGCAGCCGACGCGGGCGGCTATTGCGGACAGCGACTGGGTGGGGTTGGCCTGCCGTAGCCGGTGGATCTCCGCGTGGTCGAAGTTGCGACCCGAGGAGACCCCGGCGAAGCTGTCCAGGTCCTCGGGTTCCACGGTGATCCCGAGACGGGCGCGGATCTCGCGGCGCTGGGATTCGGTGGTGCCGGCCACGAAACCCGCGACGTCGTGGAGGACGACGGCGTCGGTGAGGCACTGGGAGCGCAGTGGGCAGTCCGCACAGAGTTTCGCGGCGCGGGCCGCCAACGCTGTCCGGGTGCGGGCTTCGGCGGTGGTCTCGACGCTGCTCTCGTCCTCCAGCAGGGGGTTCTGGAAGAGCGAGGCGAACTTGACGCAAAGGGTGGCGTTGTCGAGCGCGATGGTCACGGTTTGGGTCCTCCTTGCCCCTGGTCTTCAGGGCTTCGCATTACCTGCTACACCAGAGTGTCGGATTCCCGCGAAGCTGATAAGCGTTTTTGGTAGGGGGAATTACCCGATTTGCCTGGGTATCCGACTTACCCGCCCCTGAGTATCCGTACTCAGGCAAGTTTTTCCGGCAAATCCCCTTTGACTAGGCAGTCTGTGAGCAGGCTGTCATACTTTCGGTTGAAGTGCCCAGTCAGGGGCGATACCGGGGAACGCTCGGATACCGGGGGCTGAATCACCGGGATGGTATGGGTACTCAGGGAATCCCCCCACGGAAGAGCGGGTGCTCACCACGCCCAGCGGACCCCGTAGCCCCACCCGGGCTGCATGTTTCTGAAGTTGGCGACGGCCCTCTTGTCCATCACCTCGACGGGATGACCGGAAGCGGTGGGGGACATCATCTGGGAGGGCCAGGCGCGGTCGACGCGCTCGACGAGGCTCGGGAGGCGCGCCTCGAAGTGCAGCTCGATCCTCGCGGCGTGCATGGATGTGACGGGGGCGAACCCGAAGACCGGTTCCAGGCAGTCGTGGTCGGGCAGGCGCACGGACACCGAGAAGGTGTGGGACTCCCCGACGTTCAGGCAGCGGGGAAGCCGCAGCTGGACGGTCCACGAGCCGCCGTTGTCCTGAACCCCCGCCAGTCTGCACCCCTCGAGGGTGTGGTACTTCAGCTCGCGGTCGCGCATCAGGGGCAGGAACAGGTGCTCGTCGAGGGCGTTGAAACCTTCGCGGAGGGCCATCACGGTGCGGTTCACCAGGACGGTGGGTGAGTCGTCGCGAAGATCCAGCCGGCAGTGGGTTCTCGTCGTGAGGAAGTCGATGTTCTCCAGCGCGGGGGCGTGGTCGCCGGCGAGCAGCAGGTGGGTGATCTCGTGGGCGGCCTTCTCGATGTGGCGGTACAGGGTGCGGCGTCCCATCACCAAAACGGCGGCGGAGCGATTCACCCGTTCCCCGGGGGAGCCGGTGATGTCCTTGCGGAACCCGGCGGAGAACAGGAAGGCGTTCCGGGTGTCCTCCTCCAGGCGTGCCGCGCAGGACAGCAGCGCCTTTGACACCTGGTGCCGGGCGAAGGGGGAACCCGGGTTGAGTCCCAACACCTTCAGCAGGGGTTCGGGCAGGTGGAGATCGGGGTTCTGGATTCCGTCGGAGCGGAGTTTCTTGATGGCGTCGAGCAACTCACTGGAAGCGGCCTCCTGACATTCCGGGGAGGCAGCCTCGTTTTTCCGTGAGCCGTCCATGGCGAGATACTAGCTTTGGTCATCTGACTTCTGAACTCACAGGGTCGGTATTCCTTGTCGCAGCCGCACCGAGGGTAATGTCCGTCATTGGATGGCGACGGAAGGAGACTGATGTCCAAGTCCTTTGCGCAGTTGTGCGGGCAGTGGCTGGAACGGCTGCCGAAATGGGAACGGTACGCCCCCAGGGGGTTTGGCGTGACCGTGAACCTCGTTGTCAAACGCCTGTTGCATCCCTGTGTCACCGCCGGGCCCGAATGGGTGGGCGTGGGCCGAGGGGAGAAAATCGGGGACGAACGCGGCCGGGAACTGTTGGCCTGGCTCGACTGCCGGCGCGACATCGTGGAGAAACTGCTGACCCTGCTGCGGACCGGTGTCGACGATGCCATGGCCCGGGCGCGGCAGCAGGGACTGGACGTCACCGTCAGCAGGGTCGCCGAGGCAATCGCCGTCGCCATCGGGTCGAAGTGGAAACAGGACGTGGTGCTCACCGACCTGGAGGTCGAGTCGGTGTGGGGGACCTTCCTGTGCAACAGCGTCCCGCTGGGCAGACGGATGGACAGGCGCGAGTTCGCCGAATACCAGGGGCTCTACGACCTGCTCTGGGAGGAGCAGGGACGTGCCAGCCTGGAGGCCGAACCCTACGGGCGCTACGGGCTGGGCGAGAACGAACGGCCGCCGCTGGTGGTCGCGGAGAGGGAGAACGTCTTCCTCGGTCTGCAGCGTTCGGTTTTCTCCCGGTTTTCGCTCGCGGCGCGAGAACCGTATGTGAAGGGGAGCGCCGATGAGATTGCGCGACGTGAGGTTTCCCGGGCCTGCTCCAGGCTCGGACTGGTCGACGAATCGGCCCGGATCACGCTGAGAAGCCTGTACGCCGGTTTGCTGACCGGACCTTCCGGTCCCGGGTGGAAACCCCCGGGCGCCACACCCGGGAAACGCGACTGGAACGACGATCTCCTGCCGCTCGGGGAGGAGACCGACCCGCAGGGCGACCCCGCCCTGGATTGGAAGGGGATCCACGCCGGGCTGGCTGCGCTGGCCCAGGCGATGATCGCCACCTTCACCGGCCGAACCCTTCAGGGGCAGTACCTGAAATGGGCCGAGAGGATGGAGGAGGCCCACCAGGACGCCATGCGCCGCGCCTGGCACGAGTGTTTCCGGCTGGACATGGCCGGGAAGCCCGTCACGGAGGCGAAGGCGTCGAAAATCGTCAAGCAGGCCATCTACGGGGGCATCCCGAGTGGCCAGAAGCAGCGCAGGGATCCCCGTCGGTTGACGGGTGTCCACGAGGATGAGATCCCACCGGAGGAAACGGGTGGGACGGTGGAACCCGATCGGCTGACGGTGTTCGGGCGCGCCATCGAATGGTTGCGCGCCGACGAGGAACGCGCCCGGGCGGTTGTCCGCGGCGACGAGGACGCGACCGCCGAGTACGAGCGCGCCGCAGCCGAACTGGGGCTCCCGACCATTGACGAGGTGTGCCATCACATGGACCAGGACTGGAAAAAATGAGTGGAACCGACAAACAGATCATCATTGAGGCGCTGGGCGGTGGCCCGGTGCAGGTGGGGACGGGGGGACCGGCGCCGGCGGGGAACGTCACGCTGTCCCTGGAAACCGTCGTCGTCGTGGTGAATCCCGCCGAGCCCGAGGAGGCGCCCTGCTGCCTGGTGGCCGATGTCGACGAGTCCCGGGAGGAGCTGGCCGACCTCTACGGCAGCGCCACGGCCGGGATCGCGGCTCAGGCCGCCGGATGGGACGGGTCGGGGCGGGTCGGGAAGCTGCCCCTCGCGCCCGACGACGAGAACATGGCCGAGGCGGTGGCGCGGCTCGGGGTGGTGCGGTGGCTGCAGGAATGGTCGCCGTTACCGCTCGACTGGCGGCTGCTGCGGCTGGAGGAACTGACCCTGGTGACCTCGCTCGCCGGGCGTCTCGCGGACGAACCCGACCGGCTGCCCGAGCTGGTGGAGCTGTGCCGGTACTTCCACGACCACCTCGACGAGGAGGAGTTCACGCCCTTGGTCGGGTTGCTCGGGGACGCGTTGGAGCAGGTCGCGAACCGGTCCCCGCTGTCCGGGGAGTCGGGTGACTGGGCGCGTCAGCTGCTGGCCACCTGGCCCGCCGGGGAGGAAACCATTCCGCCCGGATGGCTGGACGCCGAACTCATCGACCGGTTCAGGCCCGAACTGGCCCTGGCGGCGGGCGCGGAGAGGTGGGGAACGCTCGTCGAATCCATGACCATCGACTGGGAACAGCTGCCGCGCGGCTGGGTGGCGACGGGCGAGAACAACGCCCGGTGGGTGCTGGACCTCGACGTCGAGGGGAAGGTTCACTGCGCCGTCGCGGTGGACGGACCGCAGGAGGTGCGCTGGTTCGGTGGGGTGCCCTGGGGGAGGCAACCGGGTGAGGGTGACCGGCTCGGTTTCGACCTGTTCTCCGGATCTGTTCCCGAACCGGTGCTGAGCGGGGAGCTCGGCTACGATTCACGGGCCCGCGGCTGGGTCGGGTCGGTGACCGGGACGGCGGAGCAGACGGCCCGGCTGCGACAGGGCCGCGAGGAGGGCGCCGGGATGTCGGTTCGGGTGCACTGCGATGACACCCGGCGGGAAATCCCGGAACCGGTGGCGGCCGCGCGTCGCTGGTCGGTGCGGGGGGTGAGCGCGCTGAGGCTCCTGACCGCCGCCGATGACCGGGGACTGCGTGCCGGAACGGTGGCGGCCCTGACGGAGGCGGTTTCGTGCTGGGATGCGGCCGGACGGAAACGCGACGCCGAGGCCTGTCGTGGTCTGCTGCGGAAGGCGGACTCGGGCGAGTGGAAGGACTGGGTGGGCCTCACCGTCGCCGAACGGTGGCTGCTCCACCCGAGGTCGTGAGAACGTGAAGGCGGGGTGCGCGTCGCGCCCCCCGCGTTTTTTCACCTCGCGGCCCGGGCCGCCCGGTGGGTCACCAGCTCCACAACATGGGTGTTCACCTCCTGAATCCTGGGGACGGGGCTTTCCCGCCACCCGACTTTCGGATCCAGCAGCACCCGGGAACGCGATCGTGGGGCGAACCCTGCGGTTCGCCCCACGTGTGATGAGATTGCGGTTCGCAGCCTCAGCTGCTCTTCATGTCACCAACGCCAAAGCATGTCGCGCCTCCTTTCGTGGACCTCGGGGGGAAACCCCTTCGCTGCACATACGGATCCAGCCCCAAGGGTGGGCCGCTTTCCGGTTGGGCTCCCCGACCCGGGAGAATGCTTCGTCGGTGGGGGATCAGCGGCCGTCCTGTCCGTCAGGGACCGGTGAGGCCACGAAAGGAGACCTGCGATGACGTCATCACGACCCCCGGGGCGGGGCAACGGCCCCGTTTTCATCTCCTACCACCAGAAAAGCGGGGCCGCCGACGCCGAGTTCATCGAAACCTATCTGCGTTCCGGGGGGATCGTGCCCTGGCGCGACATCCGCGACCTCGAGGCCGGAACGGTCGAACGCAACATCACCCAGGCCTTCGAGGAAGGGCTGAGCGGCGGGGTGCTGCTGCTCTCCGACGGCATCTCCGAGAGCAGTTTCGTCCCCGAGACCGAGGTGCCGCTGCTGGTCGGGGCCCACAAGGCCGACCCGGACGGCTTCCAGCTGCACATCGTCAACACCTTCCGGAAACCCGGTTCCCCGGACGAATGCGACTTCAAAGCGCCCGGCAAACAGCTGAGTGCGAAATACCTGGAGGCGGAACAGCTCAATGACCATCTCCAGCGGCGGCTGCTGCACTCCGACGACAAGGGCGGCAAACCGGTCAGCGAAGTGAACCTGGTCCTTCGTGACCTGCTGCGCAACCGCCTCAAGGTGCGCCGGCCGCAGCTCGACGACGGGGAGATCGAGATCGGGGTCCAGACCCGGCCCGAACCCAACCACCTGCCCGCGGACAGCCGCACCGTCCCGGAGGCCGACCTCCACATCCGGCTCCGGCAGGATTCCGCCACGCAGATCCCGGAGGAACTCGACTACCGCTGCCTGCAGCAGGCGCTGCCGGTGCTAATCGACGAGCTCCACGCGGCCCGGATCAGGCGTGTCCTCTTCCGGGGCGGCTGCCACCCGAGCCTGGCGTGGGCGCTCGGCGCGGCGCTGCCGCACGCCCGCGAGATCGAACACTTCACCTGGCGCGACACCTACGGCAAGGACTGGGCCTCCACGGACGAACCCGCGGAACGCAGCACCGGCATCCACCTGGAAACCCTGGGTCCCGACGGGAGCAGACGCACCCTCGGGTTCCCCCGCGACGAGATGCCCTCCGGTGCCGAGCTGCGGCGGGCCCTCTGGGGGGATGCGCCCGCGAAGAACGTCGTCGTGCTGCTGGCCTCTGACGACCTGCGCCACCCGCCCCTGCTCGCCCTGGCCGAGAAGCTGGAGGACCCGGCGGTGCTGGTCATCAACCTCCACACCCCCTCCGCCGACGGCGCCAAGAAATGGATCGGCCACACCGAGGGGGCCGGGCTGGCCAGGCGCGTCGGTGAAATCCTCCGGAGGCTCGGGGACCTCGCCAAACTGCACCTCGCGGTCAGCGCCCCCGCGGCCATGGCGGCCCTGACGGCCCGCTGGTGCAACACCCTGACGATCGATTTCTACGAGCTCGGCAACACCGGAACGGACACCCGTGGATACATCCGGGTGTTGCGCACCGAATCCGGGAACAAATCCCCCATCACGGGGGTCTTCCCCCAGGGTGTGCCCCAGATGGACGAGGTGAGGAAACTCATCAACCTCACCCCGCACGACGTCACCTACTTTCCCGAGGTGGGGGAACCGTTCACTTGGGCGGCCCCCGAGGGCCCCGACCAGTGGGTGCGGCGCCAGGAGCAGTCCGAGGAGTTGCCCTCGCTCCGGGTTCAGGGATGCGAGATCCCGGTGACGAGGATCCGGCAGGGAGGCATCACCCCGAAGCCGGATCTGATGCCGGGGGTCGGATACATCGTGCCGCGGATCAGCGCCGAGACGGCCCGCAGGTCCGATTTCTTCTTCCCGCACGGCGAGGTCCGCGGCCAGGGTGGCGGCATCATCGGATGCCGGAGACTCGGATGTTTCGAGGCGGTCTCGGACAAGGTGCTGCCCTATCTCGAATTCCTCGATCCCGTTCCGCAGGACTGAACGTGGGTGCGTTGAGATCCCTGCCCGCGGTGCGGGTCAGGACCTGGCAGGTTCTGCTGCGCGTGGAGACGGGGGAACATCACCTGACCCCCACACCCTCGGGAATCCACGCGATGGTTTCGTCGTGGCTGCACCGGTCGCCGGGCAGCGGCGGCGGGGAGTCGCACACCGGGGAACACCGGTACGCGGTGCGGTGGCGGCAGGTCAGCGAGTTCGCCGTGCTCGTGGAGCTGCGACTGTTCGACGACTTCCTGGCTCCGCTGCTGGTGGGCCGTGTCGCCTTCGGCAACCGGGAGCGGCTCGGCATGGTGACGCTGCGGGTCGAGGGGATCCAGGAGGTCGCCTCGGTGAACCTCGCCGAGATCACGGGCAGGCCGTCGAAGGGGTGGCGGCTGCGATTCCCCGAGGGTGTCACCTTCAAACGCGGCGACGTTTTCATGCCCTGGCCCGATCCTTACCTGCTGCTGGGCAGCATCCAGCGGCGGCTCGCGCTGATCTGCGGCCAGGGCCGGGACGAGCAGCGCCTGCCGCGGGAGGTGGTGGCGTCGGTGTTTCCCACGCAGGTTGAGCTCCAGTCCGTGCGATGGGCCGAGGGGGATCCTCGCCGGGCCAGTCTCCGCGACGTCCGCGTCGCGCTCGGGGAGGTCGACTGGCTCTGCACCGGCGACGCGGCCACGTCGAGCCTGATCGACCGGCTCCTCCAGGTGGGGGAACTGACCGGCGTCGGGGCGAGAACGGCCTGGGGAGCCGGTGTGCTGGAGATCGCGGACCGGGTTCCGATGCGAGCGGGCGTCGCGGGAGACAAACGCCGTTCCCGGCGCGGCCCGTCCCGTCCGTCAGGGATTGGTGGAACCGGGAGAACCCCGTCCCCCCGGGTTGTGGGGGAACCGGGGGAATGGGGGTTCGACGATGAGCGGCCGGGCGGGTCGCGGGACAGGAGGTTTGGCAGTGAATGAATACGCCTACGTCGAGGAGATCGGCGAGGACCAAGTCCGGGTGTGGCCGCTGACCGATTCGGAACTCACGTGGAATGGAGAAAAAGTCCTGACGCGAAAGGACGGCTTCACTCTCGAAATCGAAATGTGCCTCGGGTATGAGAAAGGGAACCCGGGATACTACTTGGTGGAAACCGATGAGCTACCTGAAGTGTGCATGTTGGAATCTCCCATTTCCGGAACTTCGGTCGGTTCCAAGAGAAGCAAAACTTGGAGAAAAGAACTGTGGATTCCCGAAGGAAGTGGCGGGCTGGAAGGTGCTCTCCGTGACAAAGCCTACAGCCATGACTTCGATCTCCTGGAAGTCGAACCTAAACGGTTGTGCTGGGGTGGTGAAGGTCTTGGCAGGTGGATTGAGACGGCCAAGGAGGAAGTTGAGCGAAAAGCCGCACGCAAGAAGGCCGGTGAAACCCGAGAGAAACTGAAAGAGTTCCACGACGGCGGGAATGCTTTCATCAATCCCTACACCTTCGTTCCGCTGCCCGACAAGGTAAAACGGGACAAACCCCACGGCCACGCGAGGGCCGTCGAGGGCGGGCTCACCGGATATCTCGACGTGGAGTTCGCCTTCCGTTCCCCGCTCATGATGCCGGTGGACTGGAACATCCCCGAGGAGACAACCGTCACCGGCACCCGGATCGAGGAGCGTGTCACGGTGCCGGGATCCTCCGTGCGGGGTGCCGTCCGGTCGCTGTTCGAGGTGATAAGCAGCAGCTGCCTGTCCATACTCGACCCCGACTACCGGCCCGCCCACCGGGCGTCGCTGGAGATGCGCCCCGACAAGCGGCTGGCAGTGGTTGACGAGGTCGATTCCGACGGGAAAGTGATCTCGGTGCTGCCCACCAACCGGGTGGTGTGGATCCGGGCCGAGGCGCTGTGGCGCCTGTTCGATGGGGCGGCGGGGCTGCGTTCCGGGGTGCGGATCTCCCTCGACGAGAGTGCCATCTACGAACGGAGTTTCGGCGGCAACAAGGGCAAACCCGTGAAACGCGAACAGCTCAAACCGGAGGGGGAGGCCACGCTCACGGAGGGCGGCGACTGGGTGGTGCATGTCGCCGATGCCGGGACGAAGGGCGACCACCCCGCCGATCACATCTATGTGGCCGTGGGCAAACTCGAAACCACCCCGATCCGGCTGGGCGAGATGACCTGGGAGAACTACCGGGAGCTGTGCAGGTACTCGGTGGACGTGACCGGCGGAAAGCTCGCCCCCTCGGCGCCCGCGTGGGATGCCGAGGAATGGGCGGGAGTGGCTGTGCTGGTCAGGCACAGGAGCGGCACCACGATCGGGAAGCGACGCAAGAGCGACGGCGCCCTGGCCCCGGGCGATTCGGTGTGGATCACCACCGGGAGCGAGGGCGGCGAGCGCGTGGTCGCCGGGCTCACGATGTCGTCGAGCTGGCGGGAGCTCGGGAAGGGCCCGATCCGCGATCGGCTTCCCGACGAGTCCCTGCTGCCGTGCCGCGACCCGGATGAGCTGTGCCCCGCCTGCGCCACCTTCGGTTTCATCGAGGCCCGCGCCGAGGGTCAGCGACGCGACCAGGCGGAACACAACGCCTACGCCTCCCACCTGCGGTTCGGGGCCTTCGAAACCGACGCTCCGGTGCCGCTGCGGCTGGTGCTGCCCCCACCGACCCGCTCCCCGCGCCCGAGCGCCGGGGCGTTCTACCTGGAACACCTCAAAGTGGAGGGCGAGAACCGGGAGGCGGGTGTGGCCGAGTTCGGGAAACCGGCGTCGCGGTGGGGCGGGCGGCTGGACAGCCCCCGGATGCGCCGGATCGCCGGCCGCAAGTTCTACTGGCACGGCCAGGAACCCGAGGACACGACCCCCACACCCCGCCAGGTGCGCCGCGCTCACTACCCGGCGGAAGGCGCCCCCAACTGCCGGGAGGTCAGGCGCTGGATCACCGAGAAACCTCCCGTCCTGCGGGGACGGATCCACTTCGAGAACATCGACGCCCGCCAGCTAGGGCTCCTCATGCTCGCGCTGGAACCCCGGGAACTCGCGAAACGCGCCGGTATCACCGTCAACGGTGAACTTGCCACCCACCTCGGTGGCGGCAAGGGCCTGGGCTTCGGCACCGCCGTCGGCCGCATCACCGCAACCTGCATCCAGGACGCCGCGGGCAGGTACCGGGCAGGCGCGGGGAAGGTGGAGGTGGATCCGTGCGGTGCCGCCATGCAGGTCATCGACCCAGAGGCGCCGTGGATCACCGGGCTGGTCAAGGCCCTCGGCACCGAAAGCGTCCCCGCCGACCGCATCTGGTACCCGACCATGGGCAACTTCACACAGCGGGGCAGCTACGCGCAGCAGCAGAGGTTCGACAAGAGTTTCGAGTACTACGCCAAGTTCTCCGGAGGCAAGAACAAGGAAACCCGGATGCGAACCCTCCCCAGGATCGACGACCCGATCCAGTACATGAGTAACGAGAACTGAAAGGACCGGAGATGACTTGTTTCTCATCCATCGGGGTCAAACAGATCCAGGGTTATCTCGCCCGGTCCCGTCGCCTGTGGGGCCGCCGCGGCGCCTCCGACATGCTGGCCTACCTCACCGACACCACTGGGGCCGCCGACCGCATCGAGGAACGCAGTTTCGATACCGCGGGGGAGATCCTGCAGGGTTTCCCCGGGGTGACGGTCAACGACGAGGCCATCGACGTCGACTCGGTGCTGAACATCCGGGGCGAGGATCCCGGCGAGGTCCGCAAGGCCACCGAGGCCCTCGCGCTCAACATCAAACTGCACCTGCCCGCCGCGCACGTCCACACCAGCCTCCGAGAGACCACCGGGTACGGCGACGTCATCCGCGCCGAGGACCGGGACATGGCCGCGGAGACCAGGCAGTATCCGCCGTCGATGATCGAGTTCCCCCTGGCCCACCACTGCGACGAATGCTCCTCGGGCATGGCCTCGGAGGAAACCTCGGTAGGTGACGAGACGACGCGGCTGTGCGGCGACTGCGCCTCCCGCGCTCCGCGGGAGGGCCGCAACAGGCTCCTGAACTGGTCCCGGCTGGGTAGCGTCCAGCAGGGGTTCATGGTGGAACAGGTCATGCTCCGCGAGCTCCGGAAGCAGGAGAAATTCGGGAATCTCAAACAGGTGGAGCACTTCAAGGAACTGGCGCAGCTCGGTGACCTCGGCTCCGAGGGGTCGCGCACCCACACCGGCAACCACGTCGCCACCATCTTCGCCGACGGCAACGGTTTCGGAAAGCTGTTCCGGGAGCTGCGGGCGGCCGCGGCGGAATCGGAAAACGGCCTGCAGGAGCTGCGGAGGGTTTCCAAGGCCGTCAAGGACGCCACCAAACGGGCGCTGCAAAAAGGCATCGAGGAGATCACGGACGACCGGGTCGCCGCAGCGAACCGAATGCCCGCCGTCCCGCATGTCCTCGGCGGCGACGACGTGCTGGTGACCGTGCCCGCCACCAGGGCCTGGCCCTTCCTCATCGCATTCCTGAAACACCTGAAACAGGAATCGGGCAGCGGCGCCTTCGGGCTTGGGACTGAGAAGGTCAGCTTCTCCGCGGGCATGGTGATCTGCAAACTCGCCTACCCCATCGGCGACCAGGTGGAGCTGGCCACCACCCTGCTGCGCACCGCCAAGGAAGCGGTGAGGGGCGAGGACTGGTCCTTCGCCTGGCTGGACGTCACCAATGAGGGCCCCAAACCGCCGAGACGATTCCGCACCCTCGATGACTGGGAGCGGATCGAGGAACTGCGGGACCTGGCGCGCCGGCTCGGCGACGACGAACGCGGCAATGCGGCGCGCGCCACCCTGCGCCAGGAACTGTGGATCAGGGACGAGAGGGACCGCACCCTGCACCTGAGACACCGGGCCGGCAGGCTGCCCGGGGCCGCGGACCTCCTGAACGCGGCGTTCGGGAGGAACTGGCAGCGGGCGACGAACCAGGGAACCGAGGAACTCCTGACGGTACTGAACATCATGAGGTGGTACGCATGACGACGACCAAGACCGCGATCGAGTTGAAAATCCGTTTCAACACCGCCTTCCGCATCTCCCAGGGATACGGGCAGGGGGAGGTCGACGACGTGATCGACGTGGAGAACCCGCTGCCGGCCACGTCGCTGAAAGGCGTCATGAGGGACGCCGCCCGCTTGGTCCTGCCGGGGAGACGACAAGGCGACAAATACGTCGACCATCACCTGGTGGATGCCGTCTTCGGGAAACGCGGCAGCGGCAGCTCCCCGTGGAACTTCTCGGACGGGAAACTCGACCACACGGATGATCCCCGGGAGCGAATCCGGGTGCGCTCCCGGGTGGCCATCGACGAGCGGCGCCGCGCCCGGGCCGGGGCGTTGTTCTTCGCGGAGGAGCTGCACGCGGACCGGGCCACCGCGACGATCTCCCTGACCCAGCCCTTGGCTCCGGAGGAGCTGGAAGAACACGTCGCGCTGCTGCACGTCGCCGCGCGGCTGGTTGACGGGATCGGCGCCGACCGGCGTCGCGGCCTGGGGTGGGTGAGCATCACCACCGACACCGACGACATCGAGGCGATGGTCAACAGGATCGAGCGGGCCAGGGATGAGCGGGCCGGGAACGAGCAGGTCAGGAGCGGATCATGAGCTGGTGGCGGGTAACGGTGAGAAGCGAACAGGCGATCGTCGTCGGCACCGGGGCCACCCGGGCCTTCCACACCCCGAGCCTCGGATACATTCCCGGTTCCACGCTGCGCGGGGCGCTGGCCGCCGCCTGGCGGATCCGGTACGGAGACCCGGATTCCGCCTTCCGGGAAACCTTCGACCACTCGGTGCGGTTCGGGCCCCTGCTGGCCGTGACGGGGGACGTCGCCAGCCAGTCCGTGCTGCGCCGCAAGTACACCTCCGGCGACGATGAATACGTCGACTGTGCCTTCGAGGATGCGGGCGACGCCGTGGGGGAGCACCTCAAGGGCGACGTGATCTGGGGCGACAAGGACGCATTGAAGGTGGTGACCACCACCGCCATCGACCCCGAGAAGCGCACCGCGCTCGACGGGAACCTGTTCTCCCGCGAGGCCCACCGTCGCCGGCAGACCTACCACGGCCTGATCCACGGCGACGAGAACCTGGTCGGGAGGTTGGCGGAGCTGGAATCCGCCAGCATCGGGGGTCGCAGGAGCGTCATGGGACGCGCCCGGATCCGGATCGAACCGGCACAACCACCCGAGCTGCCCGAATCGGGGGATGTGGTGCTGCGCACCCTGTCGCCGACGATCCTCCTGGACGATGCGGGCGGACCCAGCCTCGACTGGGAGGGGGCGAAGGCCTTCGAGGGCTTCGATGTCGTGGGCGCCTGGGGTGGCAGGCTCGCGGGTGAGGGGATCAGCGGCTGGCACATGGCCTCCGGCACCCCGAAACCCGGGGACATCGCCGTCGCGCCCGGGGCCGTCGTGAAGCTGCGGGAACCCGGCCGGGACAAGGTGCTGGAGCTGCTGGAACGCGGTCTCGGGACCCGCAGGGCCGAGGGCTTCGGATGGCTCGAACAGGTGACGAAACCCTGGCGGCCACCCGGTGGGAAACCCGGCGAGGAACGGGCCGGGGGGTCGCGACCCCGGATCTCGACGCCATGCTCGGCTGGCCGGTGGAGGACCGCAGGGCGGTGGCGGACTGGCTGCAGGAACTGCGGGAGGGTGACGGCACCGAGTCCCTGGAGGGCAGGCGCGCCTGGCTGAACCTGACCGAGGGTCGGCGGAAGGGGGTCCGGCGCGTGATCCGCGACACCCCACAGGCGCAGCGCAACGTGTGGGCATCGAGGCTGAGAGAGGGACGGAACTGACATGAATCTCACCTACGTTCGAGTGACGATCCGCCCTTTGGGGCCGTGGCGTGTGGGGGCGGTTGGGGAGGACCAGTCCACGCTCGAAACGCTGCGCGACGCCGCCGGGAAACCGGCAGTGCCGCCGTCGAGCTTGGCCGGTTCCTTCCGGGCCGGGATCGACGAGGCGGCCCGGGAACTCCTGATGGGCCAGGAGAAAACGAAGGACGGAAAACCTGAGGCCTCCGCGCTGTGGTTCCTCGGTACCCGGCTCACCAGCGGCGAGGACGGACAGCCGGAGATCAGGCGCCGCACCGCCACCGCCGTCGACCGGAACCGTCGCGCGGCCCGCAACCACGGGTCGCACGACGTCGAGGAGGTTTACGACACCGAAACCATCCAGCTCTACCTGCGGCACGAGGGTGATCCCGCCGAGGCGCTTCGGCTGCTCGGGCAGTGGCGGGTCACCATCGGAGGCGGGATCAGCACGGGCCTCGGGTGCGCCGAGGTTGTGGCCATCTCGTACCGCACCCTGGATCTGTCGCAACCCGCCGACCTGCTGGCCCGGGTCTCGCTGCGGGACGCCGGGCCGGACGCCCTCGACGAGCTGCTGCAGGGCGGCGCCGACCATGCGGTGACCGCCGGGGAATCACCCACCCTCCTGGAGGCGACGATCCGCATCGAGGGATTGAACCTTCCCACCCAGAACCTGGCGGATCAGCTGAGGCCGGAGGACCACTGGTTCCACGGCACCCGGTGGAAGGGGATCCTCCGGGGCCGGGTGGAATACATCGGACGCAGCCTCGGCCTGGATGTCTGCGGCGCGGAGGACCAGCAGTGGCGCGGCTGCGGGAGGTGCGCCGTCTGCGAGGTCTTCGGGTCCGGGGAAACCGGGGTGGGCAGGTGGAGTTTCCACTTCACCCCGCTGAAACCCGACCACCCGGCGGGACGGACCCGCAACGCTATCGACCGTTTCACCGGAGGGGTGGCGGAGAAGAAACTCTTCCCCGAAAAGACGGTGACCTCCCGGGCGCGGCTGGTGATCGGGCAGCTGCGCGGCGTCGAGACGCACCACGCCTGGGTGCTGAAGGCCCTTCTACTGGCGCTTCGGGACCTGCAGGAGGGATACCTCGGAATCGGGGGCCGGACCTCGACGGGGCTCGGTTCGGTGCGCTTCGAGAAGTTGAGGCTCGGTGAGGAGTTCCAGCGTTTCGGGATGGCCGCGACCACCCCGGAGGACGTCGAGGGCATCACCGAGGCGGAAATCGAACTGGAAAGAACCCACCGGTCGCTGGGGGAGCTGGAGGAGAAGGAGGAGATGCAGCATGCCTGAGCAGAAACGAACCACCGAGACCCGCTACCTTTCCGGGCAGGGCGAGGTGGAGTGGTCCCGGCTGCGGGAGGAAGCGGGCGGCCTCACCTGCGCCTGGGCCGACTACGAGGGCTTCCACATCGGCCCCTGCCCCGACGAGGCGCCCCCGTACAGCCACATCTGGGGTTGGAGTCGCGACGGTGAGGTGCTGCTGCGCGGCCGGATCGACGCGGGCAGGGTGATGGCGGGATGGCTACGGAAAACCCCGGGCGGCGGGGAGAAGGAAAAGGAGGTGCCCACGGTGACCCGGCAGGTCATCACCTGGAAACCCGACAACGAACGCCTGAAGATCAACTTCGCAGGAGAAAAAGCAAACTGGCCCGAAAAAATGCAATCGGTGGAGGTCCTGGGAGAAAACCCGGTGACATTCATAAAAGAAGAAAATCCTTCCTAAACCCGGTTGAACCGGGCTGCGACGAAGCTTTTTTAAAGTCGATTGAACCGGGCTGCGACGAAGGAGCAGCCCGTGTCGAAACCACTCTTCCTGAAGCAGGCCGACCCGCCCCGTGATGAAGGTTCCTCAAAGCTGGTTGAGCCAGCTCGTGGTGAAAGTTTTTGAAGCTGGTTGAGCCAGCTCGTGAGCGCTAGCGAACGGCTGTGTCGAAACCACTACCGGCGGCCGAACAGCAAACCCGACCGCGCCCTGGGTCGGATCCCGCGCCTCGGGACGGGACCCGGCCCGAGGTAGACTCCGACGAAGACGCCCAGCTCCCCGCGACCAGGCATCTTGGAGACACCCTCGGACAGGGGTGGTTGGAGAACGACCCAAAACAGCCTCAGGTGTGTATGGCACTTGACTAGGGGTTTTACCCCATTGAGGACAGGTTCTGTCCGCTTGTTGGAGGGGGTGAGGAGGGGTGGTGTGTAAAACCACCACAACAGGGCTTGTCAGGACGGCGTGCCAGGGGGTAGGGTCTGGAACCACCGCGAACCTCAAAGCGGATTGAAACGACGTTAGTCCAAGAGCTTTCTTGACTTGCCGATGTCTGGAACCACCGCGAACCTCAAAGCGGATTGAAACCGTTGCCGCGATGGTCGCCCCCACAAGGAGGAGGTCTGGAACCACCGCGAACCTCAAAGCGGATTGAAACCAGCCAGGCTGTCACAAACGCGATCATGTTGATTCTTTCTTGTCTGGAACCACCGCGAACCTCAAAGCGGATTGAAACCCAAGGCGTCCAGGTAGAACACCTTGATAGCCTCCGCGTCTGGAACCACCGCGAACCTCAAAGCGGATTGAAACCGGGCAGGCCCAGCCGGGGCCACAGAGACCGCAGCCGTCTGGAACCACCGCGAACCTCAAAGCGGATTGAAACTTTTTCGTAAACATATTTAATTCCTTTCTGTCGTCTGGAACCACCGCGAACCTCAAAGCGGATTGAAACAATGTCGTCAGAAGGCACTTAGCCAGGGTGCTGTCTGGAACCACCGCGAACCTCAAAGCGGATTGAAACCAAGCGGAATAGGCGTACCGCTCATCCAGCTCATGTCTGGAACCACCGCGAACCTCAAAGCGGATTGAAACTTTCCCCACGATCCGCCTTATCAATGGCGGCCTGCCTGGTCTGGAACCACCGCGAACCTCAAAGCGGATTGAAACATTAGGAGCGTCACCGCTGCGAGAAGTGCTACCCGTCTGGAACCACCGCGAACCTCAAAGCGGATTGAAACAAGGTGTTTCCGCCCTTCGATCGAAGGCGGATGTCTGGAACCACCGCGAACCTCAAAGCGGATTGAAACAAGAAGGCGTGAAACGCCTTGTGCCACCTGTCATCGTCTGGAACCACCGCGAACCTCAAAGCGGATTGAAACTTATTCTCCTTTCCGCAAGAATGGCAGTTCCAGGAGTCTGGATCCACCGCGAACCTCAAAGCGGATTGAAACCTTCCCTGAAGCGACGGCTTCCTTGACAAGCTCATGTCTGGAGCCACCGCGAACCCTGAAGCGGATTGAAACTAGCTGGCTGAAGTAGTTCACTAGGTCAGCACTTGGTTTGAGACCACCGTGAACCTTAAAGCGGATTGAAACTTGAGGACCTCATCAACGAGCTTATCAGCCGTCTGTCTGGAACCACCGCGAACCCTGAAGCGGATTGAAAAACCGGATTGAGTCAGTTCGGGGAGCTGTTCCCGATGAGGAATCTTCGGGAACCCCGATGGGCTGATTTCTTCGTGCTTGATCCCCTCTTGCGCAGGGCGAGTTGGGGATTTAGTGCATGACGTGGAGGGGGAAATAGTGATTACTGACAACCTTCTTCTCGATGAGGAGAAGGTCGTGGAGTGCTTCACCCTGCCCGCGCTTCGTTGCGCCTGGGAGAGGGTGTTGAAGAAGGACGCCCAGGACGGCGACATCTCCGATTCGGTGGAGCGGTTCGCCGAGGGGGTTCAGGAAAGACTGGAGGAGCTCGCCGAGGAGCTCCGGGCGGGGACGTACCGGCCCTCGGACCTGACCCGGGTGGTGATCCCGAAGAAGAACGGGGAACGTTTCCTCGACATCCCCTCGGTGCGGGACCGGATAGTGGAACGGGCGATCCTGGAACACATCAACCCGACCATCGACCCGCTCCTCGGGGCCACCGCGTTCGGTTACCGCCCCGGACTGGGGGTGGCGGACGCCGCCCAGGAGGTGGTGCGACTCCGCGAGGAGGGCTACACCCACGTCCTGCGAACGGACGTGCACGACTGTTTCCCGTCGCTTCCCGTGGCCCTGTTGCGTCGCCAGCTGGAGTTCCTGATAGCCGAACCCGAGATCCTGGCCGTGGTTGACCTGCTGCTCGACCGCTGCACCCGGTTCCCCGGGAAGGGGCGGGGTGTCTTTCCCGGGCTGCCGCAGGGCAGCCCACTTTCACCGCTGCTCGCGAACCTGGCGCTGATTCCCCTGGACGAGGCGCTGGTGGATGCGGGATTTCCGGTGGTGAGATACGCCGACGACCTCGTGATCGCCCTCGAAGAACCCGGGGACGCACCCGAGGCCCTGAGAACAGCAACAAAGGTGTTGAAGGAGCTGGGAATGGAACTTGGAGCGGAGAAAACGGCAGTCGCATCGTTCTTTGAGGGATTCGCCTTCCTGGGGGAGGACTTCGGTCCCCGCTACCCGCCGGCGGAAGGCGAGGGCCGCATCCGGGAACCGGACAAGAAAATCCTCTACGTGGCGAAACAGGGCAGCCGCATCCAGGTGAGAAAAGGACGGGTGCAGGTGATCCAGGACGACCACGAACTGCTTTCCGTGCCTGTCAGCGACATATCCAGAATGGTTTGTTTTGGCTCGGTCGGGGTGACGGCCGGCGCCCGCAACTGGGCGCTGCAGAACGGGGTCGACGTGCTACTGGCGTCGCGTCGCGGAAAATACCTGGGGGCGATGGTCAACGACTCGTGGCCCGCACGCCGCAGCAGGGTACTGGCCCAACTGCTGCTCGACGGGACACCCCGCGAAGTGGAAATCGGCCGGGAAATCATCCGGGCGAAACTCGGCCATCAAGTGACCCTGCTGGGCAAGTTCACGAAACGATCCGATGCGGACGAGACCCGGGAGGTGACCCACCACATCCGGCAGCTGATGCGGATGCTGCCCGACGCGAACAATCGCGACGAAATCATGGGCCTGGAAGGGGCGGCGGCGAGGGTGTACTGGCCGCGGCTCGGTTCCCTCGTCCCCGAGGAGGTGGCTTTCACCGTGCGATCGAAACAACCCCCGAGGGATGTGCTGAACGCCGCCCTGTCGTTCCTGTACACGATCCTCCTCGGCGAATGCGTGACCGCTCTGCGGGCCACCGGACTGGACCCGGACATGGGTGTCCTGCACGCCGACCACGACACCCGCCCCAGCCTGGCCCTCGACCTGATGGAGGAGTTCCGCCCACTCGTGGTGGACCACGTCGTGGTGACGGCGGCCCGCAAACACGTCCTCACCGCGTCGCACGGCCGGGAGGTGGCGGACAAGGGAGGGATCTTCCTCACCGCGGCGGGACGGGAACTGATGCTGGACGCCTACGAACGCAGAATGCTCACATGCGTGGCCGGGGCACTGGACGACTTCCGCTCCACCAGACGAGGACACCTGTACCAACAGGCCCAGCGGCTGCGCGCAGCCATCATGGACCCCGAACAGAAATGGACGGGACTGGCATGGCGATGATGCACCTGGCCGCCTACGACGTGCACGAGGACCAGCGACGCGCCCAGCTCTCCGCGCTCCTCCAGGCCTACGGGGACCGCATCCAGTACTCCGTGTTCCTGCTCGGCATCACCCCGGAGGAGCTGGTGGAGATCCAGAGCCGGGCAGCCGGCATCATCGACGAGAACACGGACTCGCTGTGGATCGTGAGACAGTGCGCGGCCTGCTGGGAGGAGGCCCGAACCCTGGGTCAGGCCCATCCACCGGCCCGGGTGCTGCACTACACGGTGATGTGAAGAATCCTGCCGGATCCGCCGACGCCTGACAGGACGGGCCGGGAGGCGGCATGAGGGTAGGGTTGAAGGAAGCCGGCAATCCCGGCTGCCCGCAGCCGGGGGTTTTGGAGACACCCTCGGACAGGGGTGGTTGGAGAACGGCCAAAAACAGCCTCAGGTGTGTATGCCACTTGACTAGGGGTTTTACCCCATTTAGGACAGGTTCTGTCCGCTTGTTGGAGGGGGTGAGGAGGGGTGGTGTGTAAAACCGCCGCAACAGGGCTTGTCAGGACGGCGTGCCAAGGGGTAGGGTCTGAAACCACCGCGAACCTCAAAGCGGATTGAAACACTGCCCCCCACAACACCAATAACGGAGATGAGTCTGAAACCACCGCGAACCTCAAAGCGGATTGAAACCCCTTCCTCCCACCTATAGGTTGAACCAAGCGTCCATGTCTGAAACCACCGCGAACCTCAAAGCGGATTGAAACTCTGACCTTCTCCCCTTCGCGCGAGCGGAGGGCTTGGAGTCTGAAACCACCGCGAACCTCAAAGCGGATTGAAACGGGACGGCGTCGGATCTGGCGTCGGTGTCGGGGGTCTGAAACCACCGCGAACCTCAAAGCGGATTGAAACTTCAGCCATCCTGAGATTCTCCTCTGTAAAGAGGAGGGTCTGAAACCACCGCGAACCTCAAAGCGGATTGAAACCAGACCACGACGGCCAGCCCACATGGCCTCCAGCTCCTGGTCTGAAACCACCGCGAACCTCAAAGCGGATTGAAACCTAGCGGCCTCAGCTTCGGCCTTGGCCTTTGCCTCGGTCTGAAACCACCGCGAACCTCAAAGCGGATTGAAACGCTCTTACGTGCCGCTTTCACGGCCAACTGCGCTGGCGTATGAAACCACCGCGAACCTCAAAGCGGATTGAAACGAAAAGCGCTCTTCTTGGCCATAACGGCCTCCTGTATGAAACCACCGCGAACCTCAAAGCGGATTGAAACTCGAAGTTGCTTTAGGTGTCGTTTTTTAATGTTACGTATGAAACCACCGCGAACCTCAAAGCGGATTGAAACGATTTTTATCCAGGGACCGTATGCACGGTACTCGTATGAAACCACCGCGAACCTCAAAGCGGATTGAAACCATGTTGCAAAGCACCCATCATTTTGGGTGCAGTTGTCTGAAACCACCGCGAACCTCAAAGCGGATTGAAACCGATGTTGAGCGTGAGCACCACAAAATAGACGATGGTCTGAAACCACCGCGAACCTCAAAGCGGATTGAAACTGAAGCCGGCGTTGTTGTTGGCATACGGGGAGGCCGGTCTGAAACCACCGCGAACCTCAAAGCGGATTGAAACTGATAAAAATGGTGACTACGGTGAGCCAGATAGCTACATGTCTGAAACCACCGCGAACCTCAAAGCGGATTGAAACAAAATATTCCTATCGCTGCAACCAGCATAATTACGGGTCTGAAACCACCGCGAACCTCAAAGCGGATTGAAACGTACTCACAGCCGGGACACCCGGCGTGTGCGAAGTCTGAAACCACCGCGAACCTCAAAGCGGATTGAAACCAGTTTCTCACTCCCACGCAGGGGTCGAGGTCGTTGCGTCTGAAACCACCGCGAACCTCAAAGCGGATTGAAACACTCGGGGAGTACAGACAGTGGCTTGTACAGGTCTGAAACCACCGCGAACCTCAAAGCGGATTGAAACGTAACGTCTCGTCGTAGCGTGGGCCTGCTGCGGTCTGAAACCACCGCGGACCTTGGGGCGGATTTGAATGGGAATGGGTGCCAATGGGGGTGTTCATGCTGTCATTAGCGTCTTCCGCAACTGGGGTTGTTGAATCGATTTGTGGGTTTGGTTGGGTGGGGTGCGTCGAAATCGACTTGTGGAATGTTGGGTGTGCTGTCGGGTCCGTTGGTCGGGTGCGATTGGGTGTTTTTGCTTTGGATTGCACCCGGGTGCTTCGGGTGCAATCCTGTGATTTGTCCACTGACTCGTCGGTGATGGGGATGGGCGTGGGGTGGCCGTGACATCGCTACAGGGTGGGGTGCGCAGGGCCCGGGCTGTGCGTCGCTCGGGCAGATGTTCGTGGGAGCAGGCCCCCGTCGCCCGGCGGTGGTGGTGCGTCGCCACGAGGGTGTTTCCGCGGTTTGTGTAAGTGGTTAGATAACGAAAGTTAAGGTGCGCGGGTCGGGATTTGTCATCCGATTGGCTGGCGTTTCACGGAAACTGACAGCGTCCAGTGCCCGTAGGGCGCGGAAAATCGTGGTCTTGGGAGGATCTCGGCGGGCCGGAGGGGGTCAAGTGGCCGATTTCTAGCGCTTTTGCTTTCGGGAGGGATGCGCTAGCGTCATAGCTGAATTTTGAAAATCAACACGCGAGGGAGGGTGTGGATGTCTCTGGGTGAGCTCGGCGAATGGACATTACGGGCCAAATGTCGTGACATGGAGGATGTCTTGTTCCCCGAGTCAAAGGATCAACGACGGGTCCGGAACATATGCATGAGCTGTCCAGTGCGAATGGAATGTCTGGCCGAGGCACTCGACAATCGCGTCCAGTGGGGGGTTTGGGGTGGCATGACCGAGCGCGAACGCCGCCGACTGCTGCGTTCCCGGCCCGACATCACGTCCTGGCGGGAGGTCTTGCTCACCTATGGTCGCTTGGAAGAAGCCAGCTGAGAGTTGCCCGCGTCCCTCTTGAAGTCGGTTGAGCCGGTCGGCGAGGGTCAGCGAGCGGGTCGTGTCGGAACCTTGGCGGGGGTGGTTGGGTCTGCTGTTCGGGTGCGGGGTGGTTTCGACTCGGGTCGCTCGTTCCTCGCGACCTGGCTCAACCAGCTTCAGGGAAGGAAGCTCGCGATCCGACTCAACCAGCTTCGAGGAGGGGAGTCCGCGATCCGACTCAACCAGCTTCAGGGAAGGGAGTCCGCGATCCGGCTCAACCAACTTCAGGGAAGGAAGCTCGCGATCCGGCTCAACCAGCTTCGAGGAAGGAGGTGCTCACGGTCCGGCTCAACCAGCTTGGAGAGGGGGAGTTGGTTGAGCCGAGCCTCGCGAGCGTCAGCGAGTGGGTCGTGTCGAAACCTCTTGCGCGTGCCCGGGGAGTCGTGGGCGGTCTGGCCCGGGTGGAGCATTTGATGGCAGGCTTGGGGCATGACCAAATGGGAGTACCTGACCGCACCTATCCTCAGCCATGTGTCGCAGCAGATCCTGAACAACTTCGGGGCCGACGGCTGGGAACTCGTCACCGTCGCACCCGGCCCGACCCCTGAAACGATGGTCGGGTACTTCAAGAGACCGCTGGAGGAGGGACGATGAGCACCCCCACCCAGCGACTCGCCGAACTCGGGCTGACCCTGCCGCCCGTCGCCAAACCCCTCGCCGCCTACACCCCCGCCATCACGGTGGGAAACCAGGTGTGGGTCTCGGGACAGCTGCCCCTGCGCGACGGGAAACTCATCGCCACGGGCCGCCTCGGTGACGCCGTCGAGCCGGCCGAAGGTGCGGAGGCCGCGAAGGTCGCGGCCCTGAACGCCCTGGCCGCAGTCGCCGATCAGGCCGGGGGCCTCGACAACGTGGCCCGCATTCTCAAGGCCGTGGTGTTCGTCGCCTCCACCACCGACTTCACCGCCCAGCCGCAGGTCGCCAACGGCGCCTCCGAACTGCTCGGCGAGGTCTTCGGCACCCCGCACGTGCGCAGCGCCGTCGGGGTGGCGGTCCTGCCCATCGACGCTCCCGTCGAGGTGGAGCTGGTGGCCGAACTCGCCGCCAGGTGACGGCGGCCCTGATCGGATCCAGGCTCGCAGCCGCCTACCCGGATGCCCGCTGCGACCTGGACCACCGATCACCCTTCGAGCTGCTCGTCGCCGTCGTCCTGTCCGCCCAGACCACCGACGCCCGCGTCAACCAGGTCACCCCGGAGCTGTTCACCCGCTATCCCGACGCGGAACGCCTCGCGGAGGCGGAACAGGACGACGTCGAGGAAATCATCAGCAGTCTCGGGCTGTACCGGTCCAAGGCGAGATCGCTGACCGGGCTGGCCCGCGCACTCGTTGCCGACCACGACGGCCGGGTACCGGACAGCCTCGACGAACTGGTGAAGCTACCCGGGGTGGGGCGCAAAACCGCCAATGTCGTGCTCGGAAACGCTTTCGGTATCCCCGGGATCACCCCCGACACCCACGTCATCCGCGTCTCGAACCGGCTCGGCTGGGTGCACTCCAGCGAACCCGACGACGTGGAACACGCCGTCGGGGCGCTGTTTCCGCCCAGCGAGTGGGTGATGCTCTGCCACCGGATAATCTGGCACGGTCGCCGCTGCTGCCGCGCCCGCAAACCCGCCTGCACCGTTTGTCCCGTGGAGGATCTGTGTCCCAGCTCTCAGGCCTGACGGCGGCGCTGCGCGACGGCGTGGCAGGGCCGCTCGGCCAGTTCGGTCGCGCCCCCGGCGACGCGCGCCCGGCCGCCGTCCTGATCCTGCTCACCGACGAGCCCGACCCGGCCGTGCTGTTCACCGAACGAGCCGGGGGACTGCGGGCGCACGCCGGACAGATCTCCTTCCCCGGCGGCGGCGCGGAAACCGGTGAAACCCCCGTCGCCACGGCGCTGCGGGAGGCCCGCGAGGAGGTCGGCCTGGATGCGGGGCTCGTCACCGTCCTCGGGCAGCTCCCGACGGCCTGGGTGCCGGCCAGCGGCTACGAGGTCACCCCCGTCGTCGCGCTGTGGTCGGAGCCGCTGCCGCTGGCGCCCGTCGACCCCAGGGAGGTCGCGAACGTGCTCCAACTGCGGATATCGCAGCTCAGCGACCCAGTGAACCGTGTTACGGCCACCATCCCGGGCGGCTACCGCGGTCCCGGATTCCAACTCGGTGACCTGTTCATCTGGGGCATGACCGCCCACCTCCTCGACGTCACCCTGCGGGTAGCGGGCTGGGAACGGTCGTGGGACCGGGGTCGGGAGGTACCGGTGCCGGGTCGCTTCCTGAGGGACTGACCCAGCGCCGCCGTCGTCGGTTGGGTATCGGTCGTCCGCCCGTCACCGTCGGCGGCGGTTGGGTATCGGTCGTCCACCCGTCACCGTCGGCGGTCGGGTATCGACCGTCTGGTCGTCGCCGTCTCGTACCACTGCCCGCCCAGCCGTCGCCCGCTGCCGCCTGCTGTCGTCGTCGGTTCGCTGGCCTTACCCACAGTTTGCTGGCCTTACCCACGGTTCGCTGGGCTTGTTGATGTTTGCTGGCCTCACAGCGCAGGCAAACATGAACAAGGCCAGCAAACCAGGTTCAAGGCCAGCAAACCAGGTTCAAGGCCAGCAAACCGGGATCAAGGCCAGTGAAACAGGTTCAAGGCCAGCGAATTGGGGCTGGGCGCTGCGCAACCGTGCGACCCCCTGGATGCGCCCCGCAAGTGCTCTTGGAACAGAAACTAGACTTTTTTTGAGCAAGTACTTGCGCATCTGGAAAGTTGTTGTTACCGTAGGGCTCAACGACGGACCGCAGGAGGAACCGACATGACCACCGCCATCAGCTTCCAGAACGTAACCAAGGACTACGCGACCTCCAAGGGCATCGTCCGAGCCCTCCGAGGCCTGGACCTCGAGATCCCGCAGGGCGTGATCTACGGGCTTCTCGGCCCCAACGGGGCGGGCAAGACCACCGCCCTCGAAATCGCCGTCGGGCTGCGTGAGGCCACCGGGGGACTCGCCCGGACCATGGGACTGGACCCGGTCAGGGACAATGCCGAGGTCAGGAACCGGATCAGCATCCAGCCGCAGAACGCCACCGGATTCGACCTGCTGACCGGCGAGGAACTCCTCGACATCTGGAGTGCCCTCTACCCCAACCCCCGACCCGCGGAGGAACTGATCCGCCTGCTCGACATGAGCGGCTACATCGACCGGCAGCTGCGACGCCTCTCCGGCGGGCAGCGGCAGCGGGTCAACCTGGCCCTGGCGCTGATCGGCGGAGTGAACGTGACCGTCCTCGACGAACCCTCCACCGGACTCGACCCGATGGCCCGCGCCGACCTGTGGGACGCGCTGCGTCACCTCAAGCAGGAAGGCATGACCATCATCCTGTCCACCCACGACATGGAGGAGGCCGAGGTCCTCTGCGACTGCCTGTCCATCATCGACGCCGGCGCAGTCGTCGCCGAGGGCAGCCCGTCGGAGCTGATCACCGACGCCGAACGACGCCACCAGGGACCGGATCGTTTCCGCGGCCTCACCGACGTCTTCTTCCAGGCCGCAGGCCGTTCCTTCCACCAGCAGAACAAGTGACCCGCAAGGAGGTCGTCATGTCAACCCTTTCCATCACCCGCCCACTGACCGCAGCAAACCAGGAGATCGCAATGCCCACCGCTTCCGTCACCCGCAAATTGTTCAAACTCCACTGGCTGGAACTCACCCGCAACCGCGCCCAGTTCATCTTCGCCATGGTGTTTCCCCTGTTCATGGGTGGAATGTTCTTCCTGATCTCGACGGTGATGCCCTCCAGCACCGCAGCCAACTTCGGCGCCATGATCCTGCCCATGAGCGGCTACCTGGCGCTTTCCGGGGTCGCCCTCAACCTGACCGCCGGACCCCTGGTGCAGTACCGGGAACAGGGCACCTTCCGGGTACTCGGCACCACCCCGCTCAGCCGGACCCGTTTCCTGCTCACCCACCTGTTCCTGCGGGTCGTCTTCGCGATGGTGCTCTGCGCGGCGCTCTACCTCCTCGGGGCGGCAATCGGGCTGGCCGACTGGGCCGCGATCCCGGCCCTCACCGCCGCCTCCCTTCCCGCCCTGCTGCTGTTCCTGGCCATCGGGTACTGGCTGGGTGGCGTGATGACCAGCTCCCAGGCCACCAGCAGCGTCAGCGCCTTCCTGCAGGTCGGGTTCCTGTTTATCAGCGGCGCCGGAATCCCAATGTGGCTGCTGCCCGAGACTGCCCAGCAGGTCATCAGCTGGCTGCCGCCGGCCCTGTCCGTCGACCCCATCTTCTGGGCGTCGAACAGCCCGCTCCAGCGGCACGATCCGTGGCTGACCAGCGGAATCACCATCGCTTTGGCGGCGCTCGTCATGCTGGCGGCGATCCGCACCTTCCGCTGGGAGGTTCGCAGCAGGTGAGACGGCATCGCGCCCGTGCAGTGCTCAATGCGTCAAGGGTCCTGGTGGCCCGGGCGCATTGAGCGCTGCACGGACAAGGAAGAAACTCAGTCCGGTTTCTCGCCCATGCGGACGGTGCGCATGATGTAGCGGCCCTCCTGCTTCTTGGAATCTCCTTCGCTGAACCAGGCCACATCGTCGGTGCGCAGTTCCTTGCTGTCCGGGGTGGCGGGCAGCCAAGATACGGGGACGTAGAAGGGTTTCTGTTCATCGTTGTCGCCGGGTACGAGGCGTCGCAACAGGAAACCGGGGCCCGTGGACAGGCCCGCGGAAACAACGTCCAGATCCGTGATGTCGAAGGCGGCCCCGGACTCGATGTTGAACAATTCCTTGGGCAGTACGTCCTTGGAACCCGCCTTGATGGCGGCGGTCGCGGCCTCCGGGTCCTGGTAGCGGAAGACCCAGCTCCCGTCACTGACGGCGGTGACACCCGCAACGGTGCCCAGCTCCTCGCCCGAGGTGCTGATCCGGGTGAGGGTGGTCGGCAGGTGACCGTACTCCCGCAGGTTCTGGGGCGACACGAGCAGGGAATCCGAGGTGGCTCCGGCGAGCCACCGATCGGTGCGGAAGCTGGTGGGCTCGGCCTGCGCCTCGGTGAGGGAGAAGACGTTGAGGGTTCCGGTGCCCGCCGGATAGAAGTGTTGGGAGGTTTCAACCACCAGGGAATCGTTGGTGAGGGCCTGCCCCAGGACCAGCCCGGAGACCTCGACGGTGCGGGTCGCATTGCCGGTCTCGGTGTCGATGACGACGATGTGCATGCGCTGGTCGCTCATGTCGCTGGAACTCCCCGAAACCAGGTACGGCTTGACCATGATCGCCAGGTGGTGCCCGTTCGGGCTGGTGACGACGGGGGCCGGTTTGCTGGGCGAGCTATCCCTTTTGAACAGGTCCTGGGCTGTCCTTTTGAACAGGTCCTGGGCTGTCCCGGTGACGCTCCAGTCAATCTCCGAGGACGCCGGTTCCAAGATTCGGGTCCACCTCAGGGAACCATTGGCCGGGTCGAGGCAGAGGATCTTGGTCGCCTGGGAGTCGTCGTTCTTCGAGGAGGTATCCAAGGGGTGGTAGGTGTTGAGGACGATGATGATGCCGAAGGGCGTGGAGTGCACCGAACGGCTGTTGTCGATGGGCACACTGGCGCTCAGTTTCCAGCCGGAGCCCTTGCGGGAGGGGGTGATGAACGGGGAGTAGCTGTTGCCCGCGTCCTTCAGGTTCAGGGAGAAAGGCGGGGTGGGGGAGCTGTCGCGGTTCCCGGCCGGGGTGCACGACCCGAGCGGAAGAAGGACGAGAAACAGCGCCGCGGACAACCGGAGCACCGTGTTCCAGGTTTTCATCAGGATTCTCCCGTCAGGCCGTACAGGCGATGAACGTGCCGGTGGACGTAACCGACCTCTTTTTCCTTGACGTGTGACTCGTACCCGACCCCGGCTTCGGGATCGAAGGCCACGAGGGTGAGACCCGGGACCGTCATGAAAATGGTTGAGTTGTATGCTGCCACGATCGGGGTTGTGAGCTGAGGCAGGGCGTCGGGGGATCTGGCACCCAGCGCTTCGGGAGACATGGTCGTGGTTCCCGGGGTGATGGGGATCGTGGTCGCCTGTGAACCGTCGCCGGGCTGCATGATGATCGCCCCGGTCCCCGACCCGTCGTCGGCGGTCACGGCGATTCCCGCCTTGGCTGCTGCGAGCCCGGGGTATTGGGAAGCCTGAGTGGCGGTGCGGGTGACCGGATCGAACACGGCACCCACCTTCGGTTTGTCACTCCTGTCGTTGAGGTCCCGGATGGGAAGAGTATCGGGTGAATAGTCCGGGTAGGCGGCGAGGGTTCCCGTCATCCCGGACACGAAGGAATTGATGCCCGTTGTCCTGCCCAGGGCAACCGGGGATTTCGGTTCCAGACCGGCGAGGGAATCGAGGGTGACGGCCTCCGTCTCGATGCCCTTGGCGATGATCTTGTGGGTTTCTCCGTCTTCGTTGGGTTCGCTGTCTTGAACATCGATTGGTTCCGTGAAGTGCGCGACCCATCCGCCTGCGACAACCGGGGTGGAATACTTGCCGTCGACCGCGATGCTCACCACCTCGGAGATTTTCGTGGGATCGGTGTCGGGGGCGACTCTCAGAACGCCGTCGAGAGCATCGTAATAGTATAGTCCCAAGAGCCCGTTCCTGGTGTAGCTGAGGATGAAGGAATTGTGTCCCGCCGGACCGGAATAGTCCCAGGATTCGCTGTATAGATCGCGGGTGGCTGATCGTTGGGTTTCAGCTAGGGTCCAGCGCTGCTGGCCGTCGGCCAGGTTGTAGGCGGTGTCGCCGTCCAGAAGGGCGGAATCGCTGAGCTGGATGCGCCAGGTTGTGTTGGAGGGATGTTCCCCGGTGACCTTCCCGGTGAGGGTGTCGATGATGATGGTCACGGCGTCGTACACCAAGGTTTGGTCAGTAATTTTCCGGGGTTTATCCGTCAGGTCTTTCGCGCTCCTGATCCGGAAGGCGATGTGGCGGCCGGTCGGGCTGGTTGTGAAATCGGGGGTGTCGGGTCCCCCGTAGCTCCTGAGATGTGGAATGGGAAAGTAGGAGGCCTTGTCGCGGCGGTAGCTCCACAGGACGGAGCCGTCGGTGGGATTCAAGGCGGTCAATCCCTCGTCGGTGAAGAGCACCGGTCCTGCCGCCCCGGCGATTATCCCCAGCAGCCCCGGGACATCCTTCTCCCAGGCGAGTGTGGTGCCGATGCGGGTGGGTCGCGCAGGCAGATCACCCGGAGGTGGGGACGCGGTGACCTGGGAGACCGGATTCGCGAACACGTGCACCAGCAGCACCGCGATCCCCAGCGCGAGAGAGGGGGAAAGAATGCGGGCGATCCGGCGAACCTCGGTGTCCGGGGGAACAGGGACGCGCGGCAGGGGACGGAAGCGGGCGGGGTTGTCGGGGGCCTCGGGGAACGGATCCATGCTGTCGCGGATGCCCCGCAGCAGCAGGTCGGAGACGGCGAACAACCCGAGCCCCAGGGAAACCACGGCCATGACCAGCAGCAACCCCAACCGGATCGACGACTGCTCGTAAACCACCCACCAGCGGCGGCAGTGGAAACCGGCCGCCGTGATCGAACCCACCGCAACGATCACGGCCGGAATGATTCTCCGGAAGCCTAACCAGACGGCCAGCAACCAGAAAACCGGGATCGCGGCCAGTACCAGAAGATGAGGCGTGACAGTGGACAGGAGCAGGACGCCGTCGTCCCAGAACGGGATGGCCAGGAGGGCAGCGGCGGTGATGACCCCCAGCCCGGCCAGTCTCAGATTTCTGAGACCAGGAACGAAACGCGGTGGGGGATCTGCGGTGGTGACGGCGTCGTCGGGTGTCGGGGCCATGCCTAATTGTCGACCATCAACGGGGAGCGTGGGAGTGGTTACCGGAAAATGACGAACCCAGCCCCCGAAGTTGGTTGAGCCGGCCTGCGAGCGTCAGCGAGTGGGTCGTGTCAAAACCTCTTGCACAGCTGGTTGAGCCGGCTCGGTCTCTTTTGTTCATGAAACGCTGGTGGGGGACGGTTCAACGTCGGGTGGCGACGTTGAACCGTCGAGCTTCCGCGATTCGTGCATGGGGGAGGTGGGCGGGCTCAGAGGGGGCGGGTTCAGAGGGGGCGGGTTCAGAGGGCGTGCGCAACAACAGTTTCTGGAGGTGTTTTGTGCGCGGGAGGGGAGTGTTGCGTAACCGGGACAATCCGGTTGGGTCAGATGGGTGCGTAGTGGACGGCGTATCCCTCTTCCTTGAAGTAGTTCAGGAACTCCTTGCGGGGTGTCTGGTCGCCTGCGGTCGTGTTCAGCCAGAGGGCTGCTTCCCTTTCGATGGGTTGTATGGCCGGTTTCAGGAAGATCCCCCACCCGCTGGAGGTGACCACGTCCCTGGGGGACGCGCCGGTCAAGTCGACGACCGAACCCGAATCGGCATTCACCAGTTCCCGGGGAAGCTTTTCCAACTGCTCGGCGAGCGAGAGCTCGTCGAGGTTCTGGGCGATGAGGGCTTGGGCGGCGTCCGGGTCCTTGAAGCGTTCCAGCCAACCCCCGGGGTGCAGATCGGACACGCCCGTCACCGCTCCCAGCTCCTCACCGGAGGTGCTGATCCTGGTGAAGGTGCGGGAACGTCCCGTTGGGTGGAAGGAGGTCTTTTCCCTGTCGAACTGCGGTGACATGAGCAGGGAATTGGTGGTGGCTCCTGCCAGCCACAGATCGGTTCGGAAGGTGACCGGTTCGGCTGCGGGTTCGCCCAGGGGAAAGACGTTGAGGATCCCGGTGCCCGCCGGGTAGTAGTTTTCGGCGGTCTCCACCACCAGACAGTCGCCGGTCAGGGCGTGGCCGAGGACCATGCCCGTCACCTCGACGGTGCGGACCTCGTTCCCGGTGGCCGCATCCAGCACGATGACCTTCGTGCGCTGGTCGCTGATTTTCGTGGAATCCACCGGCCTCATGTGGGACAGCAGAGGAACCGCCAGGCGGGTGCCGTCCGGGCTGGCGACGATGCTGTTGCCGACTGATCTGCGTCCCTGCTCGTAGGCGACCTGAGGGGTCAGCGGTAGTTCGCTTCCCGAGAAGTCCTTGGTGGCCGGTTCGATGATGCGGGCCCACCTCACCGACCCGTCCTCCGGTTTCAGGGCCACCAGCATCGTCGCCGGGTGCGTCTTGCGGTCCTTGGAGTCATTGTTCCCTCTCGGGGAGGTGTCGATGGACAGGACGGGGCCGCTGGCCGTCGCCGCCAGTATTTTGCTGACGGTGTCGCTGGATAGGCGGCGATGGCCCAGGACAACGACCTCCCAGCCGTTGCGGGTCGGTGTGGGAGCCTCGACGAGGGCGGACGGGTTCGCCTCGGCGATGCTCACGGGTAGTTCCGCTCCACTCGGGGGTTGCGTGGATGCGCTCAGGGGCAGGGTGAGGAGCGCCCCCAGGAGCAGGTGGGTGAGTTTCATCGGGGACCTCCTGCTACGCCGTACAGCCGGTGCGGGCTGCGGGGTTCTTCGGGTCTGTCGTACAGCCCGGTCGTGGGATCGAGGATGACCAGGGTGAGTCCGGGGGTGGTCACGAAGGTCGTCGTCGCCCTTGGGAAGCTGCTCCTCGGGTAGAGCTGGACGGGGGAGTACCCGTTACTCCGGTCCCGGAGGAGCGCATCCGGGGAACGGTAGGTGGAGCCCGGCGCGATGGGGATCGTCGCCCCGGCGGATCCGTCGCCGGGTTGCAGGGCGATCGCGCCACCATCCCTGCCTGCCACGAGCCCGACCTTCGCCGCGGCCGGCCCTGCATACTCGGAGGCGGGGGTCACGGTGCGGGTCGCGGGATCGAAGACGGCGCCCACCCAGGGACCTCCCGCTCTCTCGATCTTATGGAAGCTGTTCTCGTCGTCGGCGGGGCGGAGAGCCAGGGTGCCCGTGGCGCGGGAGGCCACGGAGTTCAGGCCCGCCGTGCGCCCCAGGTCGACCGGTGGCTCGTCCTCCAGGCCTGCCAGGGAATCGAGCGTGACGGCCTGCGCGTGCCAGCCGCTGACCGGAGTGAACTCTAAGTCGCCTTCGTCCTCTGGTAGTGCCTCGGTGTACCGGACGGTCCAGCCGTTTGTGATCACCAAGGGTTCCTCGTCGGCGCTGTAACGGTCGAGGGTGATGTTGGTCGCGACGGTGGTCGCGGTGGGATCGGTGTCGGGAATCAGGGTCAGGTTTCTCCCATCGCGGCGGAGCACCAAGGATTTGTGTCCCGCGGGACCGCAGTAGGCCCGGCAGTCGTACTGGGATGTGACGCGGCCGGAACCCTCGATGCTCCACAGGCGCCGCCCGTCGATCAGGGAGTGGCCCGTGTTCCCGGTCAGGATGACAGAGTCGGTGAGCTGGATGCGGAGCCCAGTGGACGGGTGTTCGCCCGTGATCCGACCGGTGAGGGTGTCCAGGACGATGACCAGGTGGTTGTTGTTTTCGGAGCTGTAGGAGTCTTTTTCCTTCTCCTGCGGACCCGTGATCGCCAGGGCGACGTGACGTCGGTTGGGGCTGGTGATCAGGTACGAGTTCACCGGGCCGTTGTCGCCGTAGCTCTGCGCGATGCGGGTGTACCTGGCGCCGGGACGGCGATAGCTCCACAGGGTGGAGCCGTCGCCGGGATCGAGGGCCGCGATGCCCTCTTTGGTGAGGATCACCGGTCCCGCGGCCCCCGCGGCCACCTCGAGCAGACCGGGGATGTCCCGGCTCCAGGCGACTCCGGCGCCGATGCTGGTCGGCCGGGCCGGCGGGTCGCCATCGGGGGCGGGGACCGTGGTGTGGGAGACCGGGACCGCGGGTGCCACGAAATGGAACGCCGCGACCAGCAACGCCAGGACGACGGTGGGCGCCAGGGTCAGGACGATCCGGCCTGTTCGTCGCCCGTTTCCCGCGGGCCCGGGCCAGGGCGGGTCGGAGTCCTGCTTGCCGGGGGAGAGCGGACGGATGCGGGCCGGGTCGTCGAAATCACCGGGAAAGGAATCCAGGCTGTGACGTATGCCTCGCAACGTCAGGTCGGTGGCGGTCATCGCGCCCAGGCCGAGCACCGCCATGGCCTGGGCCAGCAGCATCCCCATGCTGAACGAGGACCGCGAGAACGTCGCCCACCACAGATTCACCAGGAAACCGGCCATGACAGCGCACCCCGCCGCCACCAGGCAGGCCGGGACGATCCTGCTTCCCTCCCCGGGACGGGAGGCGAGGAACCAGATGGCGACGACGGCCCCCAGCAGGACGAAACACCAGACGAGCGGGCCCTGCGGCACCCCGAAATCCCCCTGCAACGGAAACCACAACCCGACGGCGACCAGCAGGACGAACAACCCCGCCGCCCGTGTTCTCCGGAGCAGCGGCACGAGTCGGAGGGTGGCCTCCGGGACGGGTTTCCTCGCCTCGGCGCGGGGATCGTCGTCGTCAAGGAGAAGGTCGAAACCGATGCGTGAGGCCATGGTCAATTATCGGTCAGAACCGCTCACCGGGGGTGGGGATACGAGGAAATACCGGGTGGTTTCGACTCGGGCTGCTCCTTCGTCGCAGTCCGGCTCAACCGGCTTGGGAGTGGTGAAGTTGGTTGAGCCGACCTGCTCGTTCTGCGAGCCGGTCGTGTCGAAACCATGGTGACTTGGGGTCGGGTCTGCTTCTCGGCTGCCGGGTGGTTTCGACTCAGCCGTTCGCTGGCGCTCACGTGCTGGCTCAACCAGCTTCAAGGAGACAGTGTCCTTTGTCGCGACCCCCGAAACCCGTCCCTCCCGTCCACGAATCGCAGAAGAAAAACGGTTCAACGTCGTGTGGCGACGGCGGTTTCAAGTGGTGTGTGCAACGTTGAGTAGTTGTTCCATTTTCTCGGCTGGTGTGGCCCAGTCAAGTACTCGGCGGGGTCGGGTGTTGAGGAGGTCTTCAGCGTGTTGGACCTGGGTGTCGGTGATGTGGGTGAAGTCGGTGCCTTTGGGGAAGAAGTCCCGGATCAGGCCGTTGCTGTTCTCGTTGGTGGGGCGTTGCCAGGGAGAGTGGGGATCGCAGAAGTAGGCCTGGCAGCCCGAAGCGAGGGTGAAGCGGGTGTGTTGGGCCATCTCGATGCCCTGGTCCCAGGTGAGGGTCGTCATCAAGGTGGCCGGGAGTCGGCGGGCCATCTGGATCAACGCGTCGGTCACGGTGGTGGAGTCACGGCTGGTGACCCGTTGGATCATGGTGTAGCGGGTGGTGCGTTCGTTGAGGGTCACCAGGGCCGAGGTGCCGCCCTTGCCGATGATGAGGTCTCCTTCCCAGTGCCCGGGAACTGCCCGGTCCTCGACCTCGGCCGGACGGTTGGTGATGGTGGCCTCACCGATCCAGCTACGGCTACCCCGCCCGGACAGCCGTGACCGGGGACCTCGGGTGGTACGTCCGGAACGCAGGGCTTTCTCGACGGTGAGTTCATGGCGCAACCCACCGGCGGCCTGGACGTAGAGGGCCTGGTAAATCGTTTCGTGACTGACCCACATCGTGGGGTCCTCCGGGAAGTCCTGACGCAGCCGGTGAGCGATCTGCTGCGGGGAATGTTTGTTGTTCAACCGTGTCACCACCTCGTCCCACAACGGTGTCCCGAGCACCAGCTTCCTGTCCTTGGGACGCCGACGTGACCAGTCTGCCAGCCGCTGCGCCGGCTGGGCCCGGTACCGGCCAGGACAACGCTTCATCTCCCTGGAGACCGTGGAACGGTGGACACCGAGTTCTGCAGCGATCTGGGAGGGCGGAACCCGGTCACCGACCCGAACCTCGATCAGGATCCGCCCCGCCAGGGTCAACCGGCCCTGCCCGTCACGCCACTGCGCTGGCTCTCCCACCTCCAACACCGGATTCTCCCGTAACCGCCGCCGACGCCGCCGCGGACTGTAACGATGCTCGTTCAACCCACCAACCCCTCCCACCCGACCCCGCGACAACACCATCCCCGCCTCAACAGCCACCTTCCTCACAGTGGAAGGACTACCACCCAACTCCCGCGCGATCGAATGACACGACCGGCCCTGCCCCAACAACACCAACATCAACCCACGACGCTGCTCATCCAACCGCACAACACACCTCCAGAAACCGTTGTTGCGCACACCCTCTGAACCCGCCGACGTTGAACCGTCGAACCTCCGAGTTTCGTGTACGAGAGGGACGGGGAGAGAGCGGGAGAGAGTAGGAAAAGGGGGGGG
>CALCKT010000022.1 GCA_937965785.1 uncultured Propionibacteriaceae bacterium | reverse complement strand
ATAGATATGCATGTATAATATACCAAATGAAAGCGAGCTTCGCGACTTCAGCAGTTGTGGCCCGGGAGGTTCAGCCAGGTGATGCCCCGCTTCTTCTTGCCTGTGTCGCCCACTCGTTTGACGGTTTTCAGCTGCGGGTAGCGGGCCCGGATGGTGGCCTCGATGCGCTGGTGGAGGGTCTGGCCGGCGGCGGGGCAGTCCTGGCATGCCCCGCCGAAGTCGACCTCCACCGTCTCGGCGTCGTTGTCGGCCACCTGGATCTGCCCGCCGTGGCTGGCGATGTAGGCCGCCAGCTGGTGCTCCACGACGTCACGGGAGATGTAGCCCAGCAGGTCGGCCGAGCCGGGCTCGACGTCCCAGTCCTCCTCCTCCGCGAGGGAGGCGACGATGGCGTCGCGGACCTTGGATCCGACCCTGCTCCACGCCTGGTCGGAGGCCAGCCACGTCCACACACCGTCGGCTTCCACCATGGCCCGGGAGATCACCCCGTACTCCAGCATCGACCCGAAGCTGCCGGGCGCGCCGCGCACCTCCCCGACGGGCACGCCGCCGGTGGGAACCACCCACCGGACGGCCTGCGGGTCGCCGGGAACGGCCTCGGGATGGATCGGCAACCTCCTGGTCATGTCGCGATCGCCCCCACGATGAGTTTCGCCGCGAACGCCGCAACCCAGGCGAGTCCACCCATGTAGACGAATGCGATGACCGACCACCGCCACGTGCCTGTTTCGCGTCTCATCACGCCCAGGGTGGATGCGCACTGCAACGCGTAGACGAAGAACACCAGCAGCGCCGCAATCGTGCTCGGCGTGAACACCGGCTCACCGGCATGCGGGCCGTCCGAATGCGTCATTCCCTCCAGCGACTCGCCCGGATCCTCCGGGTCCTCCGCGGATGCGACCTGACCCAGCGTCGAGACGACGGTCTCACGGGCGGCCAGGGAGCTGAGGACACCGATGTTGATGCGCCAGTCGAAACCGAGCGGATCGAAGACCGGCGACACCGCCCGACCAATGGCCGCGGCATAGGAGTTGTCGAGGGTGTAGGCAGTCACGGCCGCCTCGTCGCCGACATCCACCCCGGCCGCGGTCATGGCGTCCTCACTCGGAGCGGGGAAGTTCAGCAGCCCCCACAGCACGATGGTGACCACCATGATGATCCCCGCCACCTTCCGCAGGAACGCCTTGCACGCATCCCACACGGCGATGATGACGGAACGGGCGCTGGGCAGCCGGTAGGACGGCATCTCCATGTAGAACGGCAGCTGCGTGGTTCCGTGCCCGACGATGCGCTTGAACACCCACGCGGCGATCATCGCGGAGACCGCGCCGAGCAGGTACAGGCCGAACATGATGGTGCCCTGCGCCTGGAACGGACCCCAGAACAGGTCACCGGGAACCATGATCCCGATCATCAGGGTGTACACGGGCAGGCGTGCGGAGCAGGTCATCAGCGGCGCGCCCATCATGGTAGCGATCCGGTCCTTGGCCGACGGCAGGGTCCGGGTGGCCATGATCCCCGGGATCGCACAGGCCACCGAACTCAACAAAGCAACGAACGCGCGCCCTTCCAGACCCGCCATCCCCATCACACGGTCCATCAGGAACGCGGCCCGCGACAGGTACCCGCTGCCCTCGAGCAGCGCGACCATGAGGAACAGCAACGCGATCTGCGGCACGAACGCCACCACCGCGCCAACACCGGCGAAGATGCCGTCGCCGATCAGCGAGCCGAGCCAGTCGATCGGGATCGCGTCCTTGGCAATCCCGCCCATCCAGACGAAGAAATTCTCGAAGGCGTCATTGATGGGCGCCGCGACGGTGAAGATGATCTGGAAGAACAGATACATCGTCGCGAAGAAGACCAGCGTCCCCCACAACGGGTGCAGCAGCACCTTGTCGATACGGTGGGTGCGTTCGTCGACGTCCGGGGTGCGGTAGTTGGCGCTCTCCAGCACCGAATCGACCCAGGCCGCGACCTCCTCGTGACCTGTGGGCGGGGGCACGATCGGCGCGGGCCACGAATCAGCCTCCGTGAAGGCCTTGGACAGCGCCTCGACGCCGCGCTTGTCGCCTGAGACGACAGGGATCACCCGCGCCCCGACGGCCCGCGACAGGGCGTCAACATCGATGGAACCGCCGCGCCGCGCCAGTTCGTCGGTGAAGGTCAGCACCGCGATGGTGGGGCGTTCACGCTGCTGCACCTGGGCCAGCATCCCGAGGCCGCGACGCAGCTGCGTGGCGTCCATCAGCACGACGTGACCGGAGATCGGCGAGTGCACCGACTCGCCCGCGTCCAAGACCTCCGTGACCACTTCCTCGTCGGGGCTGATCGGGTCGAGGGAGTAGGTGCCGGGCAGATCCTCGATGATCGCCTCGACGTCACCAAGCTTGTGGACGCCCTCGTAGCGGGAGACGGTGACCCCCGGATAGTTGCCGGTCTTGGCGCGCAACCCGGTCAGTGCGTTGAACAGCGTCGTCTTGCCGCAGTTCGGGCTGCCCACCAGCACGAAACGACGCAGATCCGTCGCGACCGGTGCGGATTGTTCGTCGTGACAGGTCATGATGTCACCAGCACTCTCGACGCCTCGGAGTGGCGGAGCACGATCTCGGTGCCCCCGACGTTGAACATGAGGGGATCGCGCAAGGGGGCGCGGCGCTCCAGCCTGCACGTCAACCCGGGAGCGAATCCGAGGTCGAAGAGTCGACGGCTGATCACGTCGTCACCGTCGAACCCGGTGATGCGTGCGCTCGCCCCGACCTTCAGGTCGGCGAGTGTCCTTGCGGTGGAAGGTGTCTCGTTCATAGTCGTGAACTTAGC
This sequence comes from uncultured Propionibacteriaceae bacterium, assembly GCA_937965785.1. Classification (GTDB taxonomy): domain Bacteria; phylum Actinomycetota; class Actinomycetes; order Propionibacteriales; family Propionibacteriaceae; genus Arachnia. The sequence goes on along the minus strand of CALCKT010000022.1, from coordinate 47,302 downwards.
AATGCCTTAACTGATCTGCGAAGATTTGCCCGAGGATTCATGAACTTTCGTCAATAGGCTCCACTTACCGGAATTGAGTTTCAATTCACTCATCCGTCCACAGCGCCCGGCGTGGAATGTTGGACAGCGTGAAGCGGCTGCTCTGCGGACCCCCCACCCGTGACGTCTCCCGCAGCGATGGGTACCGGGCGCGAACCGCAGTCTCAATGCGCTGCTGAAGCTCCGCGCTGGCGGCGGGATCGCGGGAATCGAGCTGGCCGAGGTCGAGCAGCAGCCAGCGGGCGTCGTTCTCCACCACTTCGACGGTGGTGTCGGCCGCGTGGATCTCGTCGGCAAGATCGCCCAGGAGCACGTCGTTCGTGACCAGACGCAACAGGTCCGCTGAGTCGCCATTGATCCGCCAGCCGTCGAGATCCAGGGAGTTGAGGATGGCCTCGCGCACCTTGTGACCGTAATCGGCCCAGGTGTTCCCGGGGGCCAGCCAGACCCAGATCCCCTCGGTTTCCAGCAGGGCCAGCGAGATCACCCTGTCCCGCATCAAAGCGCCGAGGGGATCCGGCGCGGCAACCACCTCGCCGACGATTTCCCGGGTGCCCGTGTGGACCACCCAGCGAACCGCCGACGGATCATCCGGAACCGCCTGGGGGTGGATCGGCCGCATGACATGGGTCATGTGATGAGCCTAGCGATACCTGATCCGAGGAAAGCCATCACCCACGCGACCACGCCCATGTAGACGAACGCGATGACAGGCCACCGCCACGTCCCTGTTTCACGTCTCAGCACGCCCAGGGTGGATGCACACTGCAACGCGTAGACGAAGAACAACAGCAGCGCCGTGACCGTGGGTGCCGTGAACACCGGCTCCCCGGCATGCGGGCCATCCGTGTAGGTCATCTGCTCCAAGGCCTCACCCGGATCCTCCGGGTCCTCCGCGGCCGCCACCTGACCCAGCGTCGCCACGACGACCTCTCGCGCCGCCAAGGAGCTGAGGACACCGATGTTGATGCGCCAGTCGAAACCGAGCGGATCGAAGACCGGCGACACCGCCCGACCGATGGCCGCGGCGTAAGAATTGTCGAGGGTGTAGGCCGTCACGGCCGCCTCGTCGCCGACATCCACCCCGGCGGCGGTCATGGCGTCCTCACTGTGGGTGGGGAAGTTCAGCAGCGCCCACAACACGATCGTGGTGGCCATGATGATCCCCGAGACCTTCCGCAGGAACGCCTTGCACGCATCCCACACGGCCACGACGACGGAACGGGCGCTGGGAATCTGATAGGCGGGCATCTCCATGTAGAACGGCATCACGGTCCCGCTGCGCCCCGTGAAACGTTTGAACACCCAGGCGGCGATCATCGCGGAGACCGACCCGAGCAGGTACAGCCCGAACATGATGGTGCCCTGCGCCTGGAACGGACCCCAGAACAGATCGCTGGGCACGACCATCGCGATCAGCAACGTGTAGACCGGCAGGCGTGCGGAGCAGGTCATCAGCGGCGCGCCCATCATGGTGGCGATCCGGTCCTTGGCCGACGGCAGGGTCCGGGTGGCCATGATCCCCGGGATCGCACAGGCCACCGAACTCAACAAAGCAACGAACGCGCGCCCTTCCAGACCCGCCATCCCCATCACACGGTCCATCAGGAACGCGGCCCGCGCGAGATATCCACTGCCCTCCATGATGGCGATCATGAGGAACAGCAACGCGATCTGCGGGATGAACGCCACCACCGCGCCGACACCGGCGAAGATGCCGTCGCCGATCAGCGAGGCTAGCCAGTCGATGGGAATGTGTTCCTTGGCGATCCCGCCCATCCACACGAAGAAGCCCTCGAAGGCGTCATTGATGGGCGCCGCGACGGTGAAGATGATCTGGAAGAACAGATACATCGTCGCGAAGAACACCAGCGTCCCCCACAACGGGTGCAGCAGCACCCTGTCGATGCCATGGCTGCGGCGGTCGGTGTCGGCCGCCCGGTAGTGCGCCGCATCCAGGACGGATGCGGACCAGCTGAAGATGTCGCTCTGACCGATGGGCGGGGCGACGATCGGAACGGGCCACGAGTCGACCTCGCTCAGCGCCTCGGAGAGCTCCTCCACCCCCGCCCGGTCACCCGCGACGATCGGGATCACCCGCACCCCGAGGGCCCGCGAGAGCGCTTTTATGTCGACGGAGCCGCCGCGCCGCGCCAGTTCGTCGGTGAAGGTCAGCACGACCAGCGTCGGTCGCGGAACCTGCTGCACGTGGGAAAGCAGGTTGAGGGAACGTCGCAGCGACGTGGCATCCAGGAGCACAATCTGCCCGCTGATTGGAGAACCAACGGAAATCCCGTCGCCGAGCACCCGGGAGACCACCTCCTCGTCGGGGCTGATGGCCTCGAGGGAATAGGCGCCGGGCAGATCCTCGATGATCACGTCGGCATCCCCCACCCGGTGCCGCCCCTCGTAGCGAGCGACGGTGACGCCCGGGTAGTTGCCGGTCTTGGCGCGCAGGCCGGTCAGTGCGTTGAACAGCGTCGTCTTGCCGCAGTTCGGGCTGCCCACCAGCACGAAACGCAGGATGCGATGGGCCTTGGCTGCGGAAGCGATCCCTGAACCGTGTCCGTGGTGGCTCATGACATCACCCTCCGAGGTTCGATGTCGGCAGTCATCGTCATTGGCGAAGTCTTGTTCACTCTCTCGAACCTAGCGTCGCGACACCCTGTCGTCAGGATTTCAGCCAATCAAACCGCGATCAACCCTGTCGGCTTTTTAACCGATGAATTCTGTGGTTTTTACGAATCAAGCCCGTCACATGGGGCCTCGCCACATCCCACCAAGCCCACGAGTCCTAGACTCAGGACATGATCGTGACTCTTCCGGACCGACAGCTCCTCGAAGCCCTCACCTCACACACCCCTGCAGATCAGCTCGGCGTCGAGCTGCGCATCTGGGACTGGAACTCCCCCGTCCGCGACGTGCTCGGCGACGAGGCCGACGACGTGGTGGCCACCGTCCTGCCGTACTTCCGTCCCGCCCCGGCGTGGAGGTCGCTGGCGGACCTGCCGAAGCTGCGTCTGCTGCAGGCACAGTCGGCGGGCTACGACAATCTCCTTCACATCACCCCCGACGGCGTCGCCCTCGCCAACGCGCGCGGAGTGCACGAGGCCTCCACCTCGGAGCTGGCCGTCGGTTTGATGCTCGCGGCGCAGCGGGAACTGCCCCGCTGGGCGCGTGAACGTCGCTGGCAGGCAGCATCGACCCGGGCGCTCGCGGATTCGCGAGTTCTGGTGGTCGGGGCGGGAGCCATCGGCGAGGCCATCCGGTCGCGCCTGGCGCCCTTCGAAACCGAGATCACGCGGGTCGCCACCACCGCCCGCGACGACGAGCACGGCCACATCCACGGCATCGACGAGCTGCCCGAGCTGCTGCCGAACACCGACATCCTGGTGCTGATCGTGCCGCTAACCGACTCCACCCGCGGCCTGATCGGAGCGAAGGAGCTGGCCCTGCTGCCCGACGGCGCCCTGGTGGTGAACGTGGCGCGCGGCCCCGTCGTCGACACCGATGCCATCACCGCTGAGGTGGTCGCGGGCCGGCTGCGGATGGCCTCCGATGTGTTCGACCCGGAACCCTTCCCCGACGACCATCCGCTGTGGCAGGCCGATGGGGCCTTCATCAGCCCCCACATCGGCGGCAACACCACCGCGATGCTGCCCCGGATCGTCGCGCTGCTGGCGGACCAGCTGCCGCGCCTGGCCGACGGCCGGGAACTCAAGTTCGTCGTGAAATCATGAGCGACCCCCTCGTCGAGGCCTATCCGCCTTTCGGACTGCGAATCACCCACGACGACATGACGCTGCGGGTGTTCCGCGACGCCGACATGCCCGAATACCTCGACCTGCTGAGCGCCCCGATCTTCGCCGAGGAGAACGTGGACTGGTTCTTCCCGTGGTGTGAGGCGCCGGTTCCCGAGCGGCGCCGCAACGCCATCCAGGCGCACTGGGGTTGGCGTTCCAGCTTCCGCCCGGAGTCCTGGACGTTGGCGTTCGGGGTCTACGTCGGCGGTGTGCTGGTCGGCTGCCAGGACCTCATCTCCGAGGACTTCCCGAGGCGGCGGGTGGTGCACTCGGGTTCTTGGCTGGCGCTGGAGCACCAGGGCAGGGGCTGGGGTTCGCGGATGCGCAGGCTGCTGCTGCACTTCGCCTTCGACCACCTGGGGGCGCAGCGGGCCGAGTCGGAGGCGGTGGCCGGCAACGAATCGTCGCTCGGGGTCTCCCGCAGCGCGGGCTACGAACCGAACGGCGCCGGGGTCGAGATCTTCGGAAAACGGGTGGTGGAGATGCATCGCGTCGTACTCACCCCCGACCGGCTCCGTCGCCTCGACGGCGAGGTCGTGGTGGAGGGGTTCACCGACGAACTGCGCGCCATGATGGGAGCGGGGCCAAAAGAAATCAGCTTGTAGGGAACCGGTTCATCGATACTTTCGAGGCGTGAAGCTGGTTGAGCCGACCTGCGAGCGCCAGCGAGCCGGTCGAGTCGAAACCACCGTGCGCATGTCCGAGGACTCGTGGTCGGGTCTGCCTCCCGAGCTGACGAACCCCTCCTTACCTGTTCACGAATCGCGGAGGTTCGACGGTTCAACGTCGCCACACGACGTTGAACCGTTTTTCTCCTGCGTTTCGTGTACGGGAGGGGGTGCGGATTTCAGTGGTTCTTTGAAGAAGAGCGGGTTCGACACGCCCGGTCCTTGTACAAGCGTTCAGCTTCTTATACGCTTGTATCATGATTGCTGATCTGACAGCCCGGGCGCGACTCCGTGACGCCACCATCGCGCTCATCGCGGCGGGTGAGAAACCCACGGCGCGCTCCGTCGCGGCTAGGGCGGAGGTGTCCATCGGGTTGATCCGGCACCACTTCGGCACCATGGATGGCCTGCTGCTGACCTGCGACGAGCACGTCGCCACGCTGATCCGCAACGCCAAGAACGATGCCATCCGCGGGCCGATGCCCAACGTGCTGGAAACCCTGCGGGAAACCGGGCAGGACAACATCCTCGGCTACCTGGCCCACCGCCTCACCGAATCCAGCGCCGCCATCGACGCTCTCGTCGACCAGCTCGCCGACGACGCCGCCGACTACATCCGCCGCGCCATCGACGCAGGTTTGCTGACCCCCATCCCCGACGTTCCCGTCGCGGCGCGGATGCTGACCATCTACTCGCTGGGTTCGCTGGTGCTGGGCCGCCACCTGAAACGCCTCCTCGACATCGACATCGCCGCCGAGGACATCGCGGCCGAACCGGGGGTCAGGAATTACGTGCAGGCCCAACTCACGCTGTTCGCGAGCCTGTTCACCCCGCACCTGCTGGAGCAGATGCAACCCCAGCTGGAGGAGACAGGAGAAAGGAAGGAGAAAGAGCAATGAACGCCATCGAGGTGAGGGAGCTCCGGAAGAAGTACGGCTCCTTCGAGGCGTTGAAGGGCATCGACCTGGAGGTTCACACCGGGGAGATCTTCGGATTCCTCGGCCCCAACGGCGCGGGCAAGTCCACCACCATCCGCATCCTCCTGGACGAGATCCGCGCCACCGGCGGCACCGCCCGGCTGCTCGGCCTCGACTCCCGCCGCGACGCCGCGGCGATCCACCGCCGGCTCGGCTACCTGCCCAGCGACCTGGCCCTCTACCCCGCGATGACCGGCGCGCAGACACTGCGGTTCTTCGCCCGGCTGCGCGGCGGCGTCGACTGGAATCACGTCAATGAGCTCCGGCAGCGACTCGACGCGAACCTCGACAAGCGCGTCGGGGAGCTGTCCTCGGGGAACCGTCAGAAGGTGGGGCTGATCGCCGCGTTGATGCACAAACCCGAGCTGATCATCATGGACGAACCCAACGCCGGCCTCGACCCCCTCGTGCAGCACGAGTTCCACCAGGTGCTGCGGGAGATCGTCGCGGAGGGCCGCACCGTGTTCCTGTCCTCCCACACCCTCTCCGAGGTGCAGCAGGTGGCCGACCGGGTCGGCATCATCCGCGCGGGCCGCCTGGTGGCGGTGGAGAACGTCGCGGACCTGCGCTCGGTGCGGCGCGTCGATCTGCTCCTGGACCGCGACGCCGATCCGCGCGACTTCGTCCGCATCCCCGGGGCCCGCGACATCACCGTGGACGGGCCGCGGGTGCGCATGGCCTTCGACGGGGAGCTCGGAACGTTGCTCAGTTCACTCGGCGGCCGTCGCGTCGTCGACCTGACCGCCCACGACGCCGACCTGGAGGAGATCTTCCTCGCGTTCTACCAGGAGCAGTCATGACCACCCTCGCAGTGTTGGGACGCGGTCTGCTGCCGCGCTGGAAGGCCGTCTGCGTCATCGTCGCGTGCATCCTCGCCTTCCTGCTGATGGGGGTCGCAATGGTGCAGTCAATGGACACCAATGTCTACGCATCCCTGCCGCCCGCGCTGCTAGCGATGGCCGGGATTCCCGCCGGCGCCTCGGCCCCGGTGATGTCCTACACGCAGATGCTCGGTTTCCTGGGCGCGATCGCGGTGGCGGGGTTCGCCGTCGCGGTGGGGGCGCAGCTGGTCGCGGGTGAGGAGAAGGACGGCACGCTGCCGCTGCTGCTCAGCCATCCCGTCTCCCGGGTCGGTGTCGGCGCGACGAAGGCCGCGGTGCTGGTGCTGGCGGTCGGTGTGACGTCGCTGGGGCTGTGGGGTGCGGCCGCGCTGGCGAGTCTGCCCTTCGACCTCACGCTGGGGGACGCCCATCTCGGGGAGCTCTGCCTGGCGCTGGGAGCCAATGCCCTGGTGTACGGGGGCGTCGCGTTCGCGGTCGGAGGTGCCACCGGGAGCCGCGGCCTGGCGACAGGGGCTGGTTCCGCGATCCTCGGGCTCGGTTGGTTGTTCGCCGGGCTGCTGCCCCAGTGGTCGGAGGGCCGCGACCTGGCGCAGTTCATCCCGTGGTACTGGTACAGCAAACCGACGGTGCTGCTGAACGGCATCGACGGCGGCTACCTGGCGTTGATGCTCGGCGTCGCGGCGGTGCTGCTGGCCGTCGGGGTCGCCGGCCTGATGGTCCGCGACCTGCGTCGAACAGCGACGAGGACACGACCGGCCAGGCACGCCACAACCAGATGGACCGGTTCGGCGGCTGGTCGCGGACCCTCCCGCTACCGCCTCCTGGTCTCCCGTCACACCGGTCTGCTCCTGGTGCTGGGTGTGGTGATGTTCGCGGTGATGGGCCTGTTGATGGGTCCGTTGTACGAGCAGATGGCCCCGCAGCTGGAGATGGCGACAAAGTCGATGCCACCCGAGCTCATGCAGGTCTGGGGCGCCACCGACATGGCCTCCCCCGCCGGGTTCTACTGGGGCGAGACGATGAGTCTGATGGCCCCCGCAGCCGTGATCCTGGCCGGCGCGGCGGTGGCGTCGCGGCTGGGGTCGGACGAACGTTCGGGCCGGCTCGGCGTGCTGCTGTCCACCCCCACCACCCGCACCCGGATGCTGGCCACGGCGATGGCGGCGCAGGCGACGCTCATCGCTCTGGTCACGGGGCTGACGGGGCTCGGGATCTGGGGCGGGGTCCAGCTGGGCTCGATGGGTCTGGCGACGGAGAACGTCGCGGGCGCCACCGCACACCTGCTGGCACTGGGGTTGTTCATCGGCTCGGCGGCGCTGCTGGCGGTGGCCGCCCTCGGCACCCCGGCAGCGGCCACCTGGACCGCGACCGGGGTGGGGCTGGTCGGCTACGTCATCAACACCACCATGCCCATGAACCCCGACCTCGCCGACTGGGCCCGCATCTCCCCATTCCACTGGTACGGGGCCGCCAGCCCCTTGGAGAACGGAGCCGACTGGGGGCACATCGCGATCCTGCTGGCGGGGTCGGTGGTGCTGCTGGCAGCGTCCTTCCCGCTGTTCACCAGACGCGACCTGCGAGTGTGAACCCGGCTCTCAGTCCTCGATCCGTAGGGGACGTTCGCCGCGGAACAGCACCGTTGGCGCGGAATGGACGCTGGGCATGGGTGCGATGTCATAGATATCAGCATGCGTAGCAAACAACAGCGGGTGCTGCCGAGCAATGGCACTGTGAAATTCAGCCGCCGTCGTTGGGGGAGCGACCTGTCGTTCGACAAACAGATCGATCACTGCCGCATAGGCTTTTCGAGTCAATTTGGCGGCAAGGAAAAGATCTGGATTAACCGCCGAAATACCGACAGATGCCAGATCAGCCTCTGCAAAATCATCCACATCTGCCGTAATCAGGAAACCCGCCTTGGCCGCGACGGCATCAGCAAGGATCTGCCTGTCCTCCGCCGTCGTTCCGAGAAACCTACTTGCACCTTCACCAACGGGGCTAAGCTCTCCCCCAAACCGCTGTCGGACGATGGTCGGCGAAAGTGCGTTTGGTTTCATGTGACGTGCAGCTTCCCGCTCAGCGGTTTCGCTCCACACGACAGCGAAACCGCTGAGCGGCCCGCCCACCATCAAGAGGGTGCGGGTGACAGGTTTGACCAAGACGTTCGCATCGAGAAAGACGCGAATCGGATCGTCAGTCACCGAACAGGTCTGTTCTTATCTCGCCCCGGCTGATCTCAATGACGTCACCCATGGTCGCCTGCCAGAATCGCTCGAACTCCTCATATGGGATCTGATTCCGGTTTCCGATTTTTACCGCACGTAGTTCCCCGGCAGCGATTTTTCGCGAAATCGTCGATCTCGACACCCCGGTTAGATCAGCAACCTGCGCAGGCGTGAGCACCCTCCGCTTGGCCGTGAGCGTCACCGATTCTCCCAACGAAGCGGCTCGTTTCACGTACTCCGCGATCTCGACCATCCACTCCGGCCATTCGCCGCTGTTTGCAGGGGCACGCACGGCTTCAGGATTGATGGTGATACTTCGAAGTGCCATGCGATCAATGATAGCACAGCATGCACACCTTGAATGTCTCAAGTGTGCAAGGTGTGCATTGTTCGAGTTTTCAGTCCTCGGTCTGTTTGACCCAGAGGTTGACCCCGGATTCGACGGCGTGCTGGTCGATGGCGGCCAGCTCGTCGTCGGTGAAAACCATGTTCTCCAGGGCTCCCAGGTTGGATTCGAGCTGCCGCAGCGACGACACCCCGATGAGCGTCGAAGTGACTCGTGGGTCGCGCAGCACCCAGGCGAGTGCCAGCTGCGCCAGCGACTGCCCCCGGTCGCGGGCGATCTCATTGAGGGCACGAACCCGGCCGAGGGTTTCGTCGGTGAGCTGGTCGCGGCTCAGCGACCCGTCGCGCGCGGCCCGGGAGTCGTCGGGGATTCCGTTGAGGTAGCGGTCGGTTAGCAGCCCCTGCGCCAGGGCGGTGAAGGCGATGATGCCCATGCCCTCGCTCTCGCAGGCGTCGACGAGCCCACCGGTCTCGACCCAGCGGTTGAACATGTTGTAGCTGGGCTGGTGTATCAGCAGCGGGGTGCCGAGCTCCCGGGCGATGCGGGCCGCTTCCCGGGTCTTGGCAGCCGAGTACGACGAGATGCCGACGTACAGCGCCCGGCCGGATCGCACCGCCTGGTCGAGGGCCATCATGGTCTCCTCGATCGGCGTGTCGGGGTCGAAACGGTGCGAATAGAAGATGTCGACGTAATCGAGGCCCATGCGCTCCAGCGACTGGTCGAGGGAGGCCAGCACGTACTTGCGCGACCCGCCGCCCTGCCCGTAGGGGCCCGGCCACATGTCCCAGCCGGCCTTGGTGGAGATGATCAACTCGTCGCGGAACGGCGCGAGATCCTGCCGGAAGATGGTTCCGAAGTTGATCTCCGCCTGACCGTAGGGCGGGCCGTAGTTGTTGGCCAGGTCGAAATGGGTGATGCCGGCGTCGAAGGCGCGACGAATGATCGCCCGCTGCACACCGAGAGGTTTGTCGTCGCCGAAGTTCTGCCACAGTCCCAACGACATCGCCGGAAGCAGCAGCCCGGAACGTCCGCAGCGACGGTAGGGCATGCGGCCGTCGTAACGGCCGGAGTCGGGTGTGTAGATCGGATACATGACGCAATCCTGCCAGACCGTCGCAACACCCACTGGACATCAAACAAGGAGCGCGCCGTCGAGGCCGTTGGGCCGGAAGGCTTCGGCCAAGAGGCCATGGAGGATCACGGGGAACGCCAGGAGTCGGCCTCCCGTTTCCTCAAGATGTTTCGCTCGTCCTCGTGAAATCGAGCTCCCGGGCCCAGGCGCGAACCGTCGGGGGGTCGACGTGATCGACGGGTTTCTTCGCGAGGACCCAGAGCAGCAGTTTCTTGAAGAAACCGACCCTCTCGGGTGCGTAACGACCCGCGAAGGCGGCCTGTGCGCTGGCCTCGACCAGTTCCGCGGCGGCCTTGTTGTGGCCGAGCGCGACGTCCTGCTTGGTGGGGTCGACGGCGGTGATGGAGAGATTGAACAGCGCGGCCCGGCCGATCTTTTCCCCGTGGTTGCGCAGCCACGTCAGCGACTCCGGCAGCCACGTCATCGCCTGGGTGGCGCTGCCCAGCACGAACCCGTCGAAACCAGCCGGGTCGGGGTCGTCGCGCAGGTCGGCCAACACGACGTCGACGCCCCGGGCACGCAGTTCGTCGGCGATGATCCCGGCCACCTCGGCCGTGGAACCCGCGCGGGTCGCATACCCAACCAGTACTCGCTGCATGGGTCAAAACTAGTGCCCAGCGGCAAATCCCGCTTCGGAGTAGGCTCGGGGACGGACAAGGAGGTTCTCATGGGCAATGCGAAACGCATCGGTGTTCTGACGGCGGGCGGCGACTCTCCCGGCTTGAACGCGGCCATCCGCGGGCTGGGCAAGGCGGCCATCGGCAGACACAAAATGGAGTTGATCGGTTTCCGTGACGGCGTGCGCGGCCTGGCTGAGAACCGGTGCTTCCAGCTCGGCCCCGAGGCGCTGTCCGGGATCCTCACCGTCGGTGGCACCATCCTCGGTACCAGCCGCGACAAGGTGCACCGCATGCGCATGGGCGGCGAGGTCGTCGACGCCATCCCCACCATCAAGGATGTCGTCGAGCAGGCCGACCTCGACTGTCTGGTGATGCTGGGTGGCGGTGGCACCGCGAAGAACGCGCTGCGCCTGTCGGAGGCCGGCATCCCGGTGGTGCACCTGCCCAAGACCATCGACCGCGACGTCGCCCACACCGACAACACCTTCGGTTTCTCCACGGCCCTGGAGATCGCCACCGACGCCATCGACCGGCTCCACTCCACCGCCCACAGCCACCACCGGGTGATCCTGGCGGAGATCATGGGCCACAAAGCGGGCTGGCTGGCGCTGGGCGCGGGCATCGCGGGCGGCGCCGATGTCATCCTGATCCCCGAGATCCCGTACACCGTCGAAGCCATCGCCGAGACCATCCGGGCCCGGCAGGCGCACGGCACCAACTTCAGCGTGATCGCGGTGGCCGAGGGAGCCAACGACACCGCGGCCGCGCAGGCCATTGCCGCCGCCGAGTCACTGAAGAAGGCCGCCGGGACACCGCAGGAGAAGGCGGCCGCGAAGTCGCACCTGGCGCGGGTCCTCGACGACCACCGCGAACACACCTTCCGGCTGGCCCGCGCCCTGGAGGACGCGACGGGCCTGGAAACCCGCGTCACCATCCTCGGCTACGTGCAGCGCGGCGGGACGCCGTGCGCGGAGGACCGGCTGCTGGGGTCGCGGATCGGCACCGCCGCCGCCGACCTGATCGCCGACGGGGTCAGCGGGGTGATGGTCGCGAGCAGGGGCGACGGCACCGAACCCGTCGACCTGAAGAAGGTCGCGGGCGTCCTGGCGCAGGTCCCACCGGACCATCCGTGGATCCAGACCGCCCGCGACGTGGGAACGGGTCTCGGGGACTGAGCGAATCGCAAATTCCTTCCCTAGGATTCCACGAGATCTTTTACCCGGGGTATAGAGCAAGAACTTCCATTTTGGCTATGCTTGACGAGTTCAGCTGATTTGTCCCGGGGGGGTAGTTGTGCAATCAACTATTCGAGGAGTTGCGCAACCGATCATTCGCCGCAGGGTGGAGAGTGGAGTAACCGCGTTGCTCGTGCTTGCCCTAGGGGGATTCGCGTTCGCGCATCAAGGCATCCCGGCCGAGGAAGTGGATCTGAATGACGGCGGGGTGTGGGTGACCAACACCGCCCAGGGAATGGCCGGACATCTGAACTACCAGTCGCGCGTCATCGACGGCGGTCTGAACGCTCCGACACGCGACTTCGATATCTCCCAGGAGGGCAACCGGGTCCTGCTGCAGGACAAGGCAGACAAGGCCGCCAGGACCGTTGACACCGCGACCCTGACGCTGGGTAACCGAATCGCCACCGGGAACCTGGAGTACAGTCACGGCGCGAACACGGTCTTGGTGGCGGACACGGACGGCGGCAAGGTCTGGGCAACCAGCCTGGATCGGTTAGCCGATTTCTCCCCTGGCGCCGCCCCGCTGCTGGAGGGCGTCGATTCCCCCCACGTCGTGGTGGGTCGTGACGGTGTCGGTTTCGTGGTCGATGAATCCGGGGTCATCACGAGGATCACCGGCTCCAGCAACCATTTCCAGGCCGAGCCCAGCGGCTCCCTTCCGCAGGGCATGACATCCAGCACCCAGCTGACGGTGGCGGCCAACCGGCTGGTGGCCGTCGACGAGGGCCGGATCCAGACGGCGGGCTCCAGCATCGATGTGGCCGAGATCACCGCGGGTTCCCTGGCCCAGCAGCCCAGCCTGGAACGCGACCACGTCAGCGTCGCAACCCCCGAGGCGCTGCTCACCATCCCGCTGGGCGGCGGAACCCCACAACGCACCGTGGTGCCCTCCGGGAAGCCGGCGGCTCCGGTGGATGTCGCGGGTTGTGTCTACGGGGTGTGGTCTGGTTCCGGCGCCCACGTGCGCGACTGTCCTGGAGAATCCGACGACGTCAACGACGTCAACGACACCTTGGCCACCAGCAGCGGCCTGGTGTTCCGGGTCAGCCGCGACATCGTCGTCATCAACGACGCGGCTGGCAACATTTACCTGCCGAACGAAAACATGGCAATCGTCAACGACTGGGACAACGTGAAGTCCCAGATCGAGAACCAGAACCAGACCGACGAGCAGCAGACCGACGAGAACCAGCGCGAACGGGCCAACGAAAGCAACGCCAAACAGGAACCCCCCGTCGCGACCGACGACAACCTGGGTGCCCGTCCCGGTAAAAACACCACTCTTCCGGTGCTGCTGAACGACATCGACCCCGACGGCGACGTGCTGACGGTGAAACTCGTGGACGTCCCCGACAACGTGCAAGTATCGCTCGGCCGGAACGGTCGTTCGATCCAGATCTTCCTGCCCCCCGAGACCACAAACCCCGCGACGTTCACCTATCAGGCCTTCGACGGGGAGGAGCTGTCCAACACCGCCACCGTGACGGTGACCCCCACATCGGACAACGGGGAACCCCAGCTGGCACGCAAGAACACCGTCACCATGACCGAGCGGGCGACGGTGGAGTACTCGGCCCTGCCCGACTGGACCGACCCCGACGGCGACCCGATCTACCTGGTCAACGCGACAGCAGACGAGGGCTTGGCCGTCACCTTCCGCCAAGACGGCTTCGTCTCGGTGCGCGACCTGGGAACGGCCGGACCCGGCTCCCGGGAACTGACCCTCACGGTCTCCGACGGAACCACCGAGGCCACCGAGAAAATACCCGTTCAGGTCTCCTCCGGCTCCACAAACCTACCGCCGGTGGCCAATGCCGACCACTACGTGGTCAACGTGGGGGAGCAGGTGCTGATGCGTCCCCTGAGCAACGACTCCGACCCCAACGGCGAGGCCCTCATGCTCTCGGACGTGGGCAAACCGGCCGCGGACGAAACCCTGGAGGCAGACTACGAGAAGGCCGAGGCGACGTTTTCCTCCACCCGCGTCGGCTCCCACGAGCTCACCTACGTCGTCTCCGACGGACCGAACGCATCCAGCGGCAAGATCCGCGTCGATGTGCAGGACCCCGCGACCATCGACCCGAAACCCAGCGCCCAGGACGACCTCGCCCTGCTGCCCTCCGACGCCCCGGTGCTGGCGAACGTCCTGGACAACGACTCCGACCCACTCGGCGGGGTTCTGGCGGTACAGTCGGTCTCCGTCGACGCAGGGCAGGACATCACCGTCGAGGTGAAGGATCACTCGACGCTGCGCATCTCGGCGTCCAAAGAGCTGAGCGGCCCCCGCACCTTCTCCTACACCGTCTCCAACGGCCGCGAGTCGGCGACCGCCCGGGTGGTGGTGCTGCCGCAGCCGCCCCGGTTGAGCAACCAGCCCCCCGTGGTCATCGACGACACCGCAGTGGTGCGGGCCGGCGACATCGTGGCGGTTCCCGTGCTGTCGAACGACTACTCACCCACCGGCCTGGAACTGGATGTCGCCCCCGAGGTGGACGTGCGCGGCGATTCCAGCCTGGGTGAGGCCTTCGTCTCCGGTGACCTGGTGCGTTTCCGCGCCGGGAGCACCGCGGGCAATACCACTTTGGTCTACACCGCGCGCGACTCCGCCGGGAACCACGCCAGCGGCAAGATCGACATCGCCATCCGCGCCCGGGAGAGCGCGAACCAGAAACCCACCCCGCGTCCCGTCACGGGCCGGGTCTTCGCGGGCGCGGAGACCACGGTGGCGGTGTCCATGAACGGGGTCGACCCCGACGGCGACTCCGTGGAACTCGTGGAGGGTTCCTCCCAGGCTCCCAAACTGGGCAGCGTCAAGATCGAGGAGGGCTACCTGACCTACAGCGCCGCCCACGGCTCCAAGGGCACGGACTCGTTCACCTACCAGGTGCGGGACCGGTTCGGCGCCACCGGTGAGGCCAGTATCCAGATAGGCGTCGTGCCGCCGCCGAGTATCAACCAGCTCCCCGTGGCGGTGCCCGACCAGGTGACGGTGCGTCCCGGGCGAACCGTGGAGATCCCCGTCACCAGGAACGATGTGGATCCCGACGGCGACGAGATCCGCATCATCGCGGGCACCGCCAGAGCCCAGGCCCCTTGGGAGGCCGACCTCGAGATCGTCGGGCAGGATGTCAAGCTGGTCGCACCCACCGAACCAGGCATCTACAAGTTCAGCTACGGCATCACCGACCGCGGCGGGGCTTCCGTGACCGGCTACGGCACCCTGATCGTCGACGAACAGGCACCGCTCAAACCGCCGGTGGCGGTGGACGACCGGCTTCCGGTCTCCAAGGTTCTGGGGAAGACCGAGGTCGAGGTTCCCGTGCTCAAGAACGACAGCGACCCCGACGGCAGCCAGGACGACCTGCGGATCGAGGTCGAGTCCCCGGGAGTCGTCGAATCGGGACAGGTCCGGGTACCGGTTTCCGACGACCCCCAAGTACTGCTCTACACCATCACCGACAAGGACGGCGGCACCGCCCGCGCCGCCATCTTCGTTCCCGGGGTCGCGAACGTTCCCCCCACCCTCAACCCCGAGACGGTTCCCGCCAAGGTGAAGGCCGGCCAGACCCTGCACGTCGAGCTGTCCGAGCACGTGTTGACCCGCCGTGGCCACTCGCCGAAACTCACATCGGGGGAGTCGTTGGTGGTCGGAACGGGCGCCTCCGCCAAGGTCGTCAGCGACACGGTTATCGAGTTCACCCCCGACGCCTCCTTCTACGGCCCGACGACCCTCGCCTTCGGGGTGCACGACGGCGAGAGCCTCGACGACCCGAACGGTCTGCGATCCACCCTCTCCCTGCCCGTCGAGGTGGAGGCCTCTGGCATGGTTCCCCCGGAGCTGCGTCCCTCACAGGTTACGGTGGCCAAGGGGGAGCAGGCCAGCGTCAAGCTGAGCGACATGGTCAATGACCCCGACCCCGGGGACAACGAGGCGATGACCTATTCGCTGGTCTCCGCCCCGGAAACGCTGAACGTGAAGGTCTCCGGGAAGGAGATGCAGATCTCAGCCACCGCCGAGGCCCCGCTCGGCGATGCGGGAGAGGTCGTGGTCCGGGTGCACGACGGAAAAACCGACCCCTTGGAGATGAAGATTCCCGTCACCGTGGTGGGCACCACACGGCCCCTCATGACCACGACGGAGCTCATCGCGTCCGATGGGCGCGTCGGTCAGGTGAAGGTCTTCGACCTCACCACCGCCATCACGAACCCGTTCGCCGACCAGGGCGGGGCCATCACGATCAGCGGCGCCACCGCACGGCAGGGAAAGGCCGAGGTCTCGGTCAACGGCACCGACCTGTCCGTGACACCCACCGAGATCGGCACCGTCGTGGTCAACTACACCGCATCCGATGCCACGGGGGACGCTTCCCGGCAGGTCACGGGGCAGGTCACGTTGATGGTCAAGGGCACCCCGCTGGCACCGACGGACCTGACCGCCCGGTCAGACGTCTCCCGCACCGTTGAGTTGGCCTGGGCCCAGGGCGACCTGCAGGGCGGATCCCTGGACCACTTCCAGGTCTCGTGGAACGGAGGCAGCCAGAACTGCGGAACCGTCACCAACTGCCGCATCACCGGACTCACCAACAACACCGACTACACCTTCACGGTCACCCAGGTCACCGAGGTCGGAACCTCCGAGCCCTCGAACCCCGTCCAGGCGCATCCCGACGTGCGCCCGAACCAGCCGGCGGTACCCACCGCCACCGCTGGTGACCGGGAGATCGCGCTCAGCTGGCCCGCCACCCAGGTGCCCGACGGGGGTTCACCGGTGGAGAAGTACAACATCCAGGTCTCGCCCGGGATCGGTGGACAGACGGCGTTCTTCACCAGCGACACCTCCCACACCTTCACGGGGCTGACCAACGGCACCGCGTACCGGTTCCGCATCCAGGCCGTCAACCGCTACGCGGACAACAACGTGGCCCGCGAGGCCGACTACCTGTGGAGCGACTGGTCCACCGCCGAGGTTCCCGCCGGAGCGCCGTCGGGGCAGGGCGCACCGACGGTGAGCATGAGCCGGGCCACCGCCGGGGTGACGCCGCGGGCGTCGCTGTCCTGGAGCAAGCCCTCGAACGTCAACGGCGATGACAACCTCATCTATGAGGTGACCGAGAGCACCTCGGGTCAGGTGGTGTACTCGGGCCAGGACACCCAGACCACGGTAAGCATGAGCACCGACTCGAACGACAAGACCTTCACCGTGCGTTCCACCAACAAGTCCAAGAAGTGGAGCGACCCTTCCCCCACCTCGAACGCGGTGCGTTTCTACCAGCCACCCGGCACCCCCATCGGTTTCTCGTTGAAACCCACCGGGGTGCCCAACCAGGTGACGTTCTCCTTCACCGCCGGGGCCGGGAACGGCGCCCGACCCGACGAGATCAGCTACCGGTGGAACGCCAATGGCGCGAGCGGCACCGTAACGAACGGCCAGACGGTCACCAACGGCGTCTTCGTCAACGGGCGCGACGTCCAGGTCTCCCTAACCCCGGTGGCCAACGTCAGGGGTGAAACCACCGAGGGGGAGTCCGCGACGGCCTCCGTGAACACCTACGGACCACCGTCGGTTCCGAGCATCTCTGCTTCCGGCGGCTACCAGTCGGTGACCTACAGCTGGAGCGCTGACATCAACAGCGGAGGCCGCAGCTCCACGGTCACCATCGACAACCAACAGGTGGCCGCCAGCGGCAGCACCACCCGCGAGGGCCTGGCCCCCAACAGCCAGGCATGCGCAACGATCACCATCACGAACTCGGAAGGCCAGCACGTCACCAACCAGGCCTGCGGCACCACCTGGCCTGCTCCCGTGGCCAGCGAACGCAGGGGGGCGACCAGCACCCTGTGTCCCCGCACCTGGGGAAGCTGCAATGTCTACGAGGTCCAGTTCCGGCACTACAGGCCCAACAGCGTGGTGGAATGCCACCTGCCGAACACCACCGGCGAGAACGGCTACACCCAGATCCGGATGGACGCCAACGGTTCCTGGGGCTGGGGCCAGTACAAGAACTGGGTGGTCGGCCAGCAAGACATTTCCGGTGACATCACCAGATATTGCACACAGAAGTGACCAGCGAGAAGGAACAAGAACAACCATGACAGTGACCCCCGAGCACGCCGCCTGGTTCGCGGACACCTTCACGAAACTCGCCGAGAACGTGGGACAGGCGCTGCTGGGAAAGGCATCCGTAATCCGGCTGGCACTCACCTGCATGCTGGCCGAGGGGCACCTCCTGCTGGAGGACTCCCCCGGAACGGGCAAGACCGCCCTCGCACGCGCCATCGCCGCCACGGTCCAGGGCAGCCACAGCCGCATCCAGTTCACCCCCGACCTGCTCCCCTCCGACATCACCGGCGTCACCATGTACGACCAGTCGAAGAGCCAGTGGGAATTCCACAAGGGTCCGATCTTCGCCAGCATCGTCCTGGCCGACGAGATCAACCGCGCCTCACCGAAAACCCAGTCGGCGCTGCTGGAGGTGATGGAGGAGGCCATGGTCACGGTCGACGGGGTGCGCCACCCGGCGGGTCGTCCCTTCATGGTGATCGCCACCCAGAACCCCATCGAGCAGGCTGGCACCTACAAACTGCCGGAGGCCCAGCTGGACCGTTTCCTGATGAAGACCAGCGTCGGCTACCCCGACCGTGCTGCCGCGTCACAGATCCTGCTGGGCGCGGCGCAACCCGACCGGTCGAAGTCACTGACGGCGGTGATCTCCCAGCAGGCCGTCAGCGAGATGAGCGACCTGGTCAAGGACAACTACATCGACCCCACCGTCATCGACTACATCCAGGACCTGGCCGAGGCAACCCGTCAGGACAAGGACACCACGATCGGGGTGTCCACCCGGGGCGCGATCGCCATGGTGCGGGCCGTTCGCGTCTGGGCAGCCGCCCACGGCCGCAATTTCGTCATGCCCGACGACGTGAAGGACCTCGCGGCCCCGGTGTGGACGCACCGGGTCATCATGTCTCCCACCGCCGAATTCGCCGGCTCCAACGCCTCCCGGGTGATCACCCGGGCGTTGGACTCCGTGGTGGCACCTGCGAATCGGGCGGGCTGATGGGATCGTGAGGTTCAGGGCGTTCCGGGAACAGGCACTGACGCTGTGGCGGAGAATCCGCGGCGCCAGTTTCATCGCTGCCGTCACCCCGCTGGGCTGGGCAACGCTGGGCGTCGGCGGGGTCTCCGCGTTGATCGGCTGGTCCCACGGCTGGCTGGAGTTTCGTGGACTCGCCTTCCTGGCTCTGGTGCTGTTGATAATCGCGGTGCTGCTGACGCTGCGACGACCCGCCCACGATGTGACGCTGGAACTGCACCAGCCGCGGGTCCCCATCGGGGAACCGGGGTTGGGCCGGGTGTTGCTGCGTGGACGTCCCGGCGGCACCCCGGCCACCACCATCGAGCTCCCGGTGGGCAGGGCGGTTGCGCGGTTCCGGGTCACCGCCCTGGGAGAGAACGACGAGCACGAGGAGCTCTTCAGCGTCCCGACCCGGCGCCGGGGGGTCATTCCCATCGGCCCGGTACGCGCGGTGCAGGCGGATCCGGTGGGTCTGATCCGTCGCACCAAGGTGTTCAGCGACCCCATGGAACTGTTCGTCCATCCCCGAATGGTGCCGGTGGAGCTGGCAGCCGTCGGTTTCCTCAAGGACGTGGAGGGCATCACGACCGCGAACCTGTCGAGTTCCGACGTCAGCTTCCACGCCCTGCGTGACTACATCCCCGGCGACGACCGCAGGTCCGTGCACTGGCGCACCACGGCCCGCACTGGGCGCCTCATGGTCCGTCAGTTCGAGGAGACGATGCGCGCCCACCTCCTGCTGGTGCTGTCCACCCTGCGTGGCGACTACGCGAGCGAGGACGACTTCGAGGCCGCGGTCAGCGTGACTGCATCGCTGGCCGTGGCCGCGTTGCTGGAGGACCGGCAGGTCAGCCTGTACACCTTCGAGGGGCCCGTGGCCTTCCCGAACGCGATTGGGGTGCTCGACGAGCTGTGCCGGGTGGGGTTGATCGACAAGGGCCCCGACCTCAGCCAGGTCGTGCTCCGGGCAGGACACGACACCCCGGGGGCGTCGGTGGCGGCCTTCGTCACCGGGGGTGTCGACCCCGTCGAGTTGCGGTCCGCGCAACTGGTGTTGCCGCTGCAGATCAAGACCTTCGCGCTGCGCGTCCAAACGGGCCTGGAGTTGGCGCGACGGCAACTCGGCGACCTGACCGTCATGGACGTGTCGCTGCTGGACCAGCTGCCCTTGGCATTGCGGGGCCTGTCGTGAAGGCCTCCGGGTTGCGTTGCCTCGGGATCTGGGTCCTGCTGCTCCCGTCGGTGGTGGCTCTCCAGCCGGCCTTCGGGGGCTGGCCCGGTTTCCTGCCCGGAATGGCCGGGATCACCTTGGGCGTGCTGGTCGGCTATCTGGCGGCCCGGTTCAGGTTCTCGTTGCTCTTCACCGTCCTCACGACGCTGATCGTCTACCTGTTGTTCGGGGGCGCGGTGGCCCTGCCACGCACCACCGTCGCCGGGTTCGTCCCGACCCCGGACACCCTCCGTCGTCTGGTGCTGCTCAGCGTCCAGGGCTGGCGTGACCTGTTGACGGTTGCCACCCCGGCCGACGACTTCACCGGTCCCGCCGTGGTGCCGTGGCTGTTGGGCCTGGTGGGGGGAGTCGTGGCGGTGACCCTGGCGGCACGCACCCGCGCCGTGTTCTGGCCCTTGTTGCCGGCCCCGGTGCTGTTGGCCGTGAGCATCGCAATGGGTGTGCACACCGCGCCGACCGCGACGTGGCTCGGGGCCGCCCTCGGGGTGTGCATGCTGGGGTGGGTGTGGCTCCACCAGCTGGCGGCCCAGCGCGCCGACAACGCCGACATCCTCGTGAACTCCCGGGCCGAATCGTCGCAGACGCTCCGCCGGGCGGTGGCGGCGCTGGCGCTGTTCGGGGTCGGGACCTGTGCCGCGATCACAGCCACGGGTATCACCGGAGTCGATGCCAGACGCGATGTGCTGCGCGACCACATCGCACCCCCGCTGAACCTGCGCAGCTATCCCTCCCCGCTGATGAGCTACCGCCGCTACGAGGTGGACCAGAAGGACACGACCCTGTTCACGGTCACCGGCATGCCACCCGGGGCCCGGCTGCGGCTGGCGGTCATGGACACCTACGACGGCAACGTGTTCAACGTGTCCCAGGACGCCAACCACTATCTGCGCACGGGCCGCAGCATCACCCAGGACATCGACACCGACACGAGCCTGCAGGTCTCGGTGGGCGAGTACAACGGGGTCTGGGTGCCGCTGGCCGGGTCGCCGCGCCGGCTGGAGTTCTCCGGTGACCGGGCCGATCTGATGGCCGACGGCACCTACTTCAACCAGAACGCGCAGCAGGTCCTGGCCACGGCCGGGGTGGGTTCCGGCGACACCTATCGGCTGGAATCATCCGTGACCCCGGAACCCACTGAGGAGCAACGGGCGGCACTGGGCGCCACCAATTCGGGAAGCGTCCCGCTGGCCAAACTGGAGCGGGTTCCCGAGGTCATGTCGATGCTGGCCGTCGAGTATGCCGCGGGCAAGTCCACCCCCTTCGAGCAGATGGTGGCCATCGAGACCAAGCTCAGGGCCGACGGTTACTACTCGGACGGCTCCAAGGACAGCAACCGCTCCCGGCCCGGGCACACCACCGAACGACTGTCCACGATGTTCCAAAGCCCGATCCTGGTGGGCGACGACGAACAGTACGCCACGGCAATGGCCCTGATGGCGAACCAGCTGGGGATCCCGGCCCGGGTGGTGCTCGGTTTCTACCCGGAGGAGAACCCTGGGGATGTCTGGGATGTGAAGGGAACCGAGGCCCACGTCTGGGTGGAGGCCAACTTCGCCGACGTCGGCTGGGTAAGTTTCAACCCCACCCCCAACCGTGACAAGCAGCCCAACACCGAGCTCCCCAAACCCAAACCGAAACCCAAACCGCAGGTGGATCCGCCGCCGAACCCGCCGGAGAAGTTTCCCGAGGAGCCGGTCATCCCGGATCGGGAGGCCGATGACAGGGACGGCGACGAAAACTGGAACATCAACTGGGGGCTGGTGTTCGCCACGCTCGGCGTGGTGGGCGGGCTCGGGGTGCTCTCGTCCCCGTTCCTGGTGGTGCTGGGGTTGAAGATTCACCGGGCCGGGCGTCGCCGCAACGCCCCCAAGGTCCAGGACCGCCTGGTTGGAGCCTGGGACGAGATCGTGGACCAGGCACGGGATCTCGGGTTCCAGACCGCGCGGAGCAGAACCCGTCGCGAAACCGCAGCCGAGTTGCAGCGCATCCACCCGGATATCCCCCTCACCCAGACGGCGGAGCAGATCAACGTAGCCGTTTTCGGACCCGCCCCACCCGAGGCCCCGGTGGCAGAACTGGCTTGGCGGGCGGCCGCTGACATCAGACAGGAACTGGTCAAGGACCTTCCTTGGTACCGCCGGGCGTTGGTGGCGTTGTCGCTGCGTTCGCTGCGCCGGACGAAGGTGGAGCCCAAACCCGAACCGGAGGAGGAACCCCGTGGCGAGTGAACCGATACCCGACCTTTTCAAAGGGGCCACGGTCACCACCATCCGGCGGGCATCGGCCCGCGTCCTGCTGGCCCTGCCGGAGGCCATCCTGGCGGGGATGATCGTGCTCCAGCTCCGAGTGAGGATCGATGACGCCTGGTTGGTGCCCTGCACCGCGGTCTTCGGAGTGTGGTTCTTGATCAACACCGTGCTCCTGCTGTTCCAGTCACGCACCGTCCCAGCGACGATGCTGGGCTTCGAGTACCGATCGGTGAGGACCGGTCAGCGCGCCGGCGGCAAGGCGTTCCTGGGGCGGCTGCTCACGACCCTGATGTTCTACGCAAGCCTGGGTGTCATGGGTGTCGTGCTGTCTCTCACCCACCGGAACGGGCAGTCGCTGGTGGATCGATGGCTGGGCCTGGTGGCGGTGCATCCGAAGCAGATCCGTGATGCCTTCGACCCGACCGCTCTAGCCCCCAAGGCTCCCCCGGCGCGGGTGCAGCAGGTCACCATGCCCGGCATGGTCTCCTCTCCCCCGGTCGGCCCCCAGCAACCCGGTTCGTCGCCCGGCGTGATTGTCGCCTCCCCGTTCGCACCACCCCGGGCGACGCCCTCGCCGTCGTTCCCGGTCGCGACACCACCGGCCCCGGTCGTTGATGAGACGGAACTGGATGCGTGTCTCTGCACCCCGGAGGAAATCACCATCCAGCTCGACGACGACACGCTCCTCACCCTGGATGCCCCGGTGGTTCTCGGACGCAATCCCGTCGCGCCCGAGGGTTTCCGGGAGGCCCGGTTGGTCGACTTGGAGGACCTGTCGATGAAGCTGTCGAAGACCCACATCGTGGTCGTGGCGGAGGGGGGAAGGGTCAAGGTCAGGGACATCGGTTCCTGTAACGGGGTCGTCTTCGAGTTGAACGAGACGAAGATGAGGATCCCCCCACAGCAGGTGATTGAGGTTCCCGGCCAGGCGACGGTGCATTTCGGTGGTCGCTCATTCAAGGTCGTGTCATGATCCCCCCGGGAACCGATGTGGACCGGCCGAGATTCGAGGTGCGCCACGGCGGCCGCTCCGACCGGGGACAGGTGCGACCCCGCAACGAGGATTCGTTCCTGGCCGCCGCTCCCTACTTCCTGGTAGCGGACGGAATGGGCGGGCACTCCAACGGCCAGGATGCCGCAAGGGCGGCGGTCGAGGCCTTCCGCCCCCCAGCAGGACTGACCTGGGCCACCTCCGACGGGGTGATAGATGGCGTCAACGCGGCAGCAGCAACCATCCGCAGGCTCTCGGGAGAGGGACGTCCCCCCGGCAGCACCGTCGCCGGAGTGGGGCTCAGTCTCCAGTCCGGCCATCCCTGCTGGCTGGTCTTCAACGTCGGTGATTCCCGGGTCTACCTGCTGCGCCGGGGCTCGCTGACCCAGATCACCACAGACCACTCCGTGCGCTACGAGGGACCGGGCACCGCCAGCCGAAACGTGATCACCCGCGCGTTGGGGGCCGGGCTGACGAAACCACTGCAACCCGACCAGTGGCTGATCCCGGCGCAACCGGGTGACCAGGTGTTGATCTGTTCCGACGGGCTCTACGCCGACCTCGCGCAGCATCTGATGACGGCGATCCTGCTGGAGGGCACCGATCCCCAGCGGAAGGCCGATGCCCTGGTGGATGCGGCGAACGCCGCCGGGGGAAGGGACAACGCGACGGCGGTGGTCGTGGTCGCCGACGAGGTGTTTCCGGCCTTCGGTGCGCTCACGGAAATCGACGAGGCCACGCTGCGTGACGACGAGACCGCTCAGGAGGAGGAGCTGATTCCATGACCAAGCGATGGGCCCCCGGAACCTGCAGGCTGCTGGCCTGGGAACGGGGCATGGCGCTGCTGGACAGCAGGATCAGTGACGAGCAGGCCGAAAAGCTCTGGGAGGCCGTGAGGCACGAGGCGGGGCTCGAAACCTTCCTGCAGGTCCTGATGGAGACCACGGGCGCCGGACTGTTGAACATCCCACCTTTTGCCGTGGCGATCCTGGACGAACGCGGAGCCCACGTGGCCGTTCGCGGGTCATGGTTGGTGTCGGTCCACACCGGGGAGCGTGAGATCCGGCTGAGCGGTGAGGACATCACCACTTGGGAGGAGAAGCTGGTGGTGGGGGCCGTCGCAGCGGAGTTGCAGGCCCCGGGCGCGCACGAACGAACCCTGCCGCTCGTGTGCGGGATCGTCGACGGGGACCGGGTCGCGTGGTCCGCCGGTACCGGATCACCGTCCCCTGCAAAACCCCCGGCCCACGAGGAGGATCAGGGCCCCGGCCAGGACACCGGGGAGGCGGCCGTGATGATCACGGTCCCCAAACGGAACCTCCCCGCCCCGGCACCAGACCCGGCGCCCGGAGGGCACACCACCCTGTCCGAACCCGCCGACCCGCCCCCGGAGGCATCCCGGGCGGCCCCCGAGAGCCCCTACTCCCACCTGTGGGATGAGTCGGAGGCGGTGGAACCCGAAACTGACGGGAGGGACGAGCAGAGGGACACCACAGGTGAGCTGCGTGACGGTCTGACCGTCGCCGATGACGTCGAGATTCCGATCGCCACGTTTCCCGAAGCCCACGGGCCGCAGGTCCTGGCGGTCTTCTGTGCCGGGGGTCACCCGAACCCCCCGCAGCGGATCCAGTGCTACCAGTGCGACGCACCCATGGGCGAGCAGCAGCCCCGGCTGGTGGAGCGACCGCAGCTGGGCTGGTTGCGGATCGCCGGTGGCGAGACGGTGCCGTTGCGCGGTCCCGTGGTGGCGGGCCGCAACCCCAGGACCACGGCCCTTCCGTCGGCGGAGCCACCGCGTCTGATAGCTCTGCCCCACCGTCACATCTCCAGCAACCACATCGCCTTCGTCCTGGAGGGCTGGTCGGTGCTGGTCCGCGATCTGGGGTCCAGCAACGGCTCCTACCTGCGGCGTCACGGAAACCCACCCGTCCGGTTGCCGGAGAACGACACCCCTCTGGTTCCGGGGGACGTGATCGATCTGGGGCACGGGGTGTTCATCAATCTGGATCGGATCCCCTGACATGCCACCACGCAAAGCCGCCCCGAAACTTCCCGGGTTCACGCTCATCGACTGGCTGGGGGGTGGTGGTTTCGCCGACGTTTTCCGGTACCGCGACCACAGCCTCGACCGCGAGGTGGCGATCAAGGTCCTCCACCGCGAGGTCACTGACAAGGCACGGCAGGCCTTCCGCACCGAGGCCAGCACCATGGCCAAGCTCAGCAGCCACCCCAACATCGTCAGCGTCTTCCAGGTCGGCGTCGCCGACGACGGCCGCCCCTTCCTGGTGATGGAGATGTGTTCGCCACGGCACCTGGGTGACGTCATCGCCCGCAAATCCTACAGCGCCGCGAAGGCGATGGAACTGGGCATCCAGATCGCCGGCGCGGTTGAAACCGCTCACCGGCTGGGGATTCTTCACCGCGACATCAAACCCGCCAACATCATGTTCACCGCATTCTCCCGGCCAGCCCTGACCGACTTCGGAATTTCGGTCTCCCTGGAGGAGGGCGCCTCGGCGCAGCTGGCGTTGAGTCCCCTGTGGGCCCCACCGGAGCAGTTCGGGAGTTCGGCGGGGCTGGTTGGGCCGTGGAGCGACGTCTACTCCCTGGCCGCCACGGTCTGGGCCCTGCTGATGGGACACAGCCCCATGTACGTCTCGGGCGAGTTGAACGACCGGCTGCACATGGAGGCGCGGGTCAGAACCATGCAGGCACCCCGAACGATGCGCACCGACGTACCAGAGCAACTGGAACGGGTGCTCGCGGTGGGGCTGGCCAAGGAGCCGGAGGAGCGTTTCCAGACCGCCATCGATTTCGCCCGGGCCCTGCAGGGTGTCCAAGGCCTGATCAACCAGCCCGTCACTTCCATCGACGTGTTCACCGAACCCGAACAGATTCAACAGGACGAGAGTGAACTGCTCGACGAAGGCACCCGGATCTCGGGTTTCCAGCTGATCGACCCCAACAATCCGGATTCAACCAGCCAGCTGACCGGCCCCACATCCGGTTCGACGACGGCGCTGGACAGTTCGGACTCCGGCGGCCACACCCCGGCGGTGCTGCAGCACGGCCGGGGTGTGGCCGCCCCGGGCCTGCGGGATTTCACCTTCACCGACGAACAACCGGCCCCCGCACCGCGGGAACAGATCGTCGAAACCCCGAGGATCCCACCCACCGAGCCCGTCGCCCCCGTCGGAGGCAGGACCCCTTGGAAACTGATCGTCTCCCTGGGGCTGGTGCTGGCGGTGATCGTCGGGGCGGTCCTGGTGTTCACGCTCAACCAGGGGCGGGGAGCCACCACCCCAGACATCACCGCCAGTCCGGCTCGCAGCGGTCATCCGGTCGATCCCCTCGTCGTCGTTCCCAAGGTAACCGACCTGACCGGACGCATCGAAGGCGACAAGGCCACGTTCACGTGGACCAATCCCGCTCCCGAGCCAGGAGACCAGTTTCGCTACACGCTGCTGGATCCCCGGAACGGAACCGCCTACGAAGCGACCAGCGAAACCACCATCACCGTCTCGACGCTGCCGGGCGACACGTGCCTGGAGGTGGCCCTGACCCGGAGGAACGGTCGAAGCTCCGAACCGGTCAGGGGGTGTGCGACATGAGCACCCTGCAGATCGACTTCGCCGGCGAGGTGTACCACGTGGAGCCGGGCCAGGAGTTCATCGTCGGACGCGCCGGGGATCTCGCCATTGACGACAACCCCTACCTGCATCGCCAGTTCCTGTCCATCCGTCACGACGGGCAGATGTGGTGGGTGTACAACATCGGAAGCCGTATCCCGGCCCGGCTGTCGGACATCAACCGGTTCACCACCAGCACGCTCCCGCCCGGCGCGGGGCTGCCACTGGTGTTCGAGTCGATGTTGCTGACCTTCAACGCCGGGCGGATCAGCTACGAGATCGAGGTGTCACTGACATCCTCGGTGTTCCAGATGGTGGTGTTGCCAGAGGAGGGGCAGGGGGACACCACCATGGGGGAGACCCGGTTCACCCATTCACAGCTGTTGGCGATCCTGGCCCTCGCGGAACCTGTGCTGAGCCGCGCCGGGGTGGGGAGCTGGCAGATCCCGTCGGCCAGCGAGGCGGCGGCGCGGCTGGGATGGACCCAGACCCGCTTCAACCGGAAGCTCGACAACGTGTGTGACAAGCTCGACAAGGCCGGTGTCAAGGGGCTGCACGGTGGCGTGGGGTCCCAGGCTCACAGCCGCCGCGCCAATCTCGTGGACTGGGCGGTCTCATCCCGCCTCGTTACGGCCGAGCACCTGCCCGTGCTGGACATCGAGGCAGCTCAGAACCGCAAGATGATGGAGGACTGATGCAGATCCGGGTCACTCTCAGGCGGGGTGATTCATTGCACAACGTGCTGATCACCGCCGACGCCACCGCGACCGCCACCGATGTGGCCACCGCCATCCTCAGCGAGGGAATGCCCGAGCCGATCGAGTCCCCGGAGCTGCGCCCGACACTGTGGGTCCAGGACCCCCTCGGACACGTCGCGGTGCTGTCCCCGGACGCCGCCGTCGCCGAGTCGGGGGTGCACTCCGGCAGCCTGATCCAGGTGGTGCCCGAACCCGAGAACCACGTGGTCAGCGAAACTGTCGGCGCCATGCTGCGGGTGTTGAAAGGGCCGGACGCAGGTCTGGAGGTGCCGCTGCGGATGGGCGTCTCGAGAATCGGGCGCTCCCCCGACGCCGATGCGCGGCTGAGCGACCCGAAAGTCTCAAAACTTCACGCCCGGGTCCTGGTCGGCACCACCGTGGACATCATCGACGACAACTCCGCCAACGGGGTGCTGGTCGGCAACCAGCGAGTCAGTCGGGCCACGCTGGGCGCGGGTGATGTCGCGGTGCTCGGCAACACCCAGCTGCGCATCGACGCCTTGGGGGGCGTGCGCGGCGGGGCCAGCGTCGAGGTGGCATACATGCGTCCGCCCCGGGTGCTGACCCGGCCCGCGGCGGCGGAACTGGACCTACCGGATGTCCCCGAGCCACCGGCCCGCCCCCGGTTCCCGTGGCTGGCGCTCGTCGCCCCGCTCGTGATGGGGGTGTCGATGTATTTCTTCACGCAATCCCCCATGACCCTGTTGTTCGTGGCGCTGAGCCCGATCCTGATGCTGGGCACCTACATCGCCACCCGGGTCGAGAACAAACGCAAGCAGAAAGCCGACTTGGTCAATTTCCGTGAGGGCATGAAACTGGCGGAACACGACATGGCCGAGGCCCAGGAACTGGAGCTTCGCCAGTTGCACCGACTGTATCCCTCCACCGCCGAGTGCGTGGATGCGGCGATGAACCGGAACGGGGCGCTGTGGTGCAGGCAGCCCGAGCATCCCGAGTTCCTGCAGGTGCGGTTGGGCATCGGCTCGGTCCGCGCCATGCACCAGTTCAAGGCCTCCCAGCGTCGCGGGCTCGTGGCGTTGCAACGGGAACAGACCCAACTGCGCGAGAAGTACCGGCTGATCCACGAGGCTCCGATCATCGCGGACCTGAGGTCGGTGGGTGGTCTGGGGATCGCTGGCGACAGCGCGAACCTGATCGAGATCGCGCGCGGCCTGATCTTCCAGGTAGCCGTGCTGCACTCCCCCGCCGAGGTGGTGCTGACGTGCCTCACATCCACCGACAACAAGTCTCACTGGAGCTGGCTCGAATGGTTGCCGCACACATCGTCGTCGCACCGGCCCATCGAGGGACCGTGTCTGGCGGGCGACGGGCCGAGTGGCAGGGCGTTGCTGGATCAGATCGAGGACCTCATCGAACTGCGCACCGAGGGCGACGAACCGACGCTGCGGGGTCCGCTGCAATCAGGTGAGAAAACACCCGACCCGGTGGTGCCCGCCGTGATCCTTCTGGTGCACGAGGCGGCCGTCGATCTGGCCAGGGTCGCGCGCGTGGCCGAACGCGGCCCCGACGTCGGGGTGTACGTGGTGTGGGTGGCGGGTGGACGCCATCAGTTCCCGGCCGCGTGCCGGAGCTTCGTGGAGTTGCAACCCAACGGTGAGGCGCTCGTCGGCATGGTGCGTTCCGAGCGGGTGTTCGCATCTGTCTCGACCGAGGCCGTCGACCTGGAGACCGCCCATGCGCTGGCCAGGACCATGTCTCCGCTGGTGGATGCCTCCTCACCGGTCGATGACGAATCCGACCTGCCGCGCCTGGTCTCCGTGGTCGGTCTGCTGGGGTCGTCGGCGGACGATCCCGAACAGGTGCTGTCCCGGTGGCGGGACAACGGCTCCTACGTGAACCGGTCGGCCCTGCCCGCGCCCCGGGAACGCGCCGGGGACCTGCGCGCCGTCGTCGGACACGCCGGTCTGGAACCTTTCACCATCGACCTGCGCTCCCAGGGGCCGCACGCCCTGGTGGGTGGCACGACGGGAGCCGGTAAGTCCGAGTTCCTCCAGGCGTGGGTGCTGGGCATGGCACACGCCCACAGCCCGGACCGGGTGACCTTCCTGTTCGTCGACTACAAGGGTGGCGCGGCCTTCGCCGAGTGCGTGAAGCTACCGCACTTCGTCGGGATCGTTACCGACCTGTCGCCCTACCTGGTGAGACGTGCGCTGCGGAGCCTGAGAGCGGAGATCCACCACCGCGAAGTCCTGTTCAACGCCAAGGGCGTCAAGGATCTCATCGAATTCGAGAAACGCGGCGACCCGGAGTGCCCGCCGAGCCTGATCATCATCGTCGACGAGTTCGCCGCCCTGGTCGGTGAGGTGCCGGAGTTCATTGACGGCGTGGTGGACGTGGCGCAGCGTGGTCGCTCGCTCGGGCTGCACCTGGTGCTGGCGACACAGCGGCCGGCTGGCGTGATCAAGGACAACCTGCGGGCGAACACGAACCTTCGTGTGGCGCTGCGCATGAACGACGAACACGACTCCACCGACGTGCTGGGAAGCCCCGTCGCGGCCTCCATCGACCCGGCGAACCCTGGCCGGGGGGTCGCGAAGATGGGTCCGGGGCGGCTGATCCCGTTCCAGTCGGCGTTCCCGGGGGCCAAGACACCCGCGGAGCCTCCAGCTCCCCCCATCGATGTCGAGGAGCTGGATTTCGGGATGGCTACGAGGTGGAAGATTCCCCGCGCAGCCGCATCCGGTGAGCAGGTGAAGAAGGACATCGAGCGGGTGGTGCACACGGTCTCGGAGGCCGCGAAACTGGGGCGGGTCCCGACCCCTCGCAGGCCGTGGCTGGACACCCTCAGCGAGTCTTACGACCTGCTGACTCTGAAGCAGCAGCGCGATTCCGAACTCATGCTGGGTGTCGTGGACGACCCGGACAACCAGGCCCAGCACCCGGGCGCCTTCTTCCCGGACGAGCGCGGCAACATCGTCTACTACGGGGCCGGAGGGTCGGGCAAGACCACGGCACTGCGGTCGCTGGCGATAGCGGCCTCCATCACGCCGCGTTCCGGCCCCGTTCACATCTACGGCCTGGATTTCGCAGGCGGCGGACTCAACATGCTCGAGGCACTGCCGAACGTGGGCGCCATCATCTCAGGCGACGACGACGAACGGATTTCGCGACTGATGGAGATGCTGACCAAGAAACTGGACGAGCGGGCGGCAGCGTTCAACGCGGTGGCGGCCAACGGCCTCGGCAACTACCGGCAACAACCCGGGAAACAGGACGAGCCGCGCATCCTGATCCTGATCGACGGATTCCAGAACTTCCGCACCGAGTACGATTCGGGGTTGCAGCGAGCGAAAACCTACGCCCAGTTCCACAGGCTGCTGGCCGAAGGTCGCGCCGTCGGGATCCATGTGGCGGCCACCGCGGACCGCATGGCCGCGATCCCCTCCGCCATGCAGGGTTCCTTCCAGGAACGGATCGTGCTGCGGATGAGCGATGCAGACCAGTACCTGACCCTCAACGTCCAGAAGGACGTGCTGAACAATGCCAGTCCTCCGGGACGTTGCATGAACAGCCGCGACGGCAACGAGATGCAGCTGGCGGTGCTCGGCAGCGACCCGTCACCGCCGGCCCAGGCGCGGGAGATCGAGCTGCTGGCCCGGAGCGTCGCGCAGTTCCAGCGCACACGTCCCGACCCGGTGAGACGCCTGCCGGCGCAGGTGTCGGCCGACGAGCTCCCGGTCACGGTGAGGGGTTTCCCGACGCTGGGCCTGGAGGACCAGAGCCTCGGCCCCATCGGCTTCGACCCTCAGGGGGTTTACCTGCTGGCCGGGCCCCCGAAGTCGGGGGTGACGTCGCTGGTGCGGTGGCTCGCGCAGTCGATGGCGAACGCCCAACCGCAGGTGCCGAGGGTGTTGCTGACGGCCCGCCCCTCCCCCCTGTCAAAGCTGGAGCACCTGTGGACGGCGACGATCACGGGCCCCGACCGGGTGCAGGACTACATCAACAACCAGCTCAAGCCCTACCTCACCACCGAGGCCGAACCGGGTCAGCCACGCGTCGCGGTGTTCGTGGAGCAGTTCTCAGAGCTGGCCGGTTCCCTCGCGGACTCGGCGTTGGCGGAAGCATTGAAACTGGCGCGCCGCAACGGGCACCTGATGGCGGGGGCCGGGGAAACAGCCTCGTTCTCGGGTTTCAACTCCAGTGTCCCGGAACTCAAGGGAGCCCGCCAGGGCATGCTGCTACAACCCGAGACCACCGACGGCGACCTGCTGAAAGCCGCCCTGCCCCGAACCCGGGCCGCCGATTTCCCGCCGGGCCGTGGTTTCTGGGTGAGCGCGGGAAACGTCGTCAAGGTGCAGACCCCCACCCTTGACTGATGGCAAATGGGCGGTCGTCGGATGGGGAGTTGAACCCATTGCGGGGGAATAAGGTTTCAGGCACCCTAGATGTCGAAAGGGGAACAGATGTCGGATCGGCTAGTTATCAAGAACCGGCTGGTCAAGGAGGCCGGCCAAGGGGCCAAGGATGCCCAAGGATACCTGGAGAGCGCGGAAAGTTTCGCGGGCAAACTAGCGGCGGCCGTCGGGCCTGCTGGTCCACTGGCGAAAGAGGTCGAGAAGCAGGAAAGCGAGTGGGAAATCCGCCGCCGGAAAATGTCCGAGAGTCTCGGCAAGCTCGCCCGGCTGGTCGAGGCGTGCGACAAAGAATTCGAACGCCTCGACAGGAAAATAGCCGAGGAATTGCAGCAGAAGCCCGAGGAGAAGAAACCCGAGGAGAAGAAACCCGGGGAAAAACGGCCTGACACTGGTTCCAGTGACTCCGGGAATGGCGGCGGTATCAGCGGTGGCGGGTCCCCGGCTCCGGCGAGACCGGATACCGAGGCTCCCCACGAGACGACCAAACCGGCCCCGGCAGGCACCAATCCCGGGATTGCCCCGCTGGAGGGAGCCGGTTCGGGAAGCGGCGCATCCGGTGACGCCGGTGGCGCCCCGGGGCTGGTCTCGCCAGGCGCTGCTGGAGCCATCGGGGGCGATCCCGAACGAAACCGCCAGCTGGGACAGCTGATCAACGACTTCGCCCAGCGCTGGGCCGAACTCACCGGGCAGCCGGTGGGCAAGGTGCTGAGCGTCATGGGCGGCCTGCTCGGCCTGGGCGCCTTGGTCTCCCTCGGCGTCGTCGGCGCCGAAAGCGCAAAGGGAACCGGTCCGGCGCTCGGACGTCGGGAGGATTCCGCGACAGGAGCGGGAAACGTCTCGGAGGTCCAGCCCCGAGATGATTTCTCCGAACCGGGTGTCGACGGCCCGGCACAGGATCAGGACCCCGGCGGATCCGGGACACCGGCCATGGATGATCCGGTCAAGGGCGGCGAAACCACACCGACGCCCGGAACCGACCTGGGTGTCTCACCCGAGATCCCGGATCTCGAGGTCGACCAGTCGCTCGGCGACCTGGAGACCTTGACCGGTTCATCCGATTCGGTGGGCAGCGGAGCAGCCGACCTGCCGCCACTCACGGGCAGCAGCGACACCGGCGGGGGAACGCCCTCCCCGGAGCCGCTTCCGGATCTGGGGGTCAGCGACCCGGGCATCTCAGGCGGCACCACCGGAACCCCGTCCGAGCTGCCCAGCCTGACACCCTCCGAGCCGACAGCGGCCCCCACCGCGGCCAGCGGCGAGCTGCCCAGTCTCGACGGCGGCTCCGGCACCCGCAGTTTTTCCATGATGGGGGCACCGCTGATGATGGGCGGCATGGCCGGGCTGGCCGCGGCGGGCGGTTCCGGGAACTCCTCGTCATCCTCCTCCGAGGTTTCGGTGGCGGCGCAGGAGGCCGCGGGATTCGACCGCCGCACAGAGCGGCAGGAGGCGGCCAACGTCTTGCTGGATGATGATCAATTCCGAGGGGAGGACTCAAATGGGTCTGGGTTGTGACGTTTCATTCGCCGGTGTCGGCAACAACCTGGAGGGCGAGCCGGCAGAAGTTCAGAACGGCGCCCGCCGCATGGTGATCGCCGGTAACCAGCTGGTCGACGCGGGTAACGCCGTGGACAAACTGGTTTCCAGCAGCGACGAGATCACCTCGGACGCATTCAAGGCAATCGGCGAGAAAGGGGTCGTGGCCACCAAACAGCTGCGGGCCGCGGGCATGCGATACCAAGGAATGGCGCGGGCACTGCAGGAATTCGCCGGGGTTCTGGACGAGGAGCAATGCAAGGCACGCCAGGCCGCGCAACGCGCACAGGCGGCGAAACAACGCAAGGACGTAGCTGAGCAGAACTACATGACTGCCCGAAAAGCGGCCCAGTCCTTCGACGAGAACGTCCAGAAAACCGCCGTGGACCAAGCGACCAAGGCAGCGCAGAGCTATAAGGCGGCGGATTGCGACTACCAGAAAGAGGTCAAGATCATCCAGGACGCCGCCAGCCGGGTCCAACAGGCCAACAAGGACGCGTGCTCGAAGCTCGTCCAGGCCAGTGACGACGCCGGATTGGACGATTCTTGGTTCGACAGGTTCAAGGATTTCGTCTCGAAGATCGCCGACGCCGTGGTCAAGATCGCCAAGTGGGTCTGGGAGCACATTGACGCAATCTGCACGGTGTTGGACATCGCCGCCATCGTACTGTCCTTCATCCCGGTGGTGAACATAGCAGTCGGTATAGCCAAAGTGGTGACGACGGCGATAAAAGTGGTCAGCGCCCTGTCCAAGGCCGCCAAGTTCGTCAGCACGGTGAAAACCTGCTTCACCAACGGCGGCGCCATGGTGAAGGCCATCCGGAACCCGACCGGGGAGAACGTCGCGACGGCGCTCACCACGGTGGGCGGCTCCCTTCTGAGCAAATATGCAGGGAAGAAGATCAGCGCCTTCTCGAGGAAACTGGGAGGCAAAGCGGGCGCCTACGCAGACCATCTGCTGCGCGGGAAGAAGGCCTTCCCCAAACTGATGTCCGATTTCTCCAAGGCGATGCCGAAGATCGCCAAGAAGATCCCCGAATTCGTCGGCAAGAACGTCTACCAGGGCACGAAGAAGGCACTCGATACCGCTCTGCACAAGACGATCGATTGGGGGAGATCCACGATCGTAGGAATGTTCAGGTCGAAACCGAGACACGCCTGAACGGGCGGCTCCGGGAATTGAGGAAATCACGATGGTGACATACAACTACCTGCTCCCCGAGGACTGGGCCGAGGTGCGGCTGGATCCCTTGGATCGTTCGACCGTCAAACAGCTGACGGACCGGATGTTCAGCGACATCGACGACGAGGTGACGCGCGTGCGCATCTCAGGTTGGGTGACCAGCCGGATGACGACCCAATTCGAGGAGATCTCCAACCAGAACGCCTGGGCGGCCTACCTGCCCGCCGAGGATCCCCGTGACTCGCCGATGCGGCCCATGATCGTCACCCGTCCCTTCGACATGGGCGCCACCGACTCCGATCCCATGGAGACGCTCATCGCCCTGGCGGCGGACTCAGAAGGGGAATTCTCGGCGATCGAGCCACGGGGCATGGTGGGATTGAAGATCCGGATGCCGGAGAACCCGGGGAAGGCTCTGCTGGACTCGCTCTCCGATGTGCCCGAGGACATCCTTGAGCTGACCAGCCGCGACGAGCTGTTGGCCGCAGCTGCCGAGACCACCCGGTTGGTGCGACGCATCCAGTACATCGTCGGTGACCCCTCCGATCAGGAACGCTGGATGGCGGTCGAGGCCTCGGTCAGTTGCATGCTGGCCGAGGGGGCCTCCGAGGCCCTGGACGGCGTGGAGGAGTTCTTCGACGCCTGGGTGAGTGCCCTGAGCTGGGTTGACGATGACGAGACCACCGAGGAGAAGCTCAATGAGTGAAGCAACACCCGTTGTGGTGCCCCTACCACCCAACATGCCCCAGGAGCAGGCAGCGTCCTGGCTGGAAGAGCTGCTCCCCGACCTGGAACGGACCGGCATCGTGACGGACCGCGATGCCGTGGCGGCTGCACTGCTGGAGATGACGAGGTTCGGAATCCCCGATCCCGCACTCGCCTGCTGCGCCTTGCTGCTTCCCGAGGCCATGCCGGTCCTGGTCGCGTTGTTCGCTTCGCCGGGCTCCGGCGAAGCGGCGGAGCTCCCGGGCATCCTCGTCGACAACCACCCGGGCGACCAGGTGCTCAACCGCGCCGACGAAACGGTGGACGCGCTCGGCGTCAGGGTTTTCCAGGCCTCACGGGTGGTCTCGGCGACCGAGGAGGGGAAAAGCACGTTGTTCCTCCGGGGTTCCTTGGCAGCCACCCGCCGGATAAACGGTGTCGACCGGGACGTGTGCCTCTATTTCACCGGCACCGAGGTCAGCGACCTGGCCACCGCGTTCTGGCCGCTGGCGGCGTTCCTCGTGGGCGATGCCGTGCTGCAGCTCGTCCAGCTGGCCGAGGGGACCTGACACAGAACTTGGCGACGGCACAGTGGGGGCCCGCCGCCATAACAGTAACCACTTCCCCACGAACGAAAGGAAATGAAACATGGCAGCGAACCTCAATGTCACCTACGAGGCGATGGAATCCGAGGCCACCGCACTGATCAACGGCAAAGAGCAGATCACCCAGCAGCTGCAGACCCTGAAGTCCCGCATTGAAAACTTGGTGTCCAATGGCTTTGTGACCGACCAGGCCTCCGGTGCCTTCAACGAGATGTACCAGAATTTCACCAACTCGGCCAGCAACACGATCTCGGCCCTCGACGGAATCGCCAACGGTCTGCGTTCCATGGCCAACGCCATGCGCGAGACCGACTCCCAGATGGCCAGCCAGATCCGCGGCTGACCCCGACCGAACGACGCCGGTTGCCAGGGCAACCGGCGTCGTCGGTTTCTCAGTCGAAAATCGGACCGACGTCGCGGGAACGCTTCAGTTCGAAGAATCCCGGGTAGGCGGTGACCTTCACGAAACCGTCGAACAGCTCGCCCGCGGCCTCGCCCTTCGGGGCGGGCGAGATGACGGGGCCGAACATCGCCATGCCGTTGACGCGGATGACCGGGGTGCCGACGTCCGGGCCGACGAGGTCCTGGGCCACCTTCTGGTAGGCACGCAGATCGGTGTCGAACTCGTCGGTGGTGACGCGTTCAGCGATGTCGGCCTCCAGGCCACAGTCGGCGAGGGCCGCGGCGACGGTCTCGACGGCGACCGGCTCGCCCCCGGGATGGAAGCGGGTGCCGAGCGCGGTGTAGAAGTCACGCAGGATGTCGTGGCCGTGGAGTTTCTGGACCGCGGCCGCCGCACGTGAGGCGACGAGGGTCGCGTCGATTCGTTCCCGGTAGCCGGGATCGAGGTCGCGCCCCTCGTTGAGGATGTAGAGGCTCATGGTGTGGAAGGTGACCTTCACGTCGCGGACCTTCTCCACCTCCAGGATCCAGCGGGAGGTCATCCAGGCCCACGGGCATGTCGGATCGAACCAGAAATCAACTTGAGTCGTCATGCATCCATCCCACCACATTGCGACGAAGGAGCGGCCCGTGTCGAAACCACCCTCCCCACTCCGCTATGTTCAGGACCGGCATATTTCTGTCACGAGGAAGGTCCCATGAGCGAGCAACCCACCCTGTCCACATCCGGTTCGAACGGGTTCCTCTCACCGCGACGGGTGGCGCGGGTCGCGATCCTGGTGGCGCTGTCAGGGGTGGGGGCGTTCATCAAGATCCCGAGCCCGACGGGCACCGTCGCCCTCGACTCCGCCCCCGGATACCTGGCCGCGGTCGCCTTCTCCCCGCTGGAGGGTGGCGTCGTGGGGGCGCTCGGGCACCTGATCTCCGCCGCTACCGCCGGTTTCCCGCTGGGCCTTCCGATCCACCTGATCGTCGCGGCGGAGATGTTCGTGTTCGCCTGGCTCTTCGGTCTGCTGGCCCGGCCCCTGGGCGCCCTGGTGGCCGCCGTGGTGGCGGCGCTCCTGAACGGCCTGCTGGCCCCCGCGATCCTGCTTCCCATCGGCGGCCTCGGAATGTATGCCGCGCAGGTGGTGCCGCTGCTGGTGGGTTCCGCCATCAACATCGCCGTGGCCGTGATCGCGGGGATCGCCCTGACGGCGGCCGGGCTCGCCGGGCGTCCCGTACGACTCACGGGCCCCGGCAAATCATGACGGACCCGGTTCGTTCCGTCCGCGACCTCC
The DNA here is from genome assembly GCA_937965785.1 of uncultured Propionibacteriaceae bacterium. Classification (GTDB taxonomy): domain Bacteria; phylum Actinomycetota; class Actinomycetes; order Propionibacteriales; family Propionibacteriaceae; genus Arachnia. The sequence continues at coordinate 9,394 of CALCKT010000022.1, read as the reverse complement.
TGATCGTCGACGGCTCCCCGCCCCTGGTGATCGCCTGCGACTCGGTGGGTGGCATCGGGCCGCGACCCGCCGATCTGGTGCGGGTGTCCGCCGACGTGGTGGCGCACTTCGCGGCCCGGGTTCCGCTGCTGGAGGTGCTGTGCTCCGGGGCGCGGCCCGTCGCGTTGATCAACACCCTCTGCCACGACATGGCCGAGGCCACCGTCTTCATCGACACGTTCCGCGCGGTCGCCTCGGAGGTCGGCATCCGGCCCGAAGCGGTGACGGGCAGCACGGAGGAAAACGTGCCCTCACCCGCGACGGGGGTCGGGGTGACGGTGATCGGCACCCTGAAAGGTGACCTGCTGACCGGCGGGGGCCGCCCCGGCGACGTGGTGATCTGCGTCGGCTGGCCGCGTTCCGCCCCGCACGACGAGGTCTTCATCGGCCATCCGGACATCGTGCCGCTGTCCACCGTGCAGGCCCTGATCGCCACCGGCGCGGTCCACGACGCCCTGCCGGTCGGATCGCGGGGCATCGGTTACGAGGCCGAGCAGCTCGCCGAATCCAGCGGGTGTGGTCTCACGTGGCTGGCCCACCCCCTCCCCCTAGACGCCTCGGGCGGCCCCGCCAGCTGCGTGCTCCTCGCCTGCGACCCGGCCTCCGTCACCGAGCTGCGGAACGCGGTTCCCGGACACGTCCCGTGGCATCCGGTGGCGGAACTGACAGCGAAACCGACGCACCGGTGATCGAGGCCCGAGGGCTCGGTTTCTCCCACCGCGGCACCGGAACCCGGCAGCTTGCCGACATCACCTGCGACATCCCCGCCGGGAGCCGCGTCGCGGTGATGGGCGCCGCGGGTGCGGGCAAGTCGACATTCGCCATGGCCCTGAACGGCCTGGTCCCCCACCACCATCCCGGAGACCTCTACGGGCGGCTGCGGGTCGCGGGCATCGCCACCCACGAGACAACCCCGCCCCGCCTGGTGCGTGTCGTCGGCCTGGTCTCGCAGAATCCGGAGGCCCAGGTGATGGAACGCCTGGTGATCGACGACGTCGCCACCGGTCCCGCGAACCTGGGGCTGGGCCGCGACGAGGTGCTCTCCAGGGCCCGGCACGCCCTGGAAGAGGTCGGGCTGACGGGTCTGGCGGATCGCGAGACGGCCACCTTGTCCGGCGGGCAGCTCCAGCGGCTCGCGATCGCCGGGGCGCTCGCGATGGAACCGCAGATCCTGGTCCTCGACGAGCCCACCTCGGCCCTCGACCCGGAGGGGGCGGCGACGGTGCGGCGCATCGTCGCGGAACTGAGCGGCGAGGGACGCACCGTGGTCATGGTGGATCACGACCCGGATGCCGTCGCCGCCTGGGCGGATCTGCTCCTGGTGCTGGAGGAGGGGGAACTCGCGTATTTCGGCGCCCCCGGTCCGTTCCTCGACGACGAACGGCGGGTCACGGCGGCGGGGATCCGCCCCCGCCACCTGCACCGCGGCGGGGTGCCGGAGCGACCCGGACCAAGGACTCCCCCCGTCCTGGAGGCCATCGACCTGACCCACCGCTACCCGTCGGGGGTGCTGGCCCTCGACGGGGTCGGTGTCACCATCCACCGCGGCGAGTTCGTGGCACTGCTGGGCGGCAACGGCGCGGGCAAGACCACCCTGGCGAAGCATTTTGCCGGGCTGCTGGAGCCGACCTCCGGGACGGTCCGCAGCCACGCCGAGCGGGTGGGGTTCGTCTTCCAGAACCCCGACCATCAGATCTTCGCGAACACCGTCCTCGACGAGGCCGCCTTCGGGCCGCGCAACGCGGGACTGCCGGAACCGGAGGTGGCGGCACGGGCCGGGTGGGCCCTGGAACGGGTGGGTCTGGGGGATTTCGCAGGGCTGCATCCGCTGCGCCTCGGACGCGGGGACCGGCAGCGACTGGCGGTGGCCTCCACCCTGGCGATGAACCCCGATGTGCTGATCCTCGACGAACCCACCACCGGCCTGGACTGGCGGGGCACCGAGGCGCTGATGGGGCTGCTGGCGGACCTGAACCGCGACGGCACCACGATCGTCATGATTACCCACGACCTGCCCCTGGCGGCCCGCCACGCCTCCCGCACCGTGACGTTGACCACCCCAGCCCCGGAGACGGCCGTACCGGAACGTCCCGGGGGTGAGACCAGAAACGGAAACGGCTTCGACGTGCGTTCGAAACTGTTGGCGCTGGCCGCCGCCGTCACCGCGACCTTCCTGACCTCCAATCCCCTGGCCCATCTCGGGTTGGCCGCGCTCACCGCCGGGGTCCTGCTGCGGGTGCGCGGGCTTCGTGGGCTCTGGTGTCTCCTGGCCCCGATGATCCCCGTGCTGGTCCTGGTCTTCGGTTTCGCCGCCTTCACCCCGGGCGGAATCGGGTACGCCTCGGTCCTGGTGCTGCGGCTGGTGACGATGCTGTGCTCGACGGCGGCGCTGCTGGCCACCACCCCCGCCGAACGCTTCACCACCCTGATGCGCACCCTCCGGCTGCCGAACCCGCTGGTGTTCGTGTGCACGACGGCGCTGCGTTTCATCCCCACCCTGCGGCGGCGTTCCCGCCAGATCACCGAGGCCCAGCAGGTCCGGGGAGCGCACATCAACTCGCGCACTCCGGTGCGCCGCGTCCTGGCCCACGCCACCATCATGGTGCCGCTGCTGACCAGCGGGATCCGCATGTCGGAGGATCTGTCGGCAGCGATGATCTCCCGTGGTTACGGCATCACCTGCCACCCGACCCGCCTGCACGACCTCCACTGGACCTGGCGCGACACCCTCCTGACGCTGGCCTCCGTCGCCCTACCGCTCCTCGCCGTCGCCGCCGGCTGAATCCTGTTCGACGAGTTCGTGCACACCCTCGACTATCTCGCTCGGGCGGAAGGGGAACTTCTTGACGGATTCGCGGGTGGTGATCCCGGTTAGCACCAGGACGGTGTGGAGGCCGGCCTCCATTCCAGCGACGATATCGGTGTCCATCCGGTCGCCGATCATTCCCGTGTGTTCGCTGTGCACGCCTAGCCGGTTCAGCGCGGAACGGAACATCATCGGATTCGGTTTCCCCACCACATAGGGTTTCTTCTGCGTCGCCTCGCTCACGAGAGCGGCGATTGCGCCGGTCGCCGGCAATATTCCGTCATTGCTGGGTCCGGTGGCGTCGGGATTGGTGACGATGAAACGCGACCCGGCTTCGATCAACCGGATTGCGCGGGTGATTGATTCGAACGAATAGGTCCGGGTTTCACCGATGACCACGAAATCCGGATTGCGGTCGGTGAGCACGAAACCGGCCTCGTGAAGAGCGGTTATGGTGCCGGCCTCGCCGATCACGTACACCGACGCCCCAGGCTGCTGCTGCTCCAGGAAGGTGGCGGTGGCCAGCGCCGAGGTCCAGATGTGGTCCTCGGGAACCTCCAACCCGGAGTCCCGCAGCCGCGCCGAGAGGTCACGAGGGGTGAAGATCGAGTTGTTCGTCAGCACCAGGAACGGTGTTTCCGTGCGGGTCCACTGGGAGATCAGTTCCTGGGCCCCGGGAAGCGCATTTTCCTCGTGCACCAGGACCCCGTCCATGTCAGTCAACCAGGCACGCACGTCGCTTCGCTGTCGCATCATGGCATCACGCTACCGGTTCAGCTCGGCTCGGGCCCGTTCGAGAAACGCACCGACCTCCTGGTCGCGCAGCCTGGCCAGCAGCCCCTCCGGCATCCCGGCCGCCTCGTAAAGGGCGGCGCTGACCGCGCGCTCGTGGCTCCACGCGATTACCGCCCGTACGATGCCGGCGACCCTGCCGACGGCATCCAGCAGCGCCCGCCGCTCCTCGTCGGGGATCCCGAAGGAAACCGACGCGTCCGCAATCAGTTGCACCACATGGTCAGAGGCCGCCAACATCATCGGGTTCGTGACCCGCTTGGCGACGTGCCCCAACCCGACGAGGGCCATCCGGGCCAGGTATTCGTCGTCCCACGGCCCGGTCACCGTCCTTCCCCACCAGCGTTCCAGGCTCTCCCGCGATACCCCGGCACCCTCGGGCAGCCTGCCGTACAGAACCTCCTCCAAGGCCCCCACCACATCCGGCCCGAGGGTCAGCAGCCGGTCCCGGTGGCGCTGGATGACGTCGCGGTCCTCGTCGCGCAGGAGCCGCTGCGGGGGGATCTGTCCGGCCACCTCACGCGCCATCGCGTGCATCGTCTCCATGCTCAGGCCCTCGTGAGCAGCTGCTTGATCTCGACGGCCGCGACGCGGGCCTCGATCCGCATCAGGCCGAGGTTGGACTCGATCGGGCCCTGCATCACCAGCACCGCGTCCTCACCCGCGCCGTAAACGACCAGATAACCATTCCTGCCGTGGATGACCGTCTCCGACAGATCACCCATGTTGGTGCGCTCGGAGATGCGTTTGCCGAGCCCCAGGGCGGTGGCGGCCATGGCGGCAATGCGCTCCGCGTCCGCCTCCGGGAAGTCATGGGCGATGGCCAGGCCGTCCTGCGAGGCGATCATGACGCCGTGGAGCTCCGGGATGGCCCGTCTGATGGCGCTCAGCACCAGCTTGAGGTCGCTGTGCTTGCTGCTACCGTATTTTTCGTCCATTGCGTTTCCTTCTGCCCTCGTTGGATATGTCACGCCCGGGCGCCTCGGAGCCGGGGCACCTTCCGAGGACACTCGCGGACATGTTATCCCCTTTTTGTAGGTCTTCCCCCAAGGTGGAATACTAGATGATTCAAGGCGAAAGTTAGTACGTGAACGGAAAACGTTCGCCGAAACTGGGGTGTATACCCGGATGCAGCGACTCGGGATATAAGGTCGGTTCGCGAGAGTATGGAGGTACCGTGAAGGGAACCGTGGTGGCCGTGGTCACTGGGTTGGCCGCGCTAGTCGCCGCCGGGGCGGCAGGTGGCGCCCTGCTGGTGGAGCGGACACTCACCGAGGAGGCCACCCGGGCGCTGGCGGCGGAGGGCGTGGACGCCCACGTCAACTTCTCGGGATTGACCGCCACCGTGTCCGCCGCGGATCCGAATCAGTTGCCGACGGCGCTGCGCCTGGTGCTGGACGTCCCGGGTGTCGTCAGGGCCGAGGCGGATCGTTCATCGCTGCCCACCGCATCCACTTCGCAACCCACCACGTCCGCTCCGGCCCCCACTAAGACGCCGTCCCCCACGCCGAGTCCCTCCGAACCGGCGGCCTCACCCAGCCCGTCTCCGAGCCCCTCACCCAGCCCCGCCGCCGGCGAGATGCCGAAATCGGTGGTGAAGTTCGAGGGCGGGAAGTCCGACTTCCCCGCCAGTGAACGCACCAAGATCATAGAGCTGGCGGTCTGGCTGCAAGCCAATCCGAATGTCATCGTCGAGGTCGACGGGCACACGGACAACGGCCGCACTCCGGCTTTCCGGAAGGAACTGTCGGAGAAACGGGCGCAGCGCGTGGTCGACGCCCTCGTCGCGGCAGGGGCGAATCGTGACCAGCTGATCGCGGTCGGAAAATCCGATACGGAACCGGCAGAATCGAATTCGACTTCGGAAGGTCAGGCAGCGAACCGGCGAGTGACGTTCGTGCAACGAGGGGAAAGGTAGACCATGAGCGGATATGTTCTGCTGGCCATCGAACTGGCGGCAATTCTTGTCGTGGTTGTCGGTTTGGCATTGTTCCTGGGGTGGGTTCTCGGAAAACGTTCCGTCCGGGCCAAACTGACCGCCGAACGGGAAACCCGGCCGGCGAAACCGACACCCGAACTGGATGCGATGGCGAGCCTCAAGGCCGACGAGCAGGAACCCACGTCCCTGACGGCCCGGGCGGTTCCCGTCGAAACCCGGCCCGCCACCGCACAGTCCCCGTCACCGATCGCGATGGCCTCCAGTCCCGATTCAGGGCCGAAGGCCGAGGCCCAGCCGGTATCAGTCCCCTCCCCCTTCGCGCCCGACCCGTCGCTGTACGCCGGGCCCTCCGCTTCCACCGATCCGTCGGCCAGGGGGGTCGCCGCCGAGGTGAAACCAACCGGGGAACCCCAGCCCGACCTCCTCAACGACCGCACCGTCTCCGACGAGTCCACCGTCGACACCCACATGATCCCCCGGGTCACCGGCCAGACCCCGCCCAGCCCCACCGAACCCGATCCGCGACTGCTGGAGGCGGAGGCCCGCGCCAGCGACGCCGAGGCCAAGGCCAGCGAGGCCGAGGCCAGGATCAATGAGGCCAACCAACGCGCCCTTGAGGCCGAGGTCAAGGCTCAAGATGCGGAGGCCCGCGCCCAGCAGGCCGACCAGCACATCAGCGAGGCCGAACAGGCCCGCCGCCAAGTGATAGAGCTGGAGGAGCGGATCAACAAGCAGGAGATCGACATGGCCCGGTTGGAGAACCGCGCCACCGCCGCCTGGGACAAGACGATGCCGAACCTCATCGAACGGATCGAATCCCTGGAGGGTGATCTGGCACAGGCCCGCCGCGAGGCCGCCGAACTCCAGGCGGTGCTCGCCGTGGAACGCGACCAGGCCACACCGGTCCCGGCAACCGAACAGCCCGAGCAGCCCGAGCAGGCCAAGGTCCCACAGAACGAGATCATCAAGGAAGAACCCTGGCAGACGATCGGAACCGGCACCGGGCTCGCGCAGGGAACCCCGATCGTTTTCGCCTCCAGGCCCCCTGCTGAGGACTCGCAGGAGCAGCCGGAGCCCGAGCAGCCCGGGGAACCCGTGGACAAGGCCGAACCCGAAGAGAAAAACGGAAACGAGGAAACCGGGAACGAGGAAACCGAGGACGAAAAGACCTCCGAAGAAGAAACCGGGGTCGAAGAGGAGGTTCGCGCCCCCGAGCAGCTCGCCCCCACCGCCGCCGTGGAACACGAGGTGGAACTCCCGGCCCCCGAGGAGACGGCCAAGGACCAGGAGGACCCCACCCCCATGGACCTTCCCGAGACGGAGCATCTCGTCCCAACGGCACCGGTCTACCCCGTCACGGCGCACCACGACGACGCGACCATCCCCGACATTCCGCGGATCACCGCGCCGATCGCCCAGCCTTTCGGGGCGGAGGAGGACGCATCCGGTTGGCGGCGCACGATGACGCCCGACACCGGCCAACCGAAGGCCACCGGCAGCTCGCCGGAACCAACCGATCTGCTGATCGACGAAACCGAGGTCGACGAGGTTCCCGTCGTCGCGGGGCTTGCCGAACCGGGACCGGTGGCGGAACCGAGCGTCAACGCGGGGCACATCGTCACACCCCAGTTCAGCATGGCAGGGCAGTACGACGGGGTCCCGCACAGCCCCCTCGAACCGAAGGGGCACCAGCTCTCGATCAGCCTCGAGGAGGACTACACCCTCGTCGATCCCATCGACGAGAGCATCGCCGTCATGGACGACCCCGGCGAGGACTTCCCCGTCGGGGTCGGTATTCCCCCCGAGGACTACCCCCGGGCCCGGTGATCAACTGGCCAGGTCGGCCCTGATCCTGGCGGGCTGTCTGCCGCGTTCCGCCTCGCCCCTGAGCCGCCGCGCCAAGGTGAGGGCCTGGGGAACGTAGTTTCCGGAGTAGAGGGCCGCGTGCACCAGCACCATGTGGAACTGGTGCACGGCCACCCGGTGCCGCCACCCCTCCGCCAGCGGGCTGACCTCCTGGTATCCGGCGATGATGGCGTCCAGGTGGGGTGCACCGAAGAGCGCCAGCTCGGCCAGGTCCGTCTCGGCGTGACCGCCGTGGGCCGACGGGTCGAGCAGCGTGCCGGTGGTGCCTGCGCCGCCAGGTTCGGCAGCCCACATCACATTCCCCGCCCAGAGATCCCCGTGGATCCTGGCAACGCCCTTGACCAGCGCGGGCTGGGGAGCGTCAAAACGCCCCTCCGCCACCAGGTCGATGGCCCGGTGCAGCACCAGCCTGGCCTCTCTGGGAACCTCCGCCAGCCGCAGGTAGGGACGCAGCCTGGCCTCGGCGTAGAACTCGCCCCAGCTGCCCCAGCGGGGCATCTCACTGACGGGGGCCGGCAGCTCCGACAGCCGCGCATCGACGTCACGCAGCTCCGGTGGCGGAGCGCCCCAGTGCGGCGCACCCGCCGCGTGGGTGCGGGCGAGACGCCGCCCGAACCCGGCGGCATCCTCAATGCTCGGGGTTCCGTGGGTGAGACGACGGGTCTCCAGCCAGGACTGACCGCGGTTCACGACTTCGGCGACGGCCGCGCCGCCCACGGCACTTGCCAGCCAGAAAAGGCTCGTGACCTCCGTCGCTATGGCCGCTGGGCTACCGCTCTTGTGAAAACTCATAGTCGCTCCTCGCCGAAGGATCGACGGGGAAACAACACACTCGGGGCGGCACCTTCCTCAGGGCCGGACATCCGTTCCATACTCAAGGCTCCCTTGCCTGTGGGCACCCGGGCATCGGTCACCCGGACCTCAAGTTTATATGGCATCTCCCGAGAATCCAGCCCCGTTGGGTGGTGGTTTTTGGTGGGGGTGTGGTTGTGCCCCCGCAACCGGTTGGGTTGTGGGGGCACGGGGTGTGTTGTCCGGCGGCGTCTTACTCTCCCACACACTGGCGTGTGCAGTACCATCAGCGCTGGGAGGCTTAACTTCCGGGTTCGGGATGGGTCCGGGTGTTTCCCTCTCGCTATGGCCACCGTGACAAAACCTTGGGGGTTTTGTTGGTTGTTTTGTTGTGGAGGCCCCTTTTGTGTTTGGGGGTGTGTGTTCTGGGACACTTCATAGTGGACGCGTGCGGGTTTGTTGGTTGTTGTTGGTGTGGCAAGCCCTCGGCCTATTAGTATCGGTCAGCTTCACACATTGCTGTGCTTCCACGTCCGACCTATCAACCCTGTGGTCTGCAGGGGGCCTTACCACCTTGACGGTGTGGGAGTCCTCATCTTGAAGCGTGCTTCCCGCTTAGATGCTTTCAGCGGTTATCACTTCCCAACGTAGCCAACCAGCGGTGCTCCTGGCGGAACAACTGGCACACCAGAGGTTGGTCCGTCCCGGTCCTCTCGTACTAAGGACAGCCCTTCTCAAGACTCCTACGCGCGCAGCGGATAGGGACCGAACTGTCTCACGACGTTCTAAACCCAGCTCGCGTGCCGCTTTAATGGGCGAACAGCCCAACCCTTGGGACCTACTCCAGCCCCAGGATGCGACGAGCCGACATCGAGGTGCCAAACCATCCCGTCGATATGAACTCTTGGGGAAGATCAGCCTGTTATCCCCGGGGTACCTTTTATCCGTTGAGCGACACCACAACCACACGTAGATGCCGGATCACTAGTCCCTGCTTTCGCACCTGCTCCACCCGTCAGTGTCACAGTCAAGCTCCCTTATACACTTACACTCACCATCTGATTGCCAACCAGACTGAGGAAACCTTTGGGCGCCTCCGTTACCATTTAGGAGGCAACCGCCCCAGTTAAACTACCCACCAGGCACTGTCCCCAACCCGG
>CALCKT010000021.1 GCA_937965785.1 uncultured Propionibacteriaceae bacterium | reverse complement strand
CAGACGCACTCCTCGCTGCTGACCCACCTCGTCGAGGAGACCTGCGAGGTGGTCGACGCGGTGGAGGGCGGCACCGACGACGACCTGCGTGAGGAACTCGGTGACCTGCTGCTCCAGGTGTACTTCCACGCCAGGATCGCCCAGGACGAGGGGCGGTTCACCATCGACGACGTCGCCCGGGGTATCGCGGACAAACTGATCCGCCGCCACCCCCACGTCTTCGGTGATGGTGAGGTGCCCGAGGATCTGCGCGGGGTCTGGGAGCGCCGCAAACGCCAGGAGAAGGGACGCACGTCGTCGCTGGAGGGCATCGCCCAGTCGCTCAGCGCGCTGGCCCGTACCCAGAAGGTGATCTCCCGGGCCCGGGCCCACGCCGTCGCGGTGGACCTCGCCGACGAGCCGATCACGGCCGAGGAGGTCGGCAGCCGGATCCAGGCCCTGGTCGCTCGCGCCCAGGCCAGTGGTGTCGACGCCGACGCGGCGGTTCGCGCCGCCCTGCGCACCCTGGAGTCGCACATCACCCGCGCCGAACAGGCCGGACCCCGACGCGGTGGTCAGGAAGGTCGCTGAGCGACGGTTCACCGACCTCGAGCGTCCCTCATATCGGAGTCGGTTCCTCACCCAAGGGTGTAGTTGACATGCCTCTGACAGGTGTGTACTGTTCTACACAGCAACGGCCCGAGCGGGCCGAAGAAGATCGGTTACCACTGTTAATGGACAGGTCGCGGGTTCGAGTCCCGCCCCCCTTCGGGGGTAGCTCAGGTGGTAGAGCAGTCGGCGAAAGCCAGCCGGTCCTCACCCCAAGTCCGCTCGGCCCTCACAACTTCATTCCGCTGGGTGGGCCGAGGAGGATCGGTTATCTCAGGGACAGGGAGGATGCGGGTTCGACTCCCGCCGCCCATGGCGTAGCTCAACTGGTCGAGCACCCTGCTCCGGTTCCCATCGCCACGCCCACCCGGCTTCTCAAAGGCACGCTGCCCGGGCCGAAGGTGTTCGGTTATCGGTAAATCCTCTGGAGATGGGGTTCAAATCCCCAACAGATCGCCGCCAGGTGATCTGACAGGGCGTCCTCAGGGCGCTCTGAAACCCGGATACCACCCCACGCCCGGGCAGCCCTTGAACTCGGCCCGGGCGGGCCGAAGAGCATCGGTTATCACTATTGATGAGGAGTCGCGGGTTCGAATCCCGCCCCCTTCGGGGGTAGCTCAGCGGCCCAGAGCGCCGGGCGCAAGCCCAGCCGGTGGTCACCCCACGCCCGCCCGGTCCCAGGAATCCATGGTCACCACGACAACCAGAAAGGAGGCGAGGTCATGGACCCCCTTCGCACCATCAGCACCCGAGTCACCCCGCAGAGTGAACCGGCCGACGCACGTCAGGTCCCCAATTCAGCGGGCGGGCACACCTTCCAGCTCGACGATCGGGCGCGCCTGCGTCGCTTCCTGACCCTGGGGGTCGACGGTGGCACCTACTACGCAGCTCCGCGTGAGCTCGCGCTCGACAACGCGAAGATCCTCACCCGGATGGCCTCCAGCGACCCGGCGGGCCTCGTCGGGACCATCGTCGAGGTCTCCGAGGGAGGTATCGCGCCCAAGCAGGGACCGGCCCTGTTCGCCCTGGCCTACGCGGCCTCCGTGGCGGAGTCGGCGCCCCTGGCCCTGGCGGCCCTGCCGCGCGTCGCCCGCACGGGAACGCACCTGTTCACCTTCGCGAGGTACGTCGGGCAGTTCCGTGGCTGGGGTCGCGGGCTCCGACGCGCCGTCGGGTCCTGGTACCTCGACAGGGATGCCGACGCCCTGGCCCACCAGGCGGTCAAGTACCGTCAACGCGAGGGCTGGAGCCACCGCGACCTGCTGCGGCTGTCCCACCCCGCCACGGTGGTGCCGGAGCTGCGTTCCACCTTCGAGTGGATCGTGCGCTCCAGCGTCGACGAGCACACCCCGCAGCTCATCCACGGTTTCACGGCCGCCCAGGCGACCCGTGACGTCGCGAGGTGGGTGGAGCTGATCCGTCAGCACCGCCTCACCTGGGAGATGCTCCCCGACGAGGCCGTGACCAAGGCCGAGGTCTGGGAGGCGCTCCTGGACGTCGGTATCCCGCAGACCGCGTTGCTGAGGCAGCTTCCGCGGCTCACCCGCCTCGGCCTGCTGCCGGGGCTCGGGGGTCGCACCGACGAGGTGTGCGCGCAGCTCACCGACCCGGAGCGGCTTCGTCGGGCACGGGTGCACCCCGTCGCCGTGCTGGCGGCGGCCCGCACCTACGCGGCTGGTCGTTCCTTCCGGGGAGGCTCGAGGTGGGAGCCCACCAGCAAGGTGACCGACGCCCTCGATGCGGCCTTCCAGGCAGCCTTCGGGGCGGTCGCGCCGGCCGGGAAGCGGACCCTCGTGGGGCTCGACGTCTCCGGGTCGATGGCCTGGGGAGGTCTCGCGGGCACCCCGCTCACCCCGCGGGAGGCCTCGGCGGCGCTCTGCCTCGTGCAGCTGGCCACCGAACCGCAGACCACGGTGATGGCCTTCCAGGACCGTTTCGTGCCGCTGGACATTTCGCCCAGGCAGCGTCTCGACGACGTGCTGCGGCGCATCGACGGCCTGCCCTTCGGGGCCACGGACTGTGCGCAGCCGATGCTCCACGCGCTCAAGCGGAAGCTGGAGGTGGACACCTTCATCATCTACACCGACAACGAGACCTGGCACGGGAAGATCCACCCGCACCAGGCCCTGGCCCGCTACCGGGACAGGACGGGTATCGATGCGAAGCTCATCGTGGTGGGCATGGCCGTGAACGAGTTCAGCATCGCCGACCCGGATGACCCCGGCATGCTGGATGTCGCAGGTTTCGACCTGAGCGTCCCGAACCTGATCTCGGAGTTCTCGCGTGGGCTCTGATGATCCCCTCAGTGGCGTCGTCCCGGCACCAACCAGTGCCCGGGCCGGCGCCACGCGGCGTTCGCGGGGGGTGTCCGACCTCACGGCGGCTCGCGCCCGGGAACTCCACGAGCAGGCGGCTGAGGCGGAACGTCACGCCGCCCGGTTGAGGGCCGAACGGGACCGGCTGATCCGGCAGCTGCGTGACGAGGATTCCGAACGCTGGTCCTATGGCGCCCTGGCGAAGGCGATCGGGTGTAGTCGTGAACTCGTGGCCCAGGTGTCCAAACGCCGGTGACCGGGTTTTTCAACGCCCGTGAATGGCGATTTGGGGGGTGACCCCTGTGCGGGCGTTGGATAGGCTGGACGGGGAAGGACACCCTATGGTCTTCATTTCAAGGAAGGGCAAGCCCCATGGCAATCATTGAGTTCATTGACGCCCGCGAGGTCCTCGACTCCCGCGGCAACCCCACCGTCGAGGTCGAGGTGATCCTCGACACCGGAGCGGCAGGTCGCGCCATCGTCCCCTCCGGCGCCTCAACGGGTGCCTTCGAGGCCGTCGAGCTGCGTGACGGCGGCGAACGCTACGGCGGCAAGGGCGTCCTGACCGCCGTCAAGAACGTGCTCGACGTCATCAGCGAGGAAGTCCTCGGCTTCGAGGCCAACGAGCAGCGCGCCATCGACCTCGCCATGAACGAGCTCGACGGAACCCCGAACAAGGCCAAGCTCGGTGCCAACGCCATCCTCGGCGTCTCCCTGGCCGTCGCCCATGCCGCCGCGGAGGCGGCGGAACTGCCGCTGTACCAGTACGTCGGCGGCCCCAACGCCCACATCCTGCCCGTCCCCATGATGAACATCCTGAACGGCGGTTCGCACGCCGACTCCAACGTCGACATCCAGGAGTTCATGATCGCCCCCATCGGTGCCGAGTCGTTCACCGAGGCCGTCGAGATGGGTGCCGGTGTCTACCACGCCCTCAAGAAGGTGCTGAAGGACCGTGGCCTGTCCACCGGTCTGGGTGACGAGGGCGGTTTCGCCCCGAACCTCGACTCCAACCGTGAGGCCCTCGACCTGATCGTCGAGTCCATCAAGAAGGCCGGCTACGAACCCGGCAAGCAGGTCGCCCTGGCCCTCGATGTCGCCGCCTCCGAGTTCTACGAGAACGGGACCTACAAGTTCGAGGGCGCGAAAAAGACCGCCGAGGAGATGATCGACTACTACGCCGAACTGGTGGATGCCTACCCGCTGGTCTCCATCGAGGATCCGCTGAACGAGGAGGACTGGGACGGCTGGAAGGCCATGACCGAACGCCTCGGCGACAAGGTGCAGCTGGTCGGCGACGACCTGTTCGTCACCAACGTCGAACGGCTCGGCCGCGGCATCGACTCCGGGGTCGCCAACGCGCTGCTGGTCAAGGTCAACCAGATCGGCTCGCTGTCGGAGACCATCGACGCCGTCGAACTGGCCCACCGCGCCGGGTACCGCACCATGATGTCGCACCGCTCCGGTGAAACCGAGGACGTCACCATCGCCGATCTCGCGGTCGCCCTCGGCTGCGGGCAGATCAAGTCCGGCGCCCCGGCCCGCACCGACCGCGTCGCGAAGTACAACCAGCTGATGCGCATCGAGCAGAACCTGGACGACGCCGCCGTCTACGCCGGTCGTTCCGCGTTCCCGCGTTTCAAGGGCTGATGCGCGCCACGAATCGGTCAGACTGGTCGTATGCCCAGTAATCCCAGGAACAAGCCCGCGGGCAGCGGTCCGGGACGTGGTTCGCCACGGTCCCGGACCGCTGCACGTCCGGGAGAGAGAGTTTCCAGCGGACGTTCCCGCACCCGTCCTCTCGACGCGGAGGCCGTGGCCCGGGCCGCCGAGGAGCGGCCGCGCGTCTCCTCCTCCGAACGTGCGCTCGGGATGACGTGGCGGCTGCTGATCCTGGGTGTGGTGATGGCCGCCCTGGCCGTCACCCTCGCCCAGAGCCTGCGCGTCTACTTCGCCCAGGCGAAGGAGATGGCGCTGCTGCAGCAGCAGATCGCCCAGTCCAGGCAGGAGATCGCCACCCTCGACGACCAGCTGGCCCGCTGGAAGGACCCTGCCTTCGTGAAGGCGGAGGCCAGGACCAGGCTCGGCTGGGTGGTGCCGGGGGAGACCGGGTACCGGGTGATCGGGGCCGACGGGAAACCCATCGGCGGTGACTCCACGGTCCTGTCCCCGAGCAAACCCAGCACCGGCATGTGGTGGCAGCAGATGTGGGGATCGGTGGGAGTGGCCGACGCACCCGCAGAGGAGAAATGAGAGTTCTTGAACACCGACACCGGATGTGTCCCGAGGCCGGCGGGGGATGCCCCGACCGCCGCTGATCTCGAGGTGATAGAGGAGCAGTTGGGACGTTGCCCACGGGGGGTGGTCGCGGTGGCGTGGCGCTGCCCCTGCGGGCGGCCCGGGGTCATCAAAACCCTTCCCAGACTCGACAACGGCACCCCGTTCCCGACCGTCTACTACCTGACCAACCCGCGCTACGTCGCTGCCTGTTCATCGCTGGAGGCCTCCGGGCTGATGGCGGAGATGACGCGGCGGCTCGGTGAGGACGAGGACCTCGCGGAGCGGTACCGGGCTGCGCACGAGGCCTACCTCGCCGACCGCGCCGCCCTTGGAGTCGTACCGGAGATCGAGGGCATCTCGGCGGGTGGGATGCCGACCAGGGTGAAATGCCTCCACGTGCTCGTGGGGCACGCGCTGGCCGCGGGACCCGGGGTGAATCCCCTCGGCGACGAGGCCTTGGCGCTGGTCCGGGAACGGGTCGGCGATGACTGCTGCGAGGAGCCGGCGTGAGGGTGGCCGCCATTGACTGTGGAACCAACTCCATCCGGATGCTCGTGCTGTCGGGCAGCCGCAGCGCCCCCGTGGAGCTGGCGCGTGAGGTGCGGCTGGCGCGGCTCGGGCAGGGGGTTGACGCCACCGGCGAGTTCCATCCCGACGCGCTGGCGCGGACCTTCGAGGTTTGTGTTGAGTTCGCCCGGATCATCCGTGGCCACGGGGCGGAGAAGGTTCGTTTCGTGGCGACCTCCGCGGCCCGCGACGTCTCCAACCGGCGGCTGCTGGTCGACGGGGTGCGCGAACGATTGGGGGTGGGGGTGGACGTGATCCCGGGGCAGGAGGAGGCGCGGCTGTCCAGCCTGGGTGCGCTCTGCGCGCTGGACGTGGCCTCACCGACCCTGGTCGTCGACATCGGCGGCGGATCCACCGAGCTGGTGCTCGTGGACGGAGCCGGGACGATCCTCCAATCGGTTTCCCTGAACGTCGGTGCGGTGCGGCTCCGGGAACGTTTCCTGCACACCGACCCGCCGACCCCCGGGGAGCAGGAAGAGGCCAGGGTGTTTGTCGGCGACCTGCTGGACGGTTCCGGGATCGACTTCGCGGCAGTCGCGGACGCGGTCGGGGTGGCGGGCACCATAACCAGCATCGGCGCCCGGGTGCTCGGATTGGAGAGCTACTCCCGCGAGGCGGTGCACGGCCTGGTGCTGGGGCGCGGCGATGTCGATGCGGTGACGGAGCACTGGCTGACCACCCCGGTGGGTCTCATAGAGCAGGAACCCTGCATGCAGCCGCTCCGCGCCGGGGTGATCGGGGCCGGGGCGTTGATCCTCGACGAGACGATTTCCCGGATCCCACAGGAAAAAATCCGTATCAGCGAAACGGACATCCTTGACGCAATAGCCTTGGAGTTGTTGGTCTGATCCAGCCCCCGTAGCCCAACTGGCAGAGGCAGGCGGCTTAAACCCGCCCCAGTGCGGGTTCGAGTCCCGCCGGGGGCACCAGCGACCGCGTCACTGCTGCTTGTCCGGCAGGTCCGAGTGGCTGGCGAAGGTCGCCTCCGCGCGCCGGACGCTGTGCACCTGGTGGCGGGGGATGAGGTCCTCGAGGAAGCCGTAGTCGCGGCTGATGTGAGCGGCCTTCAGGTCCCCGCCGGTGGCCCTGCGGCGCAGACAGCGCCACCAGTCCGCGATGTCACCCCAGCCGGGGGCGGCCAGGGAACCACCGAACTGCTGCACCGCCAGGGAGGCCGTCAACGAGGCGAACTTCAGGCGCTGCTCCAGTGGCCAGCCCGCCAGGCAACCCAGCACCAGACCGGAGGCGAACACATCCCCGGCGCCCGTCGCGTCGGTGACCTGCGCAGTCACCGCGGGACACCACTCCTCCTCGCCCGTGTCCTGGTCGATGGCGTAGGCCCCGCCCACCCCGTCGGTCACCACGGCGAGAGGGACGCGTTCGGCGAGTTTGCGCACCGCCAGGTTGGGGGAGTCCGTCCGGGTGTAGGCCATGGCCTCCACCGCGTTGGGGGTGAAGGCCCGGCAGTACCGCAGCGGCCGCAGATCCGCGGGATCCCAGCGACCGGAGGTGTCGAAACCGATGTCGGCGAACAGGACGGTGCCGCGGGACCTCAACTCGTCCCACCAGTCGGTCTCGCCGCCGAGATCGACCACCGCGGTGCGTGACGCCGGTGCGGCCAGGATGTGGGAGGACAGCGACTCCGGCAGGTCGTGGCCGTGGGTGACCATCGCGCGATCCCCCTCCACGGTGACGGCCACCGTCAAGGAGGTGTGGAAGTCGTTGTAGCGGGGTGAGGTGGTCAGGTTGATGTGTTCCTGCTCCAGGAGGGTTTCCCAGATCCAGTCCGCGTAGGCGTCGTCCCCGAAACCCGCGACCAGGCCCGTGCGCAATCCCAGCCGGGCCAGGGCAGTCGCCAGGTTCGCGATACCCCCCGGGCAGGAACCGAGCCCCGTGCTCCACAGCTCCTCGCCCGGTTCGGGGATGCGTGGCAGCCCGGCGAAGATGATGTCGAAGAAGATGGTCCCCGAGGTGATGACGTCGAGCGGCGGATCGTCGTCGCAGCGGATGGCGGCCAGCGGGTCGAAACTCCAGCAGCGTTCGCAGAACTCCTCGGAATGGGTTGGCTGGGTCATTTCCTGGACGGCTCCTTCCGGCGGCTCGGCTTCGAGGCGGCACCCGGCACAACCATAGGGCAGCGGACCGGAGCAGTCGAGCCCCGGGTGAATGCCGATCGACCATCTTGGCGGCCGCGGCTTGGGTCTCCACGAAATCGAGGTTTCAGGCGATAGATTTGCTCCCGTGGCAGACACCGTGGCTCATGCATTGGAAACCCCCGACCTGGAGCAGCCGTATGCGGCGCTCGGCCTGAAGGACGACGAGTACCTGCGCATCCGGGAGATCCTCGGCCGCCGCCCCACCGGCGCGGAACTGGCCATGTATTCGGTGATGTGGTCGGAGCACTGCTCCTACAAATCCTCGAAGGTGCACCTGAAGAAATTCGGTGAACTCAGCCAGGACACCCCGCGCGGCCCGCTCCTGGCGGGCATCGGCGAGAACGCCGGTGTCGTCGACATCGGCCAGGGTTACGCAGTGACGTTCAAGGCCGAGTCCCACAACCACCCGAGTTTCGTGGAGCCCTACCAAGGGGCGGCCACCGGTGTCGGTGGCATTGTCCGCGACATCCTCGCGATGGGGGCCCGGCCCATCGGTGTGATGGATTCGCTGCGTTTCGGGCCGCTCGACGAGGCCGACACCCGCCGTGTCCTGCCCGGTGTCGTCGCAGGTGTCGGTGGCTACGGCAACTGCCTGGGGCTGCCGAACATCGGCGGCGAGGTGCAGTTCCACAGGACCTACCTCGGCAATCCCCTCGTCAACGCGCTGTGTGTGGGGGTGCTGCGGCACGAGGACCTGCACCGCGCCCACGCCTCCGGAGCGGGCAACAAGGTGATTCTCTTCGGCGCCGCCACAGGCGGGGACGGTATCGGCGGGGCGTCCATCCTGGCCTCCGAGACCTTCGACGAGACCGGACCCGCGAAACGCCCCAGCGTGCAGGTCGGCGACCCGTTCATGGAGAAGCTGCTCATCGAGTGCACCCTCGAACTGTTCAAGGCCGGCGTCATCGTCGGCATCCAGGACTTCGGGGCGGCGGGAATCTCCTGCGCCACCTCGGAGCTGGCCTCCGCTGGCAACAGCGGCATGTCCATCAACCTCGACCTCGTGCCGCTGCGTGACCCGAACCTCGCTCCCGAGGAAATCCTGATGAGCGAGTCGCAGGAACGCATGATGGCGGTGGTGGAACCCAGGAACGTGGAACGTTTCATGGAGATCTGCCGCAAATGGGATGTGGCTGCCACCGTCATCGGTGAGGTCACTGACGGCGAACGGCTCATCATCCACTGGCACGGCCACTGCATCGTCGATGTGGATCCCAGCACCGTCGCTCACGAGGGGCCCACCTACCATCGTTCCTACCGCCGTCCGGAATGGCTGGACCAGGTCAACGCCGATGTCGCGGAGAACCTGCCGCGCGACAACTCCCCCGAAGGGGTGCGCGCCGCGTGGTTGAAGGTGATGGCGCACGGCAACATCGCCGACAAGTCGTGGATCACCAACCAGTACGACCGCTACGTGCGCGGGAACTCTGTCCTGGCGCAGCCCGAGGATGCCGGGATGCTGCGGATCGATGAGGAAACGGGGCTGGGTATCGCGCTCGCGCTCGACGCGAATTCGCGGTTCACCTACCTCAACCCGTACATCGGGGCACAGCAGTCGCTGGCCGAGGCATACCGGAATGTCGCGGTGACGGGGGCGGAACCGGTGGCGGTCACCGACTGCCTGAACTTCGGTTCCCCCGAGGACCCGGAGGTGATGTGGAGCTTCGTCGAGGCCATTCTCGGTCTGGTGGACGCCTGCAAGGAACTGGGCATCCCGGTCACGGGCGGCAACGTCTCCCTGTACAACCAGACCGGCGGAACCCCGATCCTGCCCACCCCGACCGTTGGTGTGTTGGGAGTGATCGACGATGTCAAGAAGCGGTTGCGTTCGGGTTTCGCGAAGGCCGGTGACGGGATCTGGCTGCTGGGTTCGGCCCGGGAGGAGCTGTCGGGGTCAATCTGGGCGGACGCCGTCCACAACGGGCACCTGGGTGGCGTGCCGCCGCGCGTGGACCTGCGTGCGGAGGCCGGGCTGGCCAGGGTGATCCGCGACGCGGCCGTGGAACGTCTGATGCGTTCCGCCCACGACATCAGCGAGGGTGGCCTCGCGGTGAGCCTGGTGGAGTCCGCTTTGCAGGGTGGTTTCGGGTTCACCGTCACACTGCCGGGCGAGGATCCGACGGTTCAGCTGTTCAGCGAGTCGGCGGCGCGGGCCCTGGTGACCATGCCGGAGTCGTCGGTGGAGCGGGTGAAATCGCTGTGCCGTGAGAACCTCGTGCCGCTGACCCGGCTCGGCGAGGTCATCGAGCAGCTGGACGCCAACGTCGTCGGTCTGCTGAACGTGCCGCTGGCGGAGTTCCACGGCGTCTGGTCGCGTCCCATACCGGAGGCCATGCGGAGCTGAAACCGTCTCGCGACCGCTGATGGCCCATTGGTGTCTCCAGGATGTCCAGGAGGCGATGGGCCACCCAGCATTCAGCGCCGTTTCTGCCCGTTCCCTGGTGCGTCAGCCATCCTGTCTCCGGGCATTGCGGACAAACCGGTTCTTGGGTCTGAAAGGTGCGGATCCGGGCAATGGGCTGGTCGTTTCGAGCTCGTGAACTCGTGGACGGGTGTCTTTCGAGACTGGTTGAGCAGGATCGCGGTGAAGGCGTCGGAAATCTCTCGAACCGGTTCTGTCGGTGGGCACGCCTACTCTTCCTGACATGGCCAGACTCGATACCCGACCCGACGGCACCCCGATCCCCGTGCCCGGGGTGACCCGGATGCTCTCCGGGGTTCCGAAGGTGGAAAAACGGCTCGGGGCCTCGTTTCGCCCCGCCAATGCACCCCGAGAACTCGGCCAGTCGCTGCTGGAAGCGGCTCCGAGCCGTGGCGCCGCCTTGGCGTGTCTCGTGGCTTGGCACGGCGATGGAGCGCTGCCCCAGCTCGAATCGGAGTTCACCCATCGAGCGAGGTCGTCGGCGGCTGCCCGGCTGATCACGAGCCTCGGCAGCCGAGCATCCCGGGACGCACTGTTGAGGCATCTCGACAACCCTCAGGCGTACATGATGTTCCTCACCAGCGCTTCGCGCTGGCCTTTGGACTCCCTCGAATCCCTCCTGAGGTTGAACCCCAGACGTGGGCAGCGCGCCGCGGACCTGTTCCAGACCCTCGCCTGGCGCCATCCTGACTGGGTGGAGGCGCTCCGCGCCGCCGGCGCCGACTCCCGCCTCATCGATTGGCTACTGGCCCCGGAACCGGGCGTTGACGAGGTCGGAACCGAACTGCCCTTCCGTGCGTATGGCGATCTGCCGGACGTTCCGAAGTGGTTCAACCCGATCCGGGCGCCACGCCTGGTGCTGGCAGGCACCGGACGGGTCGTCCCCGTTCACCAGGTCGGGGACGTGGTGAGAAACCTGATGGTTGACGAGCACGAGAACACGGCCAGGTGTTTCACCCGGGCCAGTCTCGCCGCTTTTCTGGCGGATCTGCTGCAGCAGTGGCGGTCCTGCGAGGTCAAGGGATGCGAGTGGGTCCTGGCCCGGCAAGGCATGGGCGGAGAGGTTAACGCCCGCTTGGTGGCCGTCCTGATCAAGAAATTCTGGCAACGTTCCCGTTGGGATCGTGTACTCGCGGGAATGGAGGTCTTGGCCAGGATACGCAGCAAGGTTGCGCTCCTGGAGCTGATGGAAATCGCCGGGCATCCCCGGAACCGTGAGCTTGGAGAGCAGGCACGGATCGTTCTGGAGCGGCTGGCCGAGGAGCGGGGAATCAGCATGGAGCAGCTGTCCGAACAGGCCATACCGGACTTGGGCCTCGACGAAAGCGGTCGTTTGAGGCTCGACTTCGGTCCGCGTCAGTTCGAGGTGAGGCTGAACCTCGAACTGACGCCACTGGTGTCGACGGCAGACGGGAAAACCTTGAGGACCCTGCCCAGACCGGGTAGGAAGGACGACCCCGTGGCGGCCGGGAAGGCCGTTGCGGAATTCCGGGAGTTCAAGAAACAACTCGCCGCTCTGATCCGCTCCCAGACGGACAGATTGGGAATCGCTATGAGCACCTGTCGGCGTTGGACCCAGGACGAGTTCCGTACCGTCTTCTTGGAGCACCCCGTGATGCGGCTGGCGGCGCAGAACCTGATCTGGGCCGCCCACGATGCCGGCGAACGAACGGTGTTGTTCCGTGTCGGCGATGATCTGGGTCTGCTCGACGTCCATGAGGAACCGGCTGCCCTACCGGTGGGGGCCGTCATCGGGCTGGCGCATCCCTTGGAGATGTCGAACGAGTGGACTTCTCATTTCATCGATTACCACATGACGCCGCTGGTGGAGCAGGTTGGCCGGAGCAGTTACGCGGAGGTTCCGGAGTTTCCCGGCAACCAGGTCCGGAGCGAGGCCCTGCTCGGGCTCGGGGCACGCGGCTGGAAACTCCACAGCGACGACAGGGCAAGTGTGGATGGGCTCCGTCGGGGCCTGAAGGGAGGCTGCCTGGATCTACGGATCAGCACTGCCTTCTGGTCCCCTGGGGGCAGCCCACCCGCCGATCCGGTACGTCTGCTGAAGGTCGAGATCTTCGGTGAACGTTCCAAGATGGATCCGGTCGAACTCAGCGAAGCCATCCGGGACCTGGTCAGGCTTCCTTGGTGTTCCACGAGATAAACCCCGTCCCGGGGAGACCGAAGAAGGCACATCGCTGTCTCCGGGATGCCTGGGAAGCAACGGATCATGCGGTACTGCGTGCCGCCCCGGCGTTTCGCCCGGACCCAACGAAGCGGGATCCAAGCAACACCTCGACCCCGTGGAGTTTCCGAAACAAAGTGAGTCAAGGCGCGACAACTGGAGCAGTTCGAGGCGAAAACCAAGGCGTGTTTTCGGGGGCTTGTGGTCAAGTCGGCTTTTCTGCTGCCGAGTGGTTTCGACTCAGCCGTTCGCTGCGCTCACGTGCTGGCTCAACCACCTGCAGGAAGTGAGGCGCTCGTGGGTTGGCTTGATCAGCTGCTGGTCGAGGGTTCTTGGGTGGGTCCGCCAATGTCGGGGGAGAGGGTTTCGTCCGCTCGTGGCGCTTTCCGCCCGGTAGCGTTGGTGGGCAGGCGCCGGCCTGTCCGCAGGTCGTGGATCATGCCGAAACGTTTGGTGGCGTGGGGGAGCGCGACCTCTCTCAGATACTTCACGAGCTCCGTCTCGCCCTCGCTTTCCAAGTGGGTGAGCAGGCTTCTGATGTCGTCGGGGTGACGGTTCTGGCTGGCTTTCGCCTTGCCCTGGATCTTCTCCACCGACACCTCCGCCCTGACGATTGCCCGCGCCATTTTGCGCAGTTTCTCCTCGCCGACGGCCTCCAGAACCTCGGGGGGCTCCATCCGGGCGGTGAGTTCACGGGCCGCTTCGAGGGCGGCCCCGGGGTCTGCGGTGAAACGAACCTCCCCGGTGACGTGGATGGTGATGTAGTCCCAGGTCGGAACGTTGGGGAGGTCCTTGTTGGTGGCGTACCAGGCCGGGGATACATAGGCGTCGTCGATGTCGATGATCACCAGCGCCGGACCCGTGACGGGCTCGACGGTCTGCGGGTTGATGCGCATCAGATGCGTCACGAGCACCTGGCCGGTCTCACGTGTCTCCAGGTGGAACGGGACGAAGGACGCCTGCGGTCCTGATTCGTGGACCGTCACGAGGTTGCCGGCCCGTACCCGGCTGAGCAGCTCGGTCAGGTGGTCGTTGGGGATCTCGAAATGCTTCGCCACGTACACACACCGAGCTTAGGGCCTGTTGCGGAAGCCATGCTCGGCGGCAGCGCACCGGATCGGGTGATCCGGCGTCCAGCCATCGTTGCCGGCACACCCGATACGGGAGCACGATGGCGGGCCACCGTCATCGACCGGCCCGATGGGTCCTCGCTCGAACGGCACTGTTCGTAACAGGGCCTGGAGGCCGCGTCAACGGGACAGGCTCAGCGGGTGGCGCTGTGGCGCAGCAGTTCCGCCCCGCCAGGTCCGGTAGGCGGGGCGGTTCAACCGGTCTTGGCAGGACATCCGGTCACGGATTTCCCGATGACCCGCAACCTTCCGGTCTAGACGGGTACAGTTGCCTCATCTCGGTAGAAAACTCACACCACGGAAGGTCGTCATGAGGGCTTCGACGAAAAGCATTGTCCGCGCGGCGCAGGACGGAGGATACGCCGTCGGGGCGTTCAACATATTCGACGGGCTGACGCTGCGAGCGGTCGTCCGCGCGGCCGAGGAGAAACGCTCGCCCGCCATCGTGCAGGTCTCCGCGCGCACCGCCAAGGCGCTCGGCCCGCGTTTCCTGGCCCGGATGTTCGAGGAACTGGCCGCAGGTTCGGACGCCCCGCTGTCCCTGCACCTGGATCACTGCCCCGACCTGGACCTAACCCGGTCCGTCATCGATGCGGGCTGGTCCTCGGTCCTGTTCGATGCCTCCCACCTGGAGCTGGCCGAGGCCACCGAACAGACCGCCCGCGTCGTCTCGTGGGCGCATCCGAACGGGGTCGACGTCGAATCGGAAATCGAGAACATCGTCGGTGTCGAGGACGGGGTGGGCTCCGACGTACTGGCCCATTCCTACTCGGACGAGGAACTCGTCCGGGTTGCCCGGGAAACCGGGGTCGATCTGCTGGCGCCGCACCTGGGAACCGCTCACGGCCAGTACAAGCTGCCCCCGGTGCTGTTGCCGCAACGCGTGAGCCACCTACGGAGGCTGACCGACCTGCCGATCGTCCTCCATGGTGGCACCGGGCTGAAACCCGAGGAATTCCGTTCCTTCATCTCGGCGGGCGTGTCGAAGATCAACGTCTCCACCGCTGTGAAGCACGCCTACCTCGACGCGATGGAGGAATCGCTCGGGTCGGCACGCGAGGCGGGGAGACGAGAACCCCTGCCGATCCTGGGGGAGGTCGAACGGCGGGTCACGGACACGGTGGCCTCCTTCCTGGAGCTGTTCGGCAGCGCCGGGCGGGCCGGCGGGGAGCGGTGAGATCATGCCCTTCCTGCTTCTCGACTGCGACGGCGTTCTCGCCGACACCGAGCGTGACGGACACAGAGTGGCGTTCAACCGGGCCTTCCGGGAGATGGGCCTGCCCCTGGAGTGGGACGACCCCACCTACGCGAGGCTGCTCGGCATCGGGGGCGGCAAGGAACGCCTCTCCTCGGTGCTGTCCCCCGACGTGATGGCCGCCCGCGGAGTGGCCGACACTCCGGGGGAGCGCGCAAAACTGGTGGCCGAGGTCCACGCGCTCAAGACCAAGCTGTTCCGCGGGATCGTGGCCGACGGCCTGGTACCGGCCCGCCCGGGAATCCGCCGGCTCGTCATCGAGGCGATGGCCTCTGGGTGGACGGTTGCGGTCGCCTCGACGTCGGCACCCGAATCGGTCAGGGCGGTCATGGAAACAGTTCTCGGCGCCGGGCTCGCCTCCGGGATCGAGGTGTTCGCGGGCGATGTGGTGGCGCGGAAGAAACCCGACCCGGCCATCTACAGGCACGCGGTCCAGCAGCTGGGGGCGAATCCCGGGGACTGCGTGGTGGTGGAGGACTCATCCCAGGGTCTGGCCGCGGCCAGAGGTGCCTCCCTTCCCGTGGTGGTGACCGAGTCCGCCTACACCCACGGTGAGGATTTCACCGGGGCGAGCCTGGTCCTGTCCGACCTCGGGGAGCCCGATGCCCCCGCCGTCGTGCTGGCCGACCCTTGTGGCCTGATGGTCGGCCGCCCCGTTGTCGACGTGACGGTCCTTGAAGATGTGATGTCGCGCCGCCGGGGCTGAACCCGGCCGGCGGGGCCGTGGGATCCCGTTGTTGCATTCGCAGTGACTCTTTGTTGTCTATACCGGACTAGCGCAGTACAGTGACAACGGTTCCGCGAAGAGGCGGAGCCGGCTGGAGGTTGCTGATGCTTCAAATGACCACGACCCACAGGCGTGCACGGATCCAGTTGACGCTGCGTGATCTACACCTTCCCGCTCCCCCGGGCAGGGAGGAGCTGGTGGCCCGCGTTCTCGACACCCCCGTTGGGAGGAAAACCTTTGAGTTCCTCTCGGAACGCGCCCGCGGGATCGACGTGGGGGCCGGGCTGGAGGGGGTTGTGACCCACTTCCGGACCCCTCCCGGTGGGACGCCGGCCGGTTTCCGCAGGGAACTCGGCCTGCGTGAGGGGGCGGTGGTGGTTGACCTCGTGCGCGACATCGGGTGCGGGGAGAACGGCAGGCAGCGGCCGACCAACGTCCTCTACTCAGCAGATTCCGCCAACCCCTACGAGGTGGAGCCGCTGGCGCCGTTCATCTCGAACCTCACGTGCAATCCGGGCATCATCTACGACTTGTTCCTGAACAATCCGGAGGCGAACATTGGCGGGCGTTTCCGCGACCGCGACGAGGTCATGACGGAGCTGGGAAGGATCCTCGGCCCCGGGTGCGACATCTCGGTGGAACTGAACAATCCCTTCGAGGAGGACTTCTCCAAGATCTTGGAGGAGGCGGCCCGGTTCCGGGAGATCCTCTCCCCGTGGCGGGTGGTGATCAAGGTTCCGCACACCGGGCCGGTGAATCCCGGCAATGTCGGGCAGCTCCTGCAGGGCGACGGTGGTCTCGACGTGCGCTTCTCCCGAGGCGCCACGAAGGACTGCCTCCGCGGTCACAACCTGGCCCTCCGCTTGGCGGAGGAGGGATATCGGGTCAACTTCACCCTCATGTTCGAGCCCTACCAGACCCAGCTCGCCCTGCAGGCCAGGCCGTATTTCATCAATGCGTTCATCCGGCACCGGAAGATGCAGACGGAACGGATCTGCGGGTTCCTGCGGGCCCACGAACTCACCCGGCAGCAGGACCAGCTGGAGAAACTGCGCAGCTACCTGATCGCCTCGGATTACCTGTCCTCCGGGGAGAAGGACCTGGGGCTCGAGGATGTGGAGGCCCTCGCCCGGGAGGTCCTGCACGCCCGGGGAGTTGACGTGTCATCGGGTGCCGGGGACGGGCTTGATGCCGTCCGGCATTCCCTGCGCGCCCTCCGCAACGCCAACCTCGACGATACGAGGCTGATCATCTGCTCCATGGAGGGGGCGTTCAACTATCCGGACATCGACCGGCTTCTGATGGAACCGGAATTCGCCGACATGACCCGCCGGATCGTCGTAACGGCCGAGCCGCGCTACCTCGCCCGGTTCACGTCCTCGAATCAGGTGGTCAGCTATCAGCGGCGTTTCATGAAAGCGGCCAGGGGGCAGTCCTGAGATGCGCTGCCCAGAACACCCGGCACACGAGAACCGGCGATGAATCGTCTGGAACCAACGAGAGGGCCGCGATGTGGCGGCCACATCCAACAAAGCGGCAAGGAAGCCAGGAGATGAACATGAATCTGACAGTGGCGGAGTACGCCAAACACTTTGACATGGCGCTGCATCTGCAGAGCTCCACGGAGGAGGAGATCCGGTCCCATGCGCGGGCCGCCAGGTCGGCCGGGGTGGCCGCCTGCTACACGAACTCCTTCTGGACGCCCGTGGTGGCGGAGGAACTCCGGGGATCGGATGTCAGGGTCGGCACCGCGATCTCCTTCCCCTACGGATGCACCTCAACCGACATGAAGTTCGCCGAGATCGAGGAGGGCCTCCGTCTCGGGGCCACGGCGGTCGACATGGTGGTCAACATCGGGCGGTTGCGTGAGGGCGACGACGAGTTCACGCGACGCGAGGTGGAGGGGCTCGTGGAACGGACGAGGGGAACCGCCCTGTCGAAGGTCATCTTCGAGGTCTGCTTCCTCACCGATGAGGAGATCGCGAGGCTCACCAGGATCTGCAGCGATGCGGGCGTCGACTACGTCAAGACCGCGACGGGATCACAGGGATTCCCCACGGAGGCCCAGGTGCGGGTGATGCGTGACAACATCACCAACGAGAACACGAAACTGAAGGTCTCCGGGGTTCCCAGGACCTTCACCATGCCCGCGACCCTGTGGATGATCGAGCAGCTCGGTGTCTCGCTGATCGGCACCCGGTCGGCCGCGAGCCTCGTCCAGCAGTACGCCGCCCATTTGGGCACCAACTGAGGGGTGGGATCATGTCTGACTTCCTCGTCGGTATCGATGCCGGCACCACGGGCTGCAAATCCATCGTCTTCGACCTCGACGGCAATGTGCTCGGCCAGGACTACCGGGAGTATCCGTGCATCTACCCCGGGCCCGGGCTCGTCGAACAGCGATACGAGGACATCATTCCCCCGCTGACGGACTCCTGCCGGGAGGCCGTCGCCGCGTCCGGTGTCTCCCCGGAGGAGATCCGGGCGGTCGCGTTCTCGTCGCAGGCGCCGCTGCTGGCGCTGGTCGACGCCGAGGGCAACCTCATTCGCGACTTCCTGTCCTGGCAGGACCTGCGGGGTGCGCCATACATTCCGAGGCTGCGGGAGGCCTACGGTGCCGAACGTTTCTACCTCGAGACCGGGGACCCGCTCGGGACGAACAGCGCGGCCCCGAAATGGGCGTGGTTGCGCGACAACGAACCCGAGAACTGGGCACGCACCGAATGGTTCCTCTCCGAGCAGGAGTTCCTCCTGAAGGAGTGGGGTGCCGAGGAATACTGGACCGACCTGTCGTCGGCGTCGCGGGAGGGCATGCTCGATGTCGACTCGGTGCAGTGGTCGCGGGAGATCCACGACCTGATAGGCGTGCCCATCGAGAAACGAGCCCGGCTCGTCACATCCCCGGGCAAAGTCGTGGGAAGGGTCGGCAAGGACATCGCGCGCCGCGCGGGCCTGGCGGAGGGCACCCTACTGTGCCTGGGCGCCCACGACCAGAACTGCTCCACCTTCGGAGGAGGCGCCGTCAGGGGAGGCGACTGCGTGATGGTGATGGGGACCTTCGGTTCATGCTATGTGGTCATGGACGAACCGCTGCGTGACCCAGCGCGGAAACTGGTGGTCAAACCCAACCACGGTATGGGGAACTGGACCATCGAGGCGTTCTCGAACACCTCCGCGTCCTCCTTGCGCTGGTACCGGGACACGTTCTGCCACGAGGAGTGCGCGGCCGGTGAGGTGGCCGGGGTCGATCCCTACGACATCATCACGTCCCAGGCCCGGAGATCGCCCGTGGGGGCCAACGGGGTCACGTTCCTGCCGTACCTGGCGGGTGCCTCCGGGGCGCGTCAGAACCCGCAGGCGCGGGCCAACATCAACGGCATGACGCTCGCCACCACCAAGGGAGACGTTGCCCGTGCCGTCCTGGAGGGAATCTGCTTCGAGATGCGCGACATCCTCGACGCCCAGGCCGCCGCCGGGATCGAGGCCGGGACGATCAGGCTCGTGGGTGGCGCGGCGAAGTCTGCCCTGTGGTCCCAGATGCTCGCTGACGTCCTTCAACGGCCGATCGAGATCCTGCGCACCTCGGAGGCCGGTTGTCTCGGGGCCGCGATGTACGCCGGGGTGGGGGCGGGGCTGTACTCGTCCTGCGAGGAGGCGGCGGCGCGGGCCGTCGCGGTCGTCGGCAGGTTCGATCCCGACCCGGCGGCCGGGGCCGCCTACGACCAGGCGTTCAAACGTTTCGTGGATCTCTACGAGAGCCTGGACACGGGCGTCTTCTGAGCCCTCGGGGACACACACCGGGCCGGGCCTCCCCGGCCCGGTGTGTCACGACCTGTAGTCGAAGTGGAGTTTGATCCTGTCGCCGCGGAACAGGATCTTCGAAAACTCGAAAACCCTCCCGGAGGCCTCCGAGATCGTGTCCTGCAGGAGCAGCAGGGGAGCTCCCGGGCGCAGACCCAAGAGATCTGCTTCCTCCTTCGTGGCGGCCACGGCCTCTAGCTGCTCCCCGGTGTGGGACGAGTGCAGCCCGTACTTGTTCTCCAACAGCACGCACAGCTGTTCGCCGAGGACGTCATCGTGTTCCAGCTCCGGCGCGAGGTGGACGGGCACGAAGGAGCGGTGGAGGCTCACCGGATGGGCGTCGACGGAACGGCGGCGCACGACCTCGTGGACGGGGGTGGAGGGGGCGATCCCCAACCCGTCGCGGATGGCCTTTCCCGGAATGGTTTTACGGATGCTGACGAGTTCCGTGGTGGTGGCGAAACCCATCTGCTCGAGCTGCTCACGGACACCCTTGTAGGCCGGGGGAAGTGTTGCGATCTTCTGGTGGGTGACGAAGGTGCCCTTCCCGGGGACGCGCTGGAGGAGACCGTCATCAACCAGCCCGTTCAGCACCCCCCGAACGGTCATCCGGGAAACCCCGAGGGCGGTGTTGAGAGCGGCCTCCGAGGGGATCCGCTCCCCGGGTTTCCACGCCCCGATGGCGATCTCGTGCCGGATGAAGTCCTCTATCTGCACGTAGAGCGGGACAGGGGAATTACGGTCCAAAGACTTGGCGTCCATGAATGACTCCGTCCTGTCAGGTCTGGTGCCGGGCCGCGGAGGACTGGGACGCGAACCCCGAATCACCATAGCCCGTTTCGGCCGGGATACTACGAGATTCCCGCACGGAGCTCCGCGACCTCCCTGCGCAGCCGCACCAGCTTCAGGCGACGATCCAGCTGCCGGATGCCGCGGCCCGTCCTGCTGCACTGCTGGTACAGCCAGCGGATCACCACGAGAACCAAGTGCCAGCAGATCGTGCACACGACGATGAGCGGCAGCTCGTCCAGTCCCGGGAACCGTGCGAGGATCAGGACGATCACCCCCAGGGCGATCACTGTGGTCAGCAACTCGAATGCCGTGCGAACCAGCCACGCCCCGAGCCGGGCCAGACGGTTGTTCCCGGGTTTCATGGCCTCGGCCAGCACGTCCTTCCGCATCAGGGTGAAGGTGTAGCCCCAGAAGAACCTGAGCCACACGACGGTGGCGAGGTGGAACAGCAGAACCTCCCAGACCGTGGTCACGTTGTGCGCGAGATGCCAGGTCAGGGGGATCGGGCTCAGGGCGGTAAGGAGGGTCGCGACCATGAAATGCCGTGTCAGCAGCTGTTTTCGTTTATGCCGGAGCAGGGTCTGCCTGGAGGCCCGGTTCCGGTCGCGTTTCCGCTCCTTCCGGTCCCGGCTGCTCTCCTGGCGTTCGCGATTCCTTCCCCGCTTCCTGAGCCGGGCCTCGGTGGCCTTGGCGTTCGTTCTGGCAAGGACCGCCTCCTGCTGTTTGGAACGCGCCAGGCGCATCCGTTCGTTCTCCAGCGAACGAGTGCGGATCGCGATGAGGAAACCGCAGGTGATCACCCCGCCGGCGGGCAGGAGGAGCAACAGAGGTGCGCGTTCCGTGAGCCAGGGGATCGTCAGGGTGATCGTTATCCCCGTCAGGCCCGCGAGCAGCAGGATGATTCCCTCCCGTGTCTGTTGGAGGGCAACCTGCTCGTTGGTCACGCGGTCGTCCCGGTCCGGGCTGTGGTTGCCCTGGACCGAGAACGCGATGTACAGGGCGGTCAGCAGCGCCAGGAGTACCGGGAGCATGATCGCGAGCAGCTGGGCGAACCCGTCGGTCGCGAACTGCGACCAGGTCCGGGTGATCTGGCCCAGCAGGGCGGCGGAGTTCGGCAGGCCACCGAAATCGGTGAACTGCTGGATGGAGGACGCGATGACGGTCAGCGCCCCGGCCGACAGGAGAATCCCCAGGCTGGACAGGAAGGCAACTCCCCAATGTCCCCGTGAAATGCTGCGGATCTGCGAATAGGTGGTGGTGTTGACCACACGGTCGTCGTCCCCGGTGGTTTCCGGTGAATCCCCCGAGGCGGCCGGGTCCGCAGCCGCCTCGGCGGTTCTTCCCGGTGGCTCCCCCGGTGATGGGGGCTGATCCGGTTTCGTTCCCCCGGCATCCGCATCCGGGGACCCGGCCGGCCCGGCTGCCTCGCCCGGGTCGGTTCCCCCGCTTCCCCCGTTCTTCCCGGGGGGCTGCGAGGGGGAGCGGGGCGTGGATGCCGAGACGTGGGCCGGGGTGGAGTCCGTCAGCGTTCCACGTCGCGGTTCGTCCTTGTCGTCGGGGGCCCGGTGGGCCGGGTGGTGTGCCGGGGTCGCGGCCGGTTCGCAGGTGGGGGACAGGATCGCGCGGTGCCCGGTCGTGATCGGTCCGTCGGGGGAACCGGCTTCCTCGGGGGATGAATCCTCGGTGCCGGTGTCGGGGCGTTTCGGGATGGTGGAGAGGGACCTCTGCGGAGACGCGTTCTCCGCCGGTTCTGCCCACAGCGTCGGCGGCGGGGCGAAGGGGGACGGCACGGGTGGGAAGGTGCTCTCCCTGGACTCCGACCAGGCGCTCTTGAACGGCACCCCTCCCCTCGGGGCGGGATGTGACGCGTCCTTGTCATGCGCCACATCCCGTGGGATGGCAGAATTCACAGCGCCCCCGGGCGTCTCCCATTTGGTCAAAGGGGCCGAGGCCGACTCCTGGTTGTTCGTCTTCCCGTTTCGTGTTTTGACCATGTCCGTTCCGGTCTCCTGACTGACGGCACGATTGGACATCGTTCACAACACTCTACGTTCTGGTTGCGCTGAGAGCAGACTCGCCGGTAACAAGGGGTGTCGTGGAGTGCGACGGGGTGTCCCCCGGGTTTGTCGAGGCAACCCCGGTTCAGGGGATGCGGCGGGTCCACTTCTCGGTTGCGAACTTGTTCTCCACCAACTCCGCGGCGGCCGCGAGCTCGCCGTCGGTGTAGTCGCGGCGGCGGGTGGAGTAGCGCGACTCGAAGTGCTTCAGGAAGGATGCGATGATCTCGTCGCGGGGTAGCCGGGTCTGTGAACGCAGCGGGTCGACGCGTTTGTTGGCTGATTTGGTTCCCTTGTCCGAAAGCTTCTCCCGGCCGATCCGCAGCACCTGGAGCATCTTGTCGGCGTCGATGTCGTAGGCCATCGTGACGTGGTGCAGCACCACGCCGCTGGTGAGCCGTCGTTGCGCGGCGCCCGCGATTTTGCCCTTGTCGGAGGCGATGTCGTTCAGAGGGACATAGCGAGCCTTCACACCCAGTTCTGCGAGGGCCCCCATCACCCACTGGTCGAGGAACTCGTAGCTGCGCTCAAAACTAAGACCCTCCACCAGGGAACCCGGGACCAGCAGCGAGTAGGTGATGCAGTTCCCCGGTTCCATGAACATCGCTCCACCACCCGTGATGCGCCGCACCACGTTGATGCGGTGGCGTTCGCGACCCTCCTCGTCGATCTCGTTGCGGTAGCTCTGGAAGGAACCGATGACCACCAACGGTTGGTTCCATTCCCAGATCCGAAGCGACGGCCCGATCTCGCCGCGGGCCAAACGTGCCGCCAACACCTCGTCGAGGGCGACGTGCAGACGCGGATCGAGGGTGACGGGACCGATGACGTCGAAGGTGTGGTCGTCCCAGTTCGTGGCGTGCCCCAGCGCGCGGCGCACCGCGATGCCCACGGCCTCCGGGGAGAAGCCGAGCAGCCGTGCGTCCTTCGGCAGGTGGGAGTTGATGGCAGCGGCCAGGTCGGCGACCGAGGAGGTGCAGGGCAGGCCGGTCAGTGCTCGGACGATGTCGTTGAGGGATTCGTCGGGTTCCAGGAAGAAATCTCCGGAGACCACCACCCGGGACAGCTTCCCGTCGGAGACATCGAGATCGACCGCCACCAGTTTTCCGTCCGGCACCTTGTATTCGCCATGCATGTAGGGGAGCCTACGGGAGAGCGATTGGTGTGTGGTGTCGTCTCGCCGGGACGGGGCCGTTGGTGTTTGTCGCAATCCTGCGACGAACGCGCCACATGGCTCCCGGAACCGACAAGCTTTGAACATCGAACGGACGACAAGCCCTCACCAAGGAGCAGCCATGAAGACCATCCTCACCCGCACCGCCATCGCCGCCCTGGCC
>CALCKT010000020.1 GCA_937965785.1 uncultured Propionibacteriaceae bacterium | reverse complement strand
GCCTCCCACGGCGGTTCGATGTCCGGCGAGCACGGCGACGGGCGCGCCCGTTCGGAGCTGCTGCCACGGATGTACTCCCCCGAGGCACTGAAACTGTTCGGCGCGGTCAAGCACCTGTTCGACCCCGAGAACCTGCTCAACCCGGGTGTGCTGGTAGATCCCGAACCCACCGACTCCAACCTCCGGATGGTGGCGGCAACCGTGTCCCCCCTGAACCTGGAGGATCCCGAGTTCGTGGCCCGGGTGCACCAGTGCTCAGGGGTCGGCAAGTGCCTGTCCGAGACCACATCGACCGGCGGGGTGATGTGCCCGAGTTATCAGGCCACCCGCGACGAGAAGGACTCCACACGGGGCCGGGCCAGGGCGTTGCAGGAAATGGTCAACGGTTCCCTCATCACTGGGGGCTGGCGTTCACGTGAAGTGGCCGAGGCCCTCGACCTGTGCCTGTCCTGCAAGGGCTGCTCCCGCGACTGCCCCACGGGAATCGACATGGCCGCCTACAAGTCGCGCGTCACCCACGAGCGCCTCAAGGGACGGCTGCGACCCCGCAACCACTACTCCCTGGGCTGGTTGCCGCGCTGGGGACGTCTCATCACGAAACTCCCCGGCATCGGGCCGCTCATCAACATCGTCGGTGGCGCCCCCGGGTTGGGGAGCCTGATGAAATGGGCCGCCGGGGTCGACGGGCGGCGGCAGATCCCGCGTTTCGCATCGCGTTCCGCCCGCCGCCGCACCGCACTGCCGAAGGGTGGGGACAAGGGACCCGTCCTGATCTGGGTGGATTCGTTCAGCGACTGCTTCGAGTCGAACTCCTTCGCCGCGGTGGTGCAGGTCCTGACCCGTCTCGGCTACGAACCCCGGGCGCTGGACGAGAAGGCCTGCTGTGGCCTGACCTGGATCTCGACCGGCCAGCTGGACGGCGCCCGCCGCCAGCTCAGGCACGCCGCCGCCGTGCTGGCGCCGTTCGTCGAGCAGCACATTCCGATCGTCGGGGTGGAGCCGAGCTGCACCAGCGTGTGGCGTTCCGACGCTCCCGAGTTGCTGCCCGGGGACACCAACGTGAAGGCGTTGAGAGGGAAGGTCCTGACCCTTGCGGAGTTCCTGGCCAAGGATCCCGATTTTCTGCCCCCGGATCTGTCCGGGCACACCATCGTCGCCCAGCCCCACTGCCACCACGCCTCCGTGATCGGATGGCAGGCGGACCAGGCCCTGTTGAAGGCGACGGGAGCGGAGCTGGTGCAGGTGGGTGGCTGCTGTGGGCTGGCCGGGAACTTCGGCGTCGAGATCGGCCACCACGAGGTGAGCGTGAAGGTCTTCGAACACGACCTCGGGCCCGCGGTGACGGCCAACCCGGAGGCCATAGTCCTGGCCGACGGTTTCAGCTGCCAGACCCAGCTGAAGGGGCTGGCGGGCCGCGACTCGATGAGCCTGGCCGAGCTGTTGGCGACCCACCCGGCCCGCTCCGCCTGACCTGCAGAACCACGAGGAAACGACTGCAGAACCACAACGACTCGGGTGCAGAACCACAACGACTCGGGTGCAGAACCACAACGAATCAGGTGCAGAACCACAATGCCGCGCGTAATATCGTTCCCATGCACATCCGGGACCGCCACCTGAAACCCCTCGCCGACGAGGCGATGCGAGCTTTCCCTGCGATGATGCTGCTGGGCGCACGCCAGGTCGGGAAATCCACTCTCACGCATCTGCTCGATCTGCCGCACGCCAGGTACACGACCCTGGACGATGCTGTCACACTGAGCAGCGCGCGGGAGGATCCGATCGGATTCGTCACCTCCCCCGGCTCGCAGACCTTGGTGATCGATGAACTGCAGCGGTATCCAGAACTTCTGTTGGAGATCAAGGCGAGCATCGACCGAGACCGTCGCCCCGGACGTTTCCTGCTGACCGGTTCCGCCGACCTGCTTCGCCTGGAGAGAACTCCGGATTCCTTGGCGGGACGCGCCATCCTGATGAATCTTGAGGGATTCTCGCAGGGCGAGTTGCGCAGCGAGCAGGACGATTTCATCTCACACCTGGATGCGGGCGGCCTCGAGCACGGCCGGGAATCGGTGCTGTCCCGGGCCGATTACGCCGAGCTCCTCGTCCGGGGAGGTTTCCCCGAAGTGCAGGAACTCACCGCGCGTTCTCGTCGCCTGTGGTTCAACTCCTACCTCACCCAGGCGGTCCAGCGTGATGCCCGCGACGCAATCGCGACCAACCAGCCCGAACGGCTGTCCACCGTCCTCAGAGTGATCGCCGCCCGCCAAGGAGGCGAGCTCGTGAAATCACACCTGGCATCGAACGCGGATCTTCCGGCTTCCACCGTCACCCTCTACCTGGACGCGCTGTCCCGTCTCTACCTGACTTATCTGCTGCCCCCTTGGACCAACAACTCCTTGAAACGGGTCACCGGGAAACCGAAAGCCGGCATCCGGGACGTCGGGCTCGCCGCGCATATGCTGGGGGCCACGTCCGAACGTCTCACCGCTCTGGACAGCCCACACATGGGAGGGCTGCTGGAAAGCTTCGTGGTGACCGAGTTGTTGAAGCAGCAGGGATGGTCGGATTCCGACTTCACACTGAGCCACTACCGCGACTCCATGGGCGGTGAAATCGACATCATCGCCGAACTGGCGGACGGGCGTGTCTGGGGATTGGAGGTCAAGGCCACCCAGACACCGAGATCGGAACACTTCACGCACCTGAAGAAACTCAAGGACCGGATCGGCGACCGTTTCCGCGGGGGCATCGTCTTGAACATGCATCCCAGGACCGTGAGGATGGGACCCGGTTTCTGGAGCATGCCCGTTTCCGCTCTCTGGGATCACTGAGAACTCCGGTACCCCAGCCGGCCCCGGGTCACGGCAATGGCGATCACCGCCAGAACGGCCAGTCCCAGCACCGCCGGCCACAGGCTCGTCACCTTCTGGCCGGTCGCCTTCTCCCACACACTCAACGCCCAGTTGATCGCGTTGTGGGCGAGGATCGCGAGGAGAACGGATCCGTGTGCCGTGTTGGTGATCCAGGACAGGACGATCGACGCCGCAACCGTGAACGCGAGGAAGGCAAACAGGTCACCCACATCCTGGTGCGGGGTCTCCCATTCCGCGATCAGGAACAGGGGCAGGTGCCAGCCTCCCCAGACGATCCCGAGGATCACGGCGGCCGGGACCGGTGAGGTGCGTTTCTGCAGTCTGGGCAGCGCGAAGCCCCGCCACCCCACCTCCTCCTGGAGCGGCCCGCCGATCAGGTACGCCACCCCCATCACCAGAGGGGCGATGACCAGGGCGGGGCCGGTGAGTTCGGGTCCGCTCGCTGTTTCGTCCGGCAGAATCGCCAGGACCGCAATCACGGCCGCCGGGACCGCCACCAGGGCCAGCAGATAGGCCACCGGCGGCACCCGCCAACGCAGCAGGGAGGCCGTCCAGATCTTGAGCGACCCGGTTATCAACCGGGTCATCACCAAGGAAGCCAGGAAGGGCCCGGCCAACAGGGCGAGTTGATTCAACACGACGCTCGCCGCCACGGGGAGTTCGTAGATCAGCAACCCCAGGTTTTTCCGCCCCAACAGGGCGGGCAGCCACAGGATCCAGGAACCCGCGTAGGCGAGGGCGATGTAACCGCCCAAGGGGTGTGACCGCAACCAGTTCTTCATTCCACCTCCTCAGCAATGCTCCGCCAGAACTCCAGGTTGCTGCGGGTCTGCGCCCGCCCCCAGGCAAGCACCATGCGGTGGTGGGGACGGTCCCCACCAAGATCATCCCGTTCCAGGAACTCCAGTCTGGATTCCAGTTCAGCCGCCTCCCGTCTCGCGAGGGGACCGACGATGGCCGGGTCCGCGTCGGCGAAGAACAGTTGCAGGAGCGCGGGATCCCGCGTCTGCGCGGCATCAGCGGGTCGTTGCAACCAGCCGCGCAAGGCGCGGAGCCCGTCCTCCGTGATCGAGTAGACCCGGCGGCGTCGCCCGCCCTCCTCGGGGGCCACGTCCACCAGCCCCGCCTCCTCCAGTTTCCTGGGCTCGGCGTAGAGCTGCGAGTGCGGGAAGGGCCAGAAGAACCCGACGGAGATCCGTGCGTTGTGTTCCAGCTCGTACGAGGTCATGGGACCCGCGGTCGCGAGCATTCCCAGGATGATGTACGAAACCGGCCGAAGCGAATGGTCCGAATCGGAGGGTTTCATGGTGTGAGGGTACACCCCGGCAAGGGCTTTCCCCGGTCAGGCGTCGCGACGGGCCCAGGCCACCGCGGCGATCGCCCAGAATCCCAGCACCCACCCGGCCAGGGCTCCCGCCGATTCCGCCAGGGGATGCGCCGGATCGGGCGCGAACAGGTCGGCCCCGACGGAACCGGGCAGCCAGGTCGCCAGCTCGGTGTAGGGCCGCAGCACGGGGCCCGCCACGACGAGAAGGACGAACGCCGTGGTGAGGGAGGCAACCAGCTGCCTCGCCACCAGGCCGATGGCGTATCCGAGCAGACCCATCGCGGCGAGATGTGCCACCACCCCGGGAAGGGTCCACTCGCCCTCGGGAACCAGCAGACGCACCCCGCCCGCGGCCAACATCGCCGTCGCCGTCAGCACCGCCGTTGCGGTCAGCGCCTTGGCCACCGCCACCGGGAAACGGCGGGGCATGGCTGTACAGGTGGTGGCGACCTGTCTTCCGGAGTACTCCCCCGTCGCCGCCAACACACCGAGCAGGATGCACCCCATGGCCGTCAGCGAGGGCACCAGCTGCAGGGTCTGCGCGGAACCTCCGGGTCCCGGCATCAATGCCGCCAACGCCCAGGACCCGGCGACCGTGAGCGCCGCAACCAGCCAGATGCCCGGGAGCCCGAGTTTGCGCCACTCCGCCGCGATGACCGCCATCTCAGGCCTCCCTTCTGGCGTGAAACAGCACGGCCAGGATGATGGCGGCAACACCCCAGGCGGCGCCCACCAGCATTCCGGCCCCGGGGCTGAGGGGATCCTGGATCGCGGTTTCGGTCAGAAACGTGTGGGCCAGCGCAAGGTCCGGTGCGTAGCGGGCCAGTGGGGTCACCTTCGAGAGCAGGAACGAGAAGGACGCGGCCGAGGAATTGATCACCAGCAGCGTCAGGGGCAGGGCTCCACCGCGAACCAGTTCGGCCAGGGCGGCCGCGATCACTGTCATGGTCACCAGGAAGAGCACCGCCCCCGCGACCCGGGGCCAGGGGTTCCCCCACGTGGCCTCCACACCACCCAGTGCCCAGCGCGCGACCGCCAGGGTACCGGCGGTGGCCGCCACGGCCAGGACCGTGGCGAATCCCAGGAGCACGGTGAGTTTCGCAACCATCCGTCTGGCTCCCCCGGGTGTGGCAACCATGCTGCTGGTGAGCTGCCTGCCCCGCCCGACGGCCTGGGCATTGCGGACGTACTCGCTGGAGACGGAAAGCACACCAAGCACCACGAAACCGACCTGCGCCACGGTGAGCGATGTGAATCCGGAGTCGGTCGTGGAGGTGTCGTACAGCGCTCCGAGCTGGCCGGTTTCCACCGCGCGCCTGATCTGGGAACCCTCCAGCCATGCCAGGAGCATCGGGACAGCCAGGGCCAGCAAACCGGCCACCCGGATGCCGGGAAGGGTGCACAGTTTCAGCGCCTCGGCGCGCATCGCCCGCCTCATGCGCGTGCCTCCACGTGCGCGAAAAACGCTTCCTCCAGGCTGGGATGACCCGACATGACGTCGACCACTCCACCCCAGGCCTTGATCCGGCCGCCGTTGATGATCACGACATCGTCGACGATCTCCGCCAGTTCACCGATCAGATGGCTGGACAGCAGCACCGTGCCCCCCGCATCGGCGTGCGCCCTGAGCAGCCGACGGATCCACCTGACCCCCTGCGGGTCGAGGCCGTTGACCGGCTCGTCGAGGACCAACCGCTCCGGTTTCCCCAGCAGGGCGGTCGCCAATCCGAGCCGCTGCCCCATGCCCAGCGAATAGGCGCCCACCCGCCGATTGGCGTCGGCCGCCAACCCGACCTCCTCCAGGACCTGCTGGACTCTTTTCCTCGGGATGCCGTTGCTGGCCGCCACCCACCCGAGGTGGGCGCGCGCGGTGCGGGAAGGGTGGGCGGCTGCCCCGTCGAGCATGGAGCCGACGTGCCTCAGCGGGTTCCGGAACTCCCGGTAGGGGCGGCCGTCAATGGTGGCCTGCCCGGTTGTGGCCCGGTCCAGGCCGAGCAGGATTCGCAGGCTCGATGACTTGCCGGCCCCGTTCGGTCCGACGAAGCCCGTCACCCGCCCGGGTCTCGCCTCGAATCCCACTCCCTCCAGGATTTTCCGGCGGCCACGGACCTTGGAAACATCGTCAAATCTGATCATGACCCCGATCGTGCTGCGACGAACACCCCCTGCCCGTCGGGCTCGGCACCGATTTCCGGTCCGTGCCTCAGCCCCTGGGATCTCAGCCCGTGGGGTGATGATTCCTCGCCCAGTTCATGGCTAGCATCGCCCCATGCACCGTTATTTCTCCGCCCAGGTACTGGCGGTGCTCGTGCTGCTCGTGGCCTTGTGCGGCGTCAGCACCGAGTCGGGTCCGAGCAACCTGAACCGGTTCGTGATCATGTTGTCGGCGGCCCTGCTGGTGTGCTGGATCTGGTGGGCGGCGAAACGGTCCGGGCGGCGCCAGGCCGAGCAGCTGCGTTCCCAGCAGATCGCCGCTGCCGTGACGACGGAGAGGTTGACGATAGCCCGGGACCTGCACGACCTCGTCTCCCACGGCATCGGTCTGATAACGGTGCGCGCCGCGGTGGCCCGCAACGTGGACGCCGAGGATCCCGAACGCCTGGTGGCGGCGCTCTGCGACATCGAACAGGCGAGCCGCGCCACCACCCTGGAACTGCGCAGGATGCTC
Source organism: uncultured Propionibacteriaceae bacterium (assembly GCA_937965785.1). Lineage (GTDB taxonomy): Bacteria > Actinomycetota > Actinomycetes > Propionibacteriales > Propionibacteriaceae > Arachnia. The sequence continues at coordinate 25,813 of CALCKT010000020.1, read as the reverse complement.
CAGGTGTTGCGTTCCGACCAGGACGCGCCCCTGTCCCCCAGCCCGGGCGATCCCGACTGGGATGGTCTCCTGGAATCCGCTGAGCGAGCGGGGCTGCACGTGAAAATGTTCAACGGCGGGGTCACGCCGAACAGCGAGGGGGTGGCGCTGGCCATCCACCGCATCCTTCAGGAAGGGCTGGCGAACGCCGCCAGGCACGCCGGACCCACCAGCGTCCACGTCGAAATCACCCGCCGCGGGGAGGTCCTTCACCTGGCCGTGACGGATTCCGGTCCGGTTCCCGGGTGGCGTTCACGTCCCGGGGCGGGCAGTGGCCTGATCGGGCTGCGGGAGCGCGTCGCCGCGCTGGGTGGGAATCTCCGCCACCACCGCTCCCCGGACGGTTTCCGGCTCGAGGCCGAGCTGCCGGATCCGGAGCCGGTCCGTGTCTGAGATCCGGGTCCTGATAGCCGACGACCAGCAGCTGCTGCGCCAGTCGCTGGCGCATCTGTTGAACTCCCAACCGGGCTTCCGGGTCGTGGCGGAGGCCACCACCGGCGTGGAGGCCGTCTCGCTGGCCCGGGAACTGGTGCCGGATGTCGTGCTGATGGACATCCGCATGCCGCAACTCGACGGGATCGCGGCGACCCGTTCCATCGTCCGCGACCCGCAGCTGTCCGAGGTGCGGGTGCTGGTGCTGACCATGTTCGACCTGGACGAGTACGTCTTCGGGGCCCTGCGCGCGGGGGCTTCCGGTTTCCTGTTGAAGGACGCGACCCCGGAGGCCCTGATCAATGCGGTGCGCACCATCTCGGCCGGGCAGGCTCTCCTGGCCCCCTCGGCCATCGCCACCCTGGTGGAGAGCTGCCTCCCGGACGCGACCCCCTCCGGGAGGGTGGCGGATCTGACCCCGCGGCAGACCGAGATCCTCAGGCTCGTGGCCCGGGGGCTGTCCAACGACCAGATCGAACGGGAACTGCACATCAGCCACGCCACCTGCAAGACCCACATCTCGGCGCTGCTGAGCCGCCTGCGGGCCCGGGATCGCGCCCAACTGGTGATCGCGGCCTACGAACACGGTCTGGTGCGTCCCGGAACCTGAAGAGCCAGCTCGTGAGCATCCCTGCCCCGAAGCCGGTTCAGCCGGCACGCAAACACCCACCGCCCCCTCCTCTCGTTCACGAATCGCGGAGGTTCGACGGTTCAACGTCGCCACACGACGTTGAACCGTATTTCTTCCGCGATTCCTGCGCAGGAGAAGGAAGTTCAGGGATTGCGACGAGACACGGCCTTGCCGAAACTGATTGAGCCGTCGATTCAGCGTTCCAGCAGCGGCGCCAGGAACTCGCCGGTCGCCGATTCCCTCACCTTCGCGACCTCCTCCGGGGTGCCGGTGGCCACCACCTGGCCGCCGCGGGATCCACCGCCCGGCCCCATGTCGATGATCCAGTCGGCCGCCTTGATGACGTCGAGGTTGTGTTCGATCACCACGACCGTGTTGCCCGCGTCGACGAGGCGGTGCAGCACCGCGAGGAGTTTGCGGATGTCCTCGAAGTGCAGGCCCGTGGTGGGTTCGTCGAGCACGTAGAGGGTGCGTCCCGTGGAGCGTTTCTGCAGCTCGGCGGCAAGTTTCACGCGCTGCGCCTCACCTCCGGACAGGGTGGTCGCGGGCTGTCCGAGCCGGACATAGCCGAGCCCCACCTCCTCCAGGGTTTTCAGGTGCCGGGCGATGGACGGGATGGATTCGAAGAACCGTGTCCCCTCGCTGATGGACATCTCCAGCACGTCGGAGATCGACCTGCCCTTGTAGTGCACCTCGAGGGTTTCGCGGTTGTACCGGGCCCCGTGGCAGATCTCGCAGGGAACGTAGACATCCGGCAGGAAGTTCATCTCGATCTTGATGGTGCCGTCACCCGAACAGTTCTCGCAGCGCCCGCCCTTGACGTTGAAGGAGAACCGTCCGGGCAGGTAGCCACGGACCTTGGCCTCCGGGGTGGCGGCGAACAGTCCGCGGATCTTGTCGAAGACCCCCGTGTAGGTGGCCGGGTTGGAGCGCGGGGTGCGGCCGATCGGCGACTGATCCACCTGGATCACCTTGTCCAGGTTTTCCAGGCCCTTCAGTTTCCGGTGCCTGCCGGGCACCGCCTTGGCGCCGTAGATCTGCTTGGCGGCCGCTGTGTAGAGGATCGAGTTGACCAGCGACGACTTCCCGGATCCGGAGACCCCGGTCACCGCGACGAGCCTGCCCAGCGGGAAGGAAACGTCCACGTCCTGCAGGTTGTTCTCCGAGGCGCCGACGACGGTCACGGATTTGCCGTTGCCGGGGCGCCGCACCGCGGGTACGTCGATGACCAGCTTTCCCGACAGGTAGCGGCCCGTCATGGATTCCTCGGTGGTGAGCAGTTCCTCGACGGGCCCGGAGACCACGACCTCCCCGCCGTGCTCCCCCGCTCCCGGGCCGATGTCGACCACCCAGTCGGCTGCTCGGACGGTGTCCTCGTCGTGTTCGACGACGATGAGGGTGTTGCCGAGGTCCCGCAACCGCACGAGGGTTTCGATCAGCCGCCGGTTGTCGCGCTGGTGCAGCCCGATGCTCGGCTCGTCCAGGACGTAGAGCACACCGACCAGCCCGGAGCCGATCTGCGTGGCCAGCCGGATGCGCTGCGCCTCCCCACCCGACAGCGACCCGGCCGACCGTGACAGCGTCAGGTAGTCCAGGCCGACGTCCAGCAGGAAACGCAGTCGCTCCCGGATCTCCTTGACAACGCGCTCGGCGATCCGCGCCTCGCGTTCGTTGAGGGAGAGCGCATCCAGGTATTCGAAGGCCTCCCCGATGGACAGGTCCGCGACCTCCGCGATGTTCCTGTCTGCGACGGTGACGCACAGGGTTTCGGGCCTCAGCCGCGTGCCACCGCAGGAATGGCAGTTGATCTCCCGCATGTAGCCGCCCCAGCGTTCGCGGGCCGAGTCGGTCTCGGACTCGGCGTAGCGGCGCCGGACGAACGGCAGGATGCCCTCGTATTTCTGCGAGAAGGACCGGGTTCGCCCGAACCGGTTGCGGAAGCTCACCACCACGGCCCCGGGTACCCCGTTGAGCAGCACCTTCCGGTGTTTGGCGGCCAGGTTCTGCCAAGGGGTGCGCATGTCGAAACCGGTTTCGAGGGACAGGGCCTCCAGGACGTGTTCGAAGTGGCCCTTCAGGTGTGGGGTGTTCCAAGGGGCGATTGCCCCGTCGGCCAGGCTCAGGGTCTCGTCGGGGATGATGAGTTCCGGGTCGGGTTCCAGCATCGTCCCGAGCCCGGAGCACTCGGGGCAGGCCCCCCAGGGCCCGTTGAAGGAGAACTGTCTGGGTTCCAGTTCGTCGATGGCGACGTCGTGTTCGTTGGGGCAGCCGAGTTTCTCCGAGAAGCGTTTCTCGCGTTCGGGATCATCCGCGGGGAGATCCACGAACTCCACCCCGACCACCCCGTGGGCCAGCTGGAGGGCGGCCTCCACGGATTCGGTGATCCGCTGCTTGGCGGATGCCTTCACCACCACCCGGTCCACGACCACGTCCACGTCGTGTTTGCGTTTCTTGTCGAGCACCGGGGGTTCGGTGAGCGGATGGAGCTTTCCATCGACCCGAACCCGCGCGTAGCCATCGGCGACGAGCTGCCGGAAGGTTTCCTGGAACTCGCCCTTGCGCCCGCGCACGATGGGCGCCAGAACTTGGAAACGCGTGCCCTCGGCCAGCCCCATCAGCCGGTCGACGATCTGCTGTGGGCTCTGCCTGCCGATGACGGCGCCACACACCGGGCAGTGCGGGATGCCGATGCGGGCGAACAGGAGACGCAGGTAGTCGTAGACCTCCGTGATGGTGCCGACCGTGGATCGCGGGTTCCGGGAGGTGGATTTCTGGTCGATGGAGACCGCAGGCGAGAGCCCCTCGATGAAGTCGCAGTCCGGCTTGTCCATCTGCCCCAGGAACTGGCGGGCGTAGGCGGACAGGGACTCGACGTAGCGTCGCTGCCCCTCGGCGAAGATGGTGTCGAAGGCCAGCGAGGACTTGCCCGACCCGCTCAGCCCCGTGAAAACGATCAGGGAATCCCTGGGCAGGTCCAGGGAGACATTCTTCAGGTTGTGGACGCGGGCACCTCGCACGAGGATTCCGCGTTGAGCGGGTCGAACATTCACGGTCACACATGCTATGCCGCGGCGCCGACAAATCCGCGCTTCGCGAACGGGAGGGTGGCGAAGGCCCCCGAGAACCGGCCGGTTCCGCGCACGAGCCCCGGTGAGCAGGGTGGCCGCAGCGGAGACCCCCGTAAGTGAAATCCCTTACTTTTGATAGGTTTGTCAGCATGCCGAGCGTCCCTGGCGAGCACTTCGACTCAAGCCTGCATGCTGTGCGGGAACAAACCCACACACTCCTGGGACGTACCATCGCCTACTCCCCGGAAGACTGGGCCGCGCCAACCCGCCTGCCGGGCTGGACCCGTGGACACGTCGCCGCCCACCTGATCAAGGGTGCCCGCAGCCTGGCGCAGGTGTGCCGGGAACTTCTCGAAGGGGTTTCCCCCAGCGGTTACGACTCGTCGCTGGGACGCGACTGCGAACTGCTGGCCATCTCCGACGGCCTCCACCTCCAGATCGAACTCGACACGAGCGCCGGCGAACTCGATCAGCTCCTCACCCAGCTGCCCGGAAGAGATGGTGAGGTGTCGCTGCGACCCGGTCTGCGGATCGCCATCGACGATCTGCCCCTGGTTCGGCTCCGCGAGCTGGTGCTGCACGGCTTCGACCTGGAACCGGAGGCCTCCCGGCTCGACGTGGACGACGACACCGCGGCCCCGGTGCTGGCCTTCGAGGCCGCCCATCTCGCGGATGAGAACGATCCCCTCGAACTGGTCACCCTGGAAGGACGGGTGGTGCGCACCGGGGTTCGGCCACCACATCGGCGCGCGGCTGGTTCGACATCCGCGCTGCTCCTGTGGCTCGCCCGGGGCATCGAATCCGAAGGTCTCGAATACGACAAAATTTGACAACCTACCTGCGAACCGTTTTTGATACCTCGTCAGTGAAGCCCGCGGCTCGATTGGGGAGAAGCGGCCGCTAGTATCAGGACTCCCCCTAGTGAAGGACAGTGATGACGCAACCGCCGAATCAGCCATACAACCCCAACCAACCCTACAACCAGGGTCAGGGCTACGACCCGAGCCAGGGCTACAACCAGGGTCAGGGCTACAACCCGAGCCAGCCCTACGACCCCGCCCAGGCCCAGCAGCAGTACCAGGCCCAGCAGCAACAGGCGGCCCAGCAGTATGCCGCTCAGCAGCAGTACGCCGCTCAGCAGCAGTACGAGGCCGAGCAGGAGTACGCGACCCAGTACGAGACGCCGAAGAAGCGCTTCGGGGTACGTCAGATCATCAGCATCATCTCCGCCGTTGCGGTGCTCGGTGCCGGCGGCTGGTTCCTGTGGCAGAAATTCAAGACCAACGAGAACCTTCAGGTCGGCAACTGCCTGGTCATCACCGGGACCGCGAACGACGCCAAGGAGGAGAAGGTCGACTGCTCCGACAAGTCGAAGTTCTCCTACGAGGTGAGCCAGGTCGTCTCCGACTCCAGTTCCTGCCCGAGCTTCACCTCGTCCTACGAGATCAGCAGCAAATCCCGCTACGGCGGCAACCGCACGGTGAAAGCCGTCTGCCTGATCCCGAACCTGCACCAGGATGTCTGCTACAACGAATCCTCCAGCCCCACCGCCCCCTTCGAGGTGGCGGAGTGTGGCTCGGCGAAGGCGAAGGTCACCAAACGCGTCGACCAGGCGAACGCTTCCTGCGAGGCAGATGAAGAAGAGCTCACCTACACCACTCCTCCCCGTACCTACTGCTTCGGGGAACCCAAGTGAGCCGTGCCGCACTACCGGAAACCGGTTCTCCGGTGACCGATTGGCACGAGACCACGAACTGAGATGCGGATGCCGGGTTGGCCATTGGCCGACCCGGCATCTGCTCTGTCCCCGCAATCCGTCAGGGAACAGAACCGGACGCGACCAGACCCGGGGAACCTTTTCCGATACATCTTCCGCGATTCGACCGCGTGGAACCCCACCGAGGAGCATTGTCTGCGTGGGCGGCATGGCGAGAAGCGTCTGCCACCGTGCCCTTCGCAGTGGAGCAAAACTGCGACTCGACGAACATCAAGGTCACCAAACGCGTCGACCAGGCGAACGCGTCCTGCGGAACCGGTGAGGAAGACCTCACCTACACCACCCCTCCCCGCACCTACTGCTTCGCGACCCCCAAGTGACCCATCGCGCATAATCGGTTTCCATGAGACCGATTGACGAGCTTCGCCGCCAGGTGGCGCCTTTCCGGGTGCAGGCCGATTTCTCCCCCTCGGGGGATCAGCCAACCGCGATCTCGGAGTTGGAGCGCCGCATCCGTTCCGGTGAGAAGGATGTGGTGCTCCTGGGCGCCACGGGGACGGGCAAGACCGCCACGGTGGCCTGGCTGGCGGAGCGGCTGCAACGCCCAGTCCTGGTGATGCAGCCCAACAAGACCCTCGCTGCGCAGTTCGCGAACGAGCTGCGTCAGTTCTTCCCCGACAACGCCGTCGAGTACTTCGTCTCCTACTACGACTACTACCAACCCGAGGCCTACGTTCCCCAGACGGACACCTACATTGAGAAGGACTCCTCCCTGAACGAGGAGGTGGAGCGCCTCCGGCACTCCGCGACGAGTTCGCTGCTGACCCGCCGCGACTGCGTGGTGGTGGCCACGGTGTCCGCGATCTACGGCCTGGGCACCCCTCAGGAATACCTCGAGCAGCGCCTGACCCTGCGGGTCGGTGAGGAGTACGAACGCTCCACGCTGCTGCGACATCTCGTCGACATCCAGTACAACCGCAACGACCTCTCCTCGGAGCGTGGCACTTTCCGGGTGCGCGGGGACGTGCTGGAGATCTTCCCCATGTATGAGGAGAACGCGGTGCGTATCGAGTTCTTCGGCGACGAGATCGAACGCATCTCCACCCTCGTCCCGCTGACCGGTGAGGTGCTGCGCGAGGAGAACGAGATCTACGTCTTCCCCGCCACCCACTACTCCGCCGGAGCGGAACGGATGGAACGAGCCATCGCCGGAATCGAGGCGGAACTCGCGATCCGGTTGCAGGACCTGGAATCCCAGAACAAGCTCCTGGAGGCGCAGCGGCTGCGGATGCGCACCAGCTACGACATCGAGATGATGCGCCAGATCGGCACCTGCTCGGGGATCGAGAACTACTCCCGTCACATCGACGGCCGGGCCGCGGGATCCGCGCCCGCCTGTCTGCTGGACTACTTCCCCGAGGACTTCCTCCTGGTGGTCGACGAGTCCCACGTCACGATCCCGCAGATCGGGGGCATGTACGAGGGCGACGCATCCCGGAAACGCACCCTCGTGGAGCACGGTTTCCGGCTGCCGAGCGCCTTGGACAACCGGCCCTTGAAGTTCGACGAGTTCTGCCAGCGCATCGGGCAGACCGTCTACCTCTCCGCCACCCCCGGTCCCTACGAGCTTGAGCGCAGCGACGGTTTCGTCGAGCAGATCATCCGGCCCACCGGTCTGGTGGATCCGGAGATCGTCCTCAAACCGACCAAGGGCCAGATCGACGACCTCGTCGGGGAAATCCGGACCCGGGCCGAACGCAACGAACGGGTGTTGGTGACCACCCTGACCAAGAAGATGGCAGAAGACCTGACCGACTACCTGATGGCCGCCGGCATCCGTACCCGTTATCTGCACTCCGACATCGACACCCTCAAACGGGTCGAGTTGCTGCGTGAGCTGCGGCTCGGCAGCTATGACGTGCTGGTGGGCATCAATCTGCTGCGGGAGGGCCTGGACCTGCCGGAGGTTTCCCTGGTGGCCATCCTCGACGCCGACAAGGAGGGTTTCCTCCGTTCAGAACGTTCCCTGATCCAGACCATCGGCCGCGCCGCCCGTAACGTCGCCGGACAGGTGCACATGTACGCCGACACGATCACCCCGTCGATGGGGGCCGCCATCGACGAGACCAATCGCCGGCGTGCCCGCCAACTCGCCTACAACACCGAGCACGGCATCAATCCGCAGCCGTTGCGGAAGAAGATCGCCGACATCACGGACATGCTGAACCGGGAGGACGCCGACACCGAATCCCTCCTGAAAGGCAACCGGGAACGGGGCCTGAAGGCCGGGGAACTGCCCGAGCAGGAGTTGGCGAAACTGATCGACGACCTCACCGCCCAGATGCATCAGGCGGCCGCCGATCTCCAGTTCGAGCTGGCCGCCCGGCACCGCGACGAGATCGCCGATCTGAAAAAGGAGCTCCGGCAGATGATCGAGGCCAACAAATAGCCCCGCCCCTTGACGAAGGTGCCCGCCCAACGGGTCTTCACGCCGCCCGCAACGCACCTTCCCGGGATCGGCCGGAAGTCCCGCGTCTCACGCCGAGAGGCTCCGCCACAGCTCACCGACCTGCCTCATGGTCTCCCGGACCGGACCGGAGCTGTCGATGACGTGCGTTGCCGCCCCCAGCCGTTCCTCACGGCTGGCCTGGGCGGCCACCCGCTGCTCGGCCTCGGCTCTCGTAAGACCGTCACGTCGCGTCAACCTGCGCAGCTGCTCCTCGACCGTGGTGTCCACCACCACGACCGCGTCGAATTTGTCCTGCTGTCCGGTCTCCACCAGCAGGGGTATGACGTGCACCACAACCGACCCCGCGGGGGCCGCGGCCTCCAGCTCGATGGCTCGTTCCCGCACGAGGGGATGGATGATGGCATTCAGGTCGGCGCGCGCCTGCGGGTCGGCGAAGATTATCCGGGCCAACGCGCGACGATCCAGGCTTCCGTCGGCGGCGAGCACGGAGTCCCCGAAACGAGCAACAACCGCCTTCAACCCCTCGGTCCCCAACGCCACCACGTCCCGGGCCAGAACGTCGGCGTCGATCGTGACGGCACCCAGCTGTTCCAGTTTCCGGGCCACCGTCGACTTGCCCGACGCAATCCCGCCCGTCAGTCCGATCCGCACAGAAACACAGGTTATTACGGAATCTCGAGGAAGGTCAGTTCGGAGGCGTCCCCCGAGATCAGCGGCCCGAGTTTGTCGTTGAATGCCGCATTCTCGGGATCGGCGAGGTGGGCCTTGAAGGCCTCCTCGTCCCGGTAGCACTCAATGATCACGAACTGGTTCGGGTTGTCGCGTTCCGTGTACACCTCGAAACGCACCGTTCCGGGTGAAGCGTTCACGTGCTCCGCGTAGGTCCCGATCAGGCCGGCCACCACATCCCGCGCCCCGTCCCGGCACTCGAACCGGGCGATCAGGTTCACCGCCATGCCGTCTCCTTCCACGTTGAAGTCCCGAGTCAGTGTTTCGTCAAGGCTACCCCCACAACGCGGCCAGTTCTCTGTATGCTGGCCCTGTAGCGGGAGAACCGACCCAGTCGGTGCCGAAGGAGCAACCGCCCCGGAAACTCTCAGGCCCCAGGACCGCGACGACTTCAACACTCTGGAGAGAGGCCCCGCCGGGGTCCGCCGAAGGATTAAACGATCTCAGGCAGCGGTGACAGAGGGGGCTCCGGGTGGGCCTTGCCATCCAGCAACGTCGCGCGTCAGCAGAAAGGGTCCTCATGTCACTATCAACCACCGCATTGCACGGGCTGCACAAGGAACTGGGTGGTCGTCTGGTGGATTTCGCCGGGTGGGAGTTGCCCGTGCAGTTCGCCGGGATCATTGCGGAGCACCAGCACACACGGCAATCCGCCTCGCTGTTCGACGTCAGTCACATGGGTCAGGTCCTGATCCGCCCCGAATCCGGGAACCTGGCTGACGCCGCCGCGGCCCTCGAAACGCTGATCCCGGCCAGTGTCGCCGGGTTGAAGGAGGGACGCCAGCGTTACGGGCTGTTCACCGACGAGCACGGCGGGGTCCTGGACGACCTCATGTTCGCCCACCACGGCGACCGCTACTTCCTGGTGGTCAACGCGGCCCGTTCCGATCACGACCTCGGGTTGCTGCGCACCCTGGAAGGGGTCACGGTCGAACACCTCACGGATCGTTCGCTGCTGGCCCTGCAGGGTCCCCGGGCCGAGGAGGCCCTGGCCGGGCTGGTGCCGGAGGCGGCCGGGTTGAAGTTCATGGATTCCCGGATCCTTGACTGGGACGGTGTGGCGGTCTGGGTCTCGCGTTCCGGATACACCGGCGAGGACGGCTTCGAGATCTCCGTTCCCAGCACCGAAGCAGAACGCCTGGCCCGCGCCCTCCTGGGGTTCGACTGGGTGCTCCCAGCGGGGCTCGGTGCCCGCGACTCGCTGCGTCTCGAGGCGGGAATGCCCCTGTACGGGCACGACCTCAGCCCGCGGATCACCCCGGTCGAGGCGGACCTGGGCTGGGCGATCCCGAAGGTGCGGCGCCCGGGTGGTTCCCGTGAGGGTGGTTTCCCCGGGGCCGGGGTGATCCTGAAACAACTCGCCGAAGGTCCCTCCCGCAAACGGATCGGCCTGCGCGCAGAAGGCCGTGCCCCCGTGCGCGAGGGGGCGAAACTTTTCCTGTCGGTCGAGGACACCGAACCGGTCGCCGAGGTCACCTCCGGTGGTTTCGGTCCCACCGTGGGCGGCCCCATCGCCATGGCGATGCTGCCCACGGACGTCCTGCCCGGAGCCACCGTCCACGCCGAGGTACGCGGCAGGCGTCTCCCAATGACGGTAACCGCACTACCGTTCATCACACCGTCCTACAAACGCTGAGGAGAGAGCAACATGATCAAGTACACCAAGGACCACGATTGGCTCGACAGCAGTGACGACGGGGTCGCCGTCGGCCTCACCGACCACGCCACCAGCGAGCTGGGTGACGTCGTCTACGTCGAACTTCCCGAGGTCGGGGCCGAGGTCACCAAGGGCGAGGAGATCGTCGTGATCGAATCCACCAAGGCCACCTCCGGGATCACCGCCCCCTTCGACGGGGTGATCACCGAGATCAACCAGACCGTGGTTGACTCCCCCGAGACCGTCAACGAGGATCCCACTGGTTCCTGGTTCTTCAAGATCCGGCCCGACGATCCCGCCGCGCTCGAGGAGTACCTCGACGAGGACGAGTACAAGGCTCTGATCGGCTGATGAGTACCTGGAATCCCACCAGCTACGACCCGGACGACTTCGCCAATCGCCGCCACATCGGCCCGAGCCCGGCCGAGATGGAGACCATGCTCTCGGCGATCGGGGTCGGTAGCCTCGACGAGTTGATCGACCAGACCGTGCCCGCCGGTCTCCGCCAGGCCGAACCGCTTGCCTGGGAGCCACTGACGGAGGGCGCCGTGCTGGGTGAGCTGCGCAGGATCGCCGCCAGGAACCAGGTCCGGACCTCGATGATCGGCCAGGGCTACTACGGCACGATCACTCCCCCGGCGATCCAGCGCAACATCCTGGAGAACCCGGCCTGGTACACCTCGTACACCCCGTACCAGCCGGAGATCTCGCAGGGAAGGCTGGAGGCGCTGCTGAACTTCCAGACCATGATCAGCGACCTGACCGGTCTGGAGATCGCCAACGCCTCCCTGCTCGACGAGGCCACCGCCGCCGCGGAGGCGATGAACATGGCGTTCGCGGCGGGCAAGCGCAAGAAAACACGTTTCTTCGCCGCGGCCGACCTGCACCCGCAGGTCCTCAGCGTCCTGGCCACCCGGGCCCGGCCGCTGGGCATCGAACTGGTGATCGGCGAGGTCGAGGACCTGGATGTTGACGGTCTGTTCGGGGCCATTTTCGCCTACCCCGGCACCCACGGGCAGCTGCGGGACCACACCGCGCGGTGCGAGCTCCTGCACGAGGCGGGAGCCCTGGCGATCGTGGCCGCCGACCTGCTGGCCCTGACCCTGCTGAAGGAGCCGGGCGCGATGGGATTCGACATCGCGATCGGTTCGGCCCAGCGTTTCGGGGTCCCGATGGGCTTCGGCGGCCCGCACGCCGCGTTCATGGCCTGCCGGGACAAGCTGAAACGCACCATGCCCGGACGCCTGGTCGGGGTGTCCAAGGACAGCGCGGGCAATCGCGCCTACCGCTTGGCCCTCCAGACCCGGGAACAGCACATCAGGCGTGAGAAGGCCACGTCGAACGTGTGCACGGCCCAGGCGCTGCTGGCGGTGATGGCGTCCTTCTACGCCGTCTTCCACGGCCCGTCCGGCCTCAAGGCCATCGGCCAGCGGGTCCACCTGATGGCGGTCACCCTCGCGGAGCAGCTGCGGGCCGGAGGCGCCGTGGTCGAACCGGACGAGTTCTTCGACACGATCACCGTCCATGTGGGGGTCGGCCAGGCGGGCATCATCGCAGCAGCCGAGCAGCGGGGCATCAACCTGCGCCGCGTCGGCCGCGACAGAGTGGGCATCTCGGTGGACGAGACCACCACCCTGGAAACCCTCGCATCGGTGCTGGATGCCTTCGGTATCGAACCGGCCACTGAGCTCAGCCGGCGCCCGGCGATCCCGGATGCCCTGCTGCGCACCTCCGAGTACCTGACCCACCCGGTCTTCCACATGAACCGGGCCGAGTCGGAGATGATGCGCTACATGCGTCGCCTCGCCGACCGGGACCTGGCGCTGGACCGGGCGATGATCCCGCTGGGTTCCTGCACCATGAAACTGAACGCCGCGGTCGAGATGATGCCGATCACCTGGCCGGAGTTCGCAGGTCTGCATCCGTTCGCGCCCGCCTCGCAGTCGGAAGGGTACCGGGAGCTGGCGGCGGATCTGGGCAGGCTGCTGTGCGAGATCACGGGCTACGACGCGTTCTCGATGCAACCGAACAGCGGCGCCCAGGGCGAGTACGCGGGACTGCGGACGATCGCCGCCTATCACCGCGCCAACGGTGACGAGCGCGACATCTGCCTGATCCCGACCTCGGCCCACGGCACGAATCCCGCATCGGCAACCATGGCCGGCATGAAGGTCGTGGCGGTGAAGTCCGCCGAGAACGGCGACATCGACCTCGACGACTTCGTCGCCAGGGCGGAGGAGGCCGGGGACCGGTTGGCGGCCGTGATGATCACCTACCCGTCCACACACGGCGTGTTCGAGGACACCGTGCGAAAGGTCTGCGAGATCACGCACGCCCACGGCGGGCAGGTCTACATCGACGGCGCGAACATGAACGCCCTGGTCGGTCTCGTGCGCCCGGGGGACCTGGGTGGCGATGTCAGCCACGTGAACCTGCACAAGACCTTCGCCATCCCGCACGGCGGCGGCGGTCCGGGCATGGGACCCATCGGGGTCAAGGAGCACCTGAAACCGCACCTGCCGGGTGATCCGGCCACGGGTGAGGAGGGGGCGGTCTCGGCCGCGGCTCTCGGTTCTGCCTCGATCCTGCCGATCTCGTGGGCCTACATCCGGCTCATGGGTGGCAGCGGGCTGACCCAGGCCACGCGCGTGGCGATCCTGAGCGCCAACTACCTGGCGAGCAGGCTCTCGGAGGCGTACCCGATCCTGTACCGCGGCGGGAACGGCCGGGTGGCTCACGAGTGCATCGTGGACACGCGCATCTTCGCGCGTCACGGCGTCACCGTCGATGATTTCGCCAAACGGCTGATCGATCACGGTTTCCACGCCCCCACCATGTCCTTCCCGGTGGCGGGCACGTTGATGGTGGAACCCACGGAGTCGGAGACCCTGGCCGAGCTGGACCGGTTCGTCACTGCGATGCTGGACATCGCCCGCGAGGCCGACGACGTCGCCTCGGGGAGGATTGCCGCCGAGGAGTCGCCGCTGCGTCGCGCCCCCCACACCGTGGAGGATCTCGTCGCTGACTGGGACCGCCCCTACTCGCGCGAGCAGGGTTGTTTCCCGGCCGGTGCATTCCGGGTGGACAAGTACTGGCCGCCCGTCGGAAGGGTGGACAACGCCTACGGTGACCGGCACCTGGTGTGCAGCTGCCCACCCTGGGAGGGCACGCCGGACTGAAACACGGGACTGCGAGAAGAAGAGGGGCTGCTCCTTTCGGGGGCAGCCCCTCTTTCTCGTGAGGTTGTCAGTCGGTTTCCTCCACCGGGATCAGTGGTTTCCAGAACGAGGCACCCGGTCGGGCCAGAGCGGCCTGTCCCAATGAGATGACGGTGCAGATCACGAACACCCACAGCCACACGTGCAGCATCGTCACCGCAAGAGGCAGCTGCTTGAACCATCCGACCAGCAGAGAAGCGACGAACCCGACCGGCTGGTGGACGGGCATGGCGAAGGTGAAACGCCGGCCAAAGGTCCGCGGCCACACCCATTTCTTCGACGTGGTTGACATGTCAGATCACCTGTTCGGGTTGGGAACCGGCGAAGCGGCAGCCAGCCTCATCGCTGCTACCAGATGTGAAGGATACCGGACCCCCATGCTCATCTCCTTTTCTTGAGAACCAGTGCACCGGCCCTGTACATCTCTCATGGTGCACAACGCGTTCTCCCACTTCAAGACCACGAGACCGACTTTGGTCAAAGGTTGAGCCCGCGACCATTTGCGGATGACGCTTCCGGAACGCTGTTCCCGGGCCGGCGGATCGGTTTCAGTCGGTCCGCACGACGCCTGCCCGCGATGTCGTTGCCAAAACGATCCGGGTACACATCCCGGTGGGATGTGTACCCGGATCGTGGTTTTCCGGCGGGTCAGTTGCCGCCGGTCAGCTTGTCGCGCAGGGCCTGCAGGGCCTCGTCGGAAGCCAGCGAGCCCTCGCTCGGCTCGGCGGTGGAGGCGTAGCCGGTGCCCGCCTCGGTCGCGGCCTGACGCTCGGCCTCGGCGGCCTCGGCCACCTGGCGTTTGTGGGCCTCCCAGCGGGCCTGGGCCTCGGCGTACTGCTGCTCCCAGGCGGCCTGCTGCTCCTCGTAGCCGGGCTTCCACTCGTTGGTCTCCGGATCGAAGCCCTCGGGGTAGATGTAGTTGCCCTGCTCGTCGTAGCTGTCGGCCATGCCGTAGAGGGAGGCGTCGAACTCGTCGGCGGCCACGTCGACACCCTCGTTGGCCTGCTTCAGCGACAGCGAGACGCGGCGGCGCTCCAGATCGATGTCGATGACCTTGACCATCACCTCGTCGCCGACGGAGACGACCTGCTCCGGGATCTCGACGTGACGCTCAGCCAGTTCGGAGACGTGCACCAGACCCTCGATGCCGTCGCCGACGCGGACGAACGCACCGAACGGAACCAGTTTGGTGACCTTGCCGGGCACGATCTGGCCGATCTGGTGCAGACGCGCGAAGGTCTGCCACGGATCCTCCTGGGTGGCCTTCAACGACAGGGACACGCGCTCGCGGTCCATGTCCACCTCGAGCACCTCGACGGTGACCGGGGTGCCGACCTCCACGACCTCGTTCGGGTGGTCGATGTGCTTCCAGCTCAGCTCGGAGACGTGCACCAGGCCGTCGACCCCACCGAGATCCACGAACGCGCCGAAGTTGACGATGGAGGAGACCACGCCCTTGCGGATCTGGCCCTTCTGCAGCTGGTTGAGGAAGGTCTGGCGAACCTCGGACTGGGTCTGTTCCAGCCAGGCGCGGCGCGACAGCACCACGTTGTTGCGGTTCTTGTCCAGCTCGATGATCTTGGCCTCGAGCTCCATGCCGACGTAGGGCTGGAGGTCGCGGACGCGGCGCATCTCGACCAGCGAGGCGGGCAGGAACCCGCGCAGGCCGATGTCGACGATCAGGCCGCCCTTGACAACCTCAATGACGGAACCGGAGACGACGCCGTCCTCTTCCTTGATCTTCTCGATCGTGCCCCAGGCGCGCTCGTACTGGGCGCGTTTCTTGGACAGGATCAGGCGCCCCTCCTTGTCCTCCTTCTGCTGAACCAGGGCTTCGATCTCGTCGCCGACCCGGACCACGTCGAAGGGATCGACGTCATGTTTGATGGAGAGTTCCTTGGATGGGATGACACCTTCGGTCTTGTAACCGATGTCGAGGAGGACTTCGTCCCGGTCGACCTTGACGACGGTTCCGGAGACGATGTCGCCGTCGTTGAAGTACTTGATGGTGGCGTCAACGGCCGCCATGAAGGCTTCCGGGGAACCGAAATCGTCGACCGCTACGGTCGAGGCCTCAGTGGAGGAGGAGGACATGTAGTAGGGCTTTCGCAATAAGGTTTCGCCCTGCGCCCTGTCCTTCATCCCGGGTCGGGATGGGACTCGGGAGGACGGACACGCCAACCCCACTCGGTCCGAGGGCGGGCAGGCCACAGTGCGGTTTAACCCTATCGT
The DNA here is from genome assembly GCA_937965785.1 of uncultured Propionibacteriaceae bacterium. GTDB lineage: Bacteria > Actinomycetota > Actinomycetes > Propionibacteriales > Propionibacteriaceae > Arachnia. The sequence goes on along the minus strand of CALCKT010000020.1, from coordinate 9,620 downwards.
CGCCCCGGGGACCGGTCAAGAGCACCGGCCCGGATAGTACGGAGGAAACAAAATGCGACGGATCTGTTGGTCGTGGATGGGGCAGGGATTAACCTGTTCCCCGTGAATCTCGTCGAAGCTCTCAAGAACCGGAAGGTGCAGATCGGCATAGCCGCAGTCGCCGTCCTACTGGCCGTAGCCCTGACCCTCGTATGGGTCCTCCAACCCAAGAATGACAATTCCCAGGCCGGCGCCACGGCGTCGTCCAGCGAAACCGCCAACGGTACGGCGGTGACTTCCCCCGAAGCATCCTCTCCCCCAGCCAACCCCGGGGCCTGCGTCACACCCGACGCGGCTGGTTTCGTCCCGGTCCGCTACTCGATCGAGAGCATAAACGTCGATGACAAGGTGATCTCCGGGGGCCGCGAGGAGGACGGGGCCATTGCAGCCCCGCCGAAGGACGAACCCCGCACCGCCCTGTGGTGGAACGAAGGCCCGAAGGTCGCCTCAAACGCCGGCCAGGTGGTGTTGACCATCCACACCTACCAGACCGGTGACGCCGTGGGGAACATGCTCTACAGCGACAACGGTGGCCTGCTCAAGGAGGGCGCCGTGCTGAAGCTCTACGCGGAGGACGGGCGTGTCGCCTGCTACCAGTACACCGAGTCCCAGAAGCTCGCCGTCTCCGAGTACAACCCGGAGTCGGATGTCCTCGAACGCCACGAGGGAGACCCCGGGCTCGCCATCGTCATCTGCTGGGACCACAACAAGAGCACCAACGATTGGGATTCCCGGATCTTCATCAAGTTCAAGCCGGTGACCGACGCGGCCTGATCCCAGAAGGGTCGGCGGCTCAATGAGCCGCTGTGAACCACGAGTCGCCGACCCCGACCGAAACCTCCAGGGGCACCGCCAGATCCATGGCGGTGCCCATTTCCTTGCGCACCAGTTCTTCCACTGCTTCTCTTTCGCCCGGAAAGATCTCCAGAACGAGTTCGTCGTGCACCTGGAGCAGCATGCGGCTGCGCAGCCCCTCCGCGATCAACCCGCGTTCGACCTCGAGCATCGCCAGCTTGATGATGTCGGCTGCGGAGCCCTGGATCGGGGAGTTCAACGCCGCCCTCTCCGCCATCTCACGCCGCTGCCGGTTGCTGGAGTTCAGGTCCGGCAGGTAGCGTCGCCTCCCCAGCAGGGTCGAGGTGTAGCCCAACTTCCGGGCCTCGGCCACCACCTCGGCCAGGTACTGCTGCACCCCGCCGACCCGCGAGTTGTAGACCTCCATCAGTTCCTTCGCCTCGGCCACGGAGATCCCGAGCCTGGTGCTCAGCCCGTAGGCACCGAGACCGTAGGCGAGCCCGTAGTTCATGGCCTTGACCCGGGCCCGCATCTGCCCCGTGACTTCTTCCGGTTCGACCCCGAAGACGATGGCCGCCATCTCCGCGTGGAAGTCCCTCCCGGACCTGAATGCGGCGATCAGTCCCTCGTCTGCCGAGACGTGGGCCATGAGTCGCATCTCGATCTGCGAGTAGTCGGCGCTCATCAGCGCCTCGAATCCGTCGCCGGCCACGAAGGCACTGCGGATTCGCCGTCCCAGTTCGGTGCGGATGGGAATGTTCTGCAGGTTCGGGTCGGTGGAGGACAGCCTTCCCGTCGCGGCGATGGTCTGCACGTAGGTGGTGTGGATGCGACCGTCCGGTTGGATGGCGGCCAGCAGTCCATCGACGGTCTGGCGCAGCCGGATGCGGTCCCGGTGTGCCAGGAGATGTTCCAGGAACGGGTGTCCGGTGCGTTCGAAGAGACCTTCGAGGGCCTCCGCGTCGGTGGTGTACCCGGATTTCGTGCGCCGGGTCTTCGGCATGTCGAGTTCCTCGAACAGCACCGCCTGCAGCTGTTTCGGGGAGCCCAGGTTCACCTCGTGTCCCAGCACGTCCCAGGCCGCCTGCTGGGCGGCCACGACGGCGGAGTCGAACTCGGCCCGCAGCCCGTCCAGGACGTCCCGGTTCACGGCGATGCCGACGCGTTCGCAGTTCGCCAGGGTCCGTTGCAGCGGCAGTTCCACCTCTTCCAGGAGCTTCGCCGCGGGCTGGGCCTTGAGTTCGGGACGCAGCACCCGGGCCAGTTCCGCGATCGCCCTGGCGCTCAGCATGGCCGCTGCAGCCGTGGCGCCCTCGTCCACCTCGAACAGGGATTCCTGGGTCTCGGCGGCCACCTCCGCCACCAGCTCGCGGTGCAGGTGCCGCTGCACCAGGGAGGCCAGTTCCTGCCCCCTGACGTCGGGCCGCAGCAGATAGGCCGCCAGGGCCACGTCCAGGACCACCCCACCCAGCTCCCAGCCCCTGGCCCAGATCGCCAGCAACGGGCCCTTCGCGTCGTGGACCACCTTGGGGCGTTCCGCGTCCGCCAGCCAACTCGCCACCGCTTCGTCGTCGGCGGGGGTCAGTTTTCCCGGATCGATGAACGCCTCCGGTCCCTCGGCGGCCGCCAGTCCGATGCCCCGAAGATCCCCCGTCCCCGAGCCCCAGACACCGACGAACGAGAGCGCCACCTCCCCCGCGGCGTTCTCCTCCAGCCAGGCCGCCACCTCACCGGGTTCCAGGGCCCTTCCGGTGACGGTGAACGCTTCCGGGGTCTCGTTCCGTTCGTCCCCGTTGTTCCCGTACAGCTGGGAAAGCCTTTCCCTGAGGGAACGGAACTCGAGGGCGGCGAACAACTGGGTGATGGCCTCCCGGTCCCAGTCCCGGCGTTCGGTCTGCTCGAACCCCAGGGGCAGTTCCAGGTCCCGCAGCAGCCGGTTCAGGCGCCGGTTGCGCCGCACCTCGTCGAGATGGTCCCGCAGCGACTGGCCTGCCTTGCCCGGAACCTGCTCGGCGCGTTCGATGATGTTCGCCAGGCCGTCGTAGGTGTTGATCCACTTGGCCGCGGTCTTGGGTCCGACCCCGGGAACCCCGGGCAGGTTGTCGCTGGTCTCCCCCACCAGCGCCGCCAACTCCGGGTAGCGCTGCGGCGGCACGAGGTATTTCTCCTCCACCGCGGCGGGTGTCATCCGCACCAGGTCGCTCACCCCCTTGCGCGGGTACAGCACCGTGGTGCGGTCGGTCACCAGCTGCAGGGCGTCTCGGTCGCCCGTCGAGATCAGCACCTCGTAGCCCGCGGCCTCCGCCCGGGTGGCCATGGTGGCGATGATGTCGTCGGCCTCGTAGCCGGGCAGTTCGACGTGCGATATCCGCAGCCCGTCGAGGACCTCCTTGATCAGCTCCACCTGTCCCCTGAACTCCTGCGGCGAGGCGCTCCGGGTGGCCTTGTACTCCGGGTAGGTCTCGTTGCGGAAGGATTCCCGTCCCACATCGAAGGCGACTGCCACATGGCTCGGTTTCTCGGCGGTCAGCAACCCGATGAGCATGGAGACGAAACCGTGCACGGCGTTCGTGTGCTGTCCCGTCGAGGTCTGGAAGTTCTCGGCGGGCAGGGCGAAGAAGGCCCGGTAGGCCATGGAGTGTCCGTCGATGAGGAGCAGGCGATTCACGACCCCAAATCTACTGTGCGAGACTGGCGATCATGATCGACGCCACCGCGGTACCCCCTTCTTCGCTGCACGAAAAACTGGGCATCGAGATCACCTCGGCCAGTGCGGCAGAAGTGGTCGGTTCCATGCCCGTGGCGGGCAACACACAACCCGCCGGGCTGCTCCACGGGGGAGCGACCGCGGCCCTGGTGGAGGGCCTGGCCTCCCTGGCGGCCTGGTTGCACGCCCAGCCGGAACGGGTCGCTGTGGGTGTCGACCTCAACCTCACCCATCTGCGCCCAGTCACCTCGGGCAGGGTCACGGGCAGGGCGGTTCCCGTTCATCTGGGAAACGGAACCACCGTTCACACGGTTGAGGTGCGCGACGACAACGGGCGGCTCACCGCCGTCGGCCGCTTGACGTCCCGGCTCGTGGCCCCGCGGAAGTGATCACTTCTTCCGTTTGTGGGAGATGACGCCCTCGGCGACCTCGCGCATCGACTTGCGCAGGTCCATGGCGGTCTTCTGGATCCACCGGAACGCCTCGGGTTCGGTCAGCCCCAGCCCCTCCTGCAGCATTCCCTTGGCCTGGTCGATGATCTTCCGGGACTCGAACCGGTCCTCCAGGTTCGCCAGTTCCTCCTCGATGGCCCGCATCTCGGCGAAACGCCCGATGGCCACCTCGATGGCAGGCACCACCTCGCTGGCCCCGAAGGGTTTGACGAGATACCCCATCACACCGGCGTCACGCGCCCGCTCAACCAGTTCGCTCTGGCTGAAGGCGGTGAGCATGAGGATGGGGGCGATGCGTTCCTCACCGATGATCTCGGCCGCGGTGATGCCGTCCATGCCGGGCATTTTCACGTCCATGATTATCAGGTCGGGCTCCAGCTCCCGGGCAAGCTTGACGGCCTCCTCGCCATCCGCGGCCTGTCCAACAACTTCAAAACCTTCTTCGGTCAGCAACTCCACCAAGTCGAGGCGGATGAGTGCCTCGTCCTCGGCAATGAGCACTTTCTTCGGCCGCTTCTGGCCCATGCTTACAGCTCCATTCCCCTTCGAGTGGACCGATAGGTCTCCAGACATGGATTCAGCAGGCATTCTAGCGTGCCACTAGGGGTTCAGGCGAAGAAACGGGCATTTGTGGCACAATGGTCCTCGTTGCCCGGGTGGCGGAATGGTAGACGCGACTGACTCAAAATCAGTTGGCCCAAAAGGCCGTAGGGGTTCGAGTCCCCTGCCGGGTACCACGGCGCGAGGATGTGGGAGCCGGCGAACCGGTTCCCACATCCTCGCATTTCTGGACCGGATTTCGTTGCGGAAGTCACACCCGGCCGCGGCGCACCGGACCGGGCGATCCGGCGCCCCACCATCGTGACCGCTGATCCCTCAGCAGGAACACGACGGTGGAAACGCCGCCCCTTCCAGCACCTTCTCGTCCGGGCCTAGGCGTCGTTCTCGCCCTTGGCCTTGACCTTGTGGACGCGCAGGTTGTTCGTCTTCCCGGGAACACCCATGGGTGATCCGGACAAAATGACGATGCGTTCACCGACCTCGATCATGCCCCGCTCCCGGAGGAACGCGTCGACGGTTTCCACCATCTGCTCCTGAACCGTGAAGTCCGGGGTGATGTGGGCCTCGACACCCCAGGTGAGGGTCATGGCCTGCCGGGTGGCCACCTCCGGGGTGAACACCAGCAGCGGGATGGAGGCGCGCAGGCGCGACAGGCGCCGGGCGGTGTCGCCGGATTTGGTGAAGGCGACCAGGTAGCGAGCACCGACCCGCCGGGTGACCTCCACCGCCGCGTGCGCGAGAACGCCTCCGGTGGTGTGGGGATCCCAGTTGATGGCGTGGATCTCTGCGTGGCCGTCGTGTTCCGTGGCCTCGACGATCCGGGCCATGGTCTGGACGGCCTCCACCGGGTAGTCGCCGACGGAGGTCTCGCCGGAGAGCATCACGCCGTCCGCGCCGTCGAGAATCGCGTTCGCCACGTCGGAGGCCTCGGCGCGGGTGGGTCGCGGGGCGGAGATCATGGACTCCAGCATCTGGGTGGCGACGATGACGGGTTTCGCCCACTTGCGCGCCGCGCGGATGATCTGCTTCTGAACCAGGGGCACGTCCTCGAGCGGAAGCTCAACCCCCAGGTCACCGCGAGCAACCATGAAGGCGTCGAAGGCGTCGACGATCTCCTGGAGGTTCGCGATCGCCTGCGGCTTCTCCAGTTTCGCGATGACGGGGATGCGGCGGCCCTCCTCGTCCATGATCTCGTGGACCCGTTTGATGTCGTCGCCGCTGCGGACGAAGGACAGCGCGATCATGTCGATGTCCTTCGACAGCACCCAGCGCAGGTCCCGTTCGTCCTTCTCGCTCATGGCGGGAACCGACACGGCGACCCCGGGCAGGTTGATTCCCTTGTTGTTGGACACGGTCCCCGCGACGACCACTTCGCAGAGCACCTCGGTGGGCGAGACCTCCAGGGCCCGCAGCCCCACCTTGCCGTCGTCGATCAGGACCTGGTCACCCGGTTTCACGTCCCCCGGAAGGCCCTTGAAGGTGGTGGAGCAGCGCTCCTTGGTGCCGAGGATGTCCTCGATGGTGATGGTGAAACGGTCCCCCCGCTCCAGGTAGTGCTTCTGGTCGTCGGCGAACCTGCCCAGACGGATCTTCGGTCCTTGGAGGTCGGCCAGGACACCCACGGTACGACCGGTGATCCGGGCGGCTTCACGTACGGCATTGAGCCGGTTTTCGTGCTCGACGTAATCCCCGTGGCTCATGTTGAGACGGGCGACGTTCATTCCGGCGTTTATGAGTTGAACGAGACGGTCTGTCGTGTTTGCAGACGGACCCAGAGTACAAACGATCTTTGCTCTACGCACGCCGTAACCCTACCTCACGGCTTCAATCCGACCTCACCTCGCGCAGGGCGTGTTCAAGGTCCTGCGGCGGCCTTGATTCGAACTCGACGCGGTTGCCCTCCAGCGGATGCTCGAAGGCCAGGTGGGTGGCGTGCAGCCATTGCCTGTCCAGCCCGAGCCGCTCGGCCAGGGCGGGATCCGAACCGTAGAGCGGATCCCCACAGCAGGGGTGCCCGATAGCGGCGAAATGGACCCGGATCTGGTGGGTGCGCCCGGTCTCCAACCTGACCTCGACGAGAGTGGCCGCGCGATGCGCCTCAAGGGTCTCGTAATGCGTGACCGATTCCCGGCCGCCCTCCACGATCGCCATTTTCCACTCATGCCCCGGATGCCTACCGATCGGGGCGTCGATGGTTCCCGAGAACGGGTCGGGATGCCCCTGCACGAGCGCCTGGTAGGTCTTGTCGACGGCCTTGTCCCGGAAAGCCTGTTTCAGAACGGAATAGGCCCGTTCGGAACGGGCCAGCACCATCAGCCCGGAGGTCCCGACGTCGAGTCGCGAGACCACTCCCTGCCGTTCGGGGGCCCCCGAGGTCGCTATGGCGATCCCCGCCGCGGCCAGGTGTTCGGTGACGGAGGGCCCCTCCCAGCCCAGGCTCGGATGGGCCGCGACCCCCGCCGGTTTGTCCACCACCACTATGTCCCGGTCCTCGTGGATGATCTCCAGGCCACCGACCAGCCGGGGTCTGGCCACCACCCGGGTGGGACGGGGATCGGTGACCAGCTCCAGCATCGCCCCCGCGGTGACGATCTGGGAGGCCCGCTTCACGGTCTCACCATCCAGCAGCATTCCCCCGGCCGCGATCAGCTCCGCCACCCGGGAACGGCTGTGCCCCGTCACCCGGGAGGCGACGACATCGACCCGCTGACCCGCCAGGGCGTCCGGCACCAGGAAAACGCTCATGCCTACTCCGTCCGTTTCTCCTCGCCGGAGGAACCACGAAGGCTCAGCAGCACCACCAGGACGGCCGCGCTGGTGATGCAGATGTCGGCCACGTTGAAGATGGCGAAGTGGGGCAGCTGGATGAAGTCGACGACATGCCCCAGCAGCGGGCCGGGGGCCCGGAGGAGCCTGTCGTGGAGGTTTCCCGAGATACCCGCCATCAACAACCCCACGGCGAGCCCCTGGGGTAGGGTGCGCACCCTGCGCAGCGCGATGAAGACGCAGACCAGCAGCGCCACGATCGCGAAGATGCTGAGCGCCAGGGTCATCGACGCGCCCAGGCTGAAAGCCGCCCCCGGGTTGAACGTCAGGTTGAACCGCAACAGGGAACCGATCACCTCGACCGGCCGCCCGGGTGTGAGGCCGCCCAGCACGGCCCCCTTGGAGGCCTGGTCCGCTCCCAACCCCAGCAGGGCGACGCCAAAGGCGAGCAGGGTTGGGAGCCCGCGGTTCAGCGGCGTTCCTCGCGCTGTTTGCAGGCGACGCACATCGTCGCCCGCGGGAAAACCTGAAGCCTGCCCTTCCCGATCGGGTTCCCGCAGGCCTCGCAGAGCCCGTACTGGCCCTCGTCGAACAGGTGCAGGGCGAGCCGAGCCTGATCGGCCATCTCCCGGGCGTTCTGCGCCAGGGACAGCTCCTGGTCGCGTTCGAAATTGGACGAGCCGACATCGGCGGGATCCCGTCCGGCTCCATCATTGCCCTGCAGGAGGAGATCGCTCAACTCGCTGTCGGTGGCGGCCACCTTCTTGTCGAGTCTTTCCAGTTCCTCGACGAGAACCTCGCGTTGTTCCCGGATCTCCTCCGGGGTCCATGGCTCCTCGCCGTCACGGACGGGAAGGATCACGGGCTCTGAGGGGTTGGTGGATGGCATTGTCTCGTCCTCGGGGGTTTGTGTGACGGTCCGGCGAGACTACACCCTCACCGGACCATCAACCAGTCTTTTGCCTTCGCTCAGGCCAGGCGGTCCTGAGCGGCGAGCGCGTCCAGGCGGGGGGTCCTGGAACGCTCGGCAAGCTCCGGGACGTCCAGGGGCTCGGGCAGGTTCTGTTCAAGGGATTCGAGGTGCCGCGACAGGTAGCCGCGCATGTTCTCGCGGTAGCTGGACTCGAAGCCACGCAGAGCGGCGACCTTCTGGGTGAGGATGCCCTGTTCCCGTTCCAGTTCGGCGAACAGCTCGGTGCGGCGGCGATCCACCTCACCGTTGACGCGATCCGCACGGCTCTGGGCATCGCGGTTGATCTGGTCCGCGTTGACGCGGGCCTCGGACTCGATGCGCTCGGCGCGGGTGCGGGCGTCCGTGGTGATCTCGTAGGCCTGCTGCTTCGCCTCGTTGATCTTGCGCTGGGCCTCGTTGTTGGCCTCGTCCACGAGCCTCTCCGCCTGCTCGGTGGCCAGCGACACCAGCCGCACGACGGCGGGGGTCGCCTCTTCGCGGGTGGCGACCTGCAGGGTCTCCACGTTGCCTGCCATGTGACTGACACGGGAGCTGCGGGCCTCGTCGAGTTCGCGGCGGGTGCGGTCGAGTTCGCTGCGGAGCCGTTCGTTGTCCTGGGTGAGCTGAGCGACGCGGTTGTCATCCAGCTGCCCGGGGGCCGCCACGGGAACCTGCTGCTTGGACTGCTGGGCCATCTGGTTGCGCAGCCGCTCGAGTTCGCCCCGCAGCGAGTTGATCTCGTGGTCCTTGGCGGCGAGAGCCTCGTCATTGCCGGCGGGCACTGAATCCCCGGTTGTGCGGGCGGCCTCCACCTCCCGGCGAAGCAGGTCACGCTCGTTCTCGAACTGCGCGAACGACTCCTCCACCTTGTCAATGAAAGTGTCGACATCACCGACCTCGTACCCGGTGGCACCACGGCGTGCCATCCGGAACCGGACTCGGCGAACCTCTTCCAGGGTCAGGCTCATCTTTACTCCCACACGGTTGAAGAATCTTTGTGCCCGATCCTGAGAAACTCCGGACACAACGTTAAGGTTACTCTAATAGTTCATCAGATCCAACGATCTGAACGGGCACGACACGCCCGGTCAGAACGGGATCCGGAGCACGAGGCTCCTGAGCAGGTAGATCACCAGGAACAGCACCAGCACGGCCAGATCCAGTGAAACCATCCCCATCCGCACCGGTTTGATGAACGAACGAAGCAGCTTCAGGGGCGGGTCGGTGATGAAGTAGACGGACTCCACCATCACCAGCACCGCCCCTCGCGGGGTCCAGCCCTGGTTCATCAACGGCACCCAGGAAAGCAGGACCCTCACCAGGAGGACCAGCATGTAGACCTGGAGGA
>CALCKT010000019.1 GCA_937965785.1 uncultured Propionibacteriaceae bacterium | reverse complement strand
ACGGCCTGGTGAGGTCCAGGACGGCTTCGTCGCGCAGGCTGCGATGGTTCCGCACGGAGAAACTGAGTAGCAACATAACAATATCTTACAACGGAACCAGCTGTCGAGCGTAAAATTTACGCAGAACGCCCCTTTCGGACCGAATTCAGATCCCGAGGCCTGCGACCTCCCCGATGATCGTGACGGCCGGGGCAGGTATGCTACTGAGTGGTCCATTTCCTATCTGGTGGACCACCTAGCCCCGTAGGTGTTTGTCCCACCTGCGGGGCGCCTCAATTAGAGTTGGTTTTTCGGGGGCGGCCGCCGCCCCGGCCCTGCCCGGGCCGGGCCTTCTGCCAGGCGTCGATCGTGGCCGGCTTCCACCACGGAGTCCGCCCGAGCCGGCCATCCGGTTCCGGGAAGCCGTACTGGGGGTGGTGGCGGTACGCCTCGACCGTGCGGGGTTTCACGCCGAGTCGGGCCGCTACCTCCTTGACGGTCAACATGACGGTGGGGGCCGCGTCGCCGCGGCCCCCAGACTGCTGCTCACTCATAGCCGAGGCGGCGCATGTGGGCGTCGTGGAGCGAGCCGAGAGAGATCTCGTGGAATCGGCGGGGATGCATGACCGCTGGGTCCCCGCCCAGCCGGTCCCAGATCTCCGCGATGATGTCGCGGACGTAGACAGTGACACGCTGCTGGCGCTCCAGAGCAATGGACCCCCACATGTAGGCCCACTCGTCGCGCCACTGGTAGACGCGCTCAGGTTCGTTGAGGTCCTGCTCCCTCCCCAGCCAGTAGGCCTCGACGAGGCCGGCGGCCTCGACGTCACGCTCGGCGCCTGAAGCGAGGTGCGCGACGCTGTCGAGGCGGACATCATGCTGCTCGGGGTCGGGGAGTTCCTCGACCCATCCCCAGTCCGCCTCCACAAGGACGTATGCGCATGCCAAAGCGGCTGCGTCCTCGTGCACTCCCCAGCTGGCGGGGCGGATATCGCGGATCTTGATCGGTTCGGTCATGGTGTGTCTCCTATCTGGATTCGGTGTCCGGGAGTCTTGTCCCTCCCTGTCGACACCAGAAACTTTACCATACTCGACATGGTAAAGCAAGTTGGTGGTTGCGGGATGCTGCCGGGTCGGGGATAATCGCTAATGCTGTAGCAAGCACGAGTCCTACCCGACTCATAGTCAGCGCCTGTCGTTGGTAGCGGCAGGCGCTGAAGCATTTACATCGATCATTCATGGACTGCGAGGCGTTTGTTTGTTTCTCGGCCATGAACCTGCCCCCCGGTCCTGGCTGCAACCCAGCCGCCCGAACCTGCACCGCATTCCCTTGCCCCCGCAAGGGCTGCGGCAGGGGTTTCCGGGCCGGTGGGGGTTTGGGGGCCGTCCGGGTACGGCCCCCAAGAACCTGCACCCCACCGAACCTTCTGCTGCTGGATGACCCCGGTCCCGGCGGGGGTGTGTTAGCATCAAGACCGTGGCCTGAGGAGGTCACAACCCCAACAAAATTTTTCCCCACGTGAGTGGGGATGATCCGAGTGCAGAGGTCGGGGGGGCGAATGCCTTCCTACTTTCCCCACCATGGTGGGGATGACCCGAGTGTCGGTGCCGGTGGCGATTGTTCCCCACGTGAGTGGGGATGAACCGGTCGCCTAAGGAAGCCGCAAGTACGCGGCTCCCGTTTTCCCCACCACGGTGGGGGTCAATACACGAAATGTAGGGGAGGGAACCCGCTGATGGGTTCCCTCCCCTACCTGTCTCACTCGGGATCATCCAGGAAGTTCACACTCCCGGATGATCGCCCACACGTCAAGGTCCGCTGCGGCCTGGCGGACCTCCTGGCGGACCTGGTCGAGGTCGAGGTCATGCCCGGCCTCGATGTAGATGAATGGCCCCACCATCCTCATGGGGGCCGGCAGAAGAGCGCCGAAAGCGGCAGCAACCCTCGTGACGACCTCGGCCATGTCGTAGTCACTCGCATAGCCCCCCAGGACCGCCGCGGCCCACTCTTCCCAGGTATTCCACGGATCGCCCGTGATCCACTCAATCGCATTCGCAGTGAGGGTCTTGATGGCCATGGTGTGTCTCCTATCTGGATTCGGTGTCCGGGAGTCTTGTCCCTCCCTGTCGACACCAGAAACTTTACCATACTCAACACTGTAAAGCGAATCGGCGGCTCCCCGAGCGGTGAACACCGGAGCATCCACCCCACTCAGGCGACCCCGCCGGCGCCGGCATTGCGACCATCCTCCGCGACGTGACGCATAGCCTCGGTCATCAAAGACCAATCAGGCTCGCGTTTCTGCATGGGCCAGAACGGGCCAGCGCCACACAACCCCGACTCCCACCCCGCCGATTTACGTTAACCCCAGTTAACCCCGATTTGCCTAGCACTAGGCAGAACTGTATACTCGTAGACACGAGGGGTTGGGACAAGCAGAACCCCACCAGCAGATAGGAGACACACCATGGCCAAGCATCTCTCCGAAACAGCCCGCAACCTCATCGCCGAGGTCGCCGCGCACAACGAGCGGGGCGAGCACCCCGCCAAGATCGACATCGTCGGCTTCGACGGCCGGACGTCCAACGACACCCGCTCCTACAGGTACAAGATGATCGACCGCCTTCTTGCGGACGGCTACCTCCGCGACGTCCGGACCACCGCCCGGGCGTACGCCCTCCAGGTGACGGACCTCGGCCGGTCCGTCATCAACTGATCCCCCTTGTCTGTCCGGCCCCGCCTATGGGGCCGGACAGACCCCCCAGCACTCACTCTTGATTCGGGCAACACCACTAGAAGGAACACAACCATGACTGCCCATGCTTTCAACGACTACCGCCTCGAGGTCCCGGAATACGATTCCGAGGGATTGGAGTTCATCAACACCCTCGCCGAGGAGGGTGGCGTCAACCTCCGGGCCGCCGCCGTGCTGCGCTCGTTTGCGACCCGGCACGGATGCAACGTGGAGGGGTCTGTGCACCCCGTCCGCGACTGGACTCCCCGAGAGACGTGGCTGGGCGGCCACGGCCGCTTCGCAGAAGCGGCGGAGTCCCGGCTGATCCTGCGCTGGACCAGCCAGGCTGGGTTCTTCACCCAGCGCTGCTGGGTGGTGGAGATCCTGTTGTCGACCAGCCCGCAGGGCAGCGTCACGCAGGAGAGTCTGATGCTGCCCGGGGACGTCTTGTACCCCGTCGGCCTGGGTGCCGCCACCACGTCTGGTGACGGCACCGGCTGGCACATCGTGCCAGCGCTCCAAGACCCCAAGCAGGTCGGGCAGCTCCTGCGACGCCGGTTGATCAAAGATGGCGTGGCGGCCCGAGCTGACTGGCTCGAACGCCACGACCGCGAAGAGGAGATCTGGTATCTCGGGTGTTACCCCGAAATCGTGCCCTGGGACGAAGGTGCGGATGAGTATGCCGCGGCCTTGGATGAGGGCATCACCGCCCTCGCCAAGCACTGGGACCAGGACACAGCAGTCCCCAGCGACTGGTACGACCGCAGCACCTACCAGTCACCACTCCCCGGAGTGGTGATCGCCCACCAGTAACCCCTCAGCGTCCGGCCCCTACCCAGGGGCCGGACAGACCCCCAGCTGGCAGATAGGAAGCGGCCGCCTGACCCAAAGAAAGGGATCAATCCATGCCCAACACTACCCCATCCAGCTCGGACGAGTTCGAGCTGTCCACCCCCCCTCCCGGCGCCAACAACACCTGTGCCTTCTGCCCGAACCCGATCAGCGCCACAGCAGAAGACCTGCGCTGGGCAGGCTGGCGACGCCGAGGCAGCTACTGGGTGTGCCCTGACTGCATCGGGGGCCAGGCATGAACACCACCGCCGACAGAACCATCAAGCGCCACACCTGGCCCAGCATCCCGGAAGCCGAGAAGGAACTCATCCGCCGGGCAGAGGCCCTGACGGGCCGAGCCCTCCCCCGAGAGGCCGTCACCCACCTCGTGTACGACCTGGCCGGCCAGGGGCACGCCATCTACTCGGATGCCCTGCTCGTCACCATCGGAGAGCTGTGGCCCCCGACCGAGGAGGTGGCGGCATGAACCCCCTCCGGATCCCCGCCACCGGCCTCGGCGAGTACGACCACCTCGGCGACACCATCACCTTCCTCGGCATGTGCATCAACAACCTGGCGCGGGAGGCCGCCCAGAAGTCCAACCAGAAGACCGCCCCGGAGCCCGTTCAGGAGGCATTGATATGAGCAGCAAAGAAATCGTCAACGTCGCCGACCTGATCGGCATCACCACCCCCCAGCCCTGTCCCAAGTGCCGGCACCCCGAGATCACCACCCTGCTCGATCAGGGCGAGCCCCCCAAGGCGCTGGCCGTCTATTGCCGGCACTGTATGTGGCAGCGGGGCGGCCATGCCCTGGTGCGCGAGTACATGGAGCGCTGCGGACACCACTTCGGCATCGTCTGTACCGCGTGCGGGCGGGAAACCTGCGACGACTGGATCAACGCCCTCGCGTTCGGCTGGAAACGAATCGGGAAGGCGTGGATCTGCGCGGACCACCTGGCCGACCTCTACAAGGCTGCCCTGAACGAACTCCTCGACGCCCTAGCGGAAGGACGCCTGCCGTGACCGCCGCCATCATCACCCTCGAAGGGCCCGCCGCCACCGCCCTGACCGAGTACGCCCTGGACGCCCTGACCCAGGCCTTCGGCATCGAAACCGACGGGGGTGCGGCATGAGCACCCACAATGCGCCGCGCATCGCTCACTGGCGTACCGCCCGCGGCCGTGGCGGGCGGGAGGTGGATCTCCATCCGTGGATGCCCGGCCCCACCGCGGCCCTCAAGGCTGCGACCATCCGTCACTGCGTGGGCTGCGCCGTCTGCGGGGATGCCGTCGAGGTCGACCCACCCTGCGACAATCCCCGCTGGTGCACCCCGGAGCGTCCCTGCGCCGGTTTGCACACCGCCCAGGAGTGGGCACGCCGGCACGTCGACGAGACCGCGGCAGCGTCCCGAGCTGCGTATTGACTGGGCCAGGCCAGCCACCCCACTTGACTAGCAAACCTTGTTTACGTAAACTTGCTTTACGTAAACAAGGTTTGCTTTTTGGGAGGTGTGTGGTGGCGACGGTGACGGATTTCTTCTGTGGGATGGGGGGGTCCTCCACGGGGTTGGTGGGGGCCGGGTTCGAGTTGCGGTTGGCTGCGAATCATTGGGCCCGGGCGATCGAGACGCATGCTGCGAATCATCCGGGTGTTGAGCATTTGTGTGCGGATCTCCAGGCGGTGGATCTGCGGTACCTGCCGTCGACGGACGCGTTGTGGGCGTCCCCGATCTGCACGGAGTTGTCTCCTGCTGGAGGGCGACGTCGATCGCCCGCGCAGCCAGGGTTGTTCGAGGAGCATGGACATGTCGCCTCGGCCGCGTTCGAGCGGTCGAGGGTGACGTTCTGGGAGGTCATTCGTGCGGTGGAGATCCACCGCTACAAGGTGATCCTGGTCGAGAACGTCGTTGAGGCGGCCGCGTGGGAATTGTTCGATGTCTGGTTGGCTGGGATGACCAGACTCGGCTACGAACACCAGTTCGTTTCCGTTTCGGCGGCGCATGTTGGTGACAACGCTGTCATTCCCCGGGCGCCTCAGTGGCGGGATCGTCTCTACATCGTGTTCCATCGGGTCGGGATGCGTCGCCCTGATGTGGAGCCCCGCCCGCAGGCGTGGTGCCCGGAATGCGGCTCGGATGTCGCGGCCCGGCAGTGGTGGAAGAAACCCGGCCGTCGTGTTGGTAAGTACCGGCGGCAATACCACTACGTGTGCCCGGTGCCGGGTCATGGGGTCGTGGAGCCTCACGTCTCCCCGGCGGCGCGGGCGATTGACTGGACCAACCTGGGCGAGCGGATCGGGGACCGTGCCAAACCCCTCGCCGCGGCCACGATCCGGCGTATTCAGCATGGGCTGGACCGGTTCCATGCCGGCGAACTCGATCCCCCGGCGGGGGGTTCGCCCGAGGGTTTCGTGATCAAGTCTCAGGGCGGGTATCTGACTGCTGCACGTGCGATTTCTCCTACCTGGCAGCCACTGCCCACCACTCGCGCTACCGCCGCCGACATGCTGGTCCTCCCCTACCGCCGTGGTAGTCGTCCCCACCTGGCCACCACGGCGCCCCTGAGCACGATGTCGACCAAGGACACCCACAGCCTCATCACCCCTGCCCCGACCCTCACCGATTGCCGATTCCGGATGCTCACCCCTGGCGAGGCGGCCCGTGCCCAGGCCTTCCCCGCCAGCTACATCATCCACGGCAACAAAGGAGAACGGCAGATGCAGGCCGGTAACGCCGTCGCCGTCAACGTCGCCCACTGGCTCGGTCACCAGACCCTCGCCATCCTCTGACTCCACTCCCCCACCCGGGGATGATGAGTAGGCAAGAAACTCCCACTAGAAGAACCATGGCAGGAGCATCCCATGACCAAGAACCCCGAGATCGAGGAAGAGGTCCGGGCCGCCGGGCAGCGTTGGCGACAGGCCGAGGACGAAGTCGAGAAAGCCCGAGCCCACCGTGACGATGTCATCCGACGTGCCGTCACCCAAGGGGTCAGCAAGTACCGGGTCGCCCAGCTGGCGGGCGTGACCCGTGTCCGGGTCGCCGCCATCATCGCCAAATCCCCCCACCGATGAGACCGCCCGAGAAGAGGAGATATGAAGCCTCCCATGAGTTATGCCGGCGGGAAGCAGTTGATCGCTGACCGGGTGATTGAGCTGATCCAGCCGCATGATCACTACGTCGAGCCGTTCTTCGGTAGCGGCGCAGTGCTGTTCGCGAAGCTTCCTTCCCGGTTGGAGACCGTCAATGATCTCGACGATCGCCTGGTCAACTTCTGGCGGGTTCTTCGTGACCGCCCCGAGGAACTCGCGTGGGCGTGTGCGATGACCCCTCATTCCCGGCAGGAGTTCCTCCTGGCTCACCAGCCCTCCCCTGATGCCCTCGAACAGGCTCGTCGTACGTGGACGCTCATCACCCAGGGGCGGGGTGGTCGTGCGACCCGTGCCGGGTGGCGTCACATAGTCACCCGCTCGGCCCGCCAGAGCCTCCCCAGCAAGCTCGACGGCTACATCACCCGACTCCTCGATGTCGCTGAACGTCTTCGCGGTATCTCCATCGAGCAGCGCGACGCCCTCGAACTCCTTGTCGCCTACGACGCCCCCGGAACCTGTTTCTACCTCGACCCGCCCTACCTTCCAGCGACCCGCCGGGACGGTCTCTACCGGATGGAGGCAACCACCGGCTATCACGAGGATCTCCTCGACGCCCTACAGAAGGTCACAGCGCAGGTGATCCTTTCTGCTTACCCCCATCCCCTCTACAGCGAAGCCCTCACCGGCTGGGTCCAGTACACAATCCCGGCCAGGACCGGCAACGGCACCCTGCGCCGCGAAACCATCTGGACGAACCGCACCCCCGCCGACACCCTCGTTTGAAGAACTCACTCGGCCGGCGAGTGGTTCATCGCGTCGTTGCTTGAGCTCGCGCGAGGTAGGTCAGGCCGGCGCGGTGCAGCGCATCGGCGGGGGTGCCGTTGGTCCAGTCGGGGGCGGTCCCGGTCATGGGCAGCGGCGCGTTCTTGCGCGCGTACTCGTGCAGTTCGTCGATGAGCGGGTCCCACTCCCACTCGCCGCGGGCCTCGACGACCTCGACCTCGACCATGAGGCCTCGGTCGGTGAGGGCTTGGCGGATTGCGGCCGTGTATGCCTCGCGGTAGGCGGCCTGGTCCTGCTCCCACAGCTCGAAGGGCGCTGACATGGCGTTCTCGGCAGCCGTCAGCGCGGCCACCAGAGGGTCGTCAGCTGCCGCGGCGCGCTGAATGATCGCCTTGGCGATCGCCCGCATCTCCTCTTCGAGCGACTCCGATCGCACGACCCGGGCAACGACGTCGGGGTCGACGCCGTCCGTTCTCGCAGCACAAATCTTCTCGACCCGAGCTCGCTCCATCTTCTTGATCCGGGTTCGTTCCTCGGCCGTCGCGTACACCTCGACCAGAGCATCGTCGTTGATTCCGCTGCCGTCCGGCATCGCAGCGCGAATCTTCTCGATCCGGGTTCGTTCCTCAGCTGTCGCGTACGCCTCGAACAGGGCATCGTCGGCTGCCTTCCAGCGGTTGCCCAGCTCGTTGACGTCGCGGTCGTACAGGTCAGTCAGACCGAACTCGTAGAACACGTCCTCGACGTCGACCTCGATCCGCACCGGTTCGGTGCGGTAGCGCATCAGTTCGGTGTCGTCGTCCCCGGCGGTGCTCTGCACGATCTGTCGCACGTAGTCGGCCTCCCAGGATCCGGGGCGGCCCGCCAGCAGGGCCTCGACGCCTCCAACGTTCGCCGCCACCGCGGTGATGACGTGGCAGGCGATCTCCCCGAAGTCGACGGGTTCAGTGTGTTCGTTCGGCGTGCCGGCGCCGATGGTCCGCTCACGGCGCGCAGCCGTGGTCAGGGCAGCGATCGCGTCAGCGATCGGATCAGGCTCGGATCCGGCCGTCATGATCGGTCCTCTCGGATGGTTGGGTCACTTCCCATCGGGCGGCCCTGGGGCAGTTCGCGGGCTCCTACGCTCGGGAACGGCTGTCCGTCGTTGTACTCGCGTTCTAGCCGCTCGACCTCGGCCATGACGGCCTGGTGGATGAACTGCGACAGCGAGCGTGGTCCCTCGGTGGTCATCGTGTGCAGGATCGCCCCGCGGACGCGGTCAGTGTCCTCCGGGGACTGATAGAACGACACCTTGTGCGGGTACTTCCTCTTGGCCTGCGGAGCCTTCTGGTCGACTTCCTCGTGCTGCCCCTGGGTCCAGCCCGCGGCGTCAACGGTCGTCGGTTCCGTGGGCGATGAGGTGATGGGGCTCGACCCGGCCAGGCTTGACTTGCGTGGTGTGGGGCGGGTCATGATGCAGCTCCTTCGATCGCGGTCAGGTGGGCATCGTAGATGGCGCTGAGCGCTGTGGTCTCGGTGCCCGGCCACTCGTCGAGGCCGCTCGCGGCTTCGAGAGCGTCGCTGATGACGACGCGCTTGGGGATCGGTGGGCTGAGAACGGTCAGGTCGCGGCTCTTCGCTGCGGTGTGCAGCTCCTCCAGCCAGGTGCGGCCACTCACGGTCTGCTCCTCGTGCTGGTTCACGATCACCCCAGCGACGGTCAGCTTAGGGTTGTAGTGCCTCTTCACGCTGTTGATCGTGTCGAGGAGCTGCGCCAAGCCGTTGGCGCTGAACAACTTCGAGTGCGTCACGATGAGGACCGTCTCCGCGGCCGTGAGGCCGTTGATCGTGAGCTGGTCCAGGCTCGGCGCGCAGTCGATGAGGATCAGGTCGTAGTCGTCTGCGACGGTCTTCAGCGCCTCGCGCAGGCGACCCTCCCGGCCCGCTCCAGCGATCACGAGCTCGTCACGCACATAGCCGAGCGCGACGCCAGACGTGGGCACCACGTCGAGGCCGGGCCACACGCCCTGCACGATCACGTCGCGGATCTTCTCGGGTGCCCGCGAGCTGAGAGCATCCGCAAGCCCTACCTGATCCTCCTCGACGGTCTCGGCGGCCGCCACGGCCGTGAGGTTGCCTTGCGGGTCGTTGTCGACGACAAGCACCCGCTGTCCCCGTAGCACGGCCGCGCGTGCCAGGTGGAATGTAGTGGTGCTCTTGCCGACGCCACCCTTCTGGTTGCACAAGGCGATGATTTGAGCCGTCACGGCAATACCTCCAATAGGGCTAGTAGTACTGTTAGAGAACATAGAGTTACCGGGGGGAATAGGGTTACACGCCACCTCCACCACCCCTGTTACCTCTACTCCCCCCAACAGTACTATTGCCGTTGCGGTAGGTCAAGCGGTCTCGGTGCACACCCCCTCTACCCCTGTTGCCTCTAATAGTACTATTAGTCCTATTGGAGGTTTTTCGTTGTTGCGCTGGGGTACGCCTCGCGGTAGGCGGCCTGGTCCTGCTCCCACGGCGCGCTGAATGATCGCCTTGGCGATCGCCCGCATCTCCTCTTCGAGCGACTCCGATCGCACGACCCAGGCAACAACGTCGGAGTCGTCGCCGTCCTCGTGGTGGGTACGGTCAATGGGGTCGTGCTGCTGGAGTGGTTCAACAGTTCTGGTCCTTCCACCACGCGCCTCTAGCTCTTGAGGGTTAGAGACCGATAACTCAGTGCTGCCTAAGGATCGCCGTCCCCAGAGAACGGGCACGGACTGTCCGCTGCGTTCCATCGTCGATCCACTCGTACGGTACGAAGTCGTCAGCCGCGTGAGGATCATGTGCCCAGATCGCCGCATGCGCCTCGCGCCAAGCTGATTCTGAGCCCCATACAGGAACGGGCGGGGTGCAGCGATGTCCCTCGCGCCAATGACGAGCGACAACCGACTTCGGCACACCCAAAGCAGCAGCCGCCTCCCGCACCGACATGCCCGCTTCACGCGCGTCATAGATGGCAGTGTGCAGCGTGGCCGCTTCCAGCGCAGCAGCGACACTCGCCCGCTCCCGCGCAACGCGGTGTGCTTCCCTCGTGCTCTCGAAGGTCGACATAACCTCTCCTTGCGTCCCACGGTGGGATACGCCTACTGTCCCACCGTGGGACAGTAGGCGTCAAACGTTCGGACGGAAGGCCGGGCATCGGCTCATCGATCAGGGTCGTGGTTCAGGACCGCGACGGCCGTGTCTTCCTCGACGCCGAGGTATCCCGGGGCGGTCCGGGATTCTGAGGCTTCGGCGAAGCTGCGGAGTCCCGGCTGATCCTACGCTGGGCCAGCCAAGAGGGTTTCTTCACCCAGCACCCTCGTCTGAGGAACTAGGGGTGAGGTTGATGAAGGCTTGTCGAGGTGGTTGGTGTGTTGCGTTGGGGTACACCCGGACGCAACACACACCCGCCCCCTCGAAGTGTTGCAGAAGATCCCCCGAATCGGGTTTCTGCAACGGATGTGTGGCATGATCTTAGACATGGCGCAACAAAAGGGAGCGGGTAAGGGGCAGGTGATCGGCTACGCACGGGTGTCCAGCCGGGACCAACACCTCACCCGCCAGGTCGAAGCCTTGGGGGAGGTCGACAAGCTGTTCAGTGACCAGGTCACCGGCTCCACCAGGGATCGTCCGGGCCTTGCCCAGCTTCTGGACTACGTCCGGGAGGGAGACACCCTCCGGGTCACCTCAATGGATCGGTTGGCCCGGGACCTGCGAGATCTCCAGCACCTCGTCGACCACCTAGTTCGTGGTGGGGTGAGTGTCGAGTTTCTCACCGAGGGCTTGACCTACCGGCCCGGTAAGGCTGATGCTCTCAGCAATCTGATGTTGCATCTTCTTGGGGCGCTCGCGGAGTTCGAGCGGGCCTTGATCCGCGAACGCCAGGCCGAGGGGATCGCGGCCGCGAAGAAACGGGGTGTCTACCAGGGTCGGCGGGGGCGTGGCCGCAGCCTGACCCGCCAACAGGTCGACGACGCCCGTCGGCGTATCGCTGCCGGGGTACCCAAAGCCAAAATCGCCCGCGACCTCGGCATCGACCGCTCCACCCTCTACCGCACCCTCGCGCACGCGGAGGATTTTGTCAGTCACGGCAGGAACAATGAATCCGGCTAGACTCTCGCCCCCGCAGCTGCAAAGTAACGTCAACGCTGAAGCTTAGGTTCCTGCTCCGGTAGAGCATGACCATGACCCTCATGATGAATGCTGTGGTGCGGATCATTGTGTCCCTGAGGCTCCTGACCCTTCTCAGGATGAGTTACTGTATCCACCGCCCTAGTGAACGATCCATACAGTTCATCAAACGCCATGAAGCGTTGGTAGGAATCAAAAGGCCAAGCACGCTCTGTGATGGTACGTGACTCCGTTCCCGCAAGTCGTCGAGCGGTCTCGGTCAACTCAGGTAGTTCTTTAGTAGCGGGGTCGAGTCGCTCAAGAGCACGCATCGAACTTGTTGCATCGGCAAGCCAAGCCTGTGCTTGGACAGGAGTCATCGTCTCAATGTTCAGTAGCTGCTGCAACAAGACCGTCTGCCGTCTTGCCAAAGCCTGAATCGGATTCCGTGGTTCCGTCGCAGTCTCAAACACCTTCACGAGCGGGATAGGATCTGGCTCCCACGTAGGATGCTCCGGCATACTCATCTCCGAGGCAAGATTCCATGCGGCAGGGTCGACTCGACTGAAGTCGAGGCGAAATCTGGATTGGGCAGCAACATGCTCCAGAAATATTTTCCCCGCACGGCCATTGCCTTCCGGAAATGGATGTGCGTGATTTAACTCCGCGTAAAGCCACGCTATCGCACGCGGAAAACGTTCTTCATCAAGACGCCCCCACTCAACTTCAGTAACGACATCAAACGCTCGTTCCAGATACTCGTGGATCCCGTTCGGCTGGAACGCGAACCCCTGACCACCTAGCTTCGACATGTCGAAGTCACGAAATTTCCCTGCCCATGAATAGATATCTTGGAACAGATGCCGGTGGATCGCTTGGAGATGGTCGGTATTGAAGCTGTGAACGATCAGATTAGGGTGGTCGAGCAACTCACGGGCTCGTTCGGCAGCAGCCTGATATTCGAGTCGGCGGAGCTGGTCAGCATCTTGGATATCAAGCAGGTTTCGTCGGGTCTGTGTGCCTGGATAGAACTGTGCCTGCCACCGAGACTCTTGGGTCATGCTGACCTCGGCCCAGCGGCCCGAGCCTGAGCCCGAGCCAGCAGCTCTTCACTTGACAGTTCTCCACGAGCTCGTGCTACAAGATCACGAACCTCTTCCTGACACGGATCCCATCCCTCATGCTGACCAGCGGCACACGCCTGCTGCACACTCCACACCTGTTTTGAAGTCAACCCTTTGAACAGCTCAGGCCATTGCTGCTCCACATTCATGTTACTACCTTTCTCGAAGAAGATTTACTAGTTTTTCAATTTTACGTCATCCTACGACCCGAGGTTTCTGTCTAGCTTTGCTTGTCCACAGCGTACGCTTGGTAGCGGCGGGCTCCCGCCGGATATTAAATACTCATATATACCTATAGACACCTGTGGAAAACAGGCAAACCCCCTAGTCAAATCGAAGTTGCTGTCTCAGAAGTGAGGGTAGATCAGCGTAGAAGTGAGGGTAGATCAGCGTAGAAGTGAGGGTAGATCAGCGTAGAAGTGAGGGTAGATCAGCGTAGTGGAAAATTCGGTGAGGGTAGATCAGCGTAAGAAGTGAGGGTAGATCAGCGTAATCTGAGCACTTGCCTGTGGAAAACTTGAGGCGACGCTAGCGGGTGCTAGGGTAAGGGTGTCAGTACTGTCAAGTTGCTGACATCGGAGAGGTCGAGGTTCGTCTGACTAGGGCGGACCCACACCACTGCTACCAACGGTGATGTGGGTCCTAGGCCACTCCAGCAAGAACAGTTCAACTCACCGGAGGCCTACCTTCATGGTATCGACGCCCAGTTCAATCAACCAGTCCAACTGGTCTGAGGACCCCGAACAAGTCGAGGTTGGGTACTCATCTCGTGTGCTCGTCCAAGCACTCTTCCCCTACAAACGTCGTGACACGGACAAGGTCACACTGACACGGGGTCCCTTGACCTACACGGTTTCCTCGACGGCAGGTCTACCCTATGGGCGTTATCCACGCCTCCTGTTGGCTTACCTGGCCACCCAAGCGGTGAAACGACGAGGGCTCCCAGAAGAGGATGGACGGCGCATTCCACTGGGCTCTAGCCTGCGTGAGTTCTTTGCCCTGATCGGTATGGACCACCGAGTCCGAGGCGGTACTCGTGGTTCGATCACCTTGCTGCGGGAGCAGGTCCGTCGCCTCACTCACACCTCCATCACTATCGAGAAACGCTGGAGCGCCCGAGACCAAGTGACGAACATGTTCCTAGCCGACAGCATGGACGTCTCCTTCTCTTCCTCGGCGGCTGAGGGGCAAGATACCCTTGAGCCGTCATACATCGAGCTTTCGCTCCCCTTCTGGCGGGAGCTCGTGGCCCATCCGATCCCGATCAACCTTGCAATTCTGACGGCGCTCAGCAAGCCCCGAGCTATCGATCTGTATGTCTGGACCACAGTCCAACGGTTCGCTCACCCCCGCGGCATCCAGACGACCTGGGATAACCTCGCGCATCTCTTCGCACCTCACGCGACGACCTCACGCCAACGCCTTGACTTCAAGGCCGACCTCGCCAAAGCTGTCGCCTCGGTCAACCAGGCATGGCCCGAGGCGCACCTCACTCTCAACCCACGGACAGGTCTCACTATCCCCGGCGGCCCTCCTTCGATCCCAACCAGAGCAGGGTCCCCACGTGCCAGCAGCACAGAATCCCGGTAACACTGCATCAAGGATCTGTTGTTCGCGTTTACTCCCGACGAGGCCTGGGAGTTACGCGCGGGTCATGTCTGCCAATTGGGCAGCTTGGTAGCTACTAGTCAAATTTGATGGCTGGGTGAGTTGTAGGTGTGGCGGCTTGGGGTGGGGGGGTGGTTCGGGTAGTTGCTGCTGTGGGCGGGAGTGTTCGGGGTAGCTTGGGCGATGGACTCCAACTGGGGTGCTGCTGGCTGGGTGATGTTTCGGGCTTTCTTGATGCGGTTGTCGATTCGGATGAGATGGGTATGGGCGGTGTCGAGTTGGTCTTGTTTAGGGAAGGGCTGCCCGAGTCGTTGGATGATCTGGGTGGCTTCGTCTTCGAGGCGATCGATAGTGGCTCGGGTGTCTGTGAGGTGGCGGTCAATGGCGGTGATCTTGTTCTCGAAGGTGCGGATTGTGCCGAGAGTGGGGGTGCGGAGTTCGTTGATGGGGATGTGGCTACGTGACAAAGGAACGTTGTGGAGCTCGATGACGGCTTGTTCTTCGAGGTTGCCTGTTTCCCTAAAGGTTGCTGCGTAGGCGGTGAGAGTGTGGCCGCCGAGTTGGCCAATGGGCGTGGGGGTATGACGATGATTGTCCCAGTCAGGGTTAGTTGCCGCCCAGTGGGCAAGGGCATCGACGGCGTCGGTGCGGGAAGTGATGGTGTGGCCGTCGATGGTGATCTCGAAGTTGTCGGCATTGGTGGGGATGGTGCGGGAGGCGGCTGTTTCGAGACGCTTCAAGTTGCTGCGTTGGGTAGTCAGGCTGATGTTGGTTTCGGTGAGGGTGTGTGTGAGAGCTGCTTGGGAGCGGTCATGGGCGACTTTCTCGCGGCGAAGTTTCTGGAAGGCGTTCTCGGCGTTGGCTCGTTCAAGAAGGAGAGGGTTACCGGAGGCGAGGGCCTTGGCTTCGGCTGCGGACAGCGCAGTGTCGCCGACGTCTTCGATCTCTCGAATGTCGATGCGTCCGTTCATGACTTGAGCGATGAACGCGGCTTTACGGGCGACGGTCTGCCAAGAGTAGGCGTCGAAACTACGCTCGGTGACGTAGCGGTAGATCGCGACTTCGGGGTTCTGGTTGCCTTGACGGATCCCTCGCCCGTCTCGTTGTTCGAGGTCAGCAGGTCTCCAAGGGCAGTCAATATGGTGCATAGCGACCAACCGGTTCTGGACGTTGGTGCCGACTCCCATCTTTGCGGTGGAGCCGATGAGGACCTGGATGTGCCCGGACCGAGCGGCCGCGAAGAGCCTTGCCTTGTCGGTGTCGTTGTTCGCTTCGTGCATGAAACGAATGGTCTCTGGCGGCATGCCCTGTTCGACGAGGAGGTGTTTGAGTTCGGTGTAGGCGTCCCAGCGGTCCTTGTTGGGGGTCCCGAGATCGCAGAAGACGAGTTGGAGAGCTCCTGGGGTGGGGGAGAGGTCTCCGGTGACGTCGAGGTAGGTGTTGGCGCGGGTTTGGTTCCAGATCTGGGAGATCTGGCGGGCAACGAGATCAAGTTTGACTGTCTCGGTGGGGAGGTAGCGCTCGTCGATCAGACGCATGTCGAGGGCTGCTTTACGGCCGTCGCTGGTGATGGTGAGCATATTGTCGTCCTGGGGACTGACCATGCGGGAAGCAACCTTTTCGGCGCGTTCTCCGAGTTTCTTGATGAACGCGACCACCTCGGGGGTGGGAGGTAAGACGACGGTTTCGGTTTCTCGTTTCCCGTCGCTGGCGCGTGGCGCGATGAGGGGAACGTTGAGGTTGAGGTCTTGAGAAGTCTTGACATCAGCGAAGACGTGCCACATTCGGAGCATTTCAGGGACGTTGGTGAAACTGGCGAACCTGCTCGTGAGCTTGAATCCGCCAGTGACTCCCATCTCCATCTCGGTGACGACCTTCCCGAAGGTCGCTGCCCATGCATCGAAGTTCTCGACTCCTGCTTCACGGAGCAGGTCTGGGCGAAGGTAGCGTTGCATGACGTGGGCTTCGGTGACGCTGTTAGCCAAGGGAGTGGCGGTGGCCAGGGTTGCCACCCGATTCCCGTGGCGGCTACGGAGCCATTCCAGTTTCATGTGAAGATCACTGGCTTGTTGAGAGCCTTGGATGCTGGCACCGGGGATGGCTGAGGGGGTCGCAAGGTTCTTGTACATGTGAGCCTCGTCGACCAAGAGGTAATCAATGCCGGTGTCTTCCCAGTGGATACCGGGGTCCTTGGGGGAGTCCAGCAGTGCCCGAAGATCTTGTTCACGGTGTTCGAGACGTTTCTCGATCTGTTTGATACTGCGGTTGCTGAGGCCATCCTGTCGTGCTTGTTCAAGGTGTTGTCGTAGAAGTTCGACCTCGGAGTCGATGTAGTTGGCTTGGGCCTGCGGGGACAGACTGATCCGCTTGAAGGCTCCTTGGGTGAGGATGACTGCGTCCCAGTCGTTGGTTGCGGCACGGGCGATGAACAGTCGTCGGTTCTCGCCTCGTAGGTCGTCGCTGGAGGCGGCGAGAACTCGGGCAGCCGGGTAGGCCTGGAGCCATTCCCTGGAGAACTGTTCCAGCATGTGGTTGGGGACCACGATGGCGGGTTTGGTGATCATGCCCATGCGTTTGAGCTCAGCGGCGATGACGATCATCTCCAAGGTCTTACCTGCCCCGACTCCGTGGAACAGCCCGACCACGGGCTCAGAGATTCCCCTGGCCACGGCAGAACGTTGGTGGGGGTGCAGGGTGAAGGGGAGGGACAGGCCGGGGAACCGGAGATGTTTCCCAGCTTCGGTGTAGTCCCGCAGCACCAGCGAGTTGAAGCGGCGGTTGTATTCCTGGCTGAGGGCGGCCGCTCGGGCTGGGTCCTCCCACACCCACTCGCTGAAACGTTCTTGGAGTTCTTCGGCCTTGGCTTGGGCTGCGGAGGTTTCCACTGGGTTGATGACCCATGTGGTGCGTCCGTCAGGGTCGACGACCTGGTCGCGGACCTGGATGGGTCGCTGCTCCATCAACGCCTGGGCCAGGTCTGGGGCGCTCAACCGGGAGGTACCCCATTCCTCGGTGGCGCGGATCCCGTACCGCTTGCCGGTGACGTTCCATGTTCCGGGAAGGGGGTTCTCCACTTTCAGGAGGTTGTCGCGGAGCAACTCGATGAGGAAGTCCTGGTGGATCTGGGCTGAGATCCACACGCTGCCCAGCCGGGCCTGGATGTCGGCGGGGCCGAGGGGTTCGGGGAGAACCTGCCGCAGTGCGGTGACGTTGGGATTGTAGCGTTCAGGATCAGCAGCTGCCGCCAGGCGTGCGGCGTCTAGTTTCTCTCTTACGTTGCCGGAGAGGTATTCGGGGGCATGGATAAGTTTCCCTGTGGCAGGGTCGTCGAAAACCAGCCCGCCAAGCTGGGCTCGGGTCTCCTCGACGCTGGTACCGAGCAATTCCGCGATTGCGGTGATATCAACCTCGCCGCTGCGATTGAGGGTGATCGCCAACGCATCCTCGACGGTGTCCGCGCCTTGCGGGTCAGGACGTGGCGCAAGAACCCGCTGGGTCAACAACGTGGCTGGAGTGCTGCTGTGGGTCTGCTCGTCGAAGATCTCCAACGCATACACCAGCGGAGCGTGAGGGTCATTGCGGAAAAATCGCCTGACCGGAGGTTGGATTCGGGCGTAGCGGGGTTGGGTCTGGGGCTGCTGGGTAACCGGATCGATGATCGGTTCTCCGGTGAGATCGTTCAGCACCGGTTCCTCCCGGCCGGTACGGCGTAGCGAGAACCGGTTGAGGGGCCCATAGGTTTCCACGTAAGAGTGGTAGAGCCCGCGGAGCTGTGCTCGGAGCTCGTTCAGCTCATCCTCTCCGCCGGTGGTGACGGCTTCTTGTTGCAGCAAGTCCCGGGTTACATCGCGCAACTGAACTAGCATTCCCAATTCGGCCTTCTGGGAGGAAGGCACCTTCAACGCCTCAAGACGCCCGGCATTGACGATGTGGAACTGCCCCGCATGTTGCACCACGGTGCCATCCCACAAAGTACTGGGATTCGTATCCACCGACCGGGTGAGGGGCTGCGCAGCAGGGGCTTGCTGCCAAGTTAGGTTGCTGGCTCGTGCTTCGATGGTGATCTGCTCAAGCACCTGATGAACCTGGACGCTGGTGGAGTCCAAGTTGGGGGAGATCACATGCAGGGTCTCGGAGTTGTGCATGCCGTGCCCGACCTCGAAGCGACCCACCACGTGTCCGGGGTATGTTGTGAAGTAAGAGTTGACCCGAACAGACGATGCGCCGGGCAGCGGGGCGGTGGTCTCCCACATGAATGGCTGGGGGGTTTCCCCCTCAAGACGACGGCGGAAGATCAGCAGGTCGGTGACGGCCTCAGTGCCGGCGGAACGTCGATGGGCCCCGGTAGGAAGCCTCACCGCACCCAATAGGTCCGCATGGGCATACATGTCACGGCGAGCAGCGGGGTTGGTGGCGTCGAGAGTGAATCGTGAGGTCAATACCGCTATGACTCCACCAGGAGCAGTCAAACCCAACGACTTGAGGATGAAGTGGTTGTGGATGCTATGCCGGTTCGGGTTGTGGATCGGGTCGTGGAGGGCAACATCCCCGAAGGGCACGTTCCCGATCACCCCGTCAAAGAGGGCGGGGAACCTGCTCTCGGCGAAGGACTCAGCCCGGATTGTTGCCTGGGGGTAGAGGGCTTGGGCGATCTGGGCGGTGGTGGGGTCCAATTCCACTCCCACCATCTGCACCCCTTCCGGGGCGGCACCGATGAAGGTCCCTGATCCGCATCCTGGTTCTAGGACTCTGCCCTGGGTCAGCCCCAACCCAGTGAGGGCTCCCCAGATCTCGTGCACCAGCTCGGGGGAGGTGTAGTGCGCATTCAACGTGGTTCGGCGTGCTGCGGTCCAGCCCTGTTCCCCCAACAGCTGCCGTAGTTTTGCCCGTTCTTGCGCCCATCCATGGTTCGCGTGATCGAAGACCTCAGGGACGGCCCCCCATGAACTCCACTGTGCTAGGACCTGTTGCTCCTTGGCTGTGGCCGCCCTGTCCTCAGCGCGAAGAAGCTTAACTGTCTGGATCGCGGCAACATTGGCCCGGTAGCGGGCCTTTGCCCCGGATGGGGCCAATGAGGCTACACGGCCGGGGTGGAAGACAGGTCGCTGGCCTGCTCGGCTGCCTGAAGGCGGTCCTTCCACAACAGGTCCGGATTCTCCGCCATGACTAGCAGGTCCCTCAGCCGGAGCAGTTGATCGTGGTGCAGCCGCTCCTCCTGGGTGTAGCCGAACTCGACTTTGCTCTCCTCGCAGTTCCGTGCCACCTGATCGTCGAGTCGCCTCAGCTCTGCGGTGACCATCGCGGGGTTGGGAAGCTGGTCGAGAATCTCCTCCAATCGGGTTTCGGGATCTAGGCTGGGTTCGTGGACCGTCCAGATATGGTCCCTCAGTACGGTCTCCTCGGCCTGCCGCTGAATTTGCAACAGCAGCTGAGTCTTCTTCCAGTAGGGAAGGTTGGGAGGCAGAGCCTGTGCTTGAGGCTCCATGACTTGGGCGATCTCGTCGACTAGTTCCTCCCCCAAGTGGGCGAAGAACTCTGTCGGGTCCTTCAGTTCTTGGTACCTGCGGGGTGCGTGAAGTTTCCAGTGAGACTGCGCCATCAACCCGTACTTGTTCATCACTGGGCTCCTCGTCGAAGTTGAAACTGGGCTGGATGGGGGTGCGTTGAAGGCGGACGACTCGCTGATCGGCTTTGACTTCAGGGAGTCCCCACAGGTCCAGCTCCGGTTGGTTGCTGGGAACCTCGACCCGACGTCGCACCATCGCGCCTCCTGCCTCGACGGATCAGAGACTACCGTGAGTCGTCGTCGCCACCAGGCATACATCCATGTCATGGCTGCGTCATCCTTTCTTCGCTGTCTCAGTGCTAGGGCGTCCGGCACCGGTGAAACGAGGTCCGTAGTAGGAGTCGTTGAGGACGTTTGGGGTGACCCGGACCGCTACTCCGGGGCGGGGAGCTTCGATCATGCCGCCCTTGCCATCGGCGATCCCGACATGTCCGGGGAAGAACAGCAGGTCGCCGGCTTGGATGTCAGCGGCTTGAACGGGTGTTATGAGTTTCTGCTGCGCCGACGACTCGTGGGGTAATTTCACTCCGACCTGTGCCCACGCCCACAGCGCCAGCCCAGAGCAGTCAAACCCAACGATGTTGGCGCCGTTCTGTCCACCAGGCGAGCAGCAGTGCCCTGTCGAAGGGCCGTTTGGATTTCCACCACCCCACGAGTACGGCACCCCGAGCTGGGTCAACGCATGGGCAGCGACCTTCTCCCCAACGGTTCCATCGGCCGGAATCCCCTCCTTGGCAGGGGTGCAGCGATCGACCGCGTTGATACTCAACCGAGGGAGCAAGGATGCGACGGTGGCTTCGTGTTTGGCGTAATAGAGAGGAAACGCAGAAACCTGCACCCGCTGTGCAGCCTGCCACAGCGGCATGGTCTCCCAGCCCTTGATATCGACCAGGCCGGGGATGTGATAACCGACGGGTCCAGCCGCGCCAGGCGCTTTCTTCGCAACGTCGTGGCCGTGGTAGAACGTCTCGGCGGCGTACGTGACGTCGTTGAGAATGGTGGTGTTCTCCTCTAGGCTGTTCCCGTCGGCATACCAGCCGACGTAGCCACGTTGCTGGAACACTCCGACATCTCCGTCGCCATTGGGACGCCATGTCGAGTGATCAGCGCCAAGAGTGGATTCCTGTAACGCTGTTATCAATGCAATCGCCCATGCCCTAGGAGGCAGACCAAGCCGCTGTCCAACCTCCGCGATCTTCGTCGCCGTCGCGATCTGCTCAGGGCTGAGCGAACCAGAAAGATCCACCCCTCGCGGGTTCGGCAGGAACGTAGCAACCTCCTGCGCGCTGACGGCCGTCACCACCGATCCTTGCCGCGTCGTCGAACCGGGCGATCCATCGAAAGCCAACTGGTATTGCGTGAACGCCTCGACCGGATCAACAGCAGTACCGTTACGCCGCACCTCGAAGTGAAGATGTGGACCCGTCACACCGCCCGATGCACCTTCGACTCCGATCTGCTGCCCTGTTGCGACTTGGTCCCCAATTACGACCTTCACTGCGTCGAGGTGGGCGTACCGGGTCGTAGTGCCGCTGCCATGATCAATCTCGATCCACCTGCCGTAAGAGCGCGCTCCGAGGTTCTCAACCCTGGTCACCGTCCCTGACGATGCGGCAAGGACCGGAGCATGACGCGACGCCGAGGACAGATCGATACCGGTGTGTAGGTCCGAGCGGCCACTGATCGGGGACCTCCTGTATCCAAACGGACTGGTGATACGGTACGGCTCCCCTATCGGAATGGTCCAACCCGTTGTCACCCCAGCAGAACGACACCGTTGACTTCCCTGCTGCTCTTCCGCGCGTTCTTTCGGCGAGATCGACCCGCACATCGCAAGACACAACGTCATCAGCACAGCAACCGAAGCACAACCCAACATCGCCAAGCTAGACCCCTTCTTCCGGGACTTACGCCTTCTTATCTCTGCCTTACCCACACACTGCTCCTTCGCTCATGCCCCGTCACTAGGACTTTCCTCTCCGCCATCAGCGGTCACAGCCAGCCGAAGAAGGTCTTCCTTGGTGATCCGGCGGTAGTCCCGCTGCGCGTCAGGGCTGCTCAGTCGTACCGACCGCAGCCGCGGTTGGGGGCCCGAGATGAGCCGATCCACCACTGATCGACCAACATCCAACACTTGGGCCACCTCCTCGATCTTCATGAAGTACGGCCAGGTTGACGGATCGTTACGGTCAAGGGACTCGGACATGACCTTTAGTCTGCCCGACCCCTCCTCAGCACAGGGCCACATCACACCTCCTGCCGTGCAGCACCAACAAGAACGCAATCCCTAGTATAGTCATTTTTAGTTCATTCTAGTTCTTTCTTCACTCTGTCAGTAACTCATGGTAGGGTGTGGTGGCATGGGAACCACGAACAGCACTGCGCGGGGGCCAGGGCTTGACACCCTGCGGGATGGCTTGGCCCCTCATCAGGCCGCGCAAGACGCGCACGCCGACGAACAAAACACTCCTCCGGCGGAGCAGGAAGAGTCAACAGTTTCTGTTGACTCTTCCTGCTCCGCAGAGCTTGATTCACAACCAGAGCCTGTGGAGGCCGAGGAAGCGGTTGTGGCGCCTCCGGTGATTGCAGCAGGGGCATTGACGGCGTCATTGAGGGCATTGGGGGATCTTCCCGAGGCCACAGGGTGGCGCAAGCTGTTGCGGTTAGGCCCATCGAAAACACAGCTCCAGGCAGCAGAGAGAAAGGCCCGATTGCTGGTGGGCTTCCCCGGGTCGGTGTCGATCACGGCGGTCTCGGTCAAGGGCGGGGCAGGCAAGACCCCCACAATGCGCGGTGTTATGGCAGCACTGGCGAATGCCCGTGGTGGCGGGGTGGGGATGGTTGACATGAACGAACTCCGCGGGACTGCACTGTTACGGTCGGTGGTCTCCCATGACCGGCACATCGGAGACTTGCTCGGCAATATCGAGTACCTACTGGGTAGGCACGCTCAGATCTCAGAACTGGAGTGGTGCATGAACCGGCAACCAGACTCCTCGGAGTGGGTGCTGGCTTCCGATCCTGAGACGACGGCCGCGATCAGCTGGGATGACTTCACCAAGCTCCACACCGTGCTGAAAAGGTTCTACTCCATCGTCGGGTTCGACACCGGCAATGCGGAACTGTCGGTGTCGTGGAGGGCCTCAGTCCGAGCCGCTGACGCGTACGTGGTGCCGATGAAATGGCGTGCCGACCACGTCGAACCGGCAGTTAAGATGCTGGAGACGATGCTGGAACGTGATACGTCGGTGCAGACCCGTACCATCATCGTTGGGACCAACAACGTCGGAGAGAGTGACCCCTTGGCGAGACAACTCGCCAAGGAGCATTTCACCCGACTGGGGCTCCCCATCCAGGAGATCCCCATCGATCCCGGCCTCAACCAGCAAGTTATTCGCTGGAACTCGTTGAAGCCGGCGACCCAGGTCGCCTTCGAGGAGCTCGCAGCAGAACTTCTGGTCAAGGCCACAACCACCGCACAACAGAAAGGAACTGATCGATGAGGGATCTGTTCAACAACATCACACCAGGGTTCGGCCCGTTCCAAGCCCTCTTCACCAACTGGGCTGGGATCCTCATCGCTGGGGTCTGGGCTGGGGCGTTCATCTGGGCGGTCATCGCCCTCATCCTTTCGATCGCCAACGTCCTCCGAGCCCGCAAGCAGCACCGCCACGACTCTGAGGAACTCGTGGCGAAGATCTTGTTCCCGGTCGGTGTCATCGTGGGGCTCGTCCTTATTCCAGTGATCTACGTGGCGATCTATGACTCCGCCGCGTCTCAGCAGGTTCCGCCCCCGAGCTCTGCTCCCACCGCACCCCCCAGCTGAGCAAAGGAGACTGGCCATGACTAGGATCGTTGACCATCCCCACCCTGAAACTAAACGTAGCGGCAAAAGCCTCAAGTTCATCTTCATCAGCCTGGTCATGGCCGTCGCCCTCATTACGGTCTACTGGCTTGGCACTCACAACGGACGCAACCAAAGCCCAATGCCCTCAATGACGCCATCAACGCCAGCACCAACTTCTTCGGAGACCACCTACAAAGGAGTGATGACCGTCACCGAAGAGATTCTTCCCGGCTTGTACCGGGGGACCGCAACAGTCTCCACCGGCAACGCCCGTGAAATCTACGGTGTCAAAATCGGCTGGAATCGCACCGTCGACGGTGCCGTTGGCGCAGCAATGAGCGTTGCTGGAGCTGATCGCTGCTTAGCGGGAGTAGTTGAATCTACAGCAGCAGAGCTTTTTCCTCATCTCTACACTGGAAAATCCTTGGAGGACACGCTTCACGATCCCGCTTGGGTGGGATACAGGAAGGTGATCCGAGACACTGCCCGGCTAAATGACGACGGGGTGGTCATGGATGCAAACAACCCCGCTCTCCCCTCCAGCGAAGAACGTTTCTATGGTGGCGCGATCCCCGAATACGGGGCCTACAGCATTACCAACATCGAAAACAACGCCGAAGGCCAACCTCAACGAGTCGAAGTATGGGTCTTCCTCCCCCGCTACTCCGGCACCGGCACCGACACCAACATGGGCGGCGTTGTCCGAAGCTTTGAAATGATACGTAACGTCATGGTATGGGTCGAAAATGACTGGAAATCTGAAGACGGAGGGATCGAAGCGGAAACTCGTTCAGATGTCACCAACCCTGGCTGGGAGTTCATCAGATCTCATGTCGGTGAAGGGTGGGCCATCCCCGCCGATGGGACACAAGACTCGATCCCGGGGGCGGTGTTGACCCAGTGAAGACGCTACCGACCTCGAAGGTTCTCCAATCGTTTCTGCTGTCTTTAGGGCTGATCGGAGCAATCTGTCTCCTAGCAGTCCCTCTCACTTGGGCTAACACCGCCCCTGAAGCCAACAAACCTCCATGCCGGAGTTACAGCGTGAACCCTTGGGCAGTTGGTGCTCAAGACGAGGATCCGTGTCCAGAACCGACTAGCGCGAAGCCCAGTGATCATTTGTCGGCATCGTTCAATCCGTCAACCCCGCCGCCAACAGCGTCTACTCCGTCGACACCGACGGCTTCTGCATCGGCTTCTACTCCCGAACCCTCGGCATCAGGGTCGGGGGCAGGATCTGCTGAGCCGTCGGGAGGACAAACGCCGTCGACAGCGTCTGAGGAGTGGTCTCAGGATGCTGGAAAGACTGCTGACAATTTGTTGGGGGCGATGGCTGGACGTCTCGGAGAAGGATTTGTTTCTCCCGGGTTAGCCACCTACGGGGTGTTGTTCATGCTCGGATTGATAGTGTTCGTCGTCGTATTGATTATTTTCTTGGCTCGCGCGTCACGCGGCTACTACCATCCGAAAGTTCGTGAAGAGATATTGGAGTCTTTGCCCCGGATCATCACCTTCGTGCCGCTGATGCTGTGCGTCCCCGAGGCGGTAAATTTGCTGCATCGGTTTAGCGTGGAATTAGGGGATGCTTTCTACAACAATTCGATCAAACCGTGGGAGCTATCGAAGTATATAAAGTTCAACAGCCTGTGGGATATTTTCAATATACCCATTGCTGTGATTATGGTTTCAATCGCATTTATCACGTTTGTCCAAATTTGGATTGTTGAAGATGCGGTGTCACTGATCGCCCTATACGTCATGGCAGTGTTGATGCCCATCGCGACTGCAATGTCAATATGGCCGAACAACAGGCGTATGTTCTGGCGAATAATCGGAATCACGATAGGACTCGCTCTGGTCCCTCCGGTGTCCCGATTCGCTTGGTGGCTGATGATGTTCATGGTCAAGGATGTGTTCAACAACCAAGGGGGATGGATGAATGCGATTCTGATCACAACGATGACAGGAGTGATGGTTTCAATGCCCGTTGTTTTAGGTTATGTCATGCCCGCGGTGTCCCCGTACGGGTCGAACGCATCGGGCGGAGTCGCCGGTGATTATCGGGAGCACACCCGAGGCGCGACTCACCGTGCCGGGGAGGCCCGTATCGGGGTCCAGCGGTTGGTGCAGCGATTCTCTAAGCAGAGCTCCTCGCCGTCGCCAGCAGCCACATCCGGGACTGCCGCTAGTGGTGCTGGGAAAGCGTCCACAGCAACGGGTACAGCTGCTGGGGGAAAGGCTGCTGCCTCTGGGGGTGCTGTGCTGGCGGGAGCTGCTGTCGTGGTGGGTGCTGTGGTGGCGGCTGGAGTGGTTATGAACCAAGGTCGCAAAGCATTGCAGACCAAAGCCCGTGAAGGAGCATTGCAGAGTTACCAAGCTGCTGGTGGCGGCTACGCAGTGGACCCAGATACGTACTCGGACTGGACGAAACCTCGTAGTTCAAAGGATCGCTCATCACAGACCGGCTACGACCAGAACCAGAACCATAGTCAGCCCACGCAGAACTCACATTCGCGGAAGGGGCCGTCATGACGGTGGAGAAGTTCCGTCTAGGAGGCGTGACCCCGATACCATGGCTGAGCTCCACCAAGCTAACGGCGCTGATCTCCTTGGGCGCAATTGCAATGGTGTTGATGGTGATGATCGTGGTCACCAAGAGCCTCACCCTAGTGGTTGCCCTTGCCGCAGTTGGGGGGTTGTGTGTGCTGATGTGGGTTCGACGTACCAGCGACGGCCGCCCATGGCTGTCGAAGTTCGGCAATCATATCCGGAGCTGGATCGGGCGTCGGGCTCGGTGGGATGATTTCGATCCCGCCCGTGAAGACCAGCCGTTCTTGCTGATGCATTCCACTCGGATGGTCAGTGTCCCAGCCGGGGACGGCACCGAGTTGGGTGTACTAGAGCACCCGAACCACATGGTGGTGGTGCTAGAGGTCTCAACCACAACTCCAGGGGTGGCATCCGATGACCACCTCAACCGGTGGCAGAACGCGGTGGTGAACCTGCATCGGGAACTCGCTGACCCCAAGAACGCATTGGTCCAGATCGATTGGCTCACCTTGGTACGACCTGAAGATCCAACACAGGTCCGCACCGCGGTACCCGACCTAGCACCAGGTCTGTCCGATGACGTGGTGCTATCGATGGCAGATCTTCCGTTCGAAGCCACCAAGGACGCAGAACGCTACTACTCCTATGCAGTGCTCTGCTTCGACATCGATCTCCTATTCGAACGGGTTGCGAAGCCCCCACTGACCGAGAGCAGTGGACCAGAAGCTGCATACGATGCCGCGATCCTAGTGGCGAAGATCCTCACCTCGAAGGGGATCGAAGTCAAAGCCGCCTTGAGTCCCCAAGAGATCGCAGCCCTACTCCGAGCTGTGGTTGATCCTGCCCAGAACCCCCACGATGTAGAAGGTTGCACGGACCAGATCTTCGCTTCCTGCCCAGCTTGGCGACGCGACGCCACAATGGTGACCGTCCCCTCAGGAGAACAAACTTGGTGGCACACCTCTGCGTCGTTCGGGCTTGACGACTGGCCCTTGCCCCTAGTGACAGGACGCTGGCTGGAACCCATTGTGTTCGGCTCCCAGCTCGGATACCGCACGATCATTACCCAAGCCCGGCTGGTGCCACGCCACGCGGCGAAGAAGTTCGCCCGAGACCAGTTGACCACGGCCCACTCGAAGGCCCGCCACATCGACAAACAGGGCAAGATCGATGGCGGTGAGGCATGGTCGAAGGAACACCTGGCATCCGATATCACAGCTGACATCGTCCAGTACGGTCAGATCGGGGTCATCCCTTCGGTGCGGGTAATGCTGTCCGGCCGGAGCCGACGAGAAGTCAACAACCTCTTCGATGAGCTCCAAACAGCTGTCGCTGAGTGTGGCGCAGAAGGCATTACCCCTGACCACGACAGACCAGGTGCCGCCCTGCTGCGGCTCCTCCCCATCGGGATGGAGGTTCCCCAACGATGACCGCCCTCAGCCGCTCCACTAGAACATCTCTGCCACCACCGTCGAAGACCCCCTTCACCGTCACGGTGCAGAAGACCCTCAAGAACATTGGTTCCGGAATCAATCAGTGGTGGCGGCGCAGTTGGTACCGTTTCGGGCGGGGCAGATTTCTGCGTCGCGTCGTCTGGCTGCTGCGGTGGCAGCATCCGTCAGTGCGAGGCACGTGGACCTCTGGGCGACAACTCCCTGCCCTGCTGCCGGTGCTGACCAGTACCGAACTGGAGAACCACGGCACCCCGCTGGGATTGAACGTTTGGACAGGTCAAGTGGTATGTGAAACCGCATGGAACCTGTATCGTGGCGGCTTCATCACCGCCACCAACCAGTGCGTCATCGGAGATCTTGGAGTCGCGAAATCCAGCTACGTCAAGACTATGCTGACCCGCTCCATCGCCACTGGCGGCCGTGCGGCCGTGTTCGACCGGAAGAACCAACGTCAATCCGGCGGGAACCGGGGCGAGTACACCAAACTCTCCCACGCGGTCGGCGGCACCACACTCCGGTTCCATCAGGACCGACGTCTAGGTACGGTCATCAACGTACTCGACCCCCGCATCTCGGTTCATTCCGAATCCGCAAACGAAAGCGGCATCATCGGACAAGATCGGCTCCTACGTCGTGTCGCCGAAACCGCGTTGGAACGTGACCTCACCGAGAACGAGAAGTACGCCCTCAACACCGCCCACCACAATGCCTTGAATGCTGCCACCACGCACCACCGGATCGCGACCCTCCACGATGTGATCCATGCCCTCCAACACCCCGCCGACACTTACCTGACCGGAACCACCCTCACGGATCTTCAGCAATGGGGGCTGCCGGTGGTGTTGGGTCTGCTGCGCTACACCACAGGCGACTTGACCGGGTTGATCGATGGAGAAACCAGCGGCCCCAACACCACCGAGGTGAGTTTCGACTCTCCGCTGCTGGTTTTCGACACCTCCGCTCTAGAGTTCGGGTCCGAAGCCTTGGCGTTGATGATGGCAATAACCGCAACATTCCTGCTATCGGTGTGGGTCAACACCCCTGGCGAGAAGTCCATTGTGGTCGAAGAAACTTATTCTGCTGAAGGTGTCGGTGCTGTGCCAAAGATGCTCCGAGACATCACTAAACGCGCACGCGGTGTTGGAGCCTCAATGATTTCGGTGTTCCATCACATCAGCGACGTCGCCCCAGGTTCTCCCCTCAGGTCCCTGTTCGACGAGGCTGAGCTGATCTGCATCTTCCGTCAGTCCAAGGTTGACAACGCCCAAGCCGTGATCGAAATAACTGGTCTCGATCCAAGCTGCCGTCACCTGATCCAAACCCTGCCACGTGGCACTCATCTCAGAGTTCGTGGGGCACGCCTCCCAGCCATCGTGGTCGAAACCATCCGAACCGAGCTAGAAGAACATATCACCTTTACTGACGACGCCTTCGAGGAGGACACCTGAGATGCTACCTTTCGGGTTGAACCTATGGACCCTGCTGCTGGGGCTGCTTGGGGTCATCATCGTGGCCAGTTTACTGGGGCTGGTCATCGGGTATGTGATGCCCAGCTCTCACTCCAGCAGCGCACTAGAGTCAGAAAGGCTCAGTTCCAGCAATTGGGCTCAGTGGAAAACCGTCCGCAAGGATCTTGGAGATGATCCCGAGCCTGATCCACGCCGGTTGTGGATCGGGCAACTCGATGGTCATGATCTTGCAAACCCCCCACTGCGTTCAGCGATGATCATGGCTCCAAGTGGAGCCGGGAAGACGCCCCGGTATGTCGTTCGTACCGTGTTGCGTCACCACGGTCCTGCCGTGGTGACCAGTGTTAAGGGCGATCTGCTGGAACTCACCCGATCCCGACGTGAAGATAACGGTCCCGTATGGGTATTCGACCCATCAGGTAGCCTCGGCCAAGCCACCTGGTCTCCTCTGGCCTACATCGCCACTTGGGCTGATGCTCTCGATGCTGCCCGCTGGATTCAAGAATCCAGCAAGGCAGACGCTACCGGCGGCGTGAGGAACAGTGAGTTCTGGGACGCCCAAGCCCGATTCCTCCTCGCCCCGTTGATGTTCCTTGCAGCCCAGAACGGCCGCCACATGGGCGATGTCGCGAACCTTGTAGTCGGCGGCCGCGCCAACGAGGACTTCGTCACTCACGAACTCGATCAACTCGGAGAAGAACAAGCCAGCACCTACTGGGCTCGTTTCGTCGAACTTGTCCATGAAACCAAGTCCTCCGTCCTCGCCACAGCAGCAACCATCCTCGAAGGCTGGACCCACCCACGTATTGCGGCTGCTGTGAACGTCTTCGCCGACGACCCGGACCTGCTTGACCTAGACAAACTGATCGAAGCCCACGGCACCCTCTACATGGTCTCCCCTGCCACGGAACAGGCACGATTCACCCCCATCTACGAATGCCTCGTAAACGCAATCACCATGCGGGTCGAGCACCGATACATGCAACGAGGTTCCATCGCCCTTGACCCGCCCCTCCTACTGGCCCTTGACGAAGCTGCGAATATCGCACCGCTGCGTCGTCTAGACTATCTCGCCAGCGCTGGTGCCGGGCAAGGAATGCTGCTGGTCAGCGTTTGGCAAGACGAAGGACAGATCGAATCAATCTACGGTCGCGCCAAAGCCCGTACCATCGTCTCTAACCACTACACCAAGATCTATCTGCCCGGGATCTCCGATCATGAGACCTTGGTGCACCTGTCCGATAAGATTGGACAGGACTCGATGAAACAAACATCTCACTCTGAGAACAAGGACGGCTCCTCAACCACCACTAGCTGGGTGGAGAAACCTGTCGCCCCCGCTTGGTGGCTACGCCAACTGCACCGGGATCAGGCCATCATCATCGCTGGTCATCATCCCCCCATCCTGGGATGCCTTCCAGCATGGTTCGAAGACAAGAAACTCCGTGCACAAATCCCAATCGACGTGGCGGAACGTTTTGACAAGGCCCACAGCCGCCGTTCCGCCACGAAAGGACGCAAACGATGACCAGCGACGACGACTCCCAGCTGGCCGAGTTACTCTCGCAGTTGGCAGAGAGAGTCGAAGACCTGGCAGAGAGAGTCGAAGACCTCGAACAGGTGGAACACAATCCGTGGCCTGCCGCAACGGAGAGCCTCAAACACTGGGTGGACACGTTCCTCAACCCGACGTTCTACATGGGGGCTCTCCTAAAGGACTGGTGGACCAACAATGCTGTGATGTCGGAACTGCAAGCACTGTATAAGGCCTACCTTGAAATGAAGGCCCCAAATGCCACCGGCTGGGACAAAACATCCTGGCACCGCATTCGCGCGGAAACAGAAGAACGGATCCGTGTCCACATCAAACGCAACAGCGGTGCTGCCGGGTGGGGGGACCACTGACCTCTTTTCCTCGATGCCGAGGTGTCCTAGGGCGACCCCCAGAGCTTGCCGATGCGGCCACGCTGGTCAGCCTTCGGCATGTGCCCATTGACCAAGACCTGCTCAAGGTTGCAGTCCGTCTAACCAGAACGGATGCGACGGCGATCGCCACCCAAGCATGACCCAACGCGCACCCACATTTGAATCTATGGCCTCCGTCATAGTCGCCGATGAAGATCGTCACGCTGAACAGACGCATCATCATGGTGTCTGGGATGGTTCGGGCTGCGTTGTTCCTGCCCAGGAAGCTGTTCTTTCTGATTCATGCGATCCAAGATCTCCCGTGCCTTCCTGAGCGCTTCCCGAGTGGCTTCATGCCGATCCTGTGTCCGCGACGTCGGTACCTGCCGCACGACCGGAGCATTCTGGTACGGATCCTCGACCCAGTGCGGGTGGGTCACCTCTGCTGCGTCGTAAGTTTCCGCTGTGATCAGTTCGATGTTCCATGTCAGATCCTCCTGCGGATTGGCCCTACTGAATGCTTCCGCCGTCAACATGATGTGAGTCTCCCACTCCGTGGGGGGAAGCTGCGAGATGAGCCGTGCTGCTTCACGTACCAGCCCAACACGGACCGCAGCTCCGTCCTGGGCAAGTCGCGGCCCATGCTCTTCCACGAGCCGCCGGAGCAATGTTCCGGCAAGAGTGGGTGCCACATCCCCCCACTGCAAAGGCTTTTGGAGAAGATCGCGGCCCTGGGGATACTGGAGCAGCTCAGCCGGGTCCTTCACCGTGGTTTCCCCATCGGGAGGAAGCAGAACCCACTGTTTCGCGGTGATCCCCGCTGCCGTGTACCGCTCAAAGTCTTTCGCAGCGGCCTTCATCCCGGCGACATCGGTGTCGGTAGCCTCCCACACCCGACGGCCGTTACGGGCGATCTCCTCGACCTGAGCCTGGGTCAAGGCAGTCCCCAAAGGTGCCACCCCTACAGCCTTGCCGTCGGTGGCCACGGTGATCGCCAACGCATCCATCGGCCCTTCCACGCGCACGATTTCTGCCCCTGCATCGATAAGATCTTGGTACTCGGGCAACCCGAAAAGCACTTCTCCCTTGGTGAACACCTTGGTGCCAGGTGTGTTGAGGTACTTCGGAACCCTAGGACCAGCACCTGGTGCGGCACGCCCGATGAACCCAGCTAACTCGCCTTGGCTGGTGTGGATGCCAAACATCAACCGATCCCGGAATACATCGATCAACTCACCCCGGCATCCCCACTTCGCCAAACCTGCCTCAACCAGTTCCCCGTCGCTGGCGCCGTGGTCACGCAGATGCACAACAAGCTTGTTCCCGACAGGGGCGTAACCCACCACGACCCTGCCTTGATCACTCAGATCAGTTCCCAACCGACCAGCCAGATAAGCCGCCGCACCGGAGTCTTTGTAGCAGCTGCGATAGAACTCCGCTGCCTGTTCATTCAGCTCTACGATCCGGTCTCGACCGACCCCAGCTGAAGTCTCGACGACCTGCGCAGAGTCATCAGCGACCACCGATCCAGCAGGGATATACCACTCATCAAGTTGAGGTGTTGCGGCTTCACTGCGGCGCTGTTCCTCAACCTCCAGGGATTCCTGACGCTCCACGGTCTCTGGCAGATCCGCACTGTCTTTGACATCATCAACCAAAGCCACAGGAGGCAGATCGTCGTCCAAATCACGTTGATTTCGTTCCTGTTGCTCAGTATCTCCGGGAAGGTCCTCGTCGCTGAGGGGTTGGGGTCTGGTGGTGAGCAACAACTCAAAATCGACATCAGCGTCAGGGTCGTGAACAACATCAATGACCTCCTCCGCAGGTGGATGCAGGACGTCATTGATGTACTGGGTCAGCAGCGGGACCAACGCATCGCTACTGACATCACGGGGCAGCAGGGTCGCTGCTGCGGCAACCACAGGCTGTGGGTCATGACCATCGGCCTCCAACCTACGGACGACTGCTGCCAGACGGCTCCACGACTGCAACGCAGCAGCATCGTCAACCAATTTGTTGCCGAGGACCTCACGTAGCGCACCATCCCAGTTCGGTCTCTGCACGTTTTGAAGATCGTCGCAGAGTCGGTACCACAGGGCGGCTGCGGGGTGTTCGGTGGGGAGGGGGCCTTGTTGTAGGGCTTCGTGGAGGGTGTCGTCGACGTTGATGCCTGCTTGTGCGCGTGCGTTGAGGCGGGCGTGGAGCACGGGCCAGTAGGGATCGTTGATGACGGCTTGTGGCAGCTGCCAGCGGTTGGTGTGGGTGCCGGTGTGGTGGGCGGCCTGATCCCGCAGCTGGTATTGCCATTGGCGTTCGTTGACGAATTGTGCTTTCGGGCCGAGGGGGGTGAGGTCGGAGTCGGGGACACCAACACTGGCGCGGAAGAGGGCCATGTCGCTGACCAGGTCGGGGGCGTCCAGGTAGGGGCGACTCCATGCCGGTGCGGTCTCGGGTTGGTTGAGCCACTCGGTGACCAGGTCACGCA
This sequence comes from uncultured Propionibacteriaceae bacterium, assembly GCA_937965785.1. Lineage (GTDB taxonomy): Bacteria > Actinomycetota > Actinomycetes > Propionibacteriales > Propionibacteriaceae > Arachnia. The sequence continues at coordinate 11,597 of CALCKT010000019.1, read as the reverse complement.
TTCTGGTGGCGGTGTCGGTGACCAGGTCGTGGCGGTGGTGGAGGTATTCCTGCCATTCGGGTGGCAGGAGACCGGCTACGGGGTCGGGGATGTGCCACAGGCTTGGTAGGGGTCCGCCACCGCGCAGGTCGATGTGGTCTTTGGCGAGACGCCAGGTCATGACGGCTACAGGGTTACGGGCGTCTCCCATGGGACGTGACGCCAACGCGACGTCGAAGATGGAGCAGGCGTCGCGGCTGGTGAGTTCGAGAGCGAGCATCTGGGTACGCAGCTCGGTGTAGCCTCGCATGTCCTGGGCGCCTGGGATCCGTTCCTCGATGTGTTCATCGATCCGGGCACAGGTTTCTTCGCCGGCGACGGCGGCGAGGCCACTGGCGATGCTGTCTTGCCAGATCGTGGCGTGGTGTTGCAGGAGGAGTTGTGGATCTTCGGCGAGTCGGGTTTGGGTGGTTGCCGAGACGGCTTGACCATCACGGCTGAAGAGAGCTTCGAGGACCTCCACAGGGGTGGGGGGTTCGAGGGTTTCCATGAAGATGCCGGATTCCTCGGCGGCTCCGGTGGTCACCCAGGTGTGGTTTTCGTGGCGGCCGCGTGACATTGCCACGTACAGGTTCTGGCGGCTTTCCACGCCGGTGATGAGGGTGTGGGTGGAGTCGACGGTGATGCCTTGGGCGGAGTGGCTGGTGCCGGCGTAGCCCAGTTCACAGGATTCGGTGACGTACTTGGCGGGCAGGGTGGCTGCTAGGCCGTGTTCGGTGCCTTGTACTTGTAGGGAGCCGTCATCGTTGACGTGGACGACGCGCCAGCGTTGCCGGTTCTTCACATAGTCGGTAGCCGACACGGTGAGGTTACGGTCGTTGGTGCGGGTGACGATGATGTCTCCGGTGCTGGCGTGGTTTCCATCACGCAACGCCACCGATGCCTGGTCGCCGTCGACGACACCGGTGGTGATGAGGTGTTGGCGGGCGAGACGATTCAGCCGGGTGGCGTCTTCGTTGGTGGCGGTGATCATCACGGTTTCCCAGCCGCGATCGATGTCTGCCTGCCAGGCGGCGGTGATGACTTCGCTGGCGACATCGTCGGCGACGGTGTGGATCCGGTCGTGGTCGAGGTAGTAGCCAAGCGCGTCGGTGTTGCCTTCGCGTAGGGACAAGGATGCGGCGGCTTCGTCGGGATCGACGAAACGCATGACTTCATCGAGGGTGACGGTGGCGACGGTGTCGTCGGCGGCGATGTCGCGGAGCACTCCGCCGGCGGCGACGGCGGCGAGTTGTTGGTGATCACCGATGAGTCGTATGGAGGCGCCACGCGAGGTCGCGAAGCTGATGAGTTCGGCGAGTTCGAAGGTGCCGGCCATGCCGGCCTCGTCAACCACGACGAGGCTGCCGGCGTTGATGCTCTCTGCCCATGCCGGCAACGCGGTTCCGTGGGTGAGAGCGGCTGTCAGCGACGCGATCGTGCCGCCCGGGGCGTCCATGGCCGCCTGCAATCCATCAACAGCAACGTGAGTGGGAGCAGCCGCGATCACGGTGCCGCCACCGTTCTCCCACGCCCTGGCGAGGACCCGCATGGCCGTGGTTTTACCTGTGCCGGCCGGAGCCAACGCGAGCTGCACCCGGCTACCAGAAGTCGCGAACTCGCGTACCAGGCGGGTTTGCTGTGGATTCAGTTCGATGCCGTTGGCAACTGATTCCAGTAGCGCAACGGTGACGGCTTCTTCCCCAACGGTGGCGCCATCTTGGCTGCGGGCGGTCTCCCGAATGAACTCCTCAGCTTCGAGGATCCGGCGGCTGGTGTAGCGCAGCTGGTGGACCCGCTCATACATGGACGCGCCATCACTGCGCCGCAACTCAGCCGGCACTTCGATCGCCGCTTCGGGATCTGTCACAACCGGAATCGACTGCTGCTCAACAACAGCATCAATGACACGCGCCACCAAGTCGTGATACTGCCCAGCCGCCACACCGAGGCCACGAACCTGCCGTTCTACCTCCGCGGTGACGTGCTGAATCTGCCACGTCGCACGCCGTTCTTCGAGTGCCCCCACAACCCGCTCAGCCACTCGATCCACCAGAACCGTATCAACCATTCGGGTTCTGGTTCGCCGGTTCAACACCCCGGCCGCCATGTCATCGACCAGGGATTCGCCACCCAGGATCTCGGCTGCTTGGCTGCGCCAGGTAGCGCGCTGCTCAGCCAGGGAACGGGGTTCGTGTTTCGCTTCCCTGGTTTCCAGAGTTGCTTGCTGCGCCAACGCGAGCGTCTCCACCGGTGTGGGTGGCCGCAAGTGACGCTGCTCGAAAGCGGCCACCAACTCTTCCTGACGTGCAGTGATTGCATCACGACGGGTTGACCAAGCCTCGATCAACTCCTGCGGAATCCCGTCGATCTCACGGATCGATCGCCGCCCAGAATCCGACTCCCGAACCCGAAACCCAACCCCCAACTTGTCGGTCAGGATCCGCTCCATACTGGAGTTGTACCGCTCCGATGCCGCAACCATCAGCTGGTAGATCACACGACCATCCAACGCAAGCCAGGCCCCATCCGCTGCGTCCTGAACCTTGTTGGAGATCGCAACATGGGTGTGGAGATCAGGATCCCCCGCCCGGGAATCCCGATGCACGAACTGCGCCGCCAACAACCCCTTCGTCTCAACCTGACGTGCCCCACGAACCCCCCGCCGCGTATAGGCAGCCTGCTGCTCCAACCACGCAACAGCATCCTGCACAGCCTCGTCCTGGGCCTGCTCAATCACCCCAGCGACCTCACGACCCGCGATCGCCCACAACGCCGAAACCGACTTCACCGGAGAAAACGTGACATCGAACCCGGCACAAGACCGGCCCCCATCACCTCGCAACTCCTGCTTCAAATGCCCGTCGAGTTCCTGCCTGCTCAACGGTTTCCGCCCATACCGCTTGACGAACGTTTTCTCCGCAAGCACCGTGCGGATCCCCGCCCGAACCTCATCAGGGATCCGCGCCCCCCGACGACGCCCATGCTCCTCATTCCACGCGGTATACGCACGCCGCAACAAGTCGTGGAACTGGCCACTGGTGCCGTCCTTGAACACCCGCCCCAGCTGCGACGCCTTCAACGCCTTCTCCGGTTTCAGCCCCGCGTCCAGCGCTTGCTTCTCGATCGCATCAGCCTCCGGGTGGCGACCAGACCCGAACAAGGCACGCATCTGATCCTCACGCACCACCGACCCCACAGCGACAGCGAAGCAGTCACCAAACTCCCCCAACCCCTCCAAACCTTTACCCAGCCAGCGCCCCGGCGACTCCCCCTTCTCCGCGTAATACTCAGCCAGCTTCTGGCGGCCAAGGTTCGTGTCATCAAACGCCGCCACCTGCTTCGTCAGATACTCATACCCATCCCCCGCCGAGATCTTATGCAGCGAAGCAGTCACCAGGACCCACCTCCCTCCCATCCCCTTCCCTGACCAGGGACTCCAGCATACCTCTCCGAAGTGCAAGAGGTGTGTCGGATGAAAACAGAAAAATTTGTGGGGGCGGTGTTAGGAGGGCAGAGAGTAAGGGTGAGGTAGGATGTTAGGACTGGAACATTGAAGGCACGGGAGGTTGACCATGGCGGTTGCTGCTAGAGAACAGGCGAGAAAAGCACAGGCAGAGAGACGACGGAAGCTGCTGGAGAAGGAGAAGAAGATCGAGAAGGCCCTGTCCGCCTTCTACCGCGCCACCACCCGGCTGGAAGCAGCACGCGCGAAGGCTGTGTCTGCTGAGCAGGCGCAAGCCAAAACCGTTCAAGACCTCGCTGCCCTGGTCGACGACCACACCGAGGTCGCCAAGCTGTGCCAGCTCGAACTCGCAGAAGTACGCCGGCTCCTCCGCGTCACCGTCCCGCCGGAAACCCCGACCGCAGCTGAGGAAGCATCTTCGGTCGAGGCCTCCCCCACCCCGGAGTCGCCCGAGGAAACCGCCGAGCCGGAACCGGTCGAAGAAGAGAAGCCCGGCGATGGCTTCGGTGGATGAACTCCGGCCCTTCCTCGAAGACCCGGCAGTCATCGAACGGTGGCGGAACCTGATCTCCGCCACAACACTTGACTCCGGCTGCCGCATCTGGACCGGAGCAATCTCCAGCAAAGGGCATGGACGATTCTGGGTCGGACAACGAACCGACGGTCGCGACCTAGTCATGATCGCCCACCGCTTCGGCTACGCCATCACCTACGGGCTCGACGCGCTCCTAGCCGCCGACGTCATCCGTCACCTCTGTGACGAACCCTCCTGCCAAACCCCCACCCACTGGGCTGCCGGCACCGCTGCCGAGAACACCACAGAATGGTGGCAACGCCACCACACCCCCGGCTCCCCCCTACGAGACACCCGCGGCCCCCGCGGCCGCGCCGAAGCCCTCCGCACAGCCGCCCTCACCGGCACCAACCTCCAAACAGCCTCTGAGGCCGGACTCCCAGAAGGCGATCGACTCCAACCCACCCTCTGGTAAGCAAGCGCTGGGACAAACACCCGGGGTTATCCTCATGTCATGAACACTGACATGAACAAAACCTTGGAAGCGGTGGCGGGGTTCCTTCGCCAGGCCCCAGAAGGCAGGACAGCGAAGGAACGCGCAGACCTCCTAGTTGAGGTCATACAAGCCATCTACGACGACGTGAAATTCCGGCACCCCGAAGGCGAAGGCCTCGACGGCCGAGACGGCCCCCAACGCGCAGGTATCGGCGTCATCCTCGACGCCGCGAAAGACTACCAAGTCGAGGCCTGGAGAATGTCCCACACCGACGACGCCCGATGAGACCCTCCTGAAGCCTCGTGTTCGGAATGTGTCAACTCGGTTGTGTCCATTGGGGGGGTTTGCGTCCCCAGGACGCGCGGCCTGCTTCGGCGAGTCGGTTCTTCACTGCTTGTTTCGAGCAGTGAAGCTGTCTCGCGATCCGCTCCTGGGACAGTCCCTGCTCGTGTAGCCGGAGAACGGCTTCCAGGGAGACTACGTTCTTCGGGCCGCGGCGACGTCCGTCAGGCCCCAAAGCCTTACGGACTGTGTGCTCGCTGACGTCGAGCTCCGCGGCGATCGCCCGCCAGGACATGCCGGCGGCCCGGTACTGCTGGGCCTGCTCAATGTCTGTCGCATCCAGCAAACGCGACCGGGGCGTCTTGGTCTTCATGGTTTCTGGAGCTGGGGTTTCTTCGACGACGTCGACGTCGCATACCTCCAGGGCCCGGGCGACAGCAGCCCACCACCATCCTGTGGGTAGGTGCTGCCGGTCGGCAGGAATCCGGATGGTCTCGTGTGCAACCACCCACGACCGCGCCTGTGTGTCTCGTAGCTCGGCGAGCTCCGCGAGAACCTCGCCCAACACCTCAGGCGGATCAACATCATCGGATTCCCAGGCCCGAACATCCCTCGGGGAAACATCGAGCCCGTGTAGATGTCTCAGATAGGCGGCCAGCTCTGCGGGGGAGCATCCGAGCCCGAGGCGTTTCGCGCGCCACACCAATCCGATCACAGCCCGCCTCCTTGCTTGGGTAGTAAGCGACAGCTCCGGCTGCCGCCGCGCGTCTCAATAGAACCTGACCTGGACACCCGCCAGCTGCTCCTCTCGTGTTTCATGCTGCGGCCTGTCTGTCGGGGTAGCTATTGTTGGTGACGCTCCCTGGGGCAGGCCGTCCGGGTCTAGACGGGCGGTGGACGTGGGCTCCCCCGCCAGGGCGGGACCTGCTAGACCAGGCGTTTCTTCCCACGCCCCGGCCCCTGTCAGCTACGCAGGAGCTGACAGGGGCATCGCACACTTCTTCCCTTACGCTTGCTCCCCAAACTCGGTGAGGAGTGCCAGTTCCCAGTCAGGCAGGTTATCCCCCCCTGCCACGAGGGTCTCGTGGTAGGGGCCTGTGTGAGGGATGGCCACCCCCACCCAGGAAACATCGGCGGTTTCCTCGGGTTTGTATGCGGCTGCGAGGGCTTCGCCCCCCGCTGCCACGAGGGTTTCGTAGCCGGGGCCGTAGTCCTCGCTTTCCCCGGGAATCCCGGGGAAAGCGCGTTCCCAGGGCTCTCCGCCGGGCCCGTACTCGACGGCCTCGGTGTGGCCGTTCGCGACGAGCCACTCGGCTCGGGCGTTCGCGCCGTCCATTACCAGACGGCGGCGCAGTGCCTGCTGCAACAGGAAGGCGCCCTGCTGCCACCGCCCTACCCCCAGGTGGACGTCGTACTGGCCATGATGGGATGCCAGCATCGGGACCTCGTGGTCGCCTTGACCGTCCGCCGAGGACGTGGTGGCCCTCAAGGCCACCGCCTCCCACCCACCCTCGGTGTTGAGGGCATACGAGGTTACGTCCCTTGCGAGCAGGATCTCTACCTCCCACGACCTCCGCCCGCTGTAGCCCCAAGCGGAGCCCCACCGAGCTACCAGGAGGTCGTCGCGGCCGGCGACCGGCAACAGGTCTGCACCTACGTAGTGCTTGTCCCGCGAGCTGAATGACCGCAGTACTGCGGCCAACCTACGCCCCTCTCCAGGCAGGAACTCAAGGCCCTGAAGCAGGGCCTCGAAACGACCTCCCTCGTGGTCGGCTACCGCCAAGGTAGCCGAGTCACGGACACTGAAGGGGACGTGAGTTGCGGTGCTGGTGTTCATGTCTGTCTCCTATCTGAGTGAGGGGTTCTGCTTGCCCCAACCCTTCATGCCTGCCATGATACATCACTGCCTAGAAATAGGCAAATTGAGTGGGGGCGGTTTCCTTCGCCTTGATGAGATCTTCGACCTCGGAAGTGGTGATTCCGGGGCGACGGGAGACCAGCCTCGGGGCGTCGCGTTCCCCAGCCGTTTTGTTTCACATCTGCTGTTGCGATACCGCACCGAATGCGGTATCGCATAGTTGCACGGGGACGAGGATAGAACCCCTCACTCAGATAGGAGACAGACATGACCGACATCACCATTGCCGACTACCGGGTCTGCCCCCTCGGGGGCGAACCTCCCGCGGAGGCCGAACAGCTGTATGCCGCTCTCTTCGCGGGGGATCCCGGCCGCGGCCACCCCCTCGGCAGTTACGACACAGTAGCGTCCATCATGGTTGACGATCGCGTCTACCAGGTCGTCTGGGCGAGGAACGCTTGGTACGGGGAGTTGCTGACCCCCTCCCGCGCAGACATCTGCACCTATGGCCTCGCCTTGCGGCAGGTCGGGGTCGTCGAATCACCCAACCCTCGCGGCTTCGCGGACGACGGTGAGGTCGCCGAGGCCGCCATGAGGTTCCTCGCTCAGCGGGCGCCGAAGGGTGCTGTCATCATGGCGGCAGTCCGCGGCTTGTGCGAGCGGTATGGCTGCCCGATGTGCGAGCTGCCCGGGGCGCGCCTGCTCACCCCGGGCTGATCACCCCTTCCCCCGGCCCCACAGAAGGGGCCGGGGGGAACGTTGTCAGCGGGTGGCGGTGCGGGGGTCGCTCTCCCCTGCCTTGATCAGTTCGGCGACTTCCTCGGCGGTGATGCCGGGATGGTACTGGGTCCACTCTGCGGCCAGGTCGTAGGCGTCAAGTCTGAGGGCGGCACACACCCACGAGAACTCCTTTTCAAGGAGGGCCGTGATGGCGGCCTCCTCGCGGCCCGCCGCCAGGTCGGCTTCGGTGTCCTCGGGGGTGATACCGAAGCCCGCGAGGGTTTCCTCGGCCCACTCCTGGGCCTGGACCTCGGCCGCTTCTTGGTCGGGAGGGAGGGCGGGGCGGTAGCCGAACTCGAAAGCGTTTTCGGGGACGAACCATGAGTTGCCGTCATCGTCGGTGACCAGCCATTGGTCCTCTCCTGCGACGTCCTCGCCTTCCTGGGTGAGGACTCGCTCCCCCGGTTGGGCGGGTCGTGCCCACACCTCACCGATTCGTTCGTACACGTTCCCCTCGACATGTACGTGGGTGGCGTTGAAGGAGTCGGGTTTGACGCTCCGAATACCACCCCCAAAATCCATGATGACCCTGTCGCCGATGGCGACGGTCATCAGCTTCCCGGACCGGGTGGTCCAGGTCTCGGGCCGCTCCACGACGCGGAGCAGTGTGACCCGGCCGTGACGGCGGAACCGAATGGGAGTGGTGTCAGTCATTGGTGTTTCCTATCTGCCAGCGAAGGGTTCTGCTTGTCCCAACCCCTCGTGTCTACGAGTATACAGTTCTGCCTAGCACTAGGCAAATCGGGGTTAACGCAAGACAGCCGGAAGTTCTGGATCACACGACCCACTGCGTGTTACACTGCTCGCAAGCGGTTCGGGATCCTAACTGTGACAAGTGTCATTGCGGCATGTTCATCGGGGGCGGGCACCAGAGGCTTTCCCTCCTATGCCGATGTCCCGGACCGCCACCAGTGGGGTCGCTGGCCTCACGGATCCCACGCCCAGCGTGGCTGCTTGCACATTCCCCGCCCGGTTCGGCGGGGAATGTTTTCCTTCTGGACCGGGGCAGCGATTCCCCATTGACGTAGGCACAGTGTGCGCCTATGGTGGGGGTGGAGGTGTGTCATGTCGAATGATCGCGGGTCGGGGCGTCGGGTTAGTGAGCGTGATGGGCGACGTGGTCCTTCGCAGCGGCGTGATGGGGCACCACTGGGGTCGGTTGAGTTGCGGGCGTGGATGGGGGCGTTGCACTGCGTCTCGGTCGAGGATTTCGCCCAGCTGCTGGATCGGCGTTGCGACACGGTCCGGCACTGGCTGGCGGGCTCGAAAATCCCGTCCCCGGCACTGCGGGAGGATCTGCGGGAGATCGAGGCCGGCATCGAGGACGGAGCTCGTGCCGCGGTCGAGGACGGGGAAGCAGTGGTGCCGGTCGGAAATCCCACCGCCACGGCGATCGCTGCCCGTGCGCTGATCCTGGCGGCCCGCAACACCCCACCCATCCTGGTGGAGGTCGTCCCCGTCGCCGGGACCTGGGTCATCACCGCACCCGACGGAACCGAGACCACGATGACCACCGACCACCCGAATCCCCGCGCCTGGGCGGCCCGGCTCCTGGGACACCCCCCCGCCTCGGTGCGCTGCACACCCTCCCCGGATCGACTGCCACCGAACGGCACCGCCCGTCTGGTCGCTGACGGCACCGTCTACACGATTCTCCGGGAGATCTAACCAACACCCCAAGGATTGTTATTGAATCGTGACCACATACCCCTAGTATAGGCGCAAATAGCGCCTATACTAGGGGTATGTGGAACCCCGAATCGAGGAGGAGAAAGCTCCTCCCGGGGCGTCCAGATAGGAGACACACCATGGCCACCAAGAAACAGGTCAATTACGCGATGCACCTGCTCGACGAAGCGGGCTATGGGACCCGCTACATGGATGCGAGCTTCAAGGCCCTCGGTGCCTCGATGCGGCAGCGCAGTGGCACGGTCCAGGCATGGTTGGAGGGCATGTCTGTCAGCGAGATCAGTCGGTTGATTGATCGTTTGAAGCAGGAGACGGGCGGGTAGCCCTGGTCGGCACCAGCACCGCCAACACGGCGGGGCTTTTCCTTGTTTCAGGTGTGCCGGCCCAGGGCTTTGCGGACGGTTTCGCGGGCCAGGCCTGAGGTGCGGGCGATCTCGATGTCTGGGCGGTGGTCGTGTGTGGATGCCCACACAACCCCCCCGACGAGGGCGGCCATGGCTTCGCGTTCCCGGGTTTTGGCTTCCCGCCAAGCGGTGGCCAGGCTGGTCAGGGTCTCGCGGCCGAGACCGCAGGCCGCGGCGGCCGCGATCGCGGCCTCTCGATCCCGCTCAGGTTCTGGTCCGGTGGTATAGCGGCGGTTGATGATCTCGATCGCCGCTTCCAGGTCGTTGAGGCCCTCCTGACCGACCTGCTGCATGAACTCGCCGGCAGCCTCGCCCAGCCGGGTATGCACGTCTTCGCTGGTCATCATGTACCTCCGAATCCTCCTGGGGAAGGGCCGCAACCCCAACCCCAACTTTTTACCTACACAACCAACATTTACTCACTACTATACGAAGTTGTACAGCAGTAGACAAAAAAGGGGGGTGGGGTTGCGTTGGTGCGGGTTCTCGGGCATGATTGGCCGTGGACACCCCGGATGACCCCTCCTCGTAGCAGTGATGTCGCCGGGGTTTTGGTTTTGAGGGGGTTGGGATGAGGAACTTCTTCCGGGAGGATGCTCCCGGGACGTCGGGGCGGGGTCGAGCCGGCCGGCGGGGGGATCTGCGTGGTTGCCGGAGTGTTTACGTTCCCGATCCGGTGTTGTTCGCGTCTGGGTCGTTTGCTGCGGTTGATTTCGAGACCGCTAACAATCACGGGGCGTCGGCGTGTCAGATCGGTGTGGTGAAATTCCGTGACGGCACCGTCGTAGAACGGTTCACCACGCTCCTGAAGCCACCTACCGGCCGCGACGAGTTCCTCTACACCCACGTCCATGGCATCACCCGCTGGGATGTCGTTGATGCTCCCGCGTGGCCGGAAGTGGCTGGCGAGGTCGCGCAGCTGGTGGCGGGTGATCCGGTGTATGCCCACAATGCTGCATTCGACCAGAAGGTGTGGGCTGCCCTTGATGCCCACTTCCGCACCGTGACCGTTCCGGCCCGGTTCTACTGCTCGTACCGGATAGCGCAGCAGCTCCTACCCGGCTTGGAGAACTACAAGCTCCCCACGGTCCTGGCTGCTTGTGCACCCCGCATCCGGCTGAATCACCACGCGGCCGATTCCGATGCTGAAGCGTGTGGGTGGATCATCCACGCCCTCCAGCAGCAGCACCCCTGACCGGGCCCTCGCTCGGGTGGGGCGCCGGGCAGCCATCAGCCCGCGTCCTGAACCGCGGATGGTTCCCCATCAAGGTCGAGCACCCGTCCCAGGAAACTGGGTGCCAGCGAGGGAACCCCGCCATAGCGGCCGCTCAAGTAGCGTTTCGCCACATTGGCTCCCTTGTGACGGGGGAAATCAGCAAGTGAGTACAGCTCGCTGGCCCCGTCGTTCCCCTTCTCCGTCAGCCAGATCTGCTCCGGCTCCAACTTCACGCTGCTCTGCGGGGAGATCAGATAGGAGTCGTGCGTGGTACAGATCAGCTGGGACCCATGAGGGTTCTTCTGTTCATCCGCGAAGAACCCGATCAACATCTCCACCAGGTGGGGATGAAGACTTGAATCGATTTCATCGACAACCAGCACGCCTCCCTGCTGAAGGGTCACCACGGCTGGGATTACCAGCGCGAGCCAGGCCACGGTTCCTGCGCTCTGGCGTTCGAGGGACAACCTTCCCGGCCTCGACCCATCCCCCTGATGTTCGAACCATAGGTTTCTCACCACATCGTCCAAGAAGCCGGGGAAGTCCTCTTCGCTCTTGACGAGGTCGCCGGCATCAAACAGTTTCTGCTGCGCCAAGTTCAGATGCCGCTTGACCTCCAGCAGTTCGGGCGGAAGCACTTCTTCATCGAGACCGGCATCGACGATACCGATATCCGCCATCTGCAAGAGCGAAACAACATATTCCCTGGAAGATTCTCCGGCACCCTCAGGGCTCAACAGTATTTCTGCCAAGTTCTTGGCCGTGCTACGCCTGCGGTCTTCACCAAGCGGCAGCACCATGACGCCTCCCAGAAGCCCGCCGGCAATCTTTTCCAGACCTCCCCGCCCCAGTTGCAAAGCCCTACTGAGTACAA
>CALCKT010000018.1 GCA_937965785.1 uncultured Propionibacteriaceae bacterium | reverse complement strand
CCGAACGGGCGCGCCCGTCGCCGTGCTCGCCGGACATCGAACCGCCGTGGGAGGCAACCATCTCGGCGGCCTCCAGCATGAAGGCGCGATACCGGGCCCGGCCGTCGGGAGCCTCGAAGGGGAAGTCGATGCGTGCGTGGACACAGCCGTCACCGAAGTGCCCGTAGGGCAGCGAGTGCAGGCCGTGCCGGGCCAGGAGGGCCTCGAAGTCGCGCAGGTAATCACCCAGGTGTTCCGGGGGCACGGCCGCGTCCTCCCAGCTCCCGTAGGCGGGTTTGTCCAGCGACACCCCGGCCAGCCCGGCCCCGTCGGCCCGCAGCTTCCACAACGACGCGGCCTGCTCCTGATCCTCGACGATCCACCCGGCCCGGGTGTCGGCCTCGGCGAGGAGCGCCTCGGCGCGGTCTCGGATCTCCAGGGGATCCTCACCGGCCAGTTCGACGAACATCCAGCCCTCGCCCGCGGGCAGCCGGCCGACGGAATCGGCGCCCCGTTTGCGGATCACCACGTCCACGATGCGCCGGTCCAGCCCCTCGCAGGCGGTGGGGCGGAACTTCAGCAGCCGGGAGATGTCATCCCCGGCGCGATCCATCGACGGGTAGCCGAGCGCCACCATGAGGCGATGCGAGGGGTCGGGGGTCAGACGCACCGTGGCCCGGGTGATGATCCCCAGGGTGCCCTCGGTTCCCGCGAAGAACTTCGCCACGTCGAATTTCTTCTCGGGCAGCAGGTGTTCCAGCGAATAACCGGAGACCTGCCGGGAGAACCGGCCGAACTCGGTGCGGATCACACCCAGATTGGCCATCACCAGGGAACGCAGCTCGGGGAAGTCGTCGCGACCCAGGACCCGCAGCTGGCCGTGGCCGTCGATGATCTCCAGTTCCACCACGTTGTCGGACATGCGGCCGTAACCGAGGGCACGTGGCCCGCAGGCGTTGTTCCCGATCATCCCGCCGACGGTGCAGCGCGACGAGGTGGACGGGTCCGGGCCAAGCCTCAGAGAGTGGGGGGCGGCTGCTTGCTGGAGGGCTTCCTGCACCACCCCCGGGTCGATCACGGCGGTGCGGGTTCGCTCATCGACGACGTGGATGCGGTTCAGGTGTTTGGAGACGTCTATCACGAGGCCCGCTCCGACCGCGTTGCCCGCGCACGAAGTGCCCGCGCCGCGCACGGTGACGGGGAGACGGCAGTCCAGGGCCGCCCGCACGAGCGCGATCAACTGGTCACGGTTCTCGGGGCGGGCAACCACCAGGGGGGGGACCCGGTAGAGGGAGGCATCGGAGGAGTAGATGCCGCGGGTGAGAGCTGAGTCGTCCAGCAGGCGTGTCAGGTCGCCGAGTCGGTCACGAAGCAGCTCGACTGGATTCACGAATGATCATCGTAGTCCGGAACCGCCAGGATGGCGTCGCAGGCACGACCCAAGGCCTTCAGGTCCCCGGGTTCGATGGCATCTATCAGGATTCGGCGCACCGCCGCCACGTGTCCGGGGGCGACCTGCGTCAGGAAGTCCATGCCCTCCGGTGTCAGCGAGGCCAGTACCCCCCGCCCGTCGTCGGTGCAATTGGTGCGTTCCGCGTGTCCCCTGACCTCAAGACGTTTAACGGTGTGCGTCAAGCGGGAACGGGACTGGCTGACCGCGTGGGCCAGCTCGCTCATCCGTAACTGTTGGTCCGGGGCCTCCGAGAGCGTAACGAGTATCTCGTATTCCGCCAGGTCCAGACCGGCCAGCCGTAGGTCCGCATCAAGATAACTCTGTATGCGATGAGTGGCGCGCAGGCAGGCGCGCCAGATTCGCTGCTGATCGTCGTTCAACCATTCAACCTTGGTCACAGTTCGCAATCCTAACCATGGGGGTGGTTCTTCCAGGGCCAGTTGTGTAAAGAACTCCACGATTCGGTTAGGCTCGCAAGGCCATGTCTCTTAGGAGTGTTGATGAGTCTTCAGGAAGAACTGCTCAGCTTTGCCAGTTCGGTTGGCGACATGTTCCGGCGTCGAGTGGCCGAGACCCCCGAAGGGCTGGCCTTCCTCGACCCTGACCGGGCGCCGGAGGGGCCAAACCAGTGGACCCGGTACACATGGGCGGAGTCGCGGCTGCTGGTGGACCGGCTCGCGGCCGGGCTGCTGGCCCGGGGACTGGAGCGTGAACAGCGGGTGGGAATAATCTCCACCACCAGGCTCGAGTGGATCCTGCTCGACTTGGCAGTGGCCTGCGCGGCGGGCGCCACCACGACGGTCTACCCGAACACCGCGACGGGAGACGTGGACTTCATCCTGGGTGATGCGGGAACCTGCATCGTGGTGGTCGAGGACGCGACCCAGCTCGCGAAGGTGGAGGCCAGCCCCGCCCTGAAGGAGGCCATCCACACCATCATCGTCATCGACACCGCCCACGTGGAGTTGAACGACCGGGTCATCTCCTACACGCAGCTGCAGCTGCTCGGCGCGGACCTGTTGAAACAAAACCCCGGGGCCGTCGACGAGGCCATCGCATCCACCGACCACGACACCCTCTCCACCCTCATCTACACCTCCGGCACGACAGGTCAGCCGAAGGGGGTTCGGCTCAACCACGCCTCCTGGGTCTACGAGGGCTCGGGAACCAAGTACTGGAAGATCATCGACGAATCCGACCTGCAGTACCTGTGGCTGCCGCTCAGCCACGTCTTCGGGAAGGCGCTGATCGCCTGCCAGATCGCCTACGGGTTCGCCTCCGCCGTGGATGGGCGGATCGACCGGATCGTCGACGGCCTGGGCGAGGTCAAACCGACGTTCATGTGCGGCGCTCCCCGCATCTTCGAGAAGGTGCGGGCCGCAGTCATGACCGCCAACACGGGCCTGAAGGAGCGGATCTCCCGCTGGGCCTTCGCCGTGGGGCGTGACTCCCGCAGCTACCGGATGTCCGGGCGTCCGATGCCCGGTTCCCTGGCGCTGAAGTACCGGCTGGCCGATGCCCTGGTGTTCTCCAAGCTCAAGGCGAAACTCGGGGGGCGGATCAAGTTCATGATCTCCGGTTCGGCGAAGCTCTCCGCCCAGGTGCAGGAGTGGTTCTATTCGGCTGGGCTGCTGATCGTCGAGGGCTACGGTTCCACGGAAACCTCCGCGATCGCCTTCCTGAACAATCCCGCCGAGCCGCGTTTCGGATCGGTGGGCAAGGTGATGCCCGGAATCGAGACGAAACTGGCCGAGGACGGGGAGGTGCTGCTGCGCGGACCCATCATCACCCCCGGGTACCACAACCTGCCGGACATCACGGCGGAGGTGTTCGGCGACGGCTGGTACCACACCGGTGACCTGGGGGAGTTCGACGCCGAGGGCAACCTGACCATCACCGACCGCAAGAAGGATCTGTTCAAGACCTCGGGCGGCAAGTACATCGCCCCGCAGAAGGTAGAGGGCGCGATCACCGCGAACATTCCCTACATCTCGCAGGTCATCGCGGTGGGGGATGGGCGCAAGTACTGCTCCGCGCTGCTGGTGCTCGACCCGATCCTGCTCCGGACCTGGGCGGAGAAACGCCAGCTCGGGCACCTGAGCTACGCAGAACTCAGCCAGCGACCCGAGATCCGGGCCTCGATCGAGAAACAGATGGCGAAGGCCAACTCGCGTCTCGAACGCTGGGAGACCGTGAAGCGGTTCGCGATCCTCGATCACGAACTCACGGTGGACAACGACGGGGTCACTCCGAACATGAAGATCCGCCGCGCGGCGGTGACGAAACGCTACAGCGACATCGTCGACTCCCTCTACGACGCGGAGGGATGACGTGTTCCGCACCACGATCGCGCTGCGCTGGTCCGATCTTGATGCCCAGGGACATGTCAACAACGCCGTCATCGCCGACTACCTCCAGGAGGCGAGAACCGCGTTCTTCCGGGCGGGGCCCTGTTCCGGGCTGCTCGATTCCGGGGTCGTGGTGGTCGGTCACCGGATCAGCTACCTGGCGCCGATCACCTACTCGGACGCCGGGATCGGCGCGGAGGTGGCGATCTCCCGGCTGGGCGGCGCCCGGTTCGACGTGGCCTACGCCCTCTTCCAGGACGCGACTCCGGTGGCCAGGGCCCGGACGGTGCTTTGCCCGTTCGACTTCGGGACCCAGCAGCCGGCCCGCCTCGCCCTGACCGACCGGGAATGGCTGGCCGAGCACCGGGCAGAGGTGGAACCCATGCCCCACATCGAAGTTCCGGATCTCGGCAGGAACGGGTCGGTGACGCCCTGCCCGGTGCGCTGGTCGGACCTGGACTCCTACGGACATGTCAACAACGTCAAGGTCCTCGACTATCTGATGCAGGCCCGGATAGCCGCCACCACCTCGTGGAGCCCCGCGATGGCCCGTTCCGGAACCCGGAAGGCCCGGCTGAACTGGCTGATCGCCCGGCAGGACATCGACTACATCAACCAGATCACCCACAGGCTGGACCCGTACGCGGTGCGCACCGCACCTGCGGCGCTCGGCCGCACCTCCGTGACCCTCGTGGCCGAAATCTTCAATCCCGATGACGGCACCACCTTCGCTCGTGGCCGCACCGTCCTGGTCGCCGCGGACGGGGAGGGGAAACCCGTGGAACTGCCCGACGAGGTGCGCAAGGACCTGTCGGAGCGGCTGATCGATTGAGACCTCACGGCGGCCGGCCCGCGCCGGGTCAGCGCCCGGTGGCTCGACGGGCCGGCCTGCTCACAGCTCCTGGACCAGGGGGAGGGAGGGGATCAGAGCGGGCGCCAACGCCTCGAGGGTGGCCGCGCGGGGCGATGTGCGGGGCCACACCAGAGCGATGTCCCGGCTGGGCGCGGGAGAGGCGATCCGGCGCAACGCCAGCCCGGGGGCAGGCGAGACGGGGGGCAGGACCGTCATGGCCGGTAGCAGGCTGAGGCCGCCACCGGATGCGATCATGTGACGCATGGTCTCGAGACTGGTGGCGCGGTAGTCCTTCCGCAGCCGAACCTGGTGCTCGGAGGCCCACAGCTGCACCTGGCCTCCCAGGCAGTGCCCCTCGTCCAGGACCAGCAGCTCGTGCTCGGCCACGCGGCCCGGCGGGATTGGGGGGCTCCCCAGGGGGTCATCGCCCGTCCCATCCATCAGCGGATGCCCGGTGGGGGTGGCCAGGACGAACTCCTCACGGAAGAGGGGGCGCGCCTCCAGGTGGGGGTCATCGATGGGCATGGCGATCAGCGCGGCGTCCAGCCCGCCCGAGCGCAGCATCCTCACCAGCTGTTGGGTTTTCTCCTCGGTCAGCAGCAGCCGAAGATTCGGGAAACGCTTCCCGGCCCGGGGCAGGACGTGGGGCAGCAGATACGGGCCGAGGGTGGGGAAAACCCCCAGCCGCAGCTGGGTGGTGGCGCCCGTCGCCTCCTGGGCGATCACCCGGATCGCCTCGGCCTCGGCCAGTACCACCCGTGCCCGTTCCACCACCCGCTGACCGGTTGGGGTCAGCGCCGGGCGGGATGCGGCGCGGTCGATCAGGACGACTCCGAGCTGTTCCTCGAGTTTGCGGAGCTGGACCGACAGGGTCGGCTGCGAGACACCACAGGCGGTGGCCGCCGAGCGGAAACTCCGCTGGTCGGCCACCGCCACGAGGTATTCCAGATCCCTCAGGTTCATGCCGGGGTGGTGGTAGCGGCGGGGGTTTCCGCCTCTTCCCGCGAACGGATGAGGTGATCGAAGGCGGACAGCGCCGCCGTGGCCCCGGAGCCCAGCGAGATGACGATCTGCTTGTAGGGGGTGTTGGCGCAGTCGCCGGCGGCGAAAACCCCGGGCAGGGAGGTGGCGCCGCGCTGATCGATGACGATCTCGCCCGCGCGGTTGCGTTCGATCACGCCGTCCAGCCAGCCGGTGCCGGGCAGGAGTCCGATCTGGACGAAGACCCCCTCCAGTTCCAGGCGCCGCACCTGTCCGGAGGTGCGGTCCTCGATGTCCAGGCCGGTCACCTGGGAGCCGTCACCGACGACCTCCACCACCCGCGTCGAGGTCAGGACGTCGACGTTGGGCAGGGAACGCAGCGTGTTCACCAGCACGGCATCGGCCTTGAGGACATCGAGGAACTCCACCACCGTCACGTGCGAGGCGACCTGCGCCAGGTCGATGGCGGCCTCGATGCCCGAGTTGCCGCCACCGATCACCGCGACCGGCTTGCCCTTGAACAGGGGACCGTCGCAGTGCGGGCAGAAGGTCACGCCCTTGTTCCGGTACTCCTCCTCGCCGGGAACACCCATGGTCCGGTAGTGGGCGCCCGTGGCCAGGACGACGCTGCGGGCGCGCAGCGTCCCGCCGCCCTCGAAGTCGACTGCGATCAATCCGTCCTCGCCGGCCGGGTGCAGCGCCGAGGCCTTCACGCCCGTGGTGATGTCCACGTCGTGGGCGCGGACGTGTTCCTCCAGGGCGGCCCCGAGCCGCGGACCCTCGGTTCGGGGTACCGAGATGAAGTTCTCGATGGCCATGGTGTCGAGGACCTGCCCGCCGAATCGCGCGGCGACCAGGCCGGTGCGCAGCGCCTTGCGGGCGGAGTAGATGGCTGCCGTCGCCCCCGCGGGGCCTCCTCCGACGACCAGGACCTCGAACGGGTCCTTCGCGTCAAGGGCCTCGGCGATGCGCGCACCGGCCCCGGAGTCGAGGCGGGCGACGAAGTCCGCGACATCCATGCGACCCTGGCCGAACAGCTGCCCGTCCTTGTAGATCGCGGGGACCGCCTTGATGCCGAGCGACTCCACCTCGTCCTTGAAGGCGCCACCCTCGACCGCCACGTGACGGATCCTCGGGTTGATGACGCTCATGGTGTTGAGGGCCTGAACCACGGTCGGGCAGTTCTGGCAGGTCAGCGACATGTAGGTGACGAATTCTCCCCCCTCGAGCTGGCGCACCGCCTCGGCGGTCTCCTCGTCCAGGCGGGGGGCGTGGCCACCGACCTGGACCAGGGCGAGCACCAGTGAGGAGAACTCGTGTCCCATGGGCAGTCCCGCGAACCGAACCTCGACCTCGGTGCCGGCGCGCCGGATCGCGAAGGAGGGGGTGCGGGGGTTGGATTCCTCGACGACGCTCACGAGGGGGCTGAGGGCCGCGATCTCGTCGAGGAGTTCACGCATCCTGGTGGAGGCGGGGGAGTCGTCGAGCGAGGCGGCGAGCGAGGCGGCGAGCTCGATCGGGAGCGAGACGAGCTCCAGGTACTTCTTGAGCTGCGCGGTGGCGTTGGCGTCCAGCACTGTGTGGTTTCTCCTTACCGCTGTCTCAGATCTTGCCGACCAGGTCGAAGGACGGGGTGAGGGTCTCCTCGCCCTCCTCCCACTTGGCGGGGCAGACCTCACCGGGGTGGTTGCGGACGTACTGGGCGGCCTTGACCTTGCGGAGCAGCTCGGTGGCGTTGCGGCCCACGCCCTCGGGGGTGGTCTCGATGTACTGGATGATGCCGTCGGGGTCGATGAGGTAGGTGGAGCGGTCGGCCAGGCCGGAATCGGGGCGGGCGTTGTCGAAGTTGTTGGTGATCACGCCGTTGACGTCACCGAGCATCGCGAACTCGAGGGTGCCGATCTCGGGGGAGGTCTCGTGCCACGCCTTGTGGACGAAGTGGGAGTCACGGCTCACCGAGTAGACCTCGACGCCCAGGGACTGGAGCTCGGCGTAGATGCCCTGGAGGTCTGCCAGTTCGGTCGGGCACACGAAGGTGAAATCGGCGGGGTAGAAGAAGACGATGTTCCACTTGCCCTGGAAGTCATCGCTGGAGACATCCACGAAGGCCCCGGAGCGGTAGGCGGTCGTGGCGAAGGGTTTGATCTGGGTGTTGATCAAGGACATTGCTGGCACCTTTCGTCGGTCAATCAGGACGATAGGAACTATATATCAAAAGAGCTAGATGTGCATGATTTTGTCTATCGGCGTGGCGCGGGGGTGCCCTCCACCACGAGTCCCTGCGGGTGGAGCCCGGCCTCGGCCTTCCTGAGTTCGGTCGCCAGGGGGTGGGCCGTGGCCCGGACACCGTCGATCTCCTCGATGCGGAACCGCGCCATCCGGCCCCGGGTCACGGCCTCACCCAGGGTGCGGATCACCCGGGTGGCAGCCGCGGCGGGGGAGCCGGAGGGGAACAGGGTCAGCGATCGCCCGCCGCGCCCCAGGTGGGCCAGGCAGGTTCCGTCGGCGATCACCACCACGGCCCCGGATAGACGCGAGGGCCGGGCGGTGTCGTGGGCCGGCCAGGGCAACACCCGGCCGAAGGGATTCGCGGGATCGACCGCTGACAGCAACCTCGCCGCGGAGGTGTCGGGTTCGCGGAAGGACCGCAGCGCGTCGATGGTCTCGGGGGCGGCGAACTGGGCCGCACCCAACCCGTCCACCAACGCCCCGCGCCGCACCAGGCCGCTGTCCTCGAGCTCCCGCAGCAGCCCGTAGGCGGCTGCGAAACCCCCGGGTGTTCCCTCCACGATCCCCCGGGTCACGACACCGTACCGCTCCAACCAACCGGTTGCCCGCGCCAGCCGTGCCTCGGTGGGTGTTACGGAACCGTCGGTGACGGCGTACCAGCGGCCGGGCAGAGCCCGGGAAGCGGGACTGAGGGGACGTGCGGGGCGGGGGCGCCTGGCCCTGAAACGGGAGCTGCTGCGCGGGGCGCGGCGGGGCGACGTCCCGGCCAGCAACGCGCGGATCGGGGCCATCGAGGCGGGTGCCACCAGCCCGGCCGCGGCGGCCCGCCACAGGAGCTCCGCGTGCCCGGGCGCCACCAGGCCGTCACCGAGCCCGGCCGCGAAGGCGGCAATCTCCTCGTCCGCAGCCTCGGAAGGTGGCGGCACCAGATCCAGGTCGTCGGCCGCCACCAGCGTCAGCGACGGATCCGCTCCGGCGCCGCGGAGCCGGATCAGCACCTCACCCTCGGCCAGCAGCTGATCCAGATGGGAGGGTTGATATCCGGCGACCCGTGCCGGGAGCACGTGGGATTCCCACACGCTGGCCGGCAGCACCGCGCCTGCCAGCTGCTGCAGGGCCAGGAGCACCTCGTCGGGGGAGGAGGGGCGCGGCTCTGTGACACCGTGCCGGTCCAGCAGGAAACGGGTGTAGGCCTCGGCGGGCACCGGCTCCACGGCGGCCCGGGCCGCTGCGAGACAGCGTCCCCGAAGCCGGTCAAGGACCCCCGGGTCGCAGTACTCGGTCTCGGCCACGTCCTCGGTGAATCTGCCCCTGACCAGGTGGCCCGCTTCGGCCTCCGACTCCAGGATGCGGCTGGCCACGGTCCGGCCCAACCCGAACGAAGCCGCGAGGGCCGTGGCCGTGAAGGGGGTGTGGGTGCGGGCGAAACGGGCGGTGAGCTGGGTCAGGGGATCGCGGCCGCCGGCTTCGGTGCTCACCTCGCCGGGTACCGCCACCCCCAGGGCATCGCGCAGCAACGCGAGATCCGGTTCGGCGGCCAGGCGTTCCTCGTCGGCGATGACCACGGGTACCAGGCCGGCCGGCGGCGGGTCGGGTAGGGGAAACTCGCTTCGGAGTTCCAGCTCCGTGGGGGACAGGGGTCCCAGGCGGCGGGGCAGGTCAACCAGTTCCGCGACATTCCGGGCCCGGTACCCGTCGGCGGTGTGCTGCAGCTCCGCCCGGAAACGCTCGACGACGACGGGGTCCAGCAGCTCCCGCAGATCCAGCGTTCCGAGCACCGAGGCCAGCAGGGCCGGGTCGAGGGCCAGCGACTGGGCCCGCCTCTCCGCGATCGGCAGGTCACCCTCGTACATGAACCTG
Organism: uncultured Propionibacteriaceae bacterium; assembly: GCA_937965785.1. Lineage (GTDB taxonomy): Bacteria > Actinomycetota > Actinomycetes > Propionibacteriales > Propionibacteriaceae > Arachnia. The sequence continues at coordinate 35,656 of CALCKT010000018.1, read as the reverse complement.
CCCGCGTAGCCGTAGAGCATGCTGGCCGCGAACGGGCTGGGGGAGGGCGTGACCACCTCGACGAGCCGCACCGCTCCCGAACGGATCCGCGAGAGCAGCCCGGTCAGCCCGGGCAGGTCCCACCGGTCAGTCAGGCATTCCCGCACCGCCTCCAGGGTGATGGGGAAGTTCGGGTGCTGGCGTGCCACCTGGAGCAGCTGGGCGGCCCGGTGACGCTGCTGCCACAACGGCATCCGGCGGCCGTGGCGGCGAGGCAGCAGCAGGGCGCGGGAGGCGCACTCCCGGAACCGGGCCGCGAACAGCGAGGTACCGCCCACCTGGTCCGCGACGAGACGCTCCACGTCCTTCGGGGCGATCCGCGCCAGGTCCGCGACCAGGGCGGGCAGTTCCCCGTCCGGCAGCCGCAGGATGAAACCGTCGTCATTGGCCAAGGGTTGGGAATCGACCCCGGAGCGCCGTTCCACGAGGGCGGCCACCGCCACGCTCCAGGGCGCCAGCACCGCCCGTCCCAGCGGACTGTGCACCACGACCCGCCAGTCACCCAACTCGTCGCGGAACCGTTCCACCACGACGGTCCGCTCATCCGGCACCACCCCGGTGGCCTCGCGCTGCTCCGCGACGAGAGTCACCAGTTCCCTCCGGGTGTTCTCGTCGACCCAGGGGAGATCGAGGCCGTCGGGATCCTCGGCGACCCGGCGCAGCAGCTCCCCGATGCGACATCCCAGCTCCGCGGGGCGGGACAGATCCTCACCGATCCAGAAGGGCAGCTTCCCGGGCCGCCCCGGAGCGGGGGTGACCAGCACCTGGTCGCGCGTGATCCCGACCACCGTCCACGAGGAGGCGCCGAGCGTGAAGGTTTCACCCACCCGGGTCTCGTGGACCATTTCCTCGTCGAGTTCCCCGACCCGGCGTCCGGGGCCATCACCGTCGGCCAGGAACACCCCGTAGAGACCCCGGTCCGGGATGGTGCCGCCAGAGGTGACGGCGAGCCGTCCGGCCCCGGGCAGGGCGAACAACCGGTCGCCGCGCCGCTCCAGGCGGGCCCGCAGCTCCGAGAAATCGGCGCTGGGATAGGTGCCGAGCAGCAGCCGCAGGACCGCGTCGAAGGCTTCGTCCCCCAAACCGGAGTAGGGATGGGAGCGTCGCACCGCCGCCAGCCAGGTCTCGATCCCCAGTCCCGCATCCCCCGCGGCGGCGGCAGCGGCGATGGTCTGCTGGGCCAGGACATCGAGCGCCAGGACAGGGATGCGCAGCTCCTCGATCCGGCTCTCGATCATGTCGGAGACGGTCACGACCGCTGCCGCCAGCTCCCCGCGGTGCAGGGTGTGGAGGCGTCCCCGGGAGGTTGCACCCACCCGGTGCCCGGCCCGGCCGAAACGCTGCAGCGCACTCGAGGTGGACAAGGGGGCGCTGATCTGGATCACCTGGTCGACGGCGCCCATGTCGATGCCCAGCTCCAAGGAACTCGTGGCCACGACGGCCCGCAGCCGCCCCGCCTTGAGTGCATCCTCGATCTCGGCCCGGACGTGTTTGCTGACCGAACCGTGGTGGGCGCGGGCCAGGTCCTCGTCGCCGCCGGCATCCAACCACAGCTCGTTGAGGCGAGCCGTCAGTTTCTCCGCCGCCCGGCGGGAGTTCGCGAACACCAGCGTGGACCGGGCCCTCAGGATCGAATCCAGGACCTCCTTCTCCACGTGGGGCCAGGGATCGTTCAGTGGGGGAGTGGCGACCTGGACATCCCAGCTTTTCCCGGTCCCGGGAGCCACCACGACCACGTCCCGGTCGCCCCCGAGGAAGGCAGCCACCTTTTCGACGGGACGCACGGTGGCCGACAGGGCCACGCGCTGCACGTCGCGACCGGCCAGCAGGTCCAGGCGCTCCAGGCTGAGGGCCAGGTGGGTGCCGCGTTTGGAGCCGGCGACGGCGTGGATCTCGTCGATTATCACCGTCTCGACGTCGCGGAGGGTTTCCCGGGCCGAGGAGGTGAGCATCAGGTACAGCGACTCGGGTGTGGTGATCAACACATCCGGTGGCCTGCGCCGCATCCGGTCGCGGTCGCGGGCCGGGGTGTCGCCCGAGCGCACCCCGACGGTGACCTCGGAAACCCTGCGGCCCTGCCGCCCGGCCTCCTCGCGGATTCCGGCCAGCGGGACGCGCAGGTTGCGTTCCACATCAACCCCGAGCGCCTTCAGGGGGGAGACGTAGACCACCCTCGTGCCCCGGGGACGGTCGCCGGGTTGCAGCAGGGAATCGAGGGCGTGCAGGAAGGCCGCCAGGGTCTTCCCGGAGCCGGTCGGAGCCACCACCAGGACGTGACCCCCGTCGGCGATGGCCCGCCACGCCCCCTCCTGCACGGGCGTCGGCGCCCCGAAGGTGTTCACGAACCAGTCCCGGCTCGGGGCGGAGAAACGGCTCATCGGCATGCCGGAAGTCTGCCACCTGGCCCCGACAGACCACGGAACCTACCCCGAAGCTGGTTGGGTCGGCCTGGGATGTGGAAGTTGGTTGAGCCGGGCTGCTCGCTCTGCGAGCCGGCCGTGTCGAAACCAGCTCGCGCTTGCCCGGGGACTTGGGGTCAGTCGGCGGCGACCTCTGCGCCGTCGGTCGACCAGTTGATGTGGAAGGCCCCCTCGTCGTCGATGCGGCGATAGGTGTGCGCACCGAAGTAGTCGCGCAGTCCTTGCGTGAGTGCCGCGTTGAGACGCGGCGCCCGGGCCTGGTCGTAGTGGGCCAGCGCCGCCGAGAAACCGGGTACCGGTACCCCGGCCCGCACGGCCTCGGCCACGACGGTGCGCCAGCCTTCCTGGGCCTCCGCGAGGCCCGCCACGATGGAGGGGGCCTCCAGCAGGGTGACGAGGTTGCCGGCCGCGTACTCGGAACGGATCCGCTCCAGCAGGCGGGCGCGGATGATGCAGCCGGCTCGCCAGATCCGCGCCACCTCCGCGATGTCGATGTTCCAGCCGTACTCGGCGGCCGCCATGCGGATCTCGTCCAGACCCTGCGCATAGGCCACCACCTTGCTGGCCCACAAAGCCTGGCGGACCTGCTCGACGAAGACATCGCGATCGGCCACCCGGATGCTCCGCTCCGGTCCGTGGAGGGCTGCCCGGGCGGCGGCGCGCAGCTCGGGGGCCGAGGAAATGGCGCGGGCGAACACGGACTCGGCGATGGTGTTTACCGGGGTGCCCAGGTCGAGCGCCGACTGGACCGTCCAGGTGCCCGTTCCCTTCATGCCCGCGGCGTCCCGGATCACGTCCACCAGCGGAACACCGGTGCGGGGATCGGTCTTGCGCAGCACCTCGGCGGTGATCTCGATGAGGTAGGAATCCAGGTCCCCGGTGTTCCAGGTGGCGAAGATGTCCGCCATCTCGGTGTGGTCGAGCCCCAGGGCCTTCAGCAGCTCGTAGGCCTCTCCGATGAACTGCATGTCGGCGTACTCGATGCCGTTGTGGACCATCTTCACGAAATGCCCGGCGCCGTCGGCGCCGATGTGGGTGCAGCACGGCTCCCCGTCCACGTCGGCGGCGATCCGCTCCAGGATCGGGCCGAGCGCCTCGTAGGACTCCGGGGATCCGCCGGGCATGATCGAGGGCCCTTCCAGGGCGCCGACCTCCCCTCCGGAGATCCCCGCCCCCACGAAATGCAATCCGAGGTCGCGCAGGTGCTGCTCGCGGCGGCGGGTGTCCTGGAAGAACGAGTTGCCGCCGTCGACGACGATGTCCCCCTTCTCCAGGAGCGGTACGAGGGCGTCGATGGTGGCGTCGGTCGGGCCGCCGGCCTTGACCATGAGAATGATGCGGCGGGGACGCTCCAGGGAGGCGACGAAATCCGCCAGCTCGTGGCAGGGTACGAAATCCCCCTCGGAGCCGTGGAGCGCGATTACCTCGTCGGTGCGGGCGGCCGTCCGGTTGTGGATGGCGACCCGGAATCCATTGCGGGCGAGGTTCCGGGCCAGGTTCGACCCCATCACCGCCATCCCGATCACCCCGACTTGGGCCAGTTGCTCGCTCATGTGACTCCTTAACTGTTCAACGGACCCGTGGGTCTGCACAGCCAGCTTAGGCCCTGTTGCGAAAAGTGTTGTCAGGGCGGGGATTCGCCGGAAGGGATCAGGCGGTGACCAGCCATCGTGTTCCTGCGCCGAGTTTGGCCATACACCGGTCATGATGGTGGAGCTGGTGTTTCGGTCCGTGGCCCGTGGTCACGGACCGGGCCGTGGGTTATGTACATTGAATGTGCGCAGAGAAAAAGCCCCGTGTCCTGTCGGCAGGCCGCCCGGTTTGCCCGGGAGCCGGGGCGCGTTTCCTGCCAGAGGCCGACGTAGAGGGAATAAAAATTCAATGCAGAGCAAGTGCTTGATGGCTGTCACGGGCCTGTTGTCAGCTGCAGCCGTCGTTCTTTCCGCATGCGGAACCGTGGCCGGTGGCGGCGGGTCCGAATCCGCCCAGCCGGGCGACAACGTGATCAGGATCGAATATGTGCACCGGCTTCCCGACGGGCCGGGCATGATCCCGGTGGTCGACATGGTCGAGAAATGGAATGCCGCACATCCGAACATTCAGGTCACCGCCACCAAGTTCACCGGCAAATCCTCGGAGTTGATGACCAAGCTGAAGGCCGATGTGGCGAACAAGAGCGCCCCCTGTCTGGCCCAGGTCGGTTACGGAGAGGCCCCCGAGATGCTCGTCGGGAACCTGCTCGAGGACGTCTCCGGTGAGGCCTCCAAGTACAAGGACAACTACAACGACGCCGCCTACTCCCAGATGTCGGTCGGCGGCAAGATGGTGGGCCTGCCCCAGGACACCGGGCCCTTGGTCTACCTGTACAACGAGGCCGAGTTCAACGCCTTGGGCATCGAGGTTCCCAAGACCTTCGACGAGCTCCTGGAAGCCGCCAAGAAGGCCGCCGCCCAGGGCAAGTACATCCTCGACTTCGAACCCGACGAGGCCGGCTACTGGCTCTCCGCCCAGGCCGCTGCCGCCGGTGCCGTGTGGTACGCGACGGTCGACAACAAGTGGAGGATCAACACCACCGACGAGAAGACGCAGGCGGTGGCCAAGTTCTGGCAGGACGTCCTGGACGCCCAGGCCGCGCTCACCAACAAACGCGCGGACGGCTCCTACGAACAGGCCCTGATGAACGGTTCCCTGATCGGCAACATCGTCCCCGCCTGGGAGGTCGGCTACGCCCTCGACAAGCTGGACGGCACTCCTTACGAGGGACAGTGGCGCGTCGCGAAACTGCCCACCTTCGGGGGTGCCCGGATGACCGGTCCCGACGGGGGGTCCGGGGTGGCCGTCATGAAGGGTTGCCAGCACAAGACCGAGGCCATGGAGTTCAACAACTGGTTGAACACCCAGGTGACCGACCTGGCCTCCCAGGGTCTTCTGCCCGCCGCCAAGGGCGCGGTCACCACCCCCGAGAAAACCTTGCGCCAGTTCGGCAACCAGGACGTCTACCAGGTGCTGGCCGAGGCCAACGGAGAGTTGTCCAAGGAGTGGGGTTACATTCCCGGTTTCTCCACCGTCGTCCAGAAGATGAGGGAGAAGGCCGACGAGGTGGTGGCGGGCAGTGCGAAGGTGACTGACATCTTCACCGTCGCCGAGAGCACCTCGACGGAGACCCTCAAGAAATCCGGGCTGCCGGTGGCCGAAGGCTGAGCAGAACCCATATCTTGAGCCTCAAGGCCGATCCCGGCAAAGCGATGCCGAGCGCACTGCTGGTTTCGGTGATGGCCCCGGTGGTGATGTCGGCGACTGGACTGATCGAGATGCCGAATCCGATCCCGGAAACCACGGTCGATGGGAAACGTGCTCCTCGCGCACCCGGGGCCGGGACCCGTCGACGTCGACCACCGGGTGTGGCAACAACCCGACCCGCCTGATCGCCGTCTCAAGGTCAGCACTCCCGACGAGTGTTCGTCCCGGGAAGCACCCGACCTGCTCAAGGGCGGGTGGTTCCCTTCCCGGAGCGTGGGGAACCTGCTGACGGGCCACACCGTGCCCCGCTCCCGGGCTGCCTCAGCGCTTGTGGGTGACCCTGCCGTTCCACAGGGTCATTTCCACCGGGTCGGGGAGATCCCGGCCGTGGTACGGGTTGTTGTGGCTGATGGAGGCGGAATCGTTCCGGTCCACCGTTGCCCGCCGCTGCGGGTCGATCAGCACCAGGTTCGCGGGCTCACCCGGGTTCAGGGGACGTCCCTGCCCCGTCGCCTTCCCGATCCGGGCCGGGGTGTGGCTCATCCGTTCGGCCACCTGCGGCCAGGTCAGGCGGCCCGGGGCGACCATGGTCTCCATCACCACCGCCAGGGCCTGCTCCAGCCCCAGCATCCCGGGCCGGGCGTCGACGAAGGCGTGGTCCTTGTCCTGCGGCGCGTGGGGTGCGTGGTCCGTGGCAACCGCGTCGATGGTGCCGTCGGCCAGCGCGGCCCGCACCGCCTCGACGTGCTCGTCGGTGCGCAGCGGGGGATTGACCTTGAAGGTGGTGTCGTATCCCACGACCTCCGGGGTGGTCAGGTACAGGTGATGGGGGGTGGCCTCGGCGGTCACCCGGATGCCCCGCTTCTTGGCCCAGCGCAGCACGTCCACGCCCTCCGCCGTCGAGACGTGGCACACGTGCAGGCGGGAACCGGTGGCCTCCGCCAGGGCGACATCGCGGGCGATTATCACCGACTCCGCCACCGGGGGCCAGCCCGGGAGCCCCAGCCGGCCCGAGATCTCACCCTCGTGGCAGCACGCCTCGGGGCCGGCGAGGGTGGCGTCCTGGGCGTGCTGAGCCAGCACCCCGTCGAACGATTTGACCCATTCGAAGGCGCGTCTCATCAGGCTGGCGTCCATCACGCAGTGCCCGTCGTCGGAGAACACCGAGACCCGGGCCCGTGAACGGTGCATCAGCCCCAGTTCCGCCAGTTCCCGGCCCGCCAGGTTCTTCGTGATGGCGCCGATCGGGAACACCTGGCAGTTGTTGGCGGTGGTTCCCAGCGCCAACACGTGCTCGGCGTTCTCCGCGGTGTCCGTGACCGGCTGGGTGTTCGCCATTGCGAAGACGGCGGTGAAGCCGCCACGGGCGGCCGCGCGGGAACCGGACTCCACGGTTTCGGCGTCCTCGCGTCCCGGCTCGCGCAGGTGGGTGTGGATGTCCACCAGGCCGGGCAGCGCGATCAACCCGTCCGCGTCGATGGTGGTCGCTCCCAAGGGGCGTTGATCGACGAGGTGGCCCGATTCGACGAACAGGTCCGTTCGTGACCCGTCGGGCAGGGTGACCCCGGTGATGGCGAGTTTCGACATTGATTTCCTCCCGTCAGTCGGCCAGCAGGTGGTGCAGCACGCTCATGCGGACCGCGATCCCCGAGGAGACCTGGTCGAGCACGATGGAACGCGGGTCGTCGGCGGCGGTGGAGCTGATTTCCAGGCCCCGGTTCATGGGTCCGGGATGCGCGATCACCGCAGTGGGGCGCAGCCTGGTCAGCCGGGAGGCCGTCAGCCCGTAGGCTGCCACGTACTCCCGTTCCGAGGGGAAGAAACCGCCATGCATGCGTTCCCGCTGCACCCGCAGCATCATGGCGACGTCGACATCCGAGATCACCTCGTCCAGGTCGGAGGTGACCTGCACCCCCCAGGTCTTCACCCCGGGAGGCATCAGCGTGTGCGGGGCGACCAGCACCACCCGCGCCCCCAGCCTGCTCAGCAGCGCGACGTTCGAACGGACGACCCTGGAGTGCAGCAGGTCCCCGGTGATGGAGACCAGTTTGCCCTCCAGGGTTCCCAGTCTGGTGCGGGTGAAGTGGGTCAGCATCGCGTGGGCGTCCAGGAGGGCCTGGGTCGGGTGTTCGTGGGTGCCGTCACCGGCGTTGACCATGCAGGCCCGCACCCATCCCGCGGCCTGGGCCACCGATCCGGAACCCGGGTGGCGCATCACGATGGCGTCCACCCCCATGGCGTCCAGGGTCATGAGGGTGTCGCGCATCGATTCGCCCTTCGAGACGCTCGACCCGCGGGCCGAGACGTTGATGGCGTCGGCGGAGAGCCACTTGGCGGCGAGCTCGAAGGAGCTGCGGGTGCGGGTGGAGTCCTCGAAGAAGAGGTTCACCACGGTGCGGCCCTTCAGGTAGGGCAGTTTCTTGACCCGGGCCTCCTGCAGCTGGTGCATCCGCCCGGCCAGGTGAAGGATCGAGTGGATCTCGTCGGTGCTGAGATCGGTGATGCTGAGCAGATGCTTCATGGCCGGGCTCCTCCAGGGTTTGGATCAGTGGCGGCTGCGTTCCTGGACCCGCAGGTTTCGTTCGGCCTCGTCGAGCCGCTCACTCAACAGGCGTCGCACCTGGTCTGTGGGTTGACCCTCCGCGAGATAGCGGCGGAACCGCCCGATCACCTCGGCGGTTGCCAGGGTTTCGGGGAACAACCACCTGAGCACCGCCCCGATGGCCGCGTAGCCGCGCGTGTCCCAGCCGTCCTCGCGCTTCGAGATGGCCTCGGCCAGTTTCGCGTAGGAGTCCACGTAGGGGGCCAGCACATCCTCCTGGCCGTAGTTGATGAACCCCGCGGCGATGCTGCGGTGGGTCTCGTTCGGGACGTCCGGGTCCGCGGTGGCCAGCCGCCACGCCTCGGCCTTGGCCTCTGCGGTGGGCAGGCTTGAGCGGGCACCGGCGGCGTGTTCGGCACCGGTGTTGGTGTTGTCCCGCTCCAGTTCGGCGGCGATCTCCTTCTCACCGAAGATGCCGCGGCGGGCCAGGGCGGTGACTATGAGCCAGCGCAACTCCGTGTCCACGGTGAGGTTGGTGGGAACCTCCTCGTCGTGCAGCCAGCCGCGGATCAGTTCGCACGCGCTTTCGCTGCGGGCAACCCCGATCAGTGTCTTGGCGATGATCAGCTGCGCGTCGGAACCGGGTTCGGCGTCCTTCAGCAGCCCCGCCAAGCCGGTGACGAGCTTCATGTTCGCGGCCTCACGCAGCTCGGGGGCCATGAAACGTCCTGAACAGACGGCGGCCTGCGCCAGCACCGTGGTGACCGCGGCCATGTCCTTCTCCGAACTGATGCCCTGGAGGGCCAGGGAGACCAGCTCCTGCGGGGCGATCTCGGCGTCACGGACCGAGTCCCAGAACAGCGACCAGGTGATGGCGCGGGCCAGCGGGTCGAGCAACCTGTCGATCCCGGCCACCAGCGCGTTGCGGGACAACTCGTCGAGGCGGATCTTCGCGAAGGTGAGGTCCCCGTCGTTCAGCAGGACCACGTCGCGGCGGGCCCGTCCAACCAGGGCGGGCACCTCGGTGCGCTCACCGGAGACGTCGATCTCCACGTAGTCGACGCGCTCCAGGCCGTTGTCGGTGTTGGCGTAGATGCCGATTCCGAGTCGGTGGGTGCGCAGTGTCGGCCAGCCCTCGGGTGCGGTCTGGACGACCGCGAACCGCGTGAAGGTGCCGGTCTCGTCAACCTCGAACTCGGCCCGCAGGGTGTTGACCCCCGCGCTTTCCAACCACTGCCCGGTGAACCAGGACAGGTCGCGCCCGGAGGCGGCCTCCAGCTCGGTGAGCAGGTCGGCCAGGGTGGTGTTGCCGTGGGCGTGTTTGCGGAAGTAGTTCCCGACCCCCTTGGTGAAGTCCTCGATACCGACGAAGGAGACCAGCAGCTTCAACACGGAGGCACCCTTGGCGTAGGTGATGCCGTCGAAGTTCTGCTCCACCTTCTCCAGGTCGCTCATGTCCGCGGCTATGGGGTGGGTGGTGGAAAGCTGGTCCTGCAGGTAGGCCCAGGCCTTGCGCTCGTTCGAGAACGAGGCCCACGGATTGGCTCCCGTGCCGTGCTTCCTGGCGATCTCGTCGGCCGCGAAGTGCGAGGCCCATTCGGCGAACGACTCGTTGAGCCACAGGTCGTCCCACCACTGCATCGTCACCAGGTCGCCGAACCACATGTGGGCCAGCTCATGGAGGATGGTGTTGTCGCGGGCCTCCAGCTCGCGGGCGGTGACGCGGGAACGGAACAGGTACTGGTCACGGAAGGTGACACAGCCCGCGTTCTCCATGGCGCCGAAATTGAATTCGGGCACGAAGATCTGGTCGTAGGAATCAAAGGCGTAGGGCACCCCGAAGGCCGACTCGAACACCTCGAAACCACGCTGCGTGGTCTCGAGGATCCGGTCGGCGTCGAGGAACTCGGCCATCGAGGCGCGGCAGGCCACGGATGCGGGCAGCACCCCGGCCGCGGAGTTGATCTGGCCCTTGACCACGTGGTATTCGCCGGCCACCAAAGCGGTGATGTAGGTCGATATCACGGGGGTGGGGGCGTGCTCGAAGCGCGCGACCCCCTCGCCGGCGGGCTGGCCCTCGACGCAGCGGGAGTTGGTGAACACGCTCCAGTGCGCGGGAGCCAGGACGGTCAGCTGGAAGGTCGCCTTCTGGTCGGGCTGTTCGAAGGTGGCGTACATGCGCCGGGCATCCGCCGTCTCGAACTGGGAGTACAGGTAGACCTTGCCGTCGGTGTCGACGAAACGGTGCAGCCCCTCACCGGTGTGGGAGTAGCGGTGCACGGCGTCGACGACGATCGTGTGGTTGCCCTCCGTGAGATCCGTCAACGGCAGTCGGTAGCCGTCGAACCCATCAACGGGCAGGGGGGCACCGTCGAGGGTGGCGGAACGGATCTCGTCGGCGATCACGTCCAGGTGGGTGGAGCCACCCTTCGAAGCAAAATCGAGTTCGGTGTGAGAGGCGAAGGTGCGCTCGGGATCGGCGACACCGTTGCCGGTCACGTCGACCGTCACCCGGTATGCCCCTGCCTTGACGACGCCGGAGCGGAGGACGGCTTCTTCGCGAGTGATATTGGCGGTTGCCATGGACACCTTCAATCATCGTTGCTGTTCTGCCAAGCTCAAGCACTTTATCGCATCATTCCCCGTGTGGGGCTTGTGACAGCATGGGGTCATGACGATTTCCCCCGAAACTGAATACCGCTGGCAGGAACTCAACCAGCTTCTCCTGGCCGCCAGTGACGCCTACTACGGGGGGGTCGAGCCCATAATCTCCGACGCCGAGTACGACGAACGGCTCCGGGAACTCGCGGGCCTGGAGGATCGCCACCCCGAGCTGCGACGCCTGGACTCCGCCACGACGCGGGTGGCCTACGCGCGCGTCACCGAGTTCACTCCCGTCACCCACCGGCAGCGGATGCTGAGCCTCGACAACGTCTTCGACGAGACCGAACTGGCCGCCTGGCTGGCCAGGGTGCCCGCCGAGCACTACCTGTGCGAGTTGAAGATCGACGGGCTGGCGGTGAACCTCACCTACCTCGACGGGCGCCTCGCGCAGGCTGCCACCCGGGGGGATGGACGGGTGGGGGAGGACATCACCGGAAACGTCGCCACCATCCACGGCATCCCGCACCGGCTGCGGGGAAACAACATTCCCGCCGTGCTGGAGGTGCGAGGTGAGGTGTTCTTCCCCAAACAGGCCTTCGCGGAGCTGAACGAGGCCCTGGAGGAGGCCGGGCAACACCGGTTCGCCAACCCCCGCAACGCCGCCGCCGGATCGCTCAGGCAGAAGGACCCCAGGGTCACCGCCACCAGGCCTTTGCGGATGATCGTCCACGGCGTCGGAACCCACGACGGCCTCTCCCTGACCCGCCAGAGTCAGGCCTACGAGGTACTGGGCTCCTACGGGCTGCCGGTATCGGCCCACACCCGGGTGGTCGACTCGGCCGCCGCGGTCCGGGCCTATGTCACCCATCACGGCGAACACCGCCACGACGCCGAACACGAGATCGACGGGGTCGTGGTCAAGGTCGACGACCTGGCCTCCCAGCGCCGGCTGGGATCCACCTCCCGGGCACCGCGCTGGGCGATCGCCTACAAATACCCACCCGAGGAGGTCCACACCCGGCTCCTCGACATCCGCGTCGGGGTCGGGCGCACCGGGCGTGTCACCCCGTTCGGGGCGATGGAACCGGTGTTGGTCGCGGGATCCACGGTCGCCATGGCCACCCTCCACAACGCCCACGAGGTGGTGCGCAAGGGGGTGCGGATCGGGGACACCGTGGTGCTCCGCAAGGCCGGTGACGTGATTCCCGAGATCGTCGCCCCCGTCGTCTCGCTGCGCGACGGCAACGAACGCGAATTCGTGATGGCCACCCACTGCCCGGCCTGCGGCACCGCCCTGGCGCAGCAGAAGGAGGGCGACAAGGATCTGCGCTGCCCGAACGCCCGCAGCTGCCCCAGCCAGCTCAGGGAACGCCTCTACTCGCTGGCCGCCCGCGGGGCCTTCGACATCGAGGCGCTGGGCGAGGTGGGAGCCCGCGACCTCCTGGAATCCGGCTTGCTGACCGACGAGTCGGGTCTGTTCGCGCTCACCGAGGAGGACCTGGCCCGCAGCTCCATCTACGCCACCCGGCGGGGAATCACCGCCAACGGCCTGAAGTTGCTGGAAAACCTGGCTGCCGCCAGGCAGCAGCCGCTGTGGCGGGTGCTGGTGGCGTTGTCCATCCGCCACGTCGGCCCCACCGCGGCCCGCGCGCTCGCGTCCCGTTTCGGGAGCATGTCCGCGATCCGTGCCGCCTCCGTCGAAGAACTGGCCGACACCGAGGGCGTGGGTTCGGTGATCGCCCAGTCACTGAAGCTGTGGTTCGAGGTGGACTGGCATGCCGACATCGTCGAGGCCTGGACCGCCGCCGGGGTCCGGATGGCCGATGAGCTCCCCGAACCGGGCAGCGACGAGCGGCCCTCCGCGACCCTCGAGGGACTGACCGTGGTCGTCACGGGAGGCCTTGAGGGATTCACCCGTGACGGCGCCAAGGAGGCCATCGTCTCCCGGGGTGGCAAGGCCGCAGGGTCGGTGAGCCGGAAAACCAGCTACGTGGTGGTGGGGGAGAACGCCGGCAGCAAGGCCACCAAGGCGGAGGAACTGGGGTTGCCCATCCTCGACGAGGCGGGATTCCTGATCCTCCTGGAGAAAGGACCCGCGGGGCTCAGCGACGGCAGCGACGCGGCAACATCTGCGCCCGGATCGCCCGGTGACGAGTGACCAGTCCGCTGATGCCGTCGCGCCCCAGTTCTCGTGGCGTGCCCCGATTGTTCATGGGAACAGTCTAGGAACGCACTAGGGTGGGGCGGCATGGGTCCCCACTTCACAGCTTGGGTCACGAAGGTCAGCGACGAGGCCATCCGAGCTTCCTGGGGCGATGCCACGTTCCTGCGGGGACGTTCCTACGAGGCTGCCGGGCACGTCCTGAAGTACTCCACGGACCGCATCGGCTCCATCGAAGCGGTGGTCAAGGGCAGTGGAAGAAAGGTCTACCGGACGTTCCTCCACCACGACCACCGAGGGATCAACAGCGCCTGCTCGTGTCCGATGAGGATGGGGTGCAAACACGCCGTGGCGGTGTTGCTGGCCGCACGGAAATCGGCGATGGAAACCGTTTCCCCGGCGTCCTCCTGGGAGAACGCGCTGGCCGGGCTGCTGCCAGCAACCGAGACCAATGGGAGGGCCGTAGAACTCGGCCTGGAGTTCCGGATCGACGGTCCACTGGAGCAGCCGAACGGACTGGCGTTGCGTCCCCTGCGGCTCGGGAAACAGGGCTGGATCAAATCCCAGGCCGGCTGGTTGGACATCGTCACGAATTACCGGGGGGTGAGCTACGAACCCGCGCAACGCGAGGTCCTGCTGCAGATGGCGAGGCTCACGGGGCATCACCAGTACACCTACAGTACCCCGGCCTCGGTTTCCCTGTCCGACCTCGGCCCACTGGGCTGGTCGCTCCTGAGCCAGGGCATGGACGCCGGAATCCAACTGATCGCGGGCCAGGGATTCCAGGACGTGGAGGTCGGATTCGAACCGGTCAGGATCTGGCTGGACGTCGATCTCCGAGACGACGGATCGCGACAGCTCGCGATGTCCGGGGACCTGGGGCCGGTGCCCCCGGGTAGTCGGCGATTCCTGATCGGGGAACCGGCCCACGGGGTGGGGGAGCTGGGACCGGGAGGCCGGTTGCGTCTGCGCCCACTGGCCGGGACGGTACCCGACGCGATTCGCGGGTTGTTCAACCGGAACCTGGCGGTCACGATCCCGGCCCAGGACGCAGGGCGGTTCCAGCTGATGTATCTCCCGGCACTGGTGCAGAGAGGACTCGTCCCACCGGGCACGTGGGACCCGGAAGACCTCCCACACCCAGAACTGACCCTCGGTCTGACCCACGAACCCGGCCACCGGATGCTGCTCGAATGGGGTTTCAGGTATGTAGCGGGGGAAACCGCCGTCGATGTTGCGTTTCATCCCCGGGTGGGGGAGGCCTTCCGGGACCAGGAGGCCGAGCAAATCCTGGAGGAGGTCGCGCTCCGGTTGGTCGGGGAGTACCCGACCCTGCGGGAACCGCACTGGCAACGACTGAATCCGGATGCGACGGTGATCCGGGCCGATGCGGCAAGGTTCGTCACCGAGACCCTGCCCCTCCTGGAGGGGGAGGGAGTCATCGTCACCCACCACGGCGAGACCCCCGAGTACTCGCGTGCCACCGAGGCCCCCGTGGTTTCGGTCGGCGCGGAGGACACCGGCGACAACGACTGGTTCAACCTCCACGTCCGGGTCACCGTCGCCGGCCGCGACGTGCCCTTCGAACAGCTCTTCCGGGCGCTCGCCGCGGGCGATGAGGCGATGCTGCTGGACGACGGGACATGGTTCCCGCTGGACCGCCCCGAACTCGACCGGTTGCGGCAGCTCCTCGCGGAGGCCCGGGAACTCGTGGACCCCGGCCCGGGAGGGCAACTGCGGATCAGCGCATACCAGGCAGGCCTTTGGGAGGAACTCGCGGAACTGGGGGTCGTGGAGGAACAGTCACGGCGCTGGCGGGAACGCGTGCAGACCCTGCTGAGCCTCGGCTCCGAGGAGACGAGGACCACGGTCCCGGACGGGCTGGACGCGGTGCTGCGGCCCTACCAGGAGCAGGGACTCGCCTGGCTCGCCGCGCTCTGGGACGCGGACCTCGGCGGCGTGCTCGCCGACGACATGGGGCTCGGGAAAACCCTTCAGAGCCTGGCCCTGCTGGAACGCGCCCGGGAACTCGGCCAGCTCGACGACACGCCGGTGCTCGTCGTGGCCCCCGCCAGCGTCGTCGGCACCTGGGCGGAGGAAGCCGCCCGGTTCGCGCCCGGCCTGAGGGTCGCCGTCATCCGGGCCACCCGGGCCCGGCGGGGCACGGAACTGGCCGAGGAGATCCGCGGCACGCACCTGGTGGTCACCTCCTACACCCTCCTTCGCATGGAGGACGAGGCATACCTGGAACAGAAATGGCGTGGCCTGGTGCTGGACGAGGCCCAGTTCGTCAAGAACCACCGCTCCCGCACCTATCAGGTGGCGCGCCGCATCGGGGCCCCGTTCACCCTGGCCATCACCGGCACCCCGCTGGAGAACTCCCTCGGCGACCTGTGGTCGATGTTCTCGCTCGCCGCGCCGGGGCTGTTCCCGCGTCTGGAGGGTTTCACCGAGAACTACCGCAAACCGGTGGAGAAAAACGGCGAGACCGATGTCCTGGGGCGGCTGCGCGCCCGGATCCGGCCGTTCATGCTGCGCCGCACCAAACGCGAGGTGGTGAAGGAACTACCCGAGAAGGTGGAACAGATCACGCGGCTGGAACTCACCCCGGCGCACCGGCGCCGCTACGACCAGCACCTGACCCGGGAACGCACCCGGGTTCTCGGGATGCTCGAGGACATGGACCGCAACCGGGTGGCGATCTTCCGGGCCCTGACGAAACTGCGACAACTCGCCCTGGATCCCCGCCTGGTGGACACCGATCTGCCTCCCACCCCGTCGGCGAAGATCACCGCCCTGCTGGGACAGATCCGGGAACTGGCCGAGGAGGGGCACCGCGCGCTGGTGTTCTCCTCCTTCACCGGGTTCCTGAAGCTGGTGCGCGGGGCACTGGAGGCGGAGGGCATCGAATACGTCTACCTCGACGGGCGCACCCGCGACCGGCCCGCCCGCATCGCGCGGTTCCGGGAAGGAGACGCCCCGGTGTTCCTGATCTCCCTGAAGGCCGGTGGCTTCGGGCTCACCCTCACCGAGGCCGACTACGTCTTCGTGCTGGACCCGTGGTGGAATCCAGCCGCCGAGAACCAGGCCGTCGACCGGGCACACCGCATCGGCCAGACCCGGGCGGTCAACGTCTACCGCATGGTCTCGGCGGACACCATCGAGGAGAAGGTAGTGGCCCTGCAGCAGCGCAAACGCGACCTGTTCGCATCCGTCGTCGACACGGGGGAGTTCCGCAGCGCAGCCATCACCGCCACCGACATCCGGGGTCTGCTGGAATAGAGCAATGCCCGAAGGACACGTCATCCACCGCCTCGCCAACACCTTCCAAGAAGACTTCGCCGATCACGAGGTGCGGGTCAGCTCCCCGCAGGGAAGGTTCGCCGATGAGGCCGCCGCCCTTGACGGCCACACCCTCACCGGCGCCGAGGCCGTCGGGAAACACCTGTTCATCAACTTCGACGTTCCAGGAGCCAACCGCATCCACATCCACCTGGGGCTGATCGGGAAACTCGGTTTCGCCCCGGTAGCCGAGCCCGTCGGGCAGGTGCGGCTGCGGATCGTGGCCGACGACCGGGCCGCCGACCTGCGCGGCCCGCAGTGGTGCCGGCTGATCACCGAGGACCAGTACCAGAAGGTTCTCGCGGACTCCGGCCCTGACCCGTTGCGCGGCGACGCCGACCCCGCCCGCGGGTGGGCGCGGATCCGCAGATCTGGCAAGTCCATCGCCTCTCTGCTGCTGGATCAGCGGGTCGCCGCAGGGGTGGGCAACATTTTCCGCGCCGAGGTGTTGTTCCGCCACGGCATCGACCCCACCATCCCGGGCCGGGAGATCGACGAGGCCACCTGGAAAGTGCTGTGGGAGGACCTGGTGGGTTTGATGGCGGTGGCTCTGGAACGCGGCCGAATCGACACCGTCGCCGATGAACACGGACCCGAGGCCCAGGAACGCCCTCCCAGGGTGGACGCCCACGGCGGCGAGGTCTACGTGTACCGGCGCGCCGGGCAGCCCTGCCTGGTGTGCGGAACCGAGGTGTGCACCACCGTGCTGGAGGGACGAAACCTCTACTGGTGCTCAAGGTGCCAGCGATCCCATCGCGCTTCCGACTAATCTGTTCGGCATGCATTTCAGCGCCTTCGACGCCTACCTCTTCGACCTGGACGGGGTCATAACTCCAACCGCTGAAGTCCACATGAAGGCCTGGGGCGAGATGTTCAACGCCTTCCTGGCCGGTTTCCCCGGCCAGGAACCGTGGACCGATGCCGACTACTTCGCTCATGTGGACGGAAAACCCCGATACGACGGTGTCCGCGACTTCCTCGCCTCCCGCGGCATCGAGCTGCCCGAGGGCGATCCCTCGGATGCCGCGACCGAGCAGAGCATCTGCGGCCTAGGGAATCGCAAGAACGAGACTTTCAACGAGATCATCCGCCGCGACGGCGTCGCTCCCTATCCCGGATCCGGGGCGCTCATCGATGCGCTCCGGGCACGAGACGCGAAACTGGCCGTCGTCTCATCATCGCGCAACGCCGTGCCGGTTCTGCGCGCCGCGGGACTGGATGCGGCCTTCCCCGTGATCGTCGACGGGAACGTCGCTAAGGAACAGGGCCTGGCCGGCAAACCCGCCCCCGACACCTTCGAATACGCGGCTAAGCAGCTGGGGGTGGAGCCGTCCCGGGCCGTCGTGGTCGAGGACGCCCTGTCCGGGGTGGCCGCCGGTGCCGCCGGTGGGTTCGGGCTCGTCGTCGGGGTGGACCGGGGGGTCGGTCCCGAAGCCCTGCGCCGGGCCGGCGCGGGCCTGGTGGTCGCGGACCTCGGGGAGCTGGTGGCCTGATGCGCTGGATCTCCTCCGACCCGCTGAACCGTTTCCGTTTCCCCGTCGACGACTGGCGTTTCGTCGAGGTGGAACCCGGACTCGACGACCTGGGCGTCACCGAGACCCTGTTCTCCATCGGCAACGGCTACCTGGGGATGCGCGGCAACCCCGAGGAGGGACGCAAGTCCTACTCGCACGGCACCTTCATCAACGGTTTCCACGAGACCTGGACCATCAAGCACGCCGAGGAGGCCTTCGGGTTCGCGAGCACAGGGCAGACCATCGTGAACGTGCCCGACGCGAAACTCATCAAGATCTACGTCGACGACGAACCACTCACCCTCGGACAGTCGGACCTGGACCACTACGAACGCGCCCTCGACTTCCGCGCGGGATGCCTGACCCGTGACCTGGTGTGGCGCACCCCGGCCGGCAAACGGGTGAAAGTGAGTTCCCGTCGCATGGTCAGTTTCACCGATCGGCACCTGGCTCTGTTCGAGATCGAACTGACCATGCTGGAAGGTGACGCACCGATCGTTCTCAGCTCCCAGGTGGTCAACCGCCAGGACGGTTTCGACGACTACCGCCAGCCGAGGAACGAGGAAGGCTTCGACCCGCGGCGCGCGGGCAAGTTCGACGGCCGGGTGCTGCAACCGCGCGGCCAGTGGCACGACGACCAGCGGATGGCGCTCGGCTACGAGACCACCGACTCCGGCATGACGCTGTGCGTGGCCGCCGAGCACACCCTCGACACCGCGAACCCCTACGAGGTGCTCTCCCGCATCGAGGAGGACCAAGCAAAACAGGTCTACCGCATCACGGCGCGCGAAGGGGTGCCGATCATCATCCGCAAGGCGGTTTCCTACCACACCTCGCGCGGGGTGCCCGTCACGGAACTGTTCGACCGCTGCCGTCGCACCCTCGACCGGGTGAGCGAGTGGGGTTTCGACTCGTTCTTCGAGGGGCAGCGCGCCTGGCTCGACGACTTCTGGGCCAATTCGGACGTCGAGGTGGGCGGCCAGCCGGCCATCCAGCAGGCCGTCCGCTGGTGCCTGTTCCAGCTGGCCCAGGCAACGGCCCGCTCCGACCAACTCGGTATTCCCGCCAAGGGAGTGACCGGTTCCGGCTACGAGGGACACTACTTCTGGGACACCGAGATCTACCTGGTGCCCTTCCTGACCTACACGGCCCCCAGGGTCGCCCGAAACGCCCTGCGCTACCGGGTCGGTCTGCTGCCGAAGGCCAGGGAACGGGCCCAGATGCTCAGCCAGGAAGGGGCGCTGTTCCCGTGGCGCACCATCAATGGTGAGGAGGCGTCCGCCTACTACGCCGCGGGAACCGCGCAGTACCACATCGATGCCGACATCGCGCACGCCTTCGCCAAGTACCGCGACATCACCGGGGACGTGGACTTCCTGTACCGCGACGGAGCCGCGGTGCTGGTGGAGACCGCCCGGATGTGGGCCGACCTGGGTTTCTGGCGTACCGAGGCCGACGGGTCGCAGCGATTCCACATCCACGGCGTCACCGGGCCCGACGAGTACACCGCCGTGGTGAACAACAACATGTTCACCAACGTGATGGCGCGCGCCAACCTGAAGCTCGCCGCCGACCTGGTGCAGGAACTCGAAGAGGCCGATCCGCTCTGCTGGGACCGGCTGGTGCAGACCTTGGACGTGGCCCCGGAGGAGGTCGAGGAGTGGCGGGCCTGCGCCAAGGGCATGGTCATTCCCTTCGACGAGACCTTCGGGATCCATCCCCAGGACGAGAAGTTCCTGTCCAGCGAGCTGTGGGACCTGGAGAACACCCCGGCCGACAAGTTCCCGCTGTTGCTGCACTTCCATCCCCTGGTGATCTACCGGTTCCAGGTGCTCAAGCAGGCCGACGTGGTGTTGGCGTTGTTTCTGCAGGGCGACCAGTTCACCAAGGAGCAGAAACGCGCCGACTTCGAGTACTACGACCCGATCACCACGGGGGACTCCACCCTGTCCGGGGTGGTTCAGTCGGTGATCGCCGCCGAGGTCGGCTACCAGGACATGGCCATGCAGTACTTCCTGACGGGACTCTACGTGGATCTGGCGGATCTGCACGCCAACTCCCGGGACGGCGTGCACATCGCATCCACCGGTGGGGTGTGGAACGCGTTGGTGTTCGGTTTCGGCGGACTGCGTGACTACCACGGCGACATCAGTTTCGATCCGCGGCTGCCGAGAAGCTGGGAATACCTGCGTTTCCCCCTCCAGGTTCGCGAATCGAAACTGCGGGTGCTGCTGGAACGCGAGGCCATTTCCGTTGAGGTGGAAGCCGGGGGACCGGTGGAGGTCAACGTGCGTGGGCAGCGGCTCGTCGTCCATCCCGGCGTACCGACCCGGATTCCCCTGGAACACCAGGGCGAGGAACTGCCTTCGTTGACGGGACGCCATCCCGTCACGGGTGGGCGCCGCTTCGACGGCTCCGTCATCACCGCGAACGTGCCCGAGGCCCCCCACGACCAGGATCTGGTGGTGGTCGACTGAACGCGGAACGGACTCTCGTCATTCCCACCGGGGCCGGAACGGTCCGGGTGGAGGCGCCCGAGGGATGCGTGAGGGTTCCCACCGACGAACCCTCACGCTGGGTGTTCGAATCCCGCGACGTCCTGGCCGAGGTGCGTTTCCGGTCCGGGGAACGCCAAGCCTTGGAGTTCACCCTCCAGGGCCTGGGGGAAACCGTGGTCGAGACGCAGGGTTTCAGGTTCGTCGTCGAGGGCTGTGTGGTCGGCTGGCTGGCCGGGGCGACGGGCCGGATGTTGCTGGACGGCGCCGCCTGGGTGATGCTCAGCGGCTGGTGCGGCGAGGGCGGAACCGGCCCCGAGGGACGCGTCGCCCTGGTCCTCGGGGAGAGCACCGTGGCCCCGGGGCGGCGGGTGTGGTCGCGCTGGCGGCTGTACCCCGAACCCGAGATCCCACCCCTGCCCGCATGGCTGCCCCCGGAACGCTACCTCCCGGAGGGTGAGGCCGTCGAGGTGCCCGACCTGGACGTCGCGTGCACGGGAAACGGTCTCGGTTTCGAGACCGTCGACGACGGCAGCCTGGTGCGTGGCCCCATCGGCTGCCACGAGCTCGCGATCCACGGTTCCAATGGGGTCAGCTCCCTGGAGATCGGCTGGTACCCGCCCATGGAGCAGCTGGTCTCGAAGGCCCTGGGGCGGGCAGGCACCCGCCCCGACCTGGAGGCATGGTTGCTCAGCTGGCTGCTCGCCCAACCGGGCCTGGAGGAGCGGGAACAGCTGCTGGACCGACTCGACCTGGCCCTGGGACACTGCCTGGAAAACCCGGTTCTGTGGGGTGTGCTGGCCGGTTTGCGCGCATCCCAGATCACCGACCTGCCGATCCGGGACGAGGTGGAGGCGGCCGCCAGCGGATTCAGCGTGGAGGAGGCGCTGGCCGCGGAGGGACCGGCCAACGGTGCCGCACTGACCTCGCATCCCAGTTCCGCCCGGATGGATTTCACCGCCCGGGACGTGACGCTGACCCGGTTCCGGCTCGACGGAAAACCCGAATCCCCGGCCCACCAGGAGCTCGGACACGGGTTGCGGACCGCCGAGGCGCGGCTGCGATGCGCCCTGTTCGCCGATCCCGACCCCGAGGCCGTCGCGTGGCTGTTGTTGGGTTCCCCGCTAGGCTGAATGGACATGGAGACCTCGCGAGACACCGACCAACCCCCACGCACGCTGGGAC
Organism: uncultured Propionibacteriaceae bacterium; assembly: GCA_937965785.1. Taxonomy (GTDB): domain Bacteria; phylum Actinomycetota; class Actinomycetes; order Propionibacteriales; family Propionibacteriaceae; genus Arachnia. The sequence goes on along the minus strand of CALCKT010000018.1, from coordinate 14,114 downwards.
AGGTCGTGGGGGCGACGCTGGTGCTGCTGCTCGCCATGGTGGTTTTCACCATGGTGATCTCCGGCAGTTTCCGAAACTACCTGCAGGAGTGGCTGGGGCCCTGGCTGCTGGCATCGGCGATCGCCATGGGTGCGTTGTCGCTGTGGACCCTGCTGGACGCCACCGACAAACTCGCCGGGTTGAAACGCGGCACCCACGGACACGGCTCCCCGAAGGTCGCGGCGCTGCTGTTGCTGCCCGCCCTGCTGTTCGCGGTCTCGGCCCCCGCCTCGCTGGGGGCGAACGCGGCCGACAGCACCGCGGCGAAACCCAGGTCGAGTGCATCCGACCTGATTGAGTTCCCCCCGCTGCCGACGGACTCCGTCACCGAGATGTCCGTGCAGGACTTCGAGGACCGCTACGCCTTCGGGGACCCGAAACTGCTCGCCGGACGGCCCGTGCGGCTGCTCGGTTTCGTCGCCGAACAGTCGACCCTCCCGGAGGGGCAGTGGAGCGTGAACCGGTTCCGCATCTACTGTTGCGTCGCCGACGCATCCCTGTTCACCGTCCCCGTCGAGGGGGTCGCGAAACCCGAGGGCGACGACGTCTGGGTCGAGGTGGAGGGGGTCATCAACCTCGACGCCAGCAAGGAACATCCCGTGCTGACCGCGTCCAATGTCAAGGTGATCCAGCAACCGGAGGACCCCTACCTGTGAGAAACACCTTCGTCAGGGTCTGGGCGCTGCCGTTCGCCGGTGTCGCCGTCATCATCGCCCTTCTCTGGGTGACCGCAGTCCGCGGCCCGCTCCTGCCCCTGGACGGCGGCGCGGCAACCTGGGGCACGCTCACCATGGGTGTCGTCGTCCAGGCCCTGCCCTTCCTGGTGCTAGGGGTGCTGGTGTCGGGATTCATCGCCGCCTTCGTCCCGAAGGACCTGCTGTCCAGGATCACCCCGAGATCCCCGCTGCTCGCGGTGCCCGCCGCGAGTGTTGCGGGCATGGTGCTGCCGGGTTGTGAATGCGCATCGGTGCCGGTGTCGCAGTCCTTGATGCGCAGGGGACTTCCCCAGAGCGCCGCTCTCGCTTTCCTGCTCGCGGCGCCAGCCGTCAACCCCGTGGTGCTCGTCGCCACGGCCGTCGCCTTCGCCGGCAGCAACCCGATGATGGTCTGGGCCCGGTTGATCGCATCCCTGGTGGCGGTGATCGCGGTGTGCTGGCTGTGGATCGGGGTCGGCAAGGCCGAATGGATGAAACCCCAGGAAGGACACGACCACGGTGGCCAGTCCCGGGCGGCGGTTTTCCGTGAGACTGCGATGCAGGACCTGCTGCAGGCGGGCGGTTTCCTGGTGATCGGGGCCGCCGTGGCGGCGCTCATGAAGGTGGCGGTGCCGGCCGGTTTCCTGACCTTCCTGACCGAGAACCTGTGGTTCGGGATCGTTGTCATGGCGTTGTTGGCGGTGCTGCTTTCGCTGTGTTCCGAGGCCGACGCCTTCGTCGCCGCCTCCCTGCCGGGGATCTCCCCGACGGCGCAGCTGGTGTTCCTCGTGGTCGGGCCGATGGTGGACGTGAAACTGTTCGCCATGCAGTCCGGGGCCTTCGGGGCGAGGTTCGCCACCCGTTTCATGCCGCTGACGTTGTTCGTGTGCATCTGGTCGGCTGCCGTGGTCGGAGCCGTGATGTTCGGAACCTTCTGACGGGTCGCCGGGCCGGCAGGGTTTTCCCGGAAACTGGTTTAACCGGCCCGTGGGGAGCTTCACGTATCTCCCCACGGGCGTGATCCCGGCGATCAGGCCGATGCCTCCTTCACCCAGGCGATGAAGTTGGCGGTGCCGTCGCCGGTGCGTTCGGCCATCGTGTGGCCCTGCCCCCACACCGTCGCGAAGTCCACCTTCGTGTTCCCGAGGGCCTGGAGGGCCAGCGCCAGGTTGATCTCGACCGTGCTGGCCGCGTCCCCCTGGGTGATGCCGGTCCGGATGCGCCAGTTCGGGGCAACTCGTGAACTGCCCTGCCCGCCCTGCGAATCAAGCAGGTAGTAGAGGGGGTCGTACATCTGCTCGCGGGAGAGCGCGTCGCCCCCGACCTCGTCGGTGGTTGCGAAATCGCTGTCCCACGTGGAGGCCGCATAGTCGCCGGACCAGCCGGTCAGTGACGAGTAGGTGGACTCGTTGGCCGCCAGCACATCGCGGGACAGTTTCGAGAAGTGAAGCCCCTGGGTGCCCTCGCCCAGCACGATGTTCTCGGTGGCGCTGCGATCCGGGGCGTCGAAAGCACCGACGTTTTTGCTGGGACTCTTCTGGCTGGTGACGAAACCCCGCAGGCCGGTGATGGTCGCGGTGTTGCTGGCCGAGTCATAGGTGACCCACGGGATTTCGCCGTTCAGGTACGCGATGTAGTCCTCCACCGTGTTGTAGGTGGTCGACAAACCGGACGACTCGCTGCCCGGGGGCTGACCCCCACCCGGGTTCTGTCCTCCCGGGGCCTCACCGGTGGGGGGAGTGCCGCCGCCATCGGAAGGACCGCCGCCCCCGCCACCGGGTTCCATGCCCGCCATCTGACGGGAACCGGGGGTGTAGGGGAAGGTGGTGTCGGCAAGGAAGTTGTTCAGGGAGGTGGTGATCTCGGCCACCACGTGGTCGTGGTAGCTGCCCGCCAGGTACACGCCCTCGCCGCTTTGTTCCAGTTTCAAAGCGGTGCCTCTCGAATCGGTCAGGCCGAGCCCGTTGACGGTCTCCGCGAACGCCGCCGCCAGGTCCTTGCCGTAGGCGGCGGTCCAGGTGCCCTCGGCGCGGGTCCCGCTGCTGACGAACTGACCCATGTTCCACTCGTAGGCGGCGTTGCCGACGTTCAGGCTGGCGATGGGACACCATGCCATCACGCCCGCGATCGCGTCGCTGATGGTGGTGCCGTCGCTGGAGGTCATGGCCGCGCCGAGGTGTTCCAGGTATCTGGTGTAGAGCGGCGAGTCACCGGAGGCGCCCATCACGGAGCTCTGCGCGCCGCCGCCGCTGTGCCCGAACACGAACATCTTGTCCATCGCGCCCGGCAGCGAGGCCGAGTTGTAGCGCAGGTAGCGCACCGCCGCCTTGAGATCGGTGACCCCCCAGGGGGCGTTTCCGGTGTAGGACTCGGAGTTCGAGTCCTTGCCGCGCAGACCCGCGTGGACGTAGATGAAACCGGCCGCCAGGTAGTCCGAGATCGAATCGTAGGAGTATTGGGTGGGTGGTTTCTGGGAGGCGTAGCCGGGGGTGTTGACCGGCAACACGATGGGTGCAGTGGCCGGGGTGAACCCGTTGACGCTGCCCGAGGTGTTGATCGCCACCTTGTGGGTGCCGTCGCCGTTGTCGGTGCCGGTGAAATATGCGCCCGGAACGTAGATCCCGAGGGTTTCGTAATCCGGTGCGGCCGGGGAAGCGACGTAGCTCAGACCGAGCTGGTAGTAGACATCATTGTCGGCGTCGTGGCTCCACTTGGCGTTGTTCAGGGCCAGGGTTCCCGCCGCTGCGGCACCCGAACCACCGGTGGATGCGGTTCCATTGCCGGAGGTCCCGCTGCTGCAGGCGGCCAGCCCGAGGCTGCTGAAGAGGGTTGCGGCGATGGCCGACCTGAACAGGGAACGACGACTGATATCCATGCTGACTCCTGGGATTTGTGCTGCCGGAATCACAGTCAACAGAGTGAACCTGTGTGTCTCCTGTCCGGTTTCTGTAGAACCGCCCAGAGCCTCCTCTCGGAGACTACCCAGTGGTTCCTGGAGGGAATCGCCCGGGATTTCCTGTTTCTCGTCGTATTCCTGCAGCCGGGTCCGTGCCCCGCCCGACACGCGATGTCCGAGACCGGCATCCCGAATGGCGATTCGTGCGCGAAAGGCGAATCGGTCCGGCCTTGGCGGGGAAGGGCGAACGAGCCGGATGCGCAAAAGATGCCGACCCGTTAAGGCGGGGTATAAATTGCCCGCAACGACAGGTTCGCTGAGAAACGCATGGGGGAGAGATGATCAGCGTGAAAACCGCTTGGCACAGGACTTGGTTGATGACTGCCTTGGTGGCTGGGCTCGTGGGGCTGGGGGTGTCCGGCTGCAACCTTGGGAACAAGGGGGCGGAATCAAATCGTGCGAAGCCGACGGCGACGGCCACCCGAACTCCTGTGGAAAACAAGACGACCGAGGCCGCATCCGAGAAGAAAACCGAAGTGGCGAAGACGACTGCGACCTCGGACCCCGCACCCAGCTCCGAGCAGACGGAGAAGTCGGAGAAGTCGGAGAAGAAGACCAAGTCGAGGGAAACCAAGTCGAGTTCTTCCGGAAAGGGCAAGGCGCACTACAAGAACTGTGAGGAGGCCAAGGAAGCCGGAGCCGCTCCGCTTCACGAAGGCGACCCCGGGTACAGTCGAAGACTGGACCGCGACGGCGATGGAATAGCCTGCGAAAAGTAGGAAAGGTTGGGGGTGTCCTGAGGGACACCCCCAACTCTCATCCAGCCGATTTCGCCACCAGGATTTCCCGGCGACGGGCCTTGAGGTGGTGCATCACGTCGTTTCCGCCCGTGCCGAAGTGGTCGTGCAGCCTGCGGTATTCGCGGTACAGGTCGTCGTAGGCCGCGACGTTTTCCGGGATCGGGGTGAAGATGGTCTCCGGGGTGGCCTCGCGATGGGCCATGACCGGTGCGGCCTCCCGCACATCGGCGTACTCGCCCGCCGCGACCGCGGCGTAGATCGCCGACCCGTGGGCTCCCGAGGCCACCGAGGGGCAGGTCGCCAACGGCAGGTTGGTCACATCCGCGTAGATCTGCATGAGCAGCGGGTTCTTCACCAGCCCGCCCGCCACCACCAGGTCCTTCACCTCGATGCCCGCGTCCCGGAAGGCCTCGATGATCACCCGGGTGCCGAAGGCCGTCGACTCCAGCAGCGCCCGGTACTGGTCCTCCGGGGTGGTGGTCAGCGTCGTGCCGAGCATGAGCCCCGTAAGTTCCGTGTCGTCCAGGATCGAGCGGTTCCCGGAGTGCCAGTCGAGCGCCAGCAGACCGTGCTCACCCACCTGCTGTTTCGCCGCCAACTCCGTGAGGTACTCGTGCACCCCGACCCCCCGGGCCGCTGCCGCCTCGACGTGCGACGGCGGGACGCAGTTGTTGACGAACCAGCCGAAGATGTCTCCCGTCCCGGCCTGCCCGGCCTCGTAACCCCACAGGCCCTTGACGATCCCGTCCGGCACGATGCCGCCGATTCCCGGGACCTCGCCGAAGCTCTCCGAGGTCATCATGTGGCACGTCGAGGTGCCCATGATCAGGGTGAGCTGTCCGGGTTCGCAGGCGTTCGCGGCGGGCACCGTCGCGTGGGCGTCGATGTTCGCCGCCGCGACGGCGATGCCCTCCGGCAGACCCGTCAACACCGCGGCCTCCGCTGTCAACGAACCGACCCGTTCGCCGGGACGCGCCACCGGGTGCGGCACCAGTTCCAGCAGGCGGGAGAAGCCCGGGGCCATCGCGTCGAGGACCTCCGCGGACGGGTACGAACCGTCGACGAAGTTGCCCTTGTAACCCGCAAGCGACATGGAAGCCGTCAGCTCGCCCGTGAGGAGCCGGACGATCCAGTCTCCCGCCTCGACGAAGTGACTGGCTGCGTCCCAGACCTCCCGGTCCTCCTCGAACAGAGCAAGGGCCTTCGCCAGCTGCCAGTCCGCCGAGACCTCGCCGCCGTAACGGGCGAGGGTTTCCGGGGCCAGCTCGGCCAGGACCTCGTTCACGACCTTCCCCTGCCGCTGGGATGCGTGGTGCTTCCACAGCTTCGCGTAGGCGTGGGGGCGTTTCTCGAACTCCGGCCGTTCGCACAGCGGCCGGTAGGCCTCGTCGGTGGGGAGGACCGTGCAGGAGGTGAAGTCGACGGCCAGGCCGACGACATCCGCGGCCTCCACTCCGGAGGCCTCCAAGGCCTCCGGAACCACCCTGCCCAGAACCTCCACGTAGTCTGCCGGCACCTGCAACGCCCAGTCGGGGGGAAGCGGCTGGCCCGCGAGTTCGCGGTCGATCACCCCGTGCGGGTAGGCGTGCTCGGCGCTTGCGAGGATCCTTCCATCGGCCACGGAAACCACAACGGCCCGTCCCGAAAGAGTGCCGAAGTCGATTCCTACGACTGTCTTGCTCATGGCGTCTCCTCCGTCTTTCCTGCTCAGTGTCCCGGGGCCTGGCGACCCCAGAAGCCATCGGGTGCGAACAATTCCTCCACCAGCTCACCCAGGAGATTGGTCTCCAGGGCGAGATCGAGAACGGTGTAGCGTTTGCGGATCATCTGGGCGCGGACATAGGTTTCGCGGAACCGGTCCCAGCCCAGGCCGATGTCCTGCGGATGGGCCGGGGCGCCCACCGCCCGCAGCATCTCCTGCAGCTCGGCGGCGGGCAGCAGCTGCTCCCGAAGCCTCACCGACAGCTCCGGCCACACCGCCACCAGCAACTCCAGGCGGGTCCGCAACTGTTCGGGCGGAAGCCACTTGGCGAGCGCCTGCACGACGGTTTCCTCGACCAGCCGGGGATCGGGGTGCAGCTCACGAACTCCGGTTTCCATCTCCTCCCGGGTGGGCCAGGCCGTAACGGCCGCGTCGATGTCCAAACCGGTGAGGTCCCGCGCCAGCAGCCGTTCGTAGAGGGCCGCGATCGCCACCGTGCCGATGCCGACCTTGAAACCGTGGGACAGGCGCCGGGGGGTGATGTCCACGCCGTGTCCCTCCATCTCCCACAGATGGCTGAACTGGTGTTCCGCCCCTGATGCGGGGCGGCTCGACTGGTGGGCCTGCATGGCCAGCCCGCTCATCAGGAGCCCCTCCACCAGCTCACCCGTCGCCGAGACGTCACCGACGGCGAGTTCCGCGGGCCGCGAGACCGCACCTCGCAGTGGACCCTGGACGAGCTCCCACACCCCCTGGTCGATGGCCTCGATCCCCAGCACGTCGGAGAGGATCCAGTCGGCCCCGGCCGGGATCTTGCCCAGCAGGTCGCCGTAACCGGAGGCCGTCATCACCTGCGGCGCGGCGGCCATCACGGTCAGGTCGGCGACGCAGCCACACGGGGCCGGGCAGCTCAACGTCTGCTTGAACCCGTCGAGGGCGATCGAGGAACCGAAAGCGGTGTAGCCGTCCATGGAGGCCGCGGTGCCGACCACCAGGTAGGGCCTGCCGAGTTCCCCGGAGGCCCGTTTCGTGATGTCGTTGAGCGTGCCGGAGCCGACGGCGACGGCGATCGCATCCACCGGCGCCAGGGCATCCCGCAGGGCCTCGCAGTTCTCGTATTTCGCGTACAGCTCGGGTTCCCCCGGGAAGATGTGCGGATCCACGAGCTCCACCCCCGCCGCTTCCAGGGCCTCGGAGACCCGTTTCCCGGCCAGCGCGAAGGTGCGTTCGTCCGCGACCACTATCGCCCGTGCCGCCCCGAACAGTTCCGTGAACACCTCTCCGGTCCGCTCCACGGCTCCCTCGCCGATCACCACGGCCCTGGTGTCGGTGGCGTTGCGTAACGCCCGGGTGATGAGATCCGTCATGTCAGCCCCGCTTCGCGTTCTCGTGATCCACCATGTCGTGGATCATGGGCTGGAGCTGCGGGTAGGTGTTGGCGTAGGCGTCGACGAAGTACTGGTACTCCTCGTGCCGCTGCTGATTGGGCTCCAGCAGGTCGATCTCGTGGACCATCTCCCTCGCGGCGGTCCCGAGATCGGGGTGGAGACCCGCGCCGACCGCCGCCAGCATGCAGGAACCCAGCACCACGGCGTCGCCGACCTCGGTCAGGGCGATCGGCACACCGGTGACGTCAGCGTGCATCTGCATCCAGTCGCGGCTCTTGGTGGCGCCACCCGCGGCGACGATCTTCTTCACCTCGAAACCCGCCGCCGACATGGCCCGCAGGTTGTGTGCGGTGCCGTAGCACACCGACTCCTGGATGGCGCGGTAGATGTGGGCGGGGCCGTGGTGCAGGGACAGACCCCAGATCACCCCGCGGGCCTTCGAGTCGGTGTACGGGGTGCGGTTGCCCTGGAAGTACTCGTTGATGATGAGACCGTCGGATCCGGGCGGCAGGTCCTTCGACTGCTTGTTGAGGATGTCGTAGACGTTGAGCCCGGTGGCCTCCGCCGCCTGGATCAGGTCGCGGGCGAAGTTGTCCTTGAACCACTTCAGGACCGAACCGGTGGAGACCTGACCGCCCTCGACGGTGTACTGGCCCTTGACCACGCCGTCGGTGTAGGCGCCGAAGAATCCCTTGCCGTGGATCGGTTTGTCGGTCTGTCCCGTCAGGACGTGGGAGGAACCGGTGATCAACGCCATCACCCCCGGATCGACGACCCCCAACCCGATCTGCCCGGCCCAGGCGTCGGCCGGTCCCTGGGCGACGGGGGTGCCGGGGTGCAGGCCGAGGAGCTGCGCCGCGATCACCGACAGCTCACCGACCGGGGTGCCCAGATCGACCACCTTCTCCGGGATCTTGTCGAAGACATCGCCGCAGCCGATGGTTTCGTAGAAGTCGACGGGCCAGCCGCCGTGGTCGCGGTTGTAGTACATGCGCAGCGCGGCCGAGTTGATGTTGGTGGTCCACTCGCCGGTCAGTTTGTAGGTCACCCAGTCGGGGGCGTCGACCAGCCGGAAGGCCGCATCGTAGGTCTCGCGTTCGTTCTCCCGCAGCCAGGCGGCCTTGAACGGGTACCACTCGGCGGTGGCCGGGGCGGTGCCGCGACCGTTGTAGAGGCGCGCCACCGATTCCGACTTCTCCGCGCGGGCGGCCTGCTCGGTGGCGCGCACATCCATCCACATGATGGCGGGGCGGAGGGCCTCGCCGCGTTTGTCCATGGCCACGACGGTCATGGTGGTGGCGTCGTAGGAGATGCCCTTGATGGCGGAGGGGGAGACACCGGAGGCGGCGATCACCTTGCGGCACGAGGCCTGCAGCGCCTCCCACCACTCCTCCGGGTCCTGTTCGGCCCAGCCGGGGTGGGGGTGGGTGGTGCGGTACGCGGTGGCGGCGAAGGAAACCGGCCGGCCGGCCAGGTCGAAGATGGCGGCCCGCACGCTCTCGGTGCCGAAGTCAATGCCGAGGAGGTAGGTGTTGTCGGTCATCAGTGGTCCTTCCAGTTCGTTTCGGTCCAACCGAGCTCGTCCCACAGGCGCTGGGGGATTAGCCGGTCGACGCGGTCGAGTACATAGGTGGGTTGGTGGTCCTCGTCGAGGGCGGCGACGTCGTCGGGGGTCGTTTCGCCCGTGAGCACCAGGCAGGAGGCCATGCCGGTGTCGAGGGCCATCTGGATGTCGGTGTGGAGGCGGTCGCCGACCATGACGCAGGCGGCGGGATCCACGTCGAGACCCTGGAGGGCCTCCTCCAGCATGATGGGGGAGGGTTTGCCCAGGTTCGCCACCGATTTCACGCCCGTGCAGGCCTCGATGGCTGCGGTGATCGCGGCGCAGTCCGGTTCCCCGCGGCCGCCCGGGAACGGGCAGAACCGGTCCGGGTTGGTCTGGATGAGGATGGCGCGCCGGTGGAACCAGATCGCGTCGAAGGCGATCTGGAGCTTGGAGTAGTCGAAGGTGCGGTCGTAGGAGGCGATGACGATGTCTATCCGCTCGGGGTCGTCGCTCAACCTGAACCCGGCCTCGACCAGGGCCCGTTTCAGCGGTTCCTCACCCACCACGAACAGCGTGGCCTCCGGATGGTGTTCCTGCAGCCAGCGGGTGGTGGTGACAACCGTGTTCGCGATGTCCGAGATGTCGGTGGGCAGCCCCAGCCGGGTCAGTTTCTCGACGTACTGCCGCGGATCCTTCGTCGGGTTGTTCGACAGGAAACGCACCGGGATTCCGCGGCGACGCAGTTCCCCGATCAACCGGGCCGCACCGGGCAGCAGGTGATCACCCAGATAGATGGTTCCGTCCAGGTCGAAGACATATGCCTGGTGCAGCTCGGTCGGGAGCATCGGGGATTCCTCCTAGAACAGTGGTGCGGCGATGTTGGCCAGGGAGACGATGATGGTGTTGGCGATCCAGATGGCGGCTGCCGGGGGATCGAAGTGCGTGTTGCCCCTGTTGTGGAACAGGCGTGCCTGGAACTCCGCCAGCCAGGCCGCCAACATGCCGATCGCCACCGAGGCCAGGAGCGCGACGATGGCCATCATCATGAGTTGGCCCTTGGCGTTCTCGGCCAGCATTCCGTAGGAGGTGTGATTCGGGTCGAACAACGAGACCAGCGAGATCTTGTTGGAACTCAGCTTGTCCCAGAAATCCGTCCCGGAAAGCCCTTCGAGCAGGTTGCCGGCGAGAACCGGGAGGAAGGCCACTGCCGCCAGGCCGGCGCTGATGGTGATGTGGTGGGTCACCGGCATCTGCGCGCCGAGGATCAGGAACATCACGCAGACCGCGGAGATCGCGAAGGTGAAGGTCTGTGCATTGCCGGTGGCGGCCAGGCCGGGGAAGGCAAGCGCGATGAACAGCGTTGCACCACCGGCCAGGAGACCGAACATGGCGCCGAGCGAGAGGTACTGGCCTGCCTTCTCCTGGTAACGCAACCAGGCGGCGTCCTCGGAGGGAGCGATCTTGCCGAAGAAGGACGGGGAGTTGTTGTACTTCTCCGGGCTGAGGAACGACCCCTTGGCGACGAGGCGCGCCACCACGGCCGACAGCACGACGGTCAGGGCGACGGAGTCGGTGTGGGTGCCGAACCACGGGATCTTGGTGATGAGGTTCTGGACGACGTATCCGAAAACCCCGAAAGCGGCGCCCACCCAGAGCACGTCGGGTTTGCCCAGATGGGCCAGGGGAGTGGTGGCGTCCTTGCTGTCGGCGTATCCGCGGCGACCCGCGTATGCCGCCGCGCCGACCCCGCCCGCGAAGGCGACGTGGGGGCCGACGAATGGTCCGAAGGCCAGGTAGGTGAAACCTGCTGTCGAGTCGGTTCCCAGGTAGATGCCGAATGAGGTCAGCACCGTGATGCCGGTTATGGCGAATGCGAAGTTGCCGCCGATCGCGGCGCCGAAGAAGCCGCCTGCGATGGCGACCACGAGGCCGAGAAGGTAGCTGGCAATTGCAGGGTCGAACATCTTTGTTCCTCGCGGGTCGTTGGGTCAGTGGGGGTCGGTTTCGTAGGAACGGATGGCGGCCACCTTGGGGCCGGAGGAGGACTCGGGGTCGAAGGTGTAGCCGAGCCATTCGCGCGCCAGCCGACGGGCCAGCTGGAGGCCGATCACGCGCTCACCGAGGGTCAGGATCTGGGCGTCGTTGGACAGCACCAGGCGCTCCACGGAGAAGCTGTCGTGGGCCACCGAGGCGCGGATGCCGGGAACCTTGTTGGCCGCTATCGCCATGCCCATTCCCGTGCCGCACACCAGCAGGGCCCGGTCGGCCTCACCGGCGGCGACCTTCCGCGCGGCCTCCACCGCAACGTGCGGGTAGTCGATGTCCTCGCCCGGACGGACACCCACGTCGATGACCTTCGTCACGCGATCATCGGCCTCCAGATCGGCCTTCAGGGCCTCCTTGTAGTTCACTCCGGCGATGTCTGCGCCGACAACTATGGTCAGTCCCATGTCTCCTCAACTTCCTTGTTTCAGGGATGACCTGAAGGGTAACAGCGGTGCTGTGAAAAACACCATAGTTCCTGGTAAGAAATGACATCGTGCCTAGTCAGCGCGGTGTGTCGGGCTGTTGTCCGGAGCACTTGGGTCACTTGGAGACGATGACTTCGACCCCGTGCCCGGCGAGTTCGTCGCGGATCTCCTTGGGGGTGGCGGCGTCCACCACGACGGCATCGAAGTCGGTGATCTCGGCGAAGGTGTAGAGCGCCTTGCGTGTGAACTTGGTGTGGTCCAGCAGCAGGTATCGATTCGTGGAGGAGGCGATCATGGCCTGCTTGACCTGGACGGCGTTCTCGTAGGGGTGCTGGCAGCGTTTCCCGACGATCCCGGAGGCCGACATGACGCAGTGATCGGCCTGCCAGGCCCGCAGGTTCGCTGCAGCGGTAGGGCCCATCATCGCGTGGGCCCAGGGTTCGTACTCGCCCCCCGCCATCAGCAGGCGCACGCCGTCCATCTGCTTCGCCTCGTTGGCCACCAGCAGGGAGGTGGTGATCACGGTCAGGGGGTGCACATCCCGCAGGGCGCGCAGCACCCACATGGCGGAGGTCGAGTCGTCCAACATCACGGAACTTCCCTGGGTGATCCGGGGGGCCAGCGCCTCGGCCATGGCCTGTTTGATCCGCGGGCTCTGCTGGAGGCGGAACTCGGCGTCGGCCTCGCTCAGACTGGTTGCCACCGCACGTACCAGGCCCCGGTCGAGGTGGACGATGCCCGCCTGTTCGAGGTTCGCCACGTCCCGGTAGATGGTCATGGCCGAGACGCCGACGACCCGCGCCAGGTTCTCGACCCGGACGCTGCCCCGGGCGATGACGTGCTCGGCGATCACCTGCCGGCGATCCTGCGGGGCCTGCGGACCGGAGGAACGCTGGGGTTGGGTGTCGGGTTGGTGCGTCGAATTCATCTTCCGAACCGGGTAGGGAACAACCCTCCTGATTTTAGGGGCTGCGTCAACCGGAGACCGCCATGGCGGCCGTTCCGGTGGGGCCGGGCAGGTCAGTCGGTGGTGACGCGTCGCGAGGCGCGCAACCGGACGGCGATGAACCATGCCAGGGCGACCACGCACGCGGCGATGACCACCTTCGAGAAAATCCCCACGTAGTCCTCGACCACACTCCAGTTCGCCCCCAGCGTGTATCCGGCGCTCACCAGGATGGTGTTCCAGATCGCGGCCCCGGCCGTGGTCAGGAGGGTGAACCGCAGCGGGTTCATGCGGGTCACCCCGGCGGGGATGGAAATCAGCGACCGGAACACCGGCACCATGCGTCCCGTGAAGACGGTCCAACCTCCCCGGCGGTGGAAGAACGCCTCGGTGCGGTCGATGTCGGAGGTCTTGACCAGTGGCACCTTGGCCAGGATCCGGCGGGTTCTGTCCGGCCCCAGCCAGGCACCCACCCCGTACAGGGCCCAGGCGCCGGTGACGGAACCGAAGGTGCACCACAGGATCGCGGTGAGAATGGTCATGTTCGAGGTGCCGGTGCCGGCGGAGAAACCGGCCAGGGGAAGGATCACCTCGGAGGGCAGGGGAGGGAAGAGGTTCTCGAGGGCGATCAGGAAAGCGGCGCCCGGGCCGCCCAGGGAGGTCATGATTCCCACGGCCCAGGCCGTGATTCCTGTGAGCGATTCCGCTGTGGTGGTCTCCAGCAGCACGCTGGCTCCTCTCGTGATGGGCTTGCAGCCTGTTCGCGGCGAAGTTCTCCGCCGCCGACAAAGCGAACCGGATCCGGCTCAGGAAACGCTGGGGGCTGCCTGTGAAACATGTGTGCCTCGCCTCGGACGAGGCCGCCCTCCATTACACCACCGCCCCTGGAGAGCTTCGTGGTATGCAGAACCCTCCATGAGACCAGGTCGGCGACACCCATCACCCATCGAACAAACCTTCGTTTCTCATCCAGCCCACCTTGCCGGAGCTGCGACGGCTGGTTGATGCGGTGGGGTAGCTGGCGACGGATGTGCCGGATGGCGCTGCCGCGATGGGTAAGTCGGTAACGGCGGTGTCATGGGGTCGTAGCGACAGTGCCTGTCAGGGAGGGGGCTGTTGTGCGGCGTTATATTGCACGATTGCAGGACCGGGTGGCTTATAGCGCAGAGACTACAGGCGGGATGTTCGCTGCGGTGGATCATGGGGTTGGACCGTGATGGATCGGTGTCGGTGGTCTGCCCGGAGGGATACATCACACATGGCGGGGGAGTGTGGGTATCAGCCAGTGACAGCCGATGTGAACACACCTGAAACGCAGGACCCTGACCGAAAAGTCCGCAAGATCGATGTCGCATCGGGTCCTCAAAGTTCCGGGTGCAGGTAGGTTCTGGGAGTGTTTCAGGACGCCCGCGCGCTCGGGTTTTATTTCCTTGTGACAAGGAGGATCTGGCCGTCTATAGGGGGCATGCTTGTGTTTCAGACGCACCGGACGCCGGTCGCGTCGCCTTGGTGGGGGTGGCGCACCCAACCCGGTTTGTGGAGAATGGAGCCAGTGAGGCTCATTCATGGGGTGTAGGCGAAGATGAGTCCGGTGACGGCTTGTATTGTGGTTTCGAAGGTGTCGTAGGGGC
>CALCKT010000017.1 GCA_937965785.1 uncultured Propionibacteriaceae bacterium | reverse complement strand
CCCCGCCATGCTCCAGCAGCTCACGCACCCACGCTGCCGGGATCACCCACCGCCCGTTGGGAAGCTTCTTTGCCCCCGGAACCTGCCCGCGCTTGCACCAGCGCGCAACAACGCGGGCTGATGACTGCCCAGGCGGCAGGAGCGCTGAGACCTCATCGGGTGACCAGAAAGGTCTTTCATGATCGAAGCTGTCATTAGATGAACCATCCACGTGGCAAGTATCACCGGAAGGTAGGGGCTGAGTCAATACCTGCCTTGGATGTCGGCATGTTGCATCAAGTGTCATTCAATGACTATGCTTGGATCATGGCGCGACAGTTTGAGCGGGATCGAGCCGCTGGCATCATCCACACGTACTCCATCTACGAGTCCATCGGCATCGCCGTTCAGTCGGCCATGTTCCGGCGTCGGTTCAAGAACAAAGATCTTGCGATGGCCCTTGGCATCACGCCTTCTGTGGCCAGTAAAAAGCTCAGGGGGGATGTCGCCTGGTCCGTTCAGGATCTCTTCGCAGCGGCGGAGATGCTCCAGCTGGACCCGCGGGGTCTTCTGCCGTCCCGGAACGCAAAGAATCCCGACCAGATTGACCTGGTCGGGATTCCGGACTTGGTAGCGGGGACAGGATTTGAACCTGTGGCCTCCGGGTTATGAGCCCGGCGAGCTACCGAACTGCTCCACCCCGCGTTGCTCAGTCCACTTTACACGGGCCGCGGTGGAATACCAAATCGGCTGGTTGGTGCAGTATTGGCATCGGAAGGGGATCGGCGGGTTAGGATTGCCGGGGTCTTCCATCGCCGTCCACACGGGAGAAACGTAGACATGAGAACCAACCGATCCCTCCGTCGCTTGACGGTCCTGCTAGCCATGTTGCTCGGGCTCAGCCTGAGCCTGGCGGCCTGTGGCGGGTCTGGCGGGGCGGGTGCACAGTCCGTCGTCCTCAACGTTGGTGCGACGACCGAGCCCACCGGTATGGATCCGGCCGTCGACACGGGAGCGGGCACGCCGTTCGTGCTGCTGTACAACGTTTACGAGACTTTGGTGCGTATCGACGAGAAGGGCGAGATCAAACCGTTGCTCGCCCGGTCCTGGAGCGTCAGCTCCGATGGCAGTGTCTACACCTTCAAACTGGAACCCAACGCCACGTTCGCGTCCGGAAAACCCGTGAACGCGGAGGCGGTGATCGCGTCCTTCGAACGCACCCGCAGCGGCGAGAACACCACGGAGGTGCTCAAGAGGCAGATGAGCCGCATCAAGGAGATGCGTGCCATCGACGATCACACGGTCGAGGTGGCCCTGAACGGACCCAGTCAGCGCTGGCTCTACGACATCACGTCCACGGCCGGGATCATCTACGACCTCTCCTCCGGGCAGAACCTGAGCGAGCAACCCGCCGGGTCCGGTCCCTACACCTTCTCGCGTCACGACGTCGGCTCCATGGTTTCCCTGGTGCGCAACAAGAACTACTGGGGAACCGGGCCGCGCGTGGACGAGGTGAACTTCAGGTATTACGCCGATGCCAACGCCATGGTGGCGGCGATGCTGTCGGGCCAGTTGGACATCGTCTCCAACCTGACGGTTCCGCAGTCGGTGGGCCAGTTCTCCGACACCTCCCGTTTCAAGGTGCTCGAGGGCACCACGAACGGTGAAGTGGTGCTGGGATTCAACCACGGAAACCAGGCCCTCTCCAACCTCAAGGTCAGGCAGGCCATCAACCACGCAATTGACCGCAGGGCTGTCCTGGACAGCGCCTGGGGCGGGAAGGGAACTTTGATCGGGTCGATGGTTCCCCCCACCGATCCGTGGTACGAGGACCTCTCCAACACCTACCCCTACGACCCCGCCAAGGCGAAGCAACTTCTTGAGGAGGCCGGTTACGCCAATGGCCTGACGTTGCGCATGCGGGTGCCGACCCTGCCCTACGCCCCTCCCATCGCGAAACTCGTCGCTGCCCAGCTGCGTGAGGTCGGCATCGAGGTGAACGTCGAGGAGCTGGACTTCTCCACATGGCTGTCGCAGGTTTACACCCAGCGCGACTACGACATGACCGTGGTGGCCCATGTCGAGCCCTGGGACCTTCCCCAGTTCGCCAACCCCAACTACTACTGGCAGTACAACAATCCCCAGTTCGCGGAGCTGATCAACAAGGCGGACGGCGCCGCCACGAGCGAGGAGCAGGAGGCCATCTTGAAGCAGGCCGCCAAAATGCTGGCGGACGATGCGGCGGCCGACTGGTTGTTCCTGCTGCCCAATCTGGTGGTCACCACGACCGAGATCTCGGGGATAACGACGAACACCACGGGACTGTCGTTCGACATGACCCATGTAGCCACCAGCCGCTGAGGTGTTGCTCAGGGATCTCGGCCGGCGGCTGACCGGCCTCGTGGCGAGCCTGTTGGTGGCGTCGCTCCTGATTTTTCTGGTCACCAACGCGCTGCCCGGGAGCATCGCCAACGTGGTGCTGGGCACCCAGGCGAGCCCGGGGGAGATCGCCGCCTTCGAGGAACGCCACGGTTTGAACCGTCCGCTGCTGCTCCGCTATGTCGAATGGCTCAGCGGGGCCCTGGCGGGCGATTTCGGAACCACCTTCGTGGGAGGCCGCGACGTGTTGGAGGAAATCCTGCCCAGGCTCGGTATCTCCGTGTGGCTGGTGGTTCTCGGAATGCTCCTCGCCCTGGTCATAGCGATCCCGCTGGGTTCCTTCGCGGCCCTGAGGCGACGACACGCGAGCGGGTTCGTCGCCTCGATGCTCTCCCAGGCCGGTTTGTCCATTCCCGCTTTCTGGGCGGGCATGTGGTTGGTCATCGTGTTCGCGGTGAACCTGCGGTGGCTGCCCGCCGGGGGATACGTTCCCCTGAGCCGTGATCCGGTGGGTTGGGCAACCCACATGGTGCTTCCCGTTACCTCCCTGGCGCTGGTCCAGGGCAGCCTGCTGGCGCGTTACGTCCGCAGCGCCGTGATCGAGGTGACCGGCGAGGACTGGTTCCGCACCGCCCGCGCCGTCGGCTGGTCCAGGCTGGGGGCGCTGTTCCGCCACGGAACCCGTAACATCGCGATATCGTTGCTCACCGTGATCGGACTCCAGGTTGCGACGCTGCTGGTGGGGGCGATCATCATAGAACAGGTGTTCGCCATCCCGGGACTGGGATCGCGGCTGCTGCTGGCGGTGTCCCAGCGCGACCTGGTGCTGGTCCAGGGCATCGTCCTGATTCTCGTGTGGGCGGTGCTGGTGATCAACTTCGTGGTGGACGTGGTGTACCAGGCGGTCGATCCGAGGCTCAAGAAAGCGGGGACGATCTCATGATGCGGCGCTCGAACCTGGTCTTCGGTGCCGCGCTGATCTCCTTCGTGTTCCTGCTCGCCCTGGTGGGGTTGTTCTGGACCCCCCACGAGCCTGCCGCCGTCACGGGAGGCATCCGGGAGGCGTCGTCGCTCGCCCACTGGCTGGGCACCGACAGCAGCGGTTTCGACATCGCCAGCCGGTTGATTACCGGGGCGAAGCTGGTGCTCCTGGTCGGGTTGGGTTCGGTGGCCGGAGCCGCCCTGATCGGTATCCCCGCAGGGATGATCGCGGGGATGACGCGTGGCTGGGGAGCCACCCTGATCGCCCGGGGAGCCGATGTGCTCTACGGTTTCCCCGCCCTGTTGCTGGCCATCCTCTTCGCGTCCGTGCTCGGCGGATCCGTTTGGACCGCCCTGATGGCCATAGCGTTGTCGGCGATCCCGGCGTTCGTGCGGATCACCCGGGCCGCGACCATCCAGGTCATGGGGCTGGCTTTCGTCGAGGCCGCGCGGCTGTCCGGCACCCCGCGCCGGCAGGTCGCGCTCAGGCACGTGCTACCCAACATCGCCCCGGTGCTGGGTGTGCAGGCCAGCGTCAGCGTCGGCATCGCCATCCTCGCGGAATCGGGGCTCTCCTATCTGGGGTTGGGGTCGGGAACGGAGGTCCCGACCTGGGGGCGGATGCTGCAGGAGGCGCAGAAGGAGATTTTCGTGGCCCCCGTGATCGCTCTGTGGCCCGGGCTGGCGATAGCGGCGGCGACCATGGGGTGCAACCTGCTCGGGGACGGGCTCCGTGATCTTCTCGACCCCAAACTGAGGGAGCTGACGTGAGTCTTCTGGAGATCGAGGATCTGCGGGTCACCTTCGGGAGGCGCAGGAAGGTGGCGGTTGACGGGGTCTCGTTCACCCTGGGGGAGCGGGAACGCCTCGGCGTCATCGGGCAGTCGGGATCCGGGAAAACCGTGCTGGCGCTTTCCATCATGGGTCTGCTGCCCGAGAACGCCCAGGTCAGCGGGTCGATCCGGTTGGCAGGCAAGGAGCTCGTGGGACGCCCCGAGAAGGAACTGCGGAAACTTCGCGGCGATGTGGTCTCGATGGTTTTCCAGGAACCGATGACGGCACTGGACCCGACCATGCGGGTCGGCCGCCAGGTGGGCGAGGTGGTGGCCCTGCACCACGGCGAACACAGGGGAGGGATCCGGGCTCTCGTGCTGGAGTGGCTGGATCGTGTCGGGTTGCCGGATCCCGAACGCATCGCCGACTCCTTCCCGCATCAGCTCTCCGGTGGGCAACGGCAACGTGCCCTGATCGCCATGGCATTGGCCAACCGGCCGGATCTGGTGATCTGCGACGAACCGACCACCGCGCTCGACGTGATCGTGCAGAAACAGATCCTCGACCTGCTCGACGCCGAGTTCTCGGGCCGGGCCGCGCTGTTCGTCAGCCATGACCTGGCGGTGGTGCGGCAGGTATGCCGGCGGGTGATGGTCGTGCTCGACGGGAGGGTCGTGGAAAACGGCCCCATCGAGGAAGTGATCGGGTCCCCGAAACACCCCTACACCCAAGGCCTGGTGGCCGCTGCGCGATTGTCCGACGTGGCTCCCGGGGAGCGGCTCCCGACCGTGGCCGATTACTGGCAGGGAGCGGAGGAATGAACGCGCTGCTCGAGCTGGATGCTGTCGACGTGGTCTTCCGACGGGGCCGCAGAACCTTCCAGGCCCTCCACGAGGTGAGCCTGGCCCTCTTCGCGGGGGAACGGGTGGGACTGGTCGGGGGATCCGGATCGGGCAAGACCACCATCCTGAGGACCCTGCTGGGACTGATCCATCCCGCGGCCGGGGAGGTGCGTTTCAACGGCCGCAGGATCGACGGGCTACCCGACAAGGATCTCGTCGATGTCCGGAGCCGGGTCTCGCTGGTCTCCCAGGACCCGAACGCCTCCCTGAACCCGCGCATGAGGCTGCGTGAGATCGTCGCCGAGCCACTCCGTTCACCGTGGCTTGTTAACCGGGGGAGCGTGGATGACGCCGTCGCGGAGGCCATCGTGGGGGTTGGACTGGAGGTCGCGATGCTGGAGCGTTTCCCGCACGAGCTTTCCGGGGGACAACGCCAGCGGGTGGCCATCGCCCGGGCGCTGGTGAGCTCACCGGAGCTGCTGATCGCCGATGAACCCGTTTCCGCCCTCGACGTCTCCGTTCGCGCCCAGGTGCTGAACCTGCTCAGCGAAACCGTCCGCGAGAGGAACCTGGCGATGTTGTTCGTCAGCCACGACCTGGCGGTCGTGCGTCACCTGTGCGAGCGGGTCGTGGTGGTGGATCGCGGTCGGGTCGTGGAGGAGGGGACCGTCGCGAAGGTGTTCGGGGAGCCACGGCACGAGTACACGCGAAGGCTGCTGGAGGCCAAACTTTCCCTGTGATTGCGGCCCGGTTGTAACATGACCTGCCGTGAAGGCCCTGCTGCTAGAGAACATCCATTCCGAGGCCGTCCGTGCGCTCGAGAGCCGCGGCCACGAGGTCGAGGTGCGCTCCGGTGCCCTCGGTGAAACCGAACTGATCGATGCCCTCGACGGGATCGAGCTCCTCGGAATCCGCTCCCGAACCCACGTCACCGAACGGGTGCTGAAGGCCCATCCGCAGCTGGTGACGGTCGGGGCCTTCTGCATCGGGACGAACCAGATCGATCTCCCCGCCGCCGCCGCCGCGGGGGTCGCGGTGTTCAACGCCCCGTACTCCAACACGCGTTCCGTGGTGGAACTGGCCCTCGGTGAGATCATCACCATGGCCCGGCGCCTCGGGGAGAAGAACGCCAACATGCACGCAGGTGTCTGGGACAAGTCCGCGAACGGATCCCACGAGGTGCGTGGCAGGACGCTCGGAATCATCGGCTACGGAAACATCGGATCGCAGCTTTCGGTGCTGGCCGAGGGGCTCGGCATGAAGGTTTACTTCTACGACATCGTGGATCGTCTCGCCCTGGGGAACGCCACGCGGGTCTACAGCCTGCAGGAGCTGTTCGAACGGTGCGAGACCATCACCATGCACGTGGACGGCAGGGCCTCGAACGCCAACATGATCGGGGAGAAGGAGTTCGCCCAGATGCGGCCCCGCACTCTCTTCCTGAACCTGTGCCGGGGCAACGTCGTCGATGTCGACGCCCTGGCGGCTGCCCTGAGGTCGGGGCACATCGCGGGCGCGGCGGTCGACGTGTTCCCGAGCGAACCCAAGAGCAGCGAGGAGCCGTTCGTCTCGCCGCTGCAGGGCATCCCGAACGTCATTCTCACCCCGCACGTCGGTGGTTCCACCCAGGAGGCGCAGGTCGACATCGGCCGCTACGTGGCCGGCAAACTCGCCGACTACGAGGCCTACGGGAACACCTCGATGTCAGTCAACCTTCCTGAGGTTTCCGTCTCCGCTCCGGGGGCGGAGCGCATCCTGCACCTGCACCGCAACGTTCCCGGGGTGCTGGCGCGGCTCAACCACACGCTCGCCTCCCACAACATGAACATCGGCTCCCAGACCCTGGCCACCTCGGGCGAGTACGGCTACGTCGTCACCGACGTCTCCGGCCAACACTACGAAGGCCTGCTCGCGGAACTCCAGGGCCTTGAGGAGAGCATCCGGGTGCGGATGATCTAGAGGCCGGCGCCATCACCCGGCCTTGGAGGGGCGCAACCTTTCGAGGACGATGTCGTGGAGCAGGCCGTTGGTTGCCAGGGCGTTTCCGTGGTACGGGCCCGGTTCACCGTCGATGCTGGTGAACCGGCCACCGGCCTCGCGGACGATGATGTCGAGCGCCGCCATGTCGTAGAGCGCGAGTTCCGGTTCGCAGGCGATGTCCACGGCCCCCTCGGCCACCAGCATGTAGCTCCAGAAATCGCCGTAGCCACGGGAACGCCAGCATTCGCGCATCAGATCCACGAAACCCTGGCCGCGCCCCGACTCCACCCAGCCATTGATGCTCGCGTAGGACAGGGACGCGTCGGACAGCTGCGACACCCTGCTGGTGTGGATCTGGGTGGCGCTCAGGATCGAACGTCCCGTGTAGGCGCCACCCCCCAGGCTCGCCCACCAGCGCCGCCCGAGCGCGGGGGCGGAGACGACGGAGGCGACGATCTGCCCGTCGATCTCAAGGGCGATCAGCGTGGCCCACACCGGAACCCCACGCAGGTAGTTCGCGGTTCCGTCTATCGGGTCGATGATCCAGCGGCGATTGGACTCTCCCGTGTCCTGCAGCTCCTCTCCGTGAACGGCGTCGCGCGGCCGGGTGCGGGACAGGGTGCGCCGGATCGACTCCTCCACGGCGGTGTCGGCCTCCGTGACCGGGGTGGAATCCGGTTTGGTCTTGGTCCTCAGGTCCTGGGCCTTGAAACGGCTCATGGAGATGGAATCGGCATCGTCGGCCATCACATGAGCCAGGCGGACATCATCGGTGAGTTCTTTGCTGGCGACCATGCCTCTAAGGTAGCCGAGACCTCCGGATCAGGCGAAGGCCCGCTCCATCCGACGGAAGGAAAGCAGTCTTTCCGCGCGGAGCTTGCCGGAACGAACGGCCTCGTCAAGAGCGCATTCGGGGGCGGAGGAGTCGTGACGGCAGCCCCGGGGACAGCTGGTGACGAACCCCTCCAGGTCCGGGAAGGCCCTGATGAAGGCGTCCGTGCGGACGTGACTGATCCCGAAGGAACGCACACCGGGGGTGTCGATGATCCAGCCGCCGTCGGGCAGGGCGATGGCGGCCGCGGAGGTGGATGTGTGGCGGCCCTTGCCGGTCACCTCGCTGACCGCACCGGTGGCCCTGTCCGTCCCGGGAACCAGCGCATTCACCAGGGTTGATTTCCCCACCCCGGAATGCCCGATCAGTACGGTCATGTGGTGCTCCAGGAGCTCCCGGACCGGGGAGAGGTCGCCGCCGGGCCGGGTCACGACCACCGGGATCTCCAGCGGGGCGTAGGCGGTCCGGAGGCTGTCGGGGGAGGCGAGATCCGCCTTGGTCAGGCACAGGATCGGGGAGACTTGGGCGTCGTAGGCGGCCACCAGGATGCGGTCGATCATCCCCATTCGCGGTTCCGGGTCCGCGAGGGCCGTAACTATCATCAACTGGTCGGCGTTCGCGACGATGGGACGTTCGAAAGTGTCCGCGTCATCGGCGGAGCGGCGCAGCCAGGTGCGGCGTTCCGAAACCTCGACGATGCGGGCCAGGGTTCCGGCCGCACCGGAGACGTCACCGTCCAGTTTCACCCGGTCCCCGACTATGACGCCCTTGCGTCCCAGGACGCGGGCCTTCGTCGCGGTGACGGCGGTGCCGTCGTCGAGGAGACAGCGGTATCTTCCCCGGTCGATGGAGGCCACCAGGGCATCCGGCGAACCCGAATAGTCGGGGCGGTCCTTGGTGCGGGGGCGGCTGCGTTTCCGGGGACGCTCGAAAGCCGCGTGGTCGTCCTGCCAGCGCGCCATCAGGCGGTCACCAGATGGTTCCAGCGTCGCGGGAAATCAGGCATGGTCTTCGAGACGCAGGCGAGGTCGTCGACACCGGTTCCCGGACGGCCCAGGGCAATGATCGCGGCGAAGTGCACCATGCGATGATCGGCGTAGCTGGACAACTCGACATCTCCCCGCCGCGGCAGCCCGCCCGTGATCTCCAACCCGTCATGGTGCTCGGTGACGGCGACCCCCAGTTTCCGGAGCTCGGTTGTTAGCGCGGACAGGCGGTCGGTCTCGTGGCCGCGGATGTGGGCGATCCCCGTGATCCGGGTGGTTCCCTCCGCCAGCGCGGCGAGGGCCGCAACCACGGGTGTCAGCTCCGAGGCATCGTGCAGATCGACGTCGATCCCCCGCAGGCGACCGGGACCGGTGACGGTCATGGTTTCCCCGTTTCGAGTCGTGGTGCAGCCCATCCGCTCCGCCACGTCCAGGAACAGCGCTCCCGGTTGAAGGGTGGAACCGGGCCAACCGGGGATCGTGACGCAACCGCCCGTGGCGGCCCCGGCGGCAAGGAAGACCGAGGCGTTTGTCAGGTCGGGTTCGACACGAAAGTCGAGCGGCAGGACGCGGCCGTGGTGGACCCGCCACGAGGTGGCATCCGGCTCGTCGATGCGCACACCGCGGGCGCGCAACATTTCCACGGTCATCGCTATGTGGGGCCGGGAGGGGAGGGAATCTCCCACGTGCCGCAGCCTGAGCCCGGAGGGCAGACGCGCCCCGATCAGCAACAGACCGGAGACGAACTGGCTGGAGGCGGAGGAATCCACCACCACCTCGGAATCGCCCGCCATCGGTGCGGGGGAGATGACGAAGGGCAGCGAATCGGCGTCGATCCCGGCCCCCAGCTGGCGCAGGCCATCCAGGAGCCCGGACATCGGGCGGGCGGTGGCCTGCGGATCCCCGAAGAAACGGGTGGGGGAATCGGCCAGGCAGGCCAATGGTGGCACGAAACGCATCACCGTGCCCGCCAGACCGCAGTCGATGCCCCCCGGGGCGCCGCGGAAACGCTGCGGAGGCGTGATCCGCAGCTCACCCGGGCGGGGAGTCGCGATGATCACCCCGAGCGCGCGCAACGCATCAACCATGAGGTCGCAGTCCCGCGATTCGAGGGCACCCATCACCGTTGACGGGCCGTCCGCTAGCGCAGCCAACACCAGTGCCCGGTTCGTCCCCGACTTGGAACCGGGCACCTCGACAACCCCCCGGACGGCCGCATCGGCCGTCGCGAGGGGAACAGCCGTCAGGACGCCACCGCCTGGCGTGCCTTCTTGGCGACCCTCGCCTTCGCCCGGCGGAGCTTGCGGGAGGCGTTCCTGCGGCGCCAGGAGGCGCTGGGACGTCCCTGGAGATCCTGGGCCGCCAGCACGGAGGCGCCGAGAAGCGCCACGTTCTTCAGCACCTCGGGTCGCCGCGCCTGTTTCTCCTCGGCGTCGGCTCCCTTCTCGGGGAGGGCCACCGCGATGTTCAGGATGCTGGCCTTGGCGAGCAGACACGCCCCGATGCGGCGGCCGATCCCGGTGGCGAACATCACGCCGCCGACGACCTCGACGGCACCGCAGATGCGCACCCAGGACTCTGCTCGGTCGGGCACGTGCGAGGAATAGCCGGAGGGAACAACCCGCTGCACGAAGGGAGTGATGCGGGTCGTGAACGCCTCGGCTTCTGGCGCCAGCTCGGCTGGCGAGGTGACCTTGCGCACACCATCGGCGACGAAGGCGCTGGCGAAAAGGCTACGGGCTAGGAAGCGCAACAGACTCATGCCCTCAAACTTACCCACCTCGGAGCCTGGTTGGAATGACCGGGAGCAGATTTCACGGACACGGACGGGGAATGCGGGAATATTCTCCCGCAGCGGCGCGTTGCAACGCACATGACATCCGCTGCCCCGTTGTTGGACACGCCTTTGGTGCGGGACCGGACACCGGTATGTTCTTTTCCGATGGAAGAAACGGACACCACGCTGCTGGATGCTGCGGAACTCGGATTCGCGTTCGAGGATGAGGCCTTGGCACACCTCGACCGCCTGTATTCGGCCGCCCTGCGCATGACCCGGAACCCCGCCGACGCCGAGGACCTGGTCCAGGAGACCTACGTCAAGGCGTTGAGGGGCCGTGACTCCTTCAAACCCGGCACCAACATGAAGGCCTGGCTGTACCGGATCCTCACCAACGCCTACATCAACTCCTACCGGAAGGCGGCCCGCTCACCACAAACGAGCGGCGAGGAGGAGGTCACGGACTGGCAACTGGCCAGAGCCGCCTCCCACGACTCCCAGGGCCTGCGTTCCGCCGAGACGGAGGCCCTCGACAACACCCCCGATACCGCCGTCGCGGATGCGATGGCGGGACTTGCGGAGAACTACCGGCTCGCGGTTTACCTCTCCGACGTCGAGGGGTTCAGCTACAAGGAGATAGCCGCCATCATGGGAACCCCGATCGGGACCGTCATGTCGCGTCTGAACCGCGGCCGGGCGCAGCTGCGCAAATCCTTGGCCGACTACGCCGCGGAGCGCGGCATCGGGGGTGCCAGGGCATGACCGATCCTGACATGTCGATTCACGAACACGACGGGATGGACGAGTGTGTGCAGGCCCTGGAGGTCCTTCACGCCTTCCTGCACGGAGAACTGCCCGAGACCGAGGCCGACCGGGTGAGGCACCATCTGCACGCCTGCGAGCGATGTATGGAGAGCTTCGAAATCGAATCAGTCATCACCGAGATGATTCGCCGCAGCCAACCGGCCACCGCCGCTCCGGCAGGGCTGCGCAACAAACTCACGGCCCTCTGCCTCTCCTCCTGAACCCTTCCCGGAAAGCCGGCGCCCTCGTCCCGGAACAGGAACGAGGGCGCCTCATCTGTCACGTGTCAGGCGTTTGGACGCTTGCCGTGGTTGGCCTTGTTCTTGCGGCGCGCGCGACGTTTGCGGCTGGTCTTGCCCATCGGGCCTCCTTCTTCGAGTTGCGACGGCCCATTGTGCCAGATGCCCCATGGCGTCACCAGCCGGGACGATGGCAGAGTAGGGCCATGGTGAGGACGCATCTCCCCGAGGAACTTTCAGACTCCGACTGGCTCCTGGCCTTCCAGAGCCAGTGGCACCTGTTGAGTGATCTGTCCTTCTCGGATCTGTTGTTGTGGGTTCCCGAGGAGGACAGCCCTGAATGTGAGGTGTTCACGTGCATAGCCCAGATCCGTCCGGTGACCGGTCCGACGGCTCTGGAGGACGACGTCATCGGGGAACAGATCGCCTACGAACAGGACCACCAGGTGGTGGTGGCCTACATGAGCCACGAGATCAGCGAAACCAGTGACAATGCGCTGTCGGCCGGTATCCCCGTGGATGTGTGGGCGATACCCATCCTCCGGGGAGGCCGCTGCATAGCGGTGCTGGAGCGTCACACCAACCAGATGGGCATGCGAGCCACCGGGCTCCTGGAGGAGAACTACCTCAAGGCCGCGGACATCCTGACCAGCATGATCCTCGAGGGGGACTTCCCCCTGGCGCCGGTCTCCGACAAGGCCTTCGCGCCCCGGGTCTGCGATGGGGTGCTCCGGGTCCAGCCGGGGGGGCGGATCAGCTACGCGTCACCGAACGCGATCACCGCCTTCCGGCGGCTCGGTGCGCAGGGCGACATCGCGGATGAGGACTTCACCACGCTGATCCGAAGCGTCATGCGGGGGGTCGAATCCATGGGACAGACCGTGCAGGCGGACCTGACGGATCATCGCAGCGCCGTTTTCGACGTGGAACAGTCGCGCGCATCCATGCGCCTGGTGGTGCTTCCGCTCGTGGTGCGGGGCGATCCGGTGGGTTCCCTGATCCTGTGCCGCGACACCACTGACCTGCGCAGCCGGGATCGCATGCTCGTGACCAAGGACGCCACCATCCGGGAGATCCACCACCGGGTCAAGAACAATCTTCAAACAGTGGCGGCCCTGCTGCGGATGCAGGCGCGGCGAATCAAATCCGAGGAGGGCAGGGATGCGCTGCAGGACGCGATGCGCAGGGTTTCATCCATAGCCGTCGTCCACGACATGCTTAGCCACAGCCTCGACGAGGACGTCGTCTTCGACGGTGTGTGTGACCGCATTCTCCGGATGATCGGTGACCTCGCCGCCACGTCGGGAGCGGTTGAAGCGGTTCGCATCGGCAACTTCGGGGAGATCCGGGCCGATGCGGCAACATCCTTGGCCATGGTGATCACCGAACTCTGCCAGAACGCGGTCGAGCACGGTTTGGAAGGGGGTGAGGGGCGCATCGAGGTCAGGCCGGAGGCGTCGGATGAGGGCATGGTCATCGACGTGGTCGACGATGGGAAGGGTCTACCCGACGGGTTCCGGCTGGGAAACCAGACCAGCCTCGGCCTGGCCATCATCTCGACGCTGGTCGGGGACCTGGGTGGCACCCTCGAGATCGGTAACCGGGAGGACGGGCACGGCACGCGTGCCCGCCTGGTGCTTCCCCTGCTGATGTGAGATCGCGCCGCGTTCAGCCGGTGCGCACCCGCGAACGGGCGGCGCGGCGTTTCATGGCGCGGCGTTCGTCCTCGCTCGTGCCACCCCAGACACCATGGTCCTGACCGGCGTCGAGCGCCCAGTTGAGGCATTGGTCCTTGACCGCGCAACCCTGGCAGACCTTCTTGGCATCCTCGATCTGCTGGAGTGCGGGGCCGGTGTTGCCGACAGGGAAGAACAGCTCCGGGTCCTCTGTCAGGCAGGCTGCCCTGTGGCGCCAGTCCATGAATGGCACTCCTTTTTCGGCTAGGTGATCTTTCGAGCGGATAGAACTTACTCTGGTCTACAACAATAAACAACCCTGCCGCCCCGCAACAGAGCCTGAAACCGGGAAATTCGGAGATCACTCCAGCCGGCCGGCTCCCTCCGAGGGAACGGTCGTGAACCACGAGGGTTCCTGGAAACCGGCTTTTTCAAAGGCGTCCCGAATGGCTGATCCGATGCGTTCGGCCTGCCCCGCGGGACACCAGGCGATGATGCAGCCACCAAATCCGCCGCCCGTCATCCGGGCTCCAAACGCACCTTGGGCCAGGGCCGTCTCCACCGCGAGGTCGACGGTTGGAACCGTGATCTCGTAGTCGTCGCGCATGGATGCGTGGGATTCGTTCAGCAGGGGAGGAAGTCCGGCCAGGTTTCCCTTCCTGGCAAACTCCAGGGCCGTGCGGGTTCGCTCATTCTCGGTGACCACGTGCCTTACCCGCTTGCGCATCCGCTCGTCGGGAAGCTTCGCCAGCGCCGCCTCCAGATCCGTGACATCGCGGAGCGCCCTGACCCCGAGGAGCGCGGTGGCCTGTTCGCACGTCGCCCGGCGTTCCCCGTACTCCCCGTCGACGTGGCTGTGCGGGGTGTGGGTGTCGAGAACCAGGATCTCGGCCCCCTGCTCGTGAAGCGGCAGGGGCACCTCGACGGTCTCGAGCGTGCGGCAGTCCAGGAAGAGCCCGCTACCCGCGTGGCAGAGGGTGCTGGCGGCCTGGTCCAGGAGGCCGGTCGGGGCTCCCACGTAGGCGTTTTCCGCCCGTTGCGCCAGCCGTGCACGTTCCATGGGGGTGATCTCCAGGCCGAATAGGTCGCAGGCAGCCGCCATCACCGCGCACTCGATCGCTGCGGAGCTCGACAGGCCCGCCCCGAAGGGCACATCCGAGGTGAGAACCAGGTTGACCGCGCCCACCCGGTGCCCCGCCTCGCGCAGCACCCACAGCACCCCGGCCAGATAGGCCGCCCAGCCTCCTTCTCCGGGGTTGAGCCCCGAGAGCGGAAGCTCCACGGTTTCCGAGAGATCCATGGCGTGCATGACGATCAGGTCGTCGTCGCGGCGCCCCGCGGCGACGAGGGCGCGTTGTTCCAGCGCGAAGGGCAGAACGAACCCTTCGTTGTAGTCGGTGTGTTCGCCGATCAGGTTCACCCGCCCGGGGGCGAACCAGACTCCTTCCGGCGCAGCACCCGCCAACTCCCGATAACAGCTGGTCAGTTTTTCAACGACATCCACGGCTTGCCATCTTTCTGAAATCTTGGGTCATGCTGGTCGGTTGGGACGTTTCCCGGCGGCGGACATCAACCCGCGCGACGGGAAACGCCCGTCCTCACGCGCCGAAGGCGCTGCTCATCAGATCTGCGCTCTGCTGCTGGTGAACCTTCATGGAACCGACGGACGGGGCGGAGGACCAGGGCCGCGCCACCCTGTGCATTCGCAGCGGGATGTCGGTGTGGTTCGCCACGGAGTTCGGCAGATGAACCGAGATGAACGGCCACGGTCCCTGGTTGGCCGGCTCGTCCTGGACGAACCGGATGTCGGTGACGTGGCGGTAGCGTTCCAGCACCTTGGCCATCTCGGCTCCGGGCAGCGGATAGAGGCGTTCCAGGGAGATGATGGCCACCTTGCCGTCGAGACCGAACTTTTCCCGGTTGGTCATGAGTTCCCAGCGGATCTTGCCGGAGCAGATCAGCAGGCGGGAAACCTCGGACGGATCCGTGATCGTCGGGTCGTCCAGCACCGGATGCCAGGCTCCCGACGTGAACTCCTCGGGCAGCGAGGCGGCCGCCGTGCTGCGCAGCATCGACTTCGGGGTGGCCACCACCACCGGACGGTGGTAGTTCACGTAGGCGTGTTGGCGCAGCAGGTGGAAATAGCTCGCCGCCGTCGACGGCTGGCTGACGGCGAGGGCGTTCTCGGCGCACAGCTGCAGCCAGCGTTCGATTCGTGCGGAACTGTGATCCGGGCCCTGACCCTCGAAACCGTGCGGCAGCAGCAGCACCACACCGGACTTCTGATCCCACTTCGCCTGCCCGGATACGACGAATTCGTCGGCGATGATCTGGGCGCCGTTGGCGAAGTCACCGAACTGGGCCTCCCACAACACCAGGGCGTCCGGGCGGGCCACGGAGTAGCCGTACTCGAAACCCAGGGCCGCGTACTCGCTGAGCAGCGAGTCGTAGACATCAAAGGTTGCCTGGTCGTCGCTCAGGTGCTTCAGGGGCACCCAGGCCTCGTTGGTGACGCGGTCGACGATGGCCGCGAACCGTTGTGAAAAGGTTCCACGGCGCGAATCCTGCCCGGCCAGCCGGACGGGCCTTCCCTCCATCAGCAGTGAACCGATGGCGAGCAGCTCGGCGGTCGCCCAGTCGATGGGCCCCTCGAGGATCTGCGCGGCCCGGCGTTTCAGCTGGGGCAGCACCTTCGGATGGGGGGTGAAACCCTCCGGGAGCCTGGTGTGCACCTCGCTGATCCGGTGCATCATCTCCGGCGTGATCTCGGTGAGTCGCTGGCCCTGCTTCGTCGGGTAGTAGGGCACCCTCGTGTACTCCTCGATCACCGCGTCGGTGTTCTTGGCGTCGCGTGCCTCCTTGAACACGCTCTCCAGGCGGGCCCTGAACTTGTCCATCACGTTCTCGGCGTCCGACACGGAGATGTCGCCACGCCCGATCAGGGCTTCGGTGTACAGGCGCCTGACGGAGCGTTTCTGCTCGATCAGGTCGTACATCTTGGGCTGCGTGAAGCTCGGGTCGTCGCCCTCGTTGTGGCCGCGGCGCCGGTAGCAGACCAGATCGATCACGACATCCTTGTGGAACTGCTGCCGGTAGGCGAAGGCCAGGCGGGCGGCCCGGATGCAGGAATCGGGGTCGTCGCCGTTGATGTGCAGCACCGGGGCGGAGATGGTCTTGGCAACATCCGTGCAGTAGGTGGAGGTGCGCGACTCGATGGGTGCCGTGGTGAACCCCACCTGGTTGTTGACCACGATGTGGATGGTGCCGCCGGTCTTGTAGCCGCGCAGCTGGCTCATCTGCAGGGTTTCGAAAACGACCCCCTGGCCGCAGAAGGCCGCGTCACCGTGCAGGAGAAGCGGCAGCACCGGGAAATCGTCGCCGCTGAGCATGTCCTGTTTCGCCCGGGCGATTCCCTGGAGAACCGGGTTGACCGCCTCCAGATGGGACGGGTTGGCGGCGACGGAGGTCTTGATGGTGGCCCCGTTGCTGGCGATGAACTTGCCCTCCGAGCCCAGGTGGTACTTGACGTCACCGGTGCCGGAGACATCGATGGTGCCTGCGAACTCGTGGAAGATCTGGGCGTAGTCCTTGCCGACGATGTTCGACATCACGTTCAGGCGGCCGCGGTGTGGCATGCCGATGCACACCTCGTCGAGTTGTTCGTTCGCGGCCTGCTGGCAGATCTCGTCCAGCAGGACTATGACGGATTCACCGCCCTCCAGGGAGAAACGTTTCTGCCCGACGAACTTGGTCTGCAGGAAGGTCTCGAAGACCTCGGCCTCGTTCAGCTTGTCGAGGGCGTGCATGTGCTCCTGGTGGGTGAGGGCCTGGCGCGGCACCTCGATGCGGTCCTGGAACCACTTGCGCTGCTGGGGATCCGCGATGTGCATGTACTCGACGGCAACGGTGCGGCAGTAGGAATCCTGCAGGATGGCGAGGATCTCCCTCAGCGAACGGTAAACCCTTTCCTGTCCGCCGAAGGTGCCGACCGCGAATTCCCGGTCCAGGTCCCAGATGGACAGGCCGTGGGCTTCCAGCCGCAGGTCCTCGTGCGAACGCTGCCGGTATTCCAGCGGGTCGGTGTCGGCCACCAGGTGTCCCACCGAGCGGTAGGCGTTGATGAGTTCCAGCACCCGCCCCTGCTTCGCCACATGGTTCTCGCGGTAGGTGGAGATGTCGACGCTCCAGCGCAACGGCTCGTACGGGATGCGCAGGGCCTTGAAGATCTCGTCGTAGAAGTCCTGCTCCCCGAGCAGCAGCTGGTGGATGATCTTCAGGAACTCGCCCGACTGGGCACCTTGGATCACGCGGTGGTCATAGGTGGAGGTGAGCGTCGTGATCTTGGAGATTCCGAAGTCGTCGACGTGGAACAGCGAGGTTCCCTGGAACTCCGCGGGGTAGTCGATGCTCCCGACCCCCAGGATCATTCCCTGCCCGTTCATCAGGCGGGGTACGGAATGGTTCGTCCCGATACCCCCGGGATTGGTGATGGTGGCAGTGGTCCCGGCGAAATCCGCCACCGTGAGCTCCCCGGCGCGCGCCTTGGCAACGAGTTTCTCGTAGTCCGCCCAGAACTGTGCGAAATTGAGTTTTTCGCATCCCTTGATGTTGGGAACCAGGAGCTGGCGGGTGCCGTCCGGTTTCTTGAGGTCGATGGCGATTCCCAGGTTGATAGCGGGATTTTCGATCAGCGTCGGTTTACCGTTGATGACGTCGTAGGAATTGTTCATCGCGGGCACGGCCTTCAGGGCCTGGACCATCGCGTATGCGATCAGGTGGGTGAAACTGACCTTGCCGCCCTTGGATGTCTTCAGGAAGTTGTTGATCCCGGTGCGCTGATCGATCACGAGTTTCATGGGCACGGAACGCACCGAGGTGGCGGTGGGCACGCTCAGCGAGGCGTCCATGTTCTTCGCGGTGCGCATCGGGGCGCCGCGGAGCACGGTCAGGCGGGGCGCCACCGCGGAGGGCTCGGGCCGCAGCGACGGGTTCGGTGCGTTGGCCGACAGGCCGGCTCCGGTGCCCGGGGTGGAGGGGGATTCCCTGGTGGGTTTGACCGATTCCACCATCGGTTGGTTTCCCTCCTGCCGGGGGGAGTGTTCCTGCGGGGCGGGGGAGGGGCGATCATCCCGGGCCGGGGGAGCGGGGGTGGGAGCCGGGTTCGTGGGTGTGGGCTTGTCCTTGAAGAAGGCCCGCCACGATTCGTCCACGGACGAGGGATCCTTCTCCCAGGCATCCCGCATCTCGTCGATCAACCAGGAGTTCGCGCCAAATGCATCATGTGAGTCAGGTGTCGACATCTTCGCCAGTGGCCGCTGCCACAATCCCCTTACTTGAGACTACTGCTTGGGCGTCAGGCTTCTTCGCCCAAGGATCAGCTTAGCGAATCCCGGCCGGGGCGACCGGGACGCGGACGGGAAGTGGCGCGCCACGCGAGTCCCGCGGTGAACCCCGTCAGGATCACGAGAAGCACATTGCGCAACACCAGGGTGGAGGACTCGAAACCGGACCCGTTGGGGAACGCCATGATGCCCCGGGTTCCCCAGGGATAGGTGTACTGGGTGAGCACCGCGATGATCACCAATCCGATCGCCAGAACCCTGCGGGGGCGTTTCAGCCACGGGCTGGAGCCGAGGGCGAGCAGAGCAGCCAACGGCCCCGCCAGCCACTGGACGTACTGCGTGGACAGGGTTTTGTTCGCGATCACGGTGGCGAGCACCACGGCGAGCACCGACAGCAGGATGGCCTGGGTCAGGTTCTCGTCGCTCGAACGGAAGTTGCGGAGCAACCTCCACGCGAGCGCCACGGTGAGCAGGATCGAACCGACGGTGAGCAGTGTCGACAACCCGAGCAGGGTTTCGAGACCCGGCCCCTGGAATTCGATGGCGTTGTACTCGCTGAGCTTGACCGGCCAGGCGGGGTTCTCGGTGAACGTGCGCAGGAAGATGAGCGCGGTCGCGGGGACGGACTCCATCTGGAGTCCCCGGCTCGACTGCCAGGTCAGAGGAGACGTGGAGCGGGCCCAGCCGCCGATCAGCAGCGACGCGAGTCCCAGGGTGAATCCCGTGGCGGCGAAACCGAGCAGGCGGCATCTTCCCCTGCCCGGGCGCAGGGGGTGGGGGGCGGACATCGGGGCGATCAGCAGGGCGGGCCAGAGTTTTATCGCCGCGCCGAGACCGATCAGGGCGCCCGAGGCGGCGGGGTGGCGGTTGAGCCAAAGGCAGGCGAGAGCCACAGCGGCGGCGGTCAGCATGTCGAAGCGGAACCACACGATGGGGCCGCAGGCCCCTATGAACAGGATCCAGAAAACCGCGGCACCCACCGATCCGTGTTTGAAAAGCATCACCGCCACGAGACCGTCGAGCAGGAGCATCGACAGGGCGAAGAGCGGCAGCCAGGAATTGAACGCCGTACTCCGGTTGGGCAGGGATGCGGTGAACCAGACGGCGAAGAGAAGAACTGTCAGGGCGGCGCCCCACAGGAAAGCGAATTTCCTGTGCCCCCGGGCCGCCAGCGCGGTGACGAGGATGACACCGATCAGCGCCACTCCCAACAGGAGCGGCGGCAGCCACCAAGGGGGAACGGCACCGAGCGTGTAGAGCAGCTCCAGGAACCAGACCGCGGGAAGGGGGTATTCCACCATCACCCCGGAACCGGCCAGTGCCGTCGTGCACTTCAGGTCATTGCTGCCGTCGCCCAGCAGGCACCAGAGCCAGTAACCGTAATAGCTGATGTCGTTCTGGACGAAGGTGACCTGGGGAACCTTCCACAGCACCACGTTGAGCGCGCGGGTGATCGCGAACACGAAGGTCAGGATCACGGCCCACCGGGCGCGGTCGGCCTTTCTGGCGGGCATCGCTGTGGTTTCGGTCAAGCACGGACTCCTTGGAGTTGTGGGCTCGCCGACAGGCCCGGCCGTGAAGCGCCCCCGCGAGGATTCGAACCTCGGCACCCGCCTCCGGAGGGCGGTGCTCTATCCCCTGAGCTACGGGGGCTTCAACGTCCGACAGGCTAGCACGAACCCGAAGTTCCGGGGCAAGTCGGTGATTTCTCAGGACACCTTGGAGTCCCGGATGCCGATCCCGGTGGGGCATCACCAGTCTTCGCGCGTGCCGTGCCGGGCTCCCGGAGCCTGCGGCTCATCGGTTCCCCGGCGAGGGCTTCCGGGTGTTCGGTCCCGAGGGCCACCGAGGTCAGGGAGATGGCCGGGCCGCGGGCCGGGAGGATGCCGTCGATGACCGCGATGGCCAGTTCCCCGGGACCGCGATCAGCGCCGGCCCTGCCTTCGGGATTTTCGCTCTGCTCGGCGTGCTCGCGATCTGGGTCGTGCTGCGTCACCTGCCCAAAACCTCGGACAAGACACTCGAGGCCGTCGAGGACGAGTTCCGAGCCCAAGGGGAACAGGTGACCGGCAACCCGCCCGTTTTGTGGGACGTGCCGGAGTTTCATCGGCCCCGGCACGCCCCTTCTGGCAAGCTTTGACCTCATGACCCACGCTCACATCGCCGGCTCGATCCACGCCGACGTCGCCAAAACGGGACCGCAGTGGCTCACGCTGCCCGAGGACCTGAACCAGTTGCGAGCGGAGCTGTGGCCCGCCGGGACCGATCGGGACGAGAAAGGGCGCGTCGTGATCGGTGGGGTCCCCCTGACGCGGGTCGCGGCCGAACAGGGCACACCCGCCTACGTGATCGACGAACAGGACTTCCGCGCCAGGGCACGGGCCTTCCGCGACAACTTCGCCGGATGGCGGGTCTACTACGCGGGAAAGGCCCTGCTGACCCGGGCGGTGGCCCGCTGGGTGGCCGAGGACGGGCTCCACATGGACGTGACGACCATGGGGGAGATGCGGATCGCCCTGGCCGGCGGGATGCCGGCGGAGCGGCTCGGGTTCCACGGCAACAACAAATCGGCTGAGGAGATCCGTTTCGCCCTCGAACAGGGGGTCGGGCGCATCATCGTCGACTCCTTCCACGAGATAGACCGCATCGAGACCGCCTGCCGGGAACTCGGGGTGACGGTCCGAGCGCTGGTGCGGGTCACCACCGGAGTGGAGGCCCACACGCACGAGTACATCGCGACGGCCCATGAGGACCAGAAATTCGGCCTTTCAATCCTCGGGGGCCACGCCCTCGCGGCGCTGGTGCGGTGCCAGTCCTCGCCCTTCATCGAGCTGCGCGGCATCCACAGCCACATCGGCTCGCAGATCTTCGAGACCCACGGTTTCGAGGTGGCGATCCGTCGCACGTTGCGGCTGGCGGAGCAGTTCCGCGTCGCCACCGGGGTGGAACTGGCGGAGCTGGACCTCGGAGGCGGATTCGGAATCGCCTACACGGAGGCCGATTCACCAATGCCAATTGACGCCCTCGCCCGGGCCTTCGAGGACATCCTCGAGCACGAGTGCCGCGGTTTCGGATTGAAACGCCCCCAGCTCAGCATCGAACCCGGCCGCGCCATCTGTGGCCCGGCCGGGGTGGCCCTGTACGAGGTCGGGACCGTGAAGGACGTTGAACTGGAGAGCGGGCGTTCGCGCACCTACGTCTCCGTGGACGGGGGCATGAGCGACAACATCCGCCCGGCCCTGTACGCCGCCGAGTACTCCTGCGCCCTGGCGAACCGGATCTCGCAGGCCGAGCCCGTGCTCGCGAGGGTCGTCGGGAAACACTGCGAGGGTGGCGACATCCTGATCCGGGACGTTTTCCTGCCCCGGGACATCCACCCCGGCGACCTGATCGCGGTCCCCGGGGCCGGGGCGTATTGCCGATCGATGGCCAGTAACTACAATCAGGTTCCGAAACCGCCCCTGCTGGCGGTGCGCCAGGGGGAGACACGAACGCTTCTCAGGCGGGAAACCCTGGAAGACCTGATGCGACTCGACGTAGGGGAGTGAGAATGGCTGAGGAGACTTCGCCATTGAAAGTGGCACTGCTCGGTGCCGGTGTGGTGGGTTCCCAAGTGGCCCGGATCCTGAGTCAGGAGGCGGAGTCCTTGCGCCAACGCATCGGGCGGCCCCTGGAACTCGTCGGAATCGGGGTGCGCAGGCTCGACGTGGAACGTCCCGGCATCGACCCCGGCCTGTTCACCACGGACGTACACGGCCTCGTCGCGCGCGGCGATCTGGATCTCGTGGTCGAGGTGATCGGCGGTATCGAACCCGCGCGGAGCCTGCTCACGGAGGCCATGAACGCGGGGGCATCCGTGATCACCGCCAACAAGGCGCTGCTGGCCGAGGACCTGGCGCGGCTCGCCGCCACCGCCAAGAAGAACGGGGTCGACCTCTACTACGAGGCGGCGGTGGCGGGAGCCATCCCGATCATCAGGCCGCTTCGGGAATCCTTGGTCGGCGACGAGATCCGCGCGGTAATGGGTATCGTCAACGGCACCACCAACTACATCCTCGACCAGATGACCACGAACCACCTGAGTTTCGACGTGGCGCTGCGCCAGGCCCAGGAACTCGGTTTCGCGGAGGCCGATCCCACCGCCGACATCGAGGGCAAGGACGCGGCCGCGAAGGCGGCGATCCTGGCCGGGCTCGCGTTCCACACCGAAGTGCACAGCTCCGAGGTCTTCTGCGAGGGCATCACATCGGTGACGGAAACCGACATCCGGGCCGCCGACCGGATGGGTTGTGTGGTGAAACTGCTCGCCGTGGCCAAGCTGGCAGACGATGACCGGGTCATCGTCAAGGTTCATCCCACCATGGTCCCGAAAACCCACCCGCTGGCCTCCGTTTCCGGGGCGTACAACGCGATCTTCGTCGAGTCGGTCGAGGCCGGGCAGCTGATGTTCCTCGGCCAGGGGGCCGGTGGCGCCCCCACCGCATCCGCGGTCATGGGCGACGTGGTCACCGCGGCCCGCAACCGGGTGCGGGGAGCCGCAGGTCATCTCGGGACCGGATACACCAAGCGCGGGGTCGCCCCCATCGGGGACGCGACCAGCCGCTACTACATTCGTTTCCAGGTGGAGGACAAACCGGGTGTGCTGGCCAAGTGTGCCACCATCTTCGGTGCCCACCGGGTTTCCCTGCAAACCTGCCAGCAGTCCTATCTGGAGGGCCTGGGACGCACGGACGGGTTCACCGCGGAGCTGAACTTCATGACCCACGACGCGCGTGAGCAGGATCTCCAGGACGTCGTCGCGGCGTTGCGGGAAGCCCCCTTCATCGGGGACTCCATCGACTACATGCGCATCGAGGGCAAGTGAGGCTCGTCGTACGTGTCCCGGCCACCACCGCAAATCTGGGGTCGGGGTTCGACTGCGTCGGGCTGGCGGTGAACTGGTTCGACGAACTGACCCTGGAGGTCTCGGATTCCGGGGGGGTCGACGTCGAGGTGACCGGTGAGGGGGCCCACCAGGTGCCTCGCGATGAGTCCCATCTCGTGGTGGACACGCTGCTGCACGCCCTGCGCCAATGGGGTGTGGCCCCGCCCGGCGGGTTGGTCCTGAGGGCGCACAACACGATCCCGCACTCGCGTGGGCTCGGTTCCTCCGCGGCCGCCATAGTGGCGGGTTGCGCGCTCGCGCACGGCATCGCCTTTCCCGGCAAGGAGCTGGACCGGGTCGAGCTGACCCGGATCTCCAGCTTCCTGGAGGGGCATCCCGACAACGCGGGGGCCGCGGTCTGGGGCGGTGCGATCCTGGCCTGGCTGGACGGTGAACGGGTGGAACTGATCCGGCTGCGACCCGTGGACGGTCTGCGCTGCCTCGCGTTCGTCCCTGACCTGGAGGTGCGCACCTCGGGGGCCAGGGCGGTGCTGCCCGATGTGGTCACCCGGAAGGACGCCGTGGCCCAGGCGGTCGCGGCGGCCTCCCTGCCCCTGGCCCTTGAGCAGCGCCCCGATCTGCTGTTGGCCGCCACGAGGGACCGGCTGCACCAGTTCCACCGTTCCGAACTGATGCCGACCTCCTGGACGCTGCTGCGGAGGCTGCGGGAGGCGGGGGTGCCGGCAACCATATCCGGAGCGGGGCCGACCGTGTTCGCGGTCGGGCTGGAGAGCCAGCTGGCGGCATCGGAAACCGTCGGGTACGAGGGGTTCCGGCGGCACGATCTCGGGATCGGCGGGGGAGTACAGCTCCTGGGCTGAACCGTCCGGGACGGGCCGGGGCGTTGAAGTTTCGTTCCGAGGCGGACGGCCGGAGGACCTTCCCGTCCGGTCGATCCCC
The DNA here is from genome assembly GCA_937965785.1 of uncultured Propionibacteriaceae bacterium. Lineage (GTDB taxonomy): Bacteria > Actinomycetota > Actinomycetes > Propionibacteriales > Propionibacteriaceae > Arachnia. The sequence continues at coordinate 20,500 of CALCKT010000017.1, read as the reverse complement.
TCCGCAGGCTTTCCCTCTCCGCAGAACCTCCAATCCGAGGCTTTGGAAACGACCCGGGCCCTTTCCAGTAACACCCGCTGGGGAGAGGGCGGGGTTTCGTGTTATTATTTCCGCAGTCACATGAACGGCGCCGGTGGCGGATTCTTTTACCACCGTGAAATGAGCGCCTTGACTACACACTTCACCGGCTGAGCATTTCTACACGCCACCGGTTTCCTGAGCAAGGAAGGCATTCCGTGACCGAATCCGGTTCCAACTCCCTGGCAGACCTGAAGCTCCCGGAGCTCAAGAAGATGGCAGCCGGGATGGGCATCAAGGGCACATCCGCGATGCGCAAGGGCGATCTGATCGCCGCCATCTCCGGCGGGGTCAACGTCCCGGCCAGGCCCGAACATTCGACCCGCGCCCCACGCCCCAGGAAGACGGCCGATGCCGAGCCGCAACTTCCGGTGGAGGTGCCGGGGCGTCCCGCCTCCGAGCCCACCGAGGCGGAAAAAGCGGATCCCGGGTCTTCCGCCCAGCAATCCCAGCCGCGGGGGGACAACGAGGGCCTCAGCCGCAACCGACGTCGCCGCGAACGCAACAAAGAACGCGATCGCGCGGCCCAGGAGGCGACGAACGAGGAGGTCGGGGAGCGGCTTGCCGCGGCCCTCGGCCAGACCGGTGGCGCCACCGCGACCCCGGTTCTCGCCCCCGCCAGCGCAGGAGCGGGTCGTTTCGAGGACGAAAACGAGGGTGGCCGCCGTGGGCGGCGTCGCCGCAACCGCGACCGCCAGAACCGCCGAAACCGCGGCTCCGGCGGCATGGATCGTTTCGAGAACGAACCCACGGTCTCCGAGGACGACGTGCTCGCCGCCGTTTCCGGGATCGTGGACATTCTCGACAACTACGCCTTCGTGCGCACCACCGGGTACCTTCCCGGTCCCAACGACGCCTACCTGCCGCTGGCCATGGTGCGCCGCTTCGGGTTGCGGCGGGGCGACGTGATCGTCGGCGCCATCCGCACCCCCCGGGAGGGTGAACGCAAGGAGAAGTACAACCCGCTGGTGCGGATCGACTCCATCAACGGCGACGATCCCGAGAAGGCCAAGCAGCGTCCCGAATTCGCGAAACTGACCCCCCTGTACCCCCAGGAGAAGCTCCGTCTCGAAACGGTCAACACTCAGCTGACCGGTCGCGTCATCGACCTGGTGGCCCCGATCGGCAAGGGACAGCGCGGCCTGATCGTCTCCCCGCCCAAGGCCGGCAAGACGATGGTGATGCAGGCCATCGCGAACGCGATCGCCGCGAACAACCCCGAGGTGCATCTCATGGTGGTTCTCGTCGACGAACGTCCCGAGGAGGTCACCGATTTCCAGCGCACCGTTTCCGGCGAGGTGATCGCATCCACCTTCGACCGCCCCGCCGAGGATCACACCGTGGTTGCGGAGCTGGCCATCGAACGGGCCAAACGTCTCGTTGAACTCGGTCATGACGTGGTGGTTCTGCTCGACGGCATCACCCGGCTGGGCAGGGCGTACAACCTGGCCGCCCCGGCGTCCGGACGCATCCTCTCCGGTGGTGTCGACTCCGCGGCCCTCTACCCGCCGAAGAAGTTCTTCGGCGCGGCCCGAAACATCGAGAACGGTGGTTCCCTGACCATCCTGGCAACCGCCCTCATCGAGACCGGTTCCCGGATGGACGAGGTCATCTTCGAGGAGTTCAAGGGCACGGGCAACATGGAGCTCAGGCTCGCCAGGCAGCTCGCCGACAAGCGGATCTTCCCCGCGATCGACGTGGACGCCTCCGGGACCCGCCGCGAGGACCTGCTGCTCGGACGCGACGAGTTGAACATCATCTGGAAGCTGCGGCGTGCGCTCTCCGGTCTCGATGATCAGGCAGCCCTGGAGACCCTGCTGGCCAGGATGCGCAAGACGCAGAACAACCACGAGTTCCTGCTCAGCGTTCTGAAAACCACCCCGGCCCAGGAGGGCTGAGGCGATCGCGCCGAGGCCGCAGGGAGCGTTTTGTTTCAGCGGCATCGGCTGGCACAATTGCACGCTGTGCCGGTTCACGCCCACCGCCGGTGTGGCGACCCGGGAAGAACACATCTAGGAGAAGATCATGAAGCAGGGCATCCACCCCGATTACGTCGATACGAAGGTCCACTGCACCTGTGGCAACACCTTCACCACCCGCAGCACCTCGAAGAAGGGAGCCCTGAGCGCCGACGTGTGTTCCGAGTGCCATCCCTTCTACACCGGCAAGCAGAAGATTCTCGACACCGGTGGCCGCGTCGCCCGTTTCGAGCGCATGTACGCCAAGAACAAGAAGAAGTGAGTTCGCGGAGACTGCGGAATTGTTTGAGAACGCGGATCCCCTGATCGCCGAACACGATCAGCTCGAGGCCCGGCTGGCCGACCCCGCGACGCACGCCGACCCGGTGCTGATGCGCCGGGTCGGTCGTCGTTACGCCGCGCTGCATCCCGTGGTCGAGGCCCTGGCCCTGTACCGCGGGCTGGCCGCCGACCGGGAGGCGGCACTCGAACTCGCGGAGCAGGATCCCGTGTTCGCGGAGGAGGCCGAGGCGATCGGGGCGCGACTGGAGGAGACCGCGGAGCGGCTCACCCGGCTGCTGGCACCGAGGGATCCGAACGACGACGCCGATGCGATCCTCGAGATCAAGTCGGGGGAGGGTGGAGAGGAATCCGCACTGTTCGCGGCCGATCTGCTGCGCATGTACCAGCGCTACGCGGAACAGGTCGGCTGGCATGTCGAGGTGCTGGATTCCCAGGCCACGGACCTCGGCGGGTTCAAATCTGTGACGGTGGCCGTCAAGGGAACCAGCATCGATGGGGTCGGGCCCTACGGGAGGCTCAAGTTCGAGGGTGGGGTGCACCGGGTGCAACGCGTTCCCGTCACCGAGGCGCAGGGACGCATCCACACCTCCGCCGCCGGTGTGCTGGTCTCCCCGGACATCGAGCCGGAGGAACTGGAGATCAACGAATCCGACCTCAGGATCGATGTGTTCCGCGCATCCGGGCCCGGCGGTCAGGGGGTGAACACCACGGACTCGGCGGTCAGGATCACCCACCTCCCGACGGGGGTGGTGGTGAGCTGCCAGAACGAACGTTCCCAGCTGCAGAACCGCGAACAGGCGATGCGTCTGCTGCGTTCCAGGCTGGCCGCCATCCAGGAGACGAAGGCCGCGGAGGCGGCGTCCGCCGCCCGCAGGTCGCAGGTGCGCACGGTGGACCGTTCCGAACGGATCCGCACCTACAACTTCCCTGAGAATCGTTTCGCCGATCACCGGATCGGTTTCAAGGCCCACAACCTGGACTTGGTCCTGGCGGGAGCCCTGGCACCCGTGCTCGATGCCCTGGCAGAGGCCGACCTGGCCGAACGGCTGTCCGGATCGGGCCGATGAGGGCCTGGGACCTGGTGCTGGATGTCTCGGAGCAGCTGGCGGAGGCAGGCGTCACCACTCCGGCGGCCGATGCCCGTTGGCTCGTCTGCCACGCCCTGGAATGCGACTCGGCGGCGCTGATCCTCCGGGACGCCTCACCCGGGGACCGCGACCAGGTGGCCGGTTTCGTGGCGCGGCGGAAAACCGGGGAACCGGTCCAGCACATCACGGGCCGGGCTCCGTTCCGCTACGAAACCCTCGATGTGGGACCCGGGGTATTCATACCGCGGCCCGAAACGGAACTGTTGGTCGATGAGGTGCTCGCGCACCTGGCGGGCCTGCCCGCGGGGAGACACCGTGTGGTTGAACTGTGTGCCGGGTCGGGGGCCATAACCCGGAGCCTCGCGAGGGAACGTGGTGGCCTGGAGCTGCACGCCGTGGAGCGTTCCCCCGACGCGTGGCCCTGGTTGCTGCGGAACCTTGAGGGCCTCGGGGTGGACTGTCGCAGACAGGACATGTCCGATGCCTTCCATGATCTCGATGCCCGGGTCGACGTCGTGGTGGCGAACCCACCCTATGTCCCCACCGGTTTGCGCGACCAGCTCCCCGTGGAGGTGAGCCACGACCCGGCCGAGGCGCTTTTCGGCGGCGAGGACGGGCTGGAGGCCATCCGGGTCGTTCACTCGGTGGCGTGCAGGCTCCTGAAACCGGGAGGCCTGGTGGCCATGGAACACGACCAGTCGCACGCCGAGCAGGTCCGGGAAATCTTCTCGTACGGTTTCCGCGATGTCCGTACGGTGCACGACCTGACAGGGCACCCCCGGCACCTCGTTGCCAGACGTGGCAGGATTGGCGGGTGAGTGAAACCGGGTCGAGGACGCTGTCCCTTGAGCTTGAAACCGATGCCGCCCTTGAGGCCGCCCGGGAAGCGGTAGCGGCGGGACGGTGCGTCGTCTTCCCAACCGACACCGTCTACGGGATCGGGTGCACGGCATTCGACGCCGAGGCGGTCACGGGGCTGCTGGAGGCGAAGAGACGGGGACCAGACATGCCGCCGCCGGTGCTGATGGCGGAGGCGTCGATGCTGCGGGCCCTCGCCGGTCAGGTCCCGGAGGCGGCCAAGAAGCTGGTTGCACGGTTCTGGCCGGGGGCGCTGACCATCATCGTCAAGGCACAACGATCGCTTCCCCTGGGGCTGGGGGAGACCCGGGGAACAGTGGCGGTCCGGGTTCCCGACCACGACCAGGCCCGTGCCCTGTTGCGCCGCACGGGCCCCATGGCCGTGAGTTCGGCGAACGTCTCCGGGCAGCCGGCCGCCACCACGGCAGAGGAGGCCCACCACATGCTGGCCGATGCCGTCGCGGTCTACCTGGACGGCGGCAGGGCCCCCGGGGGGGAGGCCTCCACGATCATCGACTTCACCGGCGACGAACACGGGCGGGTTCTCCGCAGGGGGGCAATCGACCTCGAGGAGCTCCGCGAGGTGGTGCCGGAGCTGCAGGTTGGCTGATGCGCGAATACCTTCTCGTGCTGCTGGTGGCCACCGCCGCCACTTACCTGTTCGCGGCGGTGTGTCGTCAACTCGCCCTGCGCTGGAACGCGGTGGCGAAGGTGAGGGCACGCGACGTGCACACCAGCCCCAAACCCTATTTCGGTGGGCTCGCGATGTTCGGTGGGCTGGTCGTCTGCCTGATACTCGCCGTGAACATGCCGTTCCTGTCGCGGTCCGCCACCGTCGGGCACGACGCCTTGGTGGTGCTTCTGGCCAGCGGCCTGATCTGTGCCGTTGGGCTGGTCGATGACGTGGTCGAGCTGAGCCCCGTCGTGAAATTCGGTGGCCAGGTGCTGGCCGCGGGGGCGGCCGTGCTGGGAGGGGTCCGGATCTACTGGATTCCCCTGCCGAACGTGGTGCTTGCCCTCGACGACGCCAGCAGCATCCTGATCACGGTCATCTTCATCGCGGTGTGCGCGAATGCCGTCAATTTCGTCGACGGGCTGGACGGGTTGGCGGCCGGGTTGGTGGCGGTCGGGGCGGGGGCGTTCTTCGCCTATTCGTACGTGCTCGCCTATGAACAGGACCTGGCCCGGGCCACGACGGCGAGCCTGTTGACCGTGGCCACTCTCGGCATCTGTCTCGGGTTCCTGGGCCACAACTTCCAGCCGGCGCACATGTTCATGGGGGATGCCGGATCCATGCTGCTGGGATTTCTGATGGCGATGAGCGCCATCTCGTTCACCGGTCAGGTGGATCCGAGCGCCCTCAGCCGGGACCATGACGACGTCCTGCCCGCCCTGCTCCCGGTGCTGCTGCCGTTCGCCACGATGGCCCTGCCCCTGAGCGACCTGGTCCTGGCCTGGATCCGCCGTACCGCGCGGGGCCAGCACCCGTTCAAGGCCGACAAGCATCACCTGCACCACAGGCTGGTGGCCCGGGGACACTCGCAGCGCGGGGTCGTGTTCATCATGTGTTCCTGGGGTGCGGTGATAGCGGGGGGCCTGGTCTGCACGGTGCTCCTGAACCACCCTGCGACGTGGTGGGCGATCGGGGTTTTCCTCGTGCTGCTGGTGCTGGTAACCGTGATGCCCATCGGCAGGCGCAGGTCCAAGGCGGCGAAGCATGGCTGAACGCCGGGTCACGGGGGCCACCCGGCGGGCCCGGCAGATGATGATCGGCGGGCTCGTGGCCGGAAACGCGATGGGACTCTCGGTGTGCGGGCTGGCCCTGGTCACCGGTTCCCGGGCGGCGCTCATCGGGGCCGCGCTGGGGTTCGCAGCGGTGGTCATCTTCTTCTCCGTGGGGCAGGCGGTCGAGGTCGTGGCCTGCGAACTGGAACCCGTCCAGGGCCTCGGAGTGGTGCTCGCGAGCTACGCGATCCGCGTGGTGGGGATCGGGGCCGGTTTCTGGTTCGTGACGAGTCATCCGCGGCTCGGACCCGCAACGGATGGAAACTGGCTGGCGGGTGCGGTCGTCGCAACGGTGCTCGCCTGGACAACGGGCGTGGTCGTGGTGGCGTCGCGGCAACGCGTCCCCATTTACGACATCCACGATCAGGGTTGAAAACCGCGGTTCGGGAGATGAAGGCGGGGAAGTTTTCCGCTAGGCTCACTCCCGACATGGGCACCAGACCAGAACCCGAGGAGAAGCCCTCGCAGCAACGGGGTACCGAGGACGGAATGGTCGTGCTCAGTTACATCCTGGCGGGCCTGCTCTTCTACGGGGGTCTGGGCTGGCTGGGCGACCATCTCTGGAAGACATCCTGGTTGCTGCCACTGGGCCTGATCCTGGGCCTGGCCAGCAGCACATATCTGATCATCAAACGTTATGGGAGCGGCACGTGAACCCTTGGCTTCTTCCGCTGGAAGGCGGTGGCGACGGCGGTTACACCCCTCCGAGCGTCAAAGACTTCATCTTTGACACTCCCGTCATCCCCGGTACCCCCACCTGGATGAACAAGCCCTTCTGGCAGGCGCTCATAGCGGCTCTGCTGGTGGTGCTGCTCTGGTGGCTGGCCTCGCGTCGTCTCAGGGTGCTGCCCTCAAAACGGCAGTTCCTCGCCGAATACCTCTACGAATTCGTCCGCAACGGCATCGCACGCGACATCCTCCACCACGACTACAGGCGTTTCCTGCCCTACCTGCTCGGCCTGTTCTCCTTCCTGCTGGTCAACAACTGGTTCGGCGAGACCTTCGTGTTCATGCTCCCGACTTTCAGCAACGTCGGATTCGCCTACGGCCTGGCTTTCCTGTCCTGGTGTGTCTACGTCGGTGCGGGATTCCGCAAATTCGGCATCGGGTTTCTCAAGAAGGCGCTCATCCCCGAGGGCGTTCCCTGGTATCTCCTGTGGTTGATCATCCCGCTGGAGTTTCTCGCGACGTTCGTCACCCGCCCAGTCACGCTCGCCCTGCGTCTGTTCGCCAACATGTTCGCCGGGCACTTGGTGGTTCTGGTGTTCGTGGTCGGAGGCTCCTTCCTGTTGACCTTCCAGAACAACCTCATGTACAACGTCTCCGGTGCCGTGTCGGTGCTGTTCAGTTTCGCGATCCTGTTCCTGGAGCTGTTCATCGGCGCATTGCAGGCCTACATTTTCACTGTCCTGACCGCCCAGTACGTGTCGACCTCCGTCTCCGAGGCCCACTGATTCGAAAAATCCGACTCCATCACCAATCCCGGTGAGGAGCCATCCGAAAGGAAAACCATGCAGACCCTCCTGGAAATCAACGGTTCGCTCAACATGCTCGGCTACGCGATCGCCACCATCGCCCCGGCCCTGGGCGTTGCTTGGATCTTCGCCTCCGTCATCAACGGGACCGCCCGCCAGCCCGAGGCGCGTGGCGCCATGATGAGCACCGCCTTCATCGGTTTCGCCGTCGTCGAGGCGCTCGCCATCATCGCCATCGCCCTCGCCTTCGTTCTCCAGTGAGGTTTGACGTGGTCCCCGTGAATGGGGTGCTGCTCGAGTCCGGGATCGATCTCGGACCGCTTCTGCCCCATCACCTGTCCGAGGTTGTGGTCGGCATCATCCTGATGCTGCTGGTCTTCCTCGCCATGTGGAAGGTCGTCGTCCCGGCCTTCGAGAAGCTGTACGAGGAGCGTTACCGACGCATCGAGGATGGAATCCGGCGGGCCGAGCAGGCCGAGTCGAAAGCGGAGGCGGCGCTGGCGGAGTACAACGACCAGCTCAACTCCGCACGCGAGGAAGCGGCGAAGATCCGCGAGGACGCCAAGAACACCGGGGCGCAGATGCTGGCGGAGGCCCGGGAACGGGCCAGCAAGGAGTCGGATCGCATTCTCGCCGCGGGCAGGGCCCAGTTGGAGGCCGAGCGTGCGCAGCTCATGGCCGAACTTCGTGGGGACATCGGTGGCTTGGCCACCACCCTCGCGGGCCGGATCGTCGGTGAGGCACTCACCGACGACGAGCGCGCCAACCGGACCATTGACCGCTTCCTGCAAGAACTGGAAACGGCAGGCACCCCACGATGAAATCCCGCGACGTCGCCCTGAGCGCCTTCGACCCGGTGGCGGACGCCATCCGGGTGGATGAGACCACGGCCGATGAGCTGTTCGCGGTCGTCGACCTGCTCGAGGGCCAACCCCCGCTCAGGCGTTCGCTGTCCGATCCCTCCGCGAGTGCGGGGGACCGGCAGGCGTTGGCCCGCAGGCTCTTTGAAGGCAAGCTGGGGGCCGCCGCTCTTTCCGTGGTCACCGAGGTGGCCCGCCATCCCTGGCCCGGCGGACGGACCATGATCGAGGCCATCGAGCGGCAGGGCGTGCGCGGCCTGCTCCGCACCGCCAACGAGCGCGGGGAACTGAAACGCGTCCAGGAGGAGCTGCACCGGTTCGCCCTGGTCATCGACGGTTCCCCGGAACTCTCCGACGCGCTGCGCAACCGGGGACGAGCTCTTGAGGACCGGCGCGCCCTGATCGCCCGGCTGCTGGCGGGCCGGGTGGCTCCTGTCACGGCACGGCTCGCGTCTCGCGCAGCCGCGGCCCGTGCCCGCACGGTCCCGCTCACCCTCACCAGCTATCTGGCGCTGGCCGCAGACCTGGCGGGGGAGCGGATAGCGCGGGTCACCGTGGCCCGTCCTCTCGACGATGGCCGCATCGAACGGCTTCGCAAGGCCCTGGAGGCCCGGGTCGGCGGTCCCGTTCTCCTGCAGATCACGGTGGACGAGAGCGTGATCGGCGGTATGAGCGTCGATCTCGGGGCGCACGTATTCGAATCAACCGCGGCCGGGCGGCTCGATGAGGCCCGCCGGCTCCTGAACTGACACCAAGCGACAAGCGAAAGTAGGACGCAATGGCTGAACTCACCATCAGTCCCGACGAGATCCGCAGCGCGCTGGACGAGTTCGTCTCGTCCTACCAGCCCGCCGCTGCCAGCATGACGGAGGTCGGCGTTGTCGTGACCTCCGGCGACGGCATCGCGCGCGTCGAGGGTCTGCCCTCGGCGATGGCGAACGAGCTGCTGCGTTTCGAGAACGGCACCATGGGAATCGCCCTCAACCTCGACGAACGGGAGATCGGCGTGGTCGTGCTCGGGGACTCCGATGGCATCGACGAGGGCTCCACCGTGCACGGCACGGGCGAGGTGCTCTCCGTTCCCGTCGGCGACGGCTATCTCGGGCGTGTCGTCGACGCGATGGGCAATCCCATCGACGGGCTCGGTGAGATCAGGGACCTCGAGGGCAGGCGCGCCCTTGAGCTCCAGGCGGCCGGGGTCATGGACCGTCAGGAGGTTCGCGAACCCCTGCAGACCGGCCTCAAGGCCATTGACGCCATGACCCCGATCGGTCGGGGACAGCGTCAGCTGATCATCGGCGACCGCAAGACCGGGAAGACCGCGATCGCGATCGACACGATCATCAACCAGAAGTCGAACTGGGAGACCGGCGACCCGAAGCAGCAGGTCCGCTGCATCTACGTGGCCATCGGCCAGAAGGGTTCCACCGTCGCGGAGGTGCGCAGCACCCTGGAGTCGGCCGGTGCGCTGGAGTACACCACCATCGTGCACGCCCCTGCCTCCGATCCCGCGGGTTACAAGTACATCGCCCCCTACGCGGGGTCCGCCATCGGCCAGCACTGGATGTACCAGGGCAAGCACGTGCTGATCATCTTCGACGACCTGACCAAGCAGGCCGAGGCCTACCGCGCCATGTCCCTGCTGCTGCGCCGGCCGCCGGGGCGCGAGGCCTACCCGGGCGACGTGTTCTACCTGCACTCGCGGCTGCTGGAGCGTTGCGCCAAGCTGTCGGACCGGCTGGGTGGCGGGTCGATGACGGGCCTGCCCATCATTGAGACCAAGGCCAACGACGTCTCGGCCTACATCCCCACGAACGTGATCTCCATCACCGACGGTCAGATCTTCCTCCAGTCGGACCTGTTCAACGCCAACCAGCGCCCGGCCATCGATGTTGGCATCTCGGTTTCCCGGGTTGGTGGCGCGGCCCAGATCAAGGCCATGAAATCCGTGGCCGGATCCCTCAAGATCAACCTCGCCCAGTACCGTGACATGCAGGCCTTCGCCATGTTCGCCTCCGATCTGGACGCCGCATCCCGCCAGCAGCTCGAGCGCGGCGCGCGGCTCGTCGAACTGCTGCGCCAGGGCCAGTACGCCCCCTACCCCGTGGAGGAGCAGGTCATCTCGGTGTGGGCCGGGGTCCAGGGACATTTCGACGACGTCCCCGTGATCGACGTGCTCCGTTTCGAGCAGGAGTTCCTGGAGCATCTGCGACACAACACCCAGGTGCTCCAGACGATCGCGGAGACCAAACTGTTCGGTGACGATCTGAGGGAGGCCACGGAACAGGCCCTGGGGGATTTCAAGCAGCTGTTCCGCACCTCCGAGGGGAACCTGCTGGTTGAGGAGGAACACGTTCCGATCTCGGACGAGGCGATCACCCAGGAGACGATCGTCCGCAAGAAGCGGGGTTGATTCCCGATGGCCAGTAGCCTGCGGGAACTCAGGCAGCGACGCAACTCCGTCGCCACCACCAAGAAGATCACCCGCGCCATGGAACTGATCGCGGCCTCCCGCATCGTCAAGGCGCAGCAGGTGGTTCGCGCCACCCTGCCCTACACCGAGGCCCTGGTGCACGCGGTCTCGGCCCTGGCCACCTACTCCCACGTCCTGGAACATCCGCTGCTGCGTGACGTCAAACCACCCCGCCGGTCGGCGGTGCTCGTCATCACGGGCGACCGGGGCCTGGCGGGCGCCTACTCCGTGAACGTGATCCGGGTCGCGGAACAGCTGCGGGCGAAACTGCTGGGCGAGGGACAGGAGTGCCTGATCTACGTGACCGGCAACAAGGGAGTCTCCTACTACGACTTCCGGCACCGTCCGGTGGAGCAGAGCTGGACGGGTTTCTCCATCGCGCCGCAGTACTCACACGCCAAGGAAATCTCCGATGTCCTGATCGAACGGTTCCTGCGTCCGTACGAGGAGGGCGGCGTCGATCAGCTGCACGTCGTCGCGACCCGGTTCATCACGATGCTCACCCAGGAGGCGGTCACCCTGAGGCTGCTTCCCCTCGCGGTGGAGGAGTCGGATGAACCGGCCAGCTACGGCGATGCCGTGCTGCCGCACTACGCCTTCGAACCGACCCCCGAAGCGGTGCTGGACCAGGTGCTCCCGATGTATGTGGCCAACCGCATCCATTCGATGCTGCTCCAGTCGAGCGCCTCGGAACTGGCCAGCAGGCAGCGCGCCATGAAATCGGCGACGGACAACGCCCAGCAGCTGATCGAACGCCTGACCCGTGAGGCCAACCAGGCCCGCCAGGCGGAGATCACCCAGGAAATCTCTGAAATCGTCGGTGGCGCCGCGGCGCTCGCCGAGTCAGCCGGAAACGAGTGAGGTTAAGACATGACTGCCACTGCACATTCGACCACCGCGGCAGGCGTCGGCCGTGTCGCCCGGGTCATCGGCCCGGTCGTGGACGTCGAGTTCGCGGCTGACCAGATCCCCGAGATCGGTAATGCCCTGCTCGTCGAGACCGAGGTCATGGGTGAGAAACGGACCATGACGATGGAGACCGCACTCCACATCGGGGACAACCTGATCCGGGCCATCGCCCTGAAACCCACCGACGGCATGCGCCGCGGCGCGGAGGTCCGTGACACGGGGGCCCCGATCTCGGTGCCCGTGGGGGATATCACCAAGGGGCACGTCTGGAACGTGACGGGGGATGTGCTGAACGTCGACCCCGCGTCGATCCAGGTCACGGAACGCTGGCCGATTCACCGCCCCGCCCCCGAGTTCGACGCCCTGGAACCCCGCACCGAGATGCTGGAGACCGGCATCAAGGTCCTCGACCTGCTCACCCCGTACGTCAAGGGAGGCAAGATCGGCCTGTTCGGCGGCGCGGGTGTCGGCAAGACCGTTCTCATCCAGGAGATGATCTACCGCATCGCCCACAACTTCGGCGGCACCTCCGTGTTCGCGGGTGTGGGGGAACGGACCCGTGAGGGCAACGACCTCATCAACGAGATGGAGGAGGCAGGCGTCCTGAAGGACACGGCCCTGGTGTTCGGCCAGATGGACGAGCCCCCCGGGACCCGGCTCCGTGTCGCCCTGACGGCCCTGACCATGGCGGAGTACTTCCGTGACGTCCAGAACCAGGACGTGCTGCTGTTCATCGACAACATCTTCCGGTTCACCCAGGCCGGCTCCGAGGTCTCGACGCTGCTGGGCCGCATGCCCTCGGCCGTCGGTTACCAGCCGAACCTGGCCGACGAGATGGGGCAGCTCCAGGAGCGGATCACCTCCACCAGGGGACACTCCATCACCTCGATGCAGGCCATCTACGTGCCCGCCGACGACTACACCGACCCGGCCCCGGCGACGACCTTCGCCCACCTGGACGCCACGACGGAACTGAGCCGCGAGATCGCCTCCCGCGGCCTGTACCCGGCCGTGGACCCGCTGAGCTCCTCCTCTCGGATCCTCGATCCGCAGTACATCGGCCAGGAACACTACGACACGGCCGTGCGGGTGAAGCAGATCCTGCAGCGCAACAAGGAACTCCAGGACATCATCGCCATTCTCGGCATCGATGAGTTGTCCGAGGAGGACAAGATCACGGTCAACCGGGCGCGACGGATCCAGCAGTTCCTCAGCCAGAACACCTACATGGCGGAGAAGTTCACGAACATCCCCGGCTCCACCGTGCCGCTGGCGGACACCATCGAGGGGTTCTCGATGATCTGCCGGGGCGAGGTCGATCACATCGCCGAGCAGGCCTTCTTCAACGTCGGTGGCATGGAGGACGTCCTCGCGAACTGGGACAAGATGCAGAAGGACTTGTGACCGTGGGGTATCAGCCGCTGAAGCTGGAGGTCGTCTCCGCGGACAAGATGGTCATGCAGTGCGATGTCGTCAACGTCATCGCCCGCACAAGCGAGGGTGACATCGGCATCCTGCCGGGACACGAACCGCTCATGGCCGCTCTGGTGCCCTGCATGGTGGAGATCGTCTTGGCGGAGGGCCGGACGGAGATCCTCGCCATTGACGGCGGGTTGCTGGCCGTGGCGCAGGGACACATCCGGATCCTCGGTCACGAGGTAAAACTTGCCGAGGAGATCCTCCTGGAGGAGGCCCATCTGGAGGCCCACAACCTGCGCCACCTCCGCAGCAAGGGCGAGGCGACGGATGAGCAGGTGCACCGCCTGCACATCCTGAACGCCCAGATCCGGGCGGGGGAGAGGTACCAAGCCGGTAACTGACGGTGGTTTCACAGCGGGCCGGGACAATTCGCACATCTCCTGCGAGTGTCCCGGCTCGTCTTGTGCAGGTGATGACGCTATGTTTTGTCCATGGGGCTGACAGTGATCACGACAATCGTGGTCGTCACCTGCCTCTGTATCCTCCCTTTTGTTCTTCTCTACGCACGCCGCCGATGGCTCACCCGCCAGGGCGGCCTTTTTGACTGCGCCCACAGGATGCGCGACGGCGGGCCCGGAGTCGGCTGGGTGCTGGGTTTCGCCCGCTACCGCGGGGACCGGCTCGACTGGTACCGCGCCTTCTCGCTGGCGCTGCGGCCGAGCCGTTCCTTCTCACGCGCGGGAACCAGCTGGCAGCGGCGCCGCGTAGCCACCGCCCTGGAAGAGGTGGTCCTGTTCGACAGTTCGTGGATCGTCACGATCAAGGACCGCTTCACCGGGCACGAGCACAACCTCGCCATGGATCTGGAAAACGTGCTGGGGCTGATGGCCTGGCTGGAGTCGGCCCCGCCCGGGAGCCACTACCTGCCGGGCAGCGCCGACTCACCCCTGTGAACGGTTCTCACTTCTTCGTGCGGCCGCGGGATTTCTCGGGGGGCTGGCGATCCGTACCCGGAACCCACAGGACGTCCCCTTCCGGGCCCGCCGCGGTCCGGCACATGTTGAACAGTAGATCGCTCAGCCGGTTCAGATAGGTGATCGCCAACAGGTTCACCCCTCCCTCGCCGCGCTCCGCCGACGGCTCGGTTCCGTGTGTCTGGGCCGCCCGCCAGGCCACCCGCTCGGCGCGGCGGCACACCGTGCGCGCGACGTGCAACTGGGCGGCGGCGGGGCTGCCCCCCGGCAGGATGAACGAACGCAGGGACGGCAGTTCGGTGCCGAGTTCGTCGCACCATTCCTCCAGCCGGTCGATGGAGGACTGTTCGATGCGGAGCGGCGGGTACTGGGGACTGGGGTGCAGGGGAGTGCTGAGGTCCGCGCCGACGTCGAAGAGTTCGTTGCGGATCAGGGAGAGCATCTCCACCACCCGCTCCGGCAGCCCGCCGTGGGCGACCGCGAGCGCAAGATTCGAGTTGGTCTCGTCGACCGCCCCGTAGGCCTCGACCCGCAGGTCGGTCTTCGGCACCTCGGCGTTGTCCGAGAGACGGGTGTTTCCGGCATCGCCGGTGCGGGTGTATATGCGTGTCAGGTTAACCATGGAGCAACTTTATCTACAATGTCTGGGATGTCATTCAAGGCTTTTGTTCCTTTGGTGGTTCCCGCTCTCCTCCTCACCGGGTGCAGCGACGCGAACCAGTCGAACCCGGCGGATGAGACCGGGCGGGCGGTCAGTTGCTCCTACCCGCCGGGTGGGGAACCGGTCAGGCCCGTGGACCCGCCCAGCGGCGAGGACGTCCTGAACGCGGGGGAAACCAAGGCGACCCTCCACCTGACGGCGGGCGACGTGGAGATCACGATGGACCGCTCGGCCACCCCGTGCACCATCAATTCCTTCATGTCCCTGGCGCAGCAGGGGTGGTTCGACGAAACCAGGTGCCATCGGCTCACCGATTACGGCATCTTCGTGCTCCAGTGCGGGGATCCGACCGGAACCGGGACGGGCGGGCCCGGCTACACGATCCCCGATGAACTGGGCCCTCGGACCACCGGGTTGGAGAAGGAGGGGAACTTCGCCACCTATCCCAAGGGAACCGTCGCGATGGTGAACACCGGTGGACCCAACACCGCAGGGTCGCAGTTCTTCATCGTCTGGGAGGACAGCCAACTCAGCCCCGACTACGCCGTTTTCGGCACCGTGGACGAGGGCGGGCTGGCCGTCGTGCAGGGAATCGCGGCGCAGGGGGTCGACGAAACCGATGGGAAGAGTCCCATAGCCGAGGCCGTCATCAGCTCGGTCACGCTGAGCTGACGGTGGCGGGCGAGGCCAGGAACTCGGTGCAGATGGAGGTGAAGGCCTCCGGTTCGTCGGCGTGCACCCAGTGGCCCGCGCGTTTGAGGGTTATCGTGACGACCCGGGGAAACAACCGGCGCATCGGTTCGGCGTGCTCCGGGAGGACGTAGGTGGATCGTCCCCCCGCCACCCACCAGACGGGACCGTCGTAGACCGCATCCGTTCTCGGCCAGCCCCCGATGAGCCGGAGGGAATCACCGAGCAGATCCAGGTTGGCCTTCCATGCCCAGTCCCCACCGAGCCGGCGCAGGTTCTGCAGGAGGAAACCACGGACCTGCGGGTCGGGAATCGCGTCGGCGAGCCGCTGGCTGGCCTCGGTACGGCTCGCCAGGTGTTCCAGGTCCAGGCTGCGCATGGCCGCCACCAGGGGGGCGAACCCGGTGGGGCCGTCGCTCGGGACGGGGGAGATGTCCGCCACCAGAAGGCGATCGACCAGCTCGGGATGGGCCAGTGCCAACCGCATGGCCAGTTTTCCACCCAGCGAATGCCCCACCAGGGCGACGGGGCCGTCGAAGTTCTCCCGCAGCCAGCGGGCTATGTGCTCGGCCTGGCCGTCCAGGGTGAAACCGACCGTCCAGGACGAGGAACCGTGATTGGGCAGGTCGAGCAGGTGACAGGTCGCGACCCCGGCCAGGGCGGTCGCGATCCGGGCGAAGTTCCTGCCCTGGCCGAACAGGCCGTGCAGGAACACCACCTGCGCCGGACCCGAACCCGCGGTGACTCCATGGATCATCGATTCACTCTCCAGCAGTGCGAATGCCAGTGGCGGCGCTGTTCCACCCCGGACCCGAAACCGAACCCGGGTTCCTCGGGCCACGCCACCAGGTGGGCCATGCCGACGGGGATCGGATTGTTGCACCCGGGACAGGTGTACGACTTCAGGGCACGATCCCCGGGCACTTCCCGCACCAGGAAGGAACCCGCCGAGGTGACCCGCCTAGAGACGTGACGGGACGTGTCGAGGGGACGCGGGGGACGCAGGTGTTTCGAGGGTCGCCGCGCCATCAGAACAGCCGATCCTCGGAATTGTCCATTCCCCGCAGCGCGTCGTAGTCCAGCAGCTGGCACGCGATGCCCCGGTCCGCTGCGAGGGTGGCCGCCTGCGGTTTGATCTGCTGGGCGGCGAAAATCCCCTTCACGGGGGCCAGCTGCGGGTCGCGGTTCATCAGCTCCAGGTACCGGGTCAGCTGCTCCACGCCGTCGATCTCGCCCCGCCGTTTCACCTCCACCGCGAAGTGCGTCCCGTCCGCGTCGCGCAGCAGCAGGTCAACCGGGCCGATCGGGGTGTAGAACTCGCGCTTGACCACCTGCCATCCCTCCCCGAAGGTGGCGGGATGTTCGGCGAGCAGGGCCTGCAGGTGTGCCTCGACCCCGTCCTTCTGGAGCCCCGGATCGACACCGAAACCGTGATCCACGTCCAGGAACACCTCACCCAGGGCGATCCGGAGGGTGTCACCGGACTTGGAGCGAACCAGCCACAGGGAACTCGCCCCGACCTTCTGGGCCGCTTCATCGGCCTCGGCGACGGTGAGGGTGCAGGGGGCGCTCATCCAGTTCAGGGGTTTGTACGCGCGGTCATCCGCGTGAACGGAGACGGAACCATCGGCCTTCAACATGATCAGTCGTTTGGCCATGGGGAGGTGGGCGGTCAACCTACCCGTGTAGTCGACCTGGCACTGGGCAATGACGAGGCGCACGGGACAAATCCTAACTGGCATCCAGGTGGGGCTGGACCACCTCGCGGTAGAGCAGCAGCAGGGCGGCCGTCGTCGGGATGGCTATCAGGGCGCCGATCACCCCCAGCAGGATGCCGCCGATCAGAGCGGACAGCACGACGAGCGCCCCGGGTACCTTCACCGTACGTTTCATGACCGTGGGGTAGAGGATGTAGGCGTCGAACTGCTGGTAGATCAGGAAGTAGATGATGGTGGCTATGCCGATGGTCGGGGAGGTGGCGAAACCGACCAGGGCGACCGCGAGCATGGCCAGTGAGGAACCCACCAGGGGAATGAAACAGAACAGGGCGACGATGAACGACAACGCCAGCGAGTAAGCACCGAGCCCGATGATGTTCATGAATATGAAGCTGCATCCCGAGGCCACCGCGACGATCATGAACATTCCGGTGATGTACCCCGAGACCCCGCGGAAGATCTCGTCGGCCAGGTAGCGGGAACGGGCACGCCGGCTCGCAGGGGCCAGCTTGTAGATGATCTCCTTGATGGCGGGCAGCGAGGCCAGGAAATAGATGGTGAGCACCAGCGTCATGATCACGGAGAAGATGAGGTTGGCCACCAGCACACCGGCCCCCCAGATACCGCCGAACAGGTTCTGCACCAACCCACCCGAGGCGAGATAACGCTGGGCCGTCTCGAGCAGGTTGTACTGGGCGTCCCAGCGGGCCACCTGATCATTGGTCGCCAGCATCGCTATCCAGTAGGGCACCCTGAATGCGAGGGACTGCACCTGGTTCGTCATCAACGGAACCAGCGCGGTGACCCCCAGCACGATGATCCCCAGCAGGGTGACCGTCACGAAAAACACCGCCAGCCCGCGGGGCACCCGGCGTCTGGTGAAGAACTCGACGGCGGGGCTGAGGCCCAGGGCCAGGAACAGGGAGAGCACCACCAGGATGAGGATGTTCTGCACCTGCGCCACGGCAACCATGAGGCTGATCGCGACGAGCACCCCGAGGGCGCCGAAGAACCCGATGGAGAACGGGGAATGGTTCAGCAGTTTCGTCTCGTTCTGCACCACCACCGGAGGCACGGGGAGCACCGGTTCCTCGGGGGTGGGTGTCAGGAGCTGTTTCGCACCCTTGCGGGCGTTGCCGAAAAGGCCCCCGAAGAACTGCCCGAACCCACCCGGCAGCGTCTTGCCCCTGAACGCCCCGAACCTTTTCCTCCGCCTTGAATCCGCGGCGGGACGGACCGGTTCGGGGGCCGGTTGTTCGGTGGACTGCGTCGCGGGGGAGGGCGACTCCTCCGCGACGGTCTCGGGAACCCCTCCCGCATCCTCGGGGACCGGGAGGTCGTCCTTGGCCCCGGGGTCGGGGGCCGTCACTTCGCCTGCTTGTGTTCCCGTGGCTGCGGGGCCGTCACCTCGCCGCCGCTGATGATCTCGGTGAGTTCCATGTCGGGTACGGCTTCCTCGGCCATGGCGCGCAGGTTCTGCATGGAGGCGACGATCGAGGTCCGGCGTGCCAGCAGGGCGGCCACCTCACGTTCGAGCTGTTCCTTGCGCCAGGCCACCTGCTCCTCGAGCTGCTCCTGTTTCTGGCGCACCTCCTCGCGCATAGCCGACAGCGTCGCCTCGGCCTCGCGGGTGGCGGTGGTGCGGATCTGTTCGGCCTCCTCCACAGCGGACTCGCGGATCTTGATGGCCTCTGCGCGGGCTTCCTCGATCTGCTTGGTGGCGGCCTCGGAACGAGTCCTCGCCTCGGCGAGCTGGGCGCTGACGTTCTCCTCGGTCTTCCTGAGCGTCTCCGCCTGTTTCGAAAGGGCCGCGGCGGTGGATTTCTCCGTGGCCAGGCGTGCAGCGGTGGCGTCCCGCTCCGCCTCCTGACGCATCCGGGCGGCATCGATCCGGGCAGCCTCCAGCTGCGCGTTGATGCGCTGTGAGGTTTCCTCCAGCAACGACTTCGACTGGGCCTCCGCGTCGGCGCGGACCAGGCTCGCATCGCGCCGGGCGGCCTCCAACACGGCCTGCCCGGCCTCGGCCTGCTCCTGGCGGAGCTTGCGGAGACTGGCCAGCCCGGACAGACGCACGTCGTCGGCCTCCTGCTGGGCGGCCTCCCTGGCCGCCGCCGCGGCCAGGCGGGCCTCCTGCCGGAGCCGGTCGGATTCGGCCTCCGCCAGGCGCACCAGTTCGGCCGCCTGCGCTTCCGCGGCCTCCAGCAGGCCACGGGCATGGGCACCCAGCTTGGCGAAGTCCGTGGTCCCGACCTGCGCCCGCACGAAGCTCGTCTCCCGACGTTGCTCCCGCAGCTGCACCTTCATCTCAAGTAGTCGCTGCTCCAGATCCTGGATGTAGGAATCCACCGCCTGCTTGTCATAGCCGAGCATGGCGTGGGGGAACCCCCCGACGGCACTGGCCTTGTCCTCGAAGAGGTTGAGGCCGGTCTCCTCCTCGATCTCAGCACGAACATCGGTCATTGTTGTCTCCTGGCTTGGCACGGGTCGGTACTGAGCCTACCCCGGAGTAGGCGTGGAAGCGCCGACGGACGCGAGGGCATCCGCCGGCGCTACCGAAAAGACCTCAGTGAGAGGCATTCTTGGCGGGTTCCACCAGCTCCAGGAGGACACCGCCGGCATCCTTCGGGTGGACGAAGTTGATGCGGGAATCGGCGGTTCCCCGCTTGGCCTCCGGGAACAGCAGCCTGAGGCCGCGCTCACGCAGGACGGCGCTCACGTGATCCAGGTCGTGCACGCGGTAGGCGAGCTGCTGGATGCCGGGGCCGCCGTTGCGGTTCAGCCATTTCGCGATGGTGGAGTTCTCGTTGAGGGGGGCCAGGAGCTGGATCTTGGCGTTCTCCTCGCCCTGGGTTCCGGTGCCGATCATGGCTTCCACGACGCCCTGCTCCTCGTTGACCTCGCGGTGCAACTCGCGCCACCCGAAGACCTCGGAATGGAACTTGATGGCCTCGTCGAGGTCCTGAACGGCCAGGCCGACGTGATCGATGCAGATGAAAAGGTCTTGGTTCTCCATAGCGGCCATTCTTTCACCCGGCCGGTGGAACCACGGCGCTGGGGTGGGTGGAGAATGCCGCGTGCGATGCAATGGCGCGGCGTGAAAGGTTGAAGGTGGCCGAGGTGGGATACTGTGAAGTTCAACAGCGGCGCGTCAGGTTCAAGCAGAACTCCGGGTGATGCAAACTGGTAGACGCTTGTGTGAGTCCCTTCCCCCTTGAGACTTGGAGACATCATGGTTGGCTGGATCAAGAAGG
>CALCKT010000016.1 GCA_937965785.1 uncultured Propionibacteriaceae bacterium | reverse complement strand
CTAATCGACGCGCTGTTGAAACTGGACCCAACCGACACAGAACGAACACAAGCCCGCCACACCATCACTACAGCACTAGCACTCGAAACCACCCCGCGGGAGATCAACGATCTAATCGACGCGCTGTTGAAACTGGACCCAACCGACACGGAACGAACACAAGCCCGCCACACCATCACTACAGCACTAGCACTACCCAAAACCAACCCAAGGGAGGTCAAATATCTAATCAACGCACTGTTGAAACTGGACCCAACCGACACGGAACGAACACAAGCCCGCCACACCATCACCACAGCACTCAATAACGCCGATTCAAGCATACTTCACGAACTAGTGGGTCTTCTGCGTCGGCTCACCCCGGTCCACGACTGGCTTACGACGCTCGGCATTGAAAACGCGTGATCGCGGCGCACCCACGAGCGCCGGGTATCACTGATAGCGCCCGCCATTGATCGGGCGGACTGAATCTTCAAAACACATATCGTCCCTGTTCTCTTCGCGGCGCGGAGCCAGGACACGCGCGTGCCGCCCGTACAGGCCCTCAAATACGCGAAACGATTCCGGCGGGACTGCTCAGGCGGACCGCCGACGCTGCTCCCGAAGCGGGCGGGGCACCGGTAGTGCGTCGCTTCACGACTCCCTGCAGGCCCACGCACTCCAACTCGCCTGGATCAGCGTTCGCCTCGGTCTGGACTTGTCGCGGGCGCTTCCCGAGAGTACTATTTCGTTATGACCCGAAATACCGAAGGATGTTATGGGGAGGCCCATGCGGCGCTGGCGCACGTGACCCGTTCCGAGATCCTCAACTACCTCAAGGACAAGGACTACGTCCGCGCCGGCCAGATCGCCGAGGACCTGGGCATCGCCAACTCCACGCTCTCCGGTCATCTCAAGGTCATGAAGAGCGCGGGGCTGCTCGTCTCGCGCCAGCTGGGCACAGAGGTGCAGTACCGCGCCAACCTGTCCACCATCGAGGACCTCATCTTGTCCCTGAAGTCATTCCTCACGCGCTGACCCCGGAAGGAGAACCCCATGTCCACCACCTCGACCCCAACGACGTCCCGGACGCCCCGCACCGGGTTCATCGTCTGCCTCGTCATCGCCATCGCTCTGCTCGTCGTGAGCATCATCGCCTACCCGCACATGGCCCCGGAACTCGTCACCCGCCCCGCCGGTAACGGTCACGGCGAGAACAGTCCCAGCCGCGAGTTCACCGCCTTCGTTCCTCCTCTCATCCTGGTGGTGGTCGCGGGGCTCGTCGCTCTCGCACCACGCTTCAACCCGCGCTTCCTCGAACGCTTCCCCGCGGGCGCCGTCGCCAACACCGAGAACTCAACAAAGGTCCTCAACTGCGTCCTGGTGCTGGTCGGCGTCCTGATCGCCGCCCTGCACCTCGGGCTCATCGCCCTCTACGTGGGCTTCAACGCGCCCCTGGAAGCCATCATGACGACGGCCGCCGGCATCGTTGTCACCGGCCTGGGAGCCGTCCTACCCTGGACCCGCCCCGAGGGACGATTCAACAACCCCACCCTCGAGCACTACCGTGCCGGAAGCGCCCGCGCCTACCGCCCGGCCGGATACCTGCTCATGGCCGCCGGCGTACTCACGATCGTCCTGGCCTGGCTTTCCCCGACAGCCGCAATGATCGTCGGCATCGGCTCCCTCGTCGCGGCATTCAGTCTCATCGCGGTGCGTGGGATCCGTTCCGCGGCCTCTCCCCGGGATTAGACGGGCGAAGCCGAACCGGACTCAAAACGTAATAGACAGTCAGGGATCGGTTGACCAAGGCTTATTCACGACCACCCTAAAATGTGCTCTGACTAGGGCATTTGCTGGTCGACACGCCATCTGTGAATAAGCCTCACTGTATGACGGTCACTCGCCTTCATCTTCGAGAACCGCGTGAACATCATCGCTCGTCACAACCCTGCCGGGGCGACGCCCCAACTGGGCAAACTCGCTGACAACCGGTAGCCGCTCCTCAGCGTCGATACGCGCCCCTCGCAGCACGAGTCGCGACACGGCCTCCCCCAGGCTCAGGTGCTCCCGCCGAGCTAGCTCGCGGGCAGCAACGACAGCTTCCTCATCCAGCATCAGCGTGGTGCGCCCCATGCCATCACCTCCCGCATCACGACTCGATTGCGATGCTACCGCGGTGGAGACGAGGAACCGCTGGTCGTGGAAACCAACGATCCACGACCAGCGATCGTTCACGGGATCACTCCCCCGCCAGCAGAGCCTCCTCAGCCTCCTTCGTCCAGCGATCGTTCTTCAGTTTCGCCGCGACGTGCGGGAGTCTGGTCTCCAGCTCGGCCAGGCGGATCAGGCCGAGGTCGTGCAGCGACGGGAAGACCATGATCTTTCCTCCCGAGGTGCGGTTGATGACCGAACCGATGGCATCGGCGAAACCCGCCATGCCGGTGATGGCGTCGAGGGAGATGGTGGTGTCGATCACACCGTCCTCGATCTTCCGCAGCACCGTGCGCATGTCCGAGACATCCGAACCGGAGGTGCCCAGCATGAACACGCGGCGCTCAATGATGCCCTGGAGGTCGAAGTCACCGAAGGTGCCCGCGGGGATGCCCGCGAAGGCGTTGACGATTGCGCCCTCGCCGGCCAGGTCGACGGCCTGCGAGACCAGAGCCGGCACCGGCACCATGCAGGACAGGTGGGTGTAGCCGGGTTTCAGCGGGGCGACGCTGGTATTGACGATCTCCAGCGGCACCTCCCGGGCCTCGGCCACCGGCCCCACGACCCCGCGCAGGTGCTCCAGGCGTTCGTCGCTCACGTCGGTGCCCGTGACGGTGACGCCCGGCACCCCGGAGGTGACGGCCCGCATGGTGTGCATCTGCCCCATCGGGCCGGCGGCCCCGATGATCGCCACCTTGTCGCCGGTGCGCAGCTCACCCGTCGCGGGAATCCAGGCGTAGCCGTCGGCGGGATCATCGCCGGTGGTGCCACAGAACCGGATGAAGTCGTAGTGCACGCGACCGATGTCCAGACTCACCTTGCGGTCGATCCTCCCACCACCCAGCACAACACACAGCACACCGCGCGTGCCGAGCAGCTTCGCGCAGGCCTCGATCACCTCGGCGTCGGAGCAGAAACAAACGATGTCGTCGAAGCTCTCCCCGCCCAGCCCCGCGACCTCCTCCGGATCGGCCCGCACCGTCTCCGCGGGCCGGTGCTGCGACGTGAGGGAACCAAGCTCGCCGTCACCGACCACCAGCAGCCGGCCACCATCGGCGACGTGATCGCGTTCCGCCCACGCGTAGGAACCCTCCACGGTGGCCCACGGCTCGATCAACCCGACGGCGGCCGCCGACGGCCCGTCGGTGACGTGGATCAGGAACTCCTCACCCGACGGCGAGACCACGCAGCGTTCGTCGATGACGACGTACTCCTGCAGCGCACCCTCGAAGTTGTAGCCGAACGCACCATTCGATTTCGGTGTGCGCAGGTGCTTCCAGTCGGCCTGCACCAGCACCCGGTCCCCCACCTTGAAGTGCGTCACCTGTTCCCCGGCAGCGATGATGCGCCCCACCGGTTCATGACCGGGCACCGTCGCCTGCCCGCCCGGACGGTAGCCCGGGATCTCGGCGAGGGCCTCGGGCGCGATCCCCGAGATCACCTCCGCCTTGCGCGGGTGGGAATCGAAGGCGTGCAGCAGTTTGGTGTCGCTGAAGCAGATGCCGCAGGCCTCCACCTTGAGCAGCATCTGGTGGGGACCCACCTCGTCAACGGGTTTGGCGGGGTTGAGCACGAACTCGTCGACCCCGACGATCTGGATGGCGTGCTGGGTGGCGGGAATGTCACTCATGTTTTTTCCTTTGGTTTCTCGGGGTTCAGGCGTTGAGCATGACCTGGCCGCCCGTGACGGGCACGGCCTGGCCGGTTTCGTAGGCCTGTTCGACGATGTAGTAGATGGCGCGCAGCACGTCGATGCCGGTTGTGCCGCGGCGCATCGGCACCTTGGCCTCGTAGAACGCCCGCACTTCCTCGACAGTTTTCGCGCCGGGCACCTTCCCGGAATTGAGGTACTGCACGAACAGTCCCCGGTCGGGGTCGGACCACAGCGGGCCGTCGTAGAAGTTCCCGGGGCACACGGCGTTGACCTTGATGCCGTGTTCGACGAGTTCCAGCGCGAACGACTGCACCAGACCGATGCCGCCGAACTTGGAGCCGGCGTAGGCGGCGTTCTTGTTGGAGCCGACGAGCCCGGATTTCGAGTTGATCTGGATGATGTCGGTGAGCCACCCGGGAGCGGCCTCGTGCTGGCGTGCCAGGAGACCGCCCAGGTGTTTGGTGACGAGGAAGAACGCGACGTAGTTGATGTCGGTGGAGAGCTTGAACGCTGAGGCGTCCTGTTCCAGCACGGATCCGGCGCGCACGATCCCGGCGTTGGAGATCACCAGGTCGAGCCCACCCGCGACCCGCTCCACCTCGGCGGCCATCGCGGCGACGGATTCCTCGTCGGCGACGTTCACGGTGATGGGGTGGGTGAGATCCACGCCAAGTTCCGCGCACTTGGCGGCGGCCCCGTCGCCGTTGAGGTCGGCGATGAAGACGAAACAGCCCTGGTCGACAAGGCCCTTGGCGATCTCCGCGCCGAATCCCTGCGCACCGCCGGTGACCAGGGCGACGCGGCCGCTGATCTCGCGTTCACCGCGCGGGGTGGCGGTGACCTCGTAGGTCTCCTCCCCCAGCCGCACCACCACGGGCAGTGAGACATCGGCGGGGATGGTGGTCTCGTCGAGGACGATGGTGGCCTCGGCGTCGCTGGGGCGCACCAGGACGGGACGGTTCAGGGCGGTGAGGAACGCTCCCCTCACCTTAGGGGCATTGCTCATGGTGTTCTCCCGGTTTCAGGTTTCACAGTCTGGGGGCGGTGGCGGCGAGTTCGGTGGCGTCAGCGCCGTCGGCCAGGGCGCGGCCGAGGGGCGCGAACGCGGCGATGCGGGCGGCGAGCCGCTCGGGTCGTGGCCGGCCCTCGCCGAGGATGTGCAGCGACGGGTCGACGGAGGTCAGGGCCTCGTGGGCGACGAGTGCCCAGGTTGCCTCGTTGAGTGCCGCGAACCCGGGATCCCGCAACTCGGGGCAGGTGAACGACTGCCGGGGCTGGTTGATGTCCACCCCGGAGATCTCGTACATGCCGTGACGGGTGGCGAGGTCGTGGATGCGGCGCAGCTGCTGGGGGGTGTTGCGGGGTGGCATGTAGGTGACGGCCCGCAGTCCGCGTTCGGCCATGGCGTCGAACAGGTCGTCGAGGTAGTCGTCCTCGAACTTCTCGGCCTTCTTGTCGCCGGTCGGCGAGGCGGAGACATCACCGAGGTAGGCGTAGGTGGCGATCGCCCCGACGGAGTCGGCGAGGGCCACCACCTCCTCGGCGGTCGGGCATTCGTCGGCGGCGGGCTGGATGTAGATGCTGGCCAGGTATTCCGATTTCAGCACGCCCAACAGGTCGTAGGTCAGGTGCGGGTTGTCGGCATCGCCCAGGACGCCGGCGAGTTTCGCGGGGACGTCGATGCCCATGCCCTGTAGCCCCGCAACCAGGGCTTCACCGCGACCGAAACCGTCGATGAGGGCGTCGGCCATGGCCGCCAAGAGGTGGCGTTCGGTGATGCCTCCGCCGGTGGCGTACTGGGAACGGGACACCATGTCGGTCTGCGGGTCGAAGGGGGCCAGTCCGAGGCCGGTGAGGATGGAGTTCGCGGCTTCCGCCATCGCGAGGGTGCGCTCCAGCCGCGCTGCGCGCCGCGGGGCGAGCCACGCATCCACCTCCGCCCTGGCCGGGGCGGGGATTGCCTGCACGGTCATGTAGGCGATCCCCGCGGAGTCGGGGTTGTTGAGTTTCCTGGTGGCGAAGGGGCCGCCGGGGTCGAAGAAGGCGCGGCACTCGAACCCCGTCACGCTGCCCATTCCGAGGATGCGGGTGGCCTCGGTCATCTCGGCGGCGGCGGCAATGGAGTCGTGGTCGACGGAACCGACCACGCGCAACCCGGCACGCCTGGCGCCCAGGGCCGCACCGGAGGGGGTGTAGGGGCTGAAGGAATAGCAGGTGTGGATGTGGTTGTTGGATTCCACCACCCAGTCGGGGAAGGTCTCCTGGTCGGCGACGACCCGCAACGCCGCCAACCGTTCCTCGGGTGAGATCCCCGGGTCATTGATCTGGTTCATGTGTTTCCTGTTTCCTCTCTTCCCCATCGCTTCCCCAGAGCTGGTTGAGCCGGCTATGCCTTTCTCGAAGCCGGTTGAGCCGATCCGCGAGCGCCAGCGAGCAGATCGAGTCAAAACCAAGACGACCGCGCCCGAGAACCTGAACTCAGGTCTGCCTCCCGACCGCCGGATGGTTTCGACACGGGCCGCTCGTTCCTCACGACCCGGCTCAACCAGCTTCGGGAGGAGACGTCACAGTCCGGCTCAACCAGCTTCAGGAGGAGACATCGCAGTCCGGCTCAACCAACTTCGAGGGGTGGGTTCAGAGCCCTTCGCGGGTGCGGCGGGCCAGTTCGGCGGTGGTCTGGTTGCTGACGGTCACGTGACCCGGCAGCGGCAGGATCCGTTCGTGGACCGCGTCGACCAGCCACTCGGGCTGCGGGAAGAACTCCTTCTCCAGCTCCGCCGCCGGGGTGATGGCGTTGCGCGACCCCACCACCGTGACGGGCGCGTCAAGGTGATCGAACGCGATGCTCTGCACCTTGGACGCGACGTCATGCAGGAAGGAGCCGCGCTCCACCGCATCGGAGCTGAGCAGCAGCCGACCGGTTTTCTTCACCGACTCGACCACCGGGTCGAGGTTCAGCGGGGCGACGAACCGCAGATCGATGACCTCGACCGACAGCCCGTACTTCGACTGCAGGATGTCGGCGGCCTCGAGGGCGCGGTACAAGGTGGCGCCGAGGGTGGCGATGGTCAGGTCCGTGCCCTCGCGGCGAACCACCGGTTCCCCTTCCGGAACCTCGTAGTAGCCCTCCGGGACACCGCCGGGCTGGAACTCCTCGGCCTTGTCGTAGAGCAGCTGGGACTCGAAGAACACCACCGGGTCGGTGCCGCGCAACGCCAGGTTCATCATGCCCTTGGCGTCGTAGGGGGTGGCCGGGTAGTAGACCTTCAGACCGGGCATGTGTGCGCACAGCGCCGCCCAGTCCTGGGAGTGCTGGGCGCCGTACTTGTTTCCGACGCTGACACGGATCACCAGCGGCATCTCCAGCAGACCCGCGGACATCGCCTGCCACTTCGCGGCCTGGTTGAAGATCTCGTCGCCCGCGCGCCCCAGGAAGTCGCAGTACATCAGCTCCACCAGCGCGCGCCCCCCCGAGAGGGCGTAGCCGACACCGGCGCCGACGATCGCGGCCTCCGAGATGGGCGAGTTGAACAGGCGATGGTAGGGCAGCAGCTCCGTCAGGCCACGGTAGACGGCGAACGCGCCACCCCAGTCGCGGTTCTCCTCACCCCACGCGGCGAGCGTCGGGTCGGTGGCGAAGCGGTGCGCCACGGCCTCGAAGATCGCATCGCGGTAGGCGAAGGCCTTGTTCTTGGAGACCGGTTTGCCGTTCTCGTCGCGGGCGGTGCGGATCTTGTTCCTCAGCGCCTTGACGCGCGGATTCTCGGCCAGCGGGGTGAGCAGCTGCGGTTCCTCCTCCGACAGCTTCTCCTTGTTGCCGTTGCTGTACATCACCGTGTCGATGAAGTCCATGTGCACGCGCGGGCTGAGGTCCTCGTCGCGGGTCGCCAGGGCGATCACCTTGGTGAGACGCTCGTCGAACCTCTGCTGGATGGCGTCCACGTCGGCCTGGGTGAGCACCTTGTTCTTGATCAGGTAGGCGGCGTAGTTCTTGAGGCCGTCGTGGTTCTCCCACAGCTCCACCTCCTCGCGGGTGCGGTACGACGACGCGTCGGACGGGGAGTGCCCGGAGAAGCGGTAGGTGATGGTGTCGGTGAGCACCGGTCCGCGACCCGCATCGAGGAGTTCGCGTTTGCGGGCGACGGCGTCGGCGACGGCGAGCGGGTTGAGACCGTCGACGCGTTCGGCGTGCATGGCCTCCGGGTTCACGCCCATGCCGACGCGCGCCAGGATGTCGTAGCCCATGGTCTCGCCGGCGGTCTGGCCACCCATGCCGTAGAAGTTGTTGAAGAAGTTGAACCAGATCGGCGGGTTGCCCTCCACACCGTCCTTCCACAGGGTGCGGTACTGGTCCATGGCGGCCATCATCATGGATTCCCA
Source organism: uncultured Propionibacteriaceae bacterium (assembly GCA_937965785.1). Classification (GTDB taxonomy): domain Bacteria; phylum Actinomycetota; class Actinomycetes; order Propionibacteriales; family Propionibacteriaceae; genus Arachnia. Next base: position 22,072 of record CALCKT010000016.1, on the reverse strand, counting down.
GACGGGGCCGCAGCCCATGGATGCGTCACCGATGTTCGCGATCACGATGCCGGTCCGGCGGTTGATGCGTTTGAACAGCGCCGCTCCGGTGGCGATGTCCGCGGAGCCGCCGACGATGGCGTTGTTCGGCATGGAACCGAACGGGGTGAAGAAGGCGTGCATGGAACCGCCGAGGCCGCGGTTGAACCCGGCCTTGCGGGCGAAGGTTTCGGCGACGGCACCGTAGAGGATGAAGTTCTCGGCGACGTCGGCCAGGTCCTCCTTGGACACCTGCTCCGCGAAGGCGAGGGTTTCGCCGTCGAGGAAGGTCTTCATGATCTCTTCGAGGCGCTCCGGGTCAAGCTTGCGGGCGGCCGAGAAGCATTTGGCGAGGATCTCGCCGTGGCTGCGGTGGGAGCCGAAGACGAAGTCGTCGACCTCCAGCTGTGAGGCCTGCCCGACGACGGCGGACTCCTGGCCGATGCTCAGGTGCGCGGGGCCGCGGTGGTTGTATTCGACACCGTTCCAGGCGCCGGTGGTCTTGATGGAGTTGAGCATGGTCTCGAAAGACCTGACGGCGATCATGTCGTGCAGGATGTCGATGAGCCCCTGCTTGCCGTAGCGTTTCAGTTCCGCCTTGAAGTTGGGTTCGTAGGCGTTGACGGGGATCTCGGGCGCCGTGATGACGCCCTTGGCACGCACGTTCGTCGGATCGACGATGAGTGAGCGGGTCATGGTTTCGTTGTCTCTTTCCTTGTCGATCAGGCCTTGGCCGCCCAGGCGGCCTCGCGGATCAGTTCACTAACTGTGGGGTGGGGGAAGACGAGCTGGCGCAGGTCGGTGAGGTCCAGTTCGGTTTCCAGCACGGCGGAGGCGCCCCAGATCATCTCGGCGGCATAGCTGCCCAGCACATGGATGCCCAGCACCTGGTGGGTCTCGGCATCGAGGATGAGTTTGGCCAGTCCCGGGGCCTGGAGACCGTTCTCGGCCACGAACCGGCCGGACATGTAGCCGGGGACGCTCGCGGTGATGACGTCGCGGCCCGCCTTCCTGGCCGCGGCCTCGGTGAGTCCGATGCCGGCGCACTCGGGGGCGGTGTAGACGGCCCACGGGACGGTGTGCCAGCGCATCACCTCGCCGCGGCGGTGGGCCTCGGGGTCGAGGATGTTGGCGGCGGCCACCTCACCCATGCGGTAGGCGGCGTGGGCCAGCAGGCTGCGGCCGGTCACGTCCCCGATCGCCCACACGTTCGGCAGGTTGGTGCGCATCCGGTCGTCAACGACCACTCCACGGCCGGAGTACTCCAGGCCGGTGTTCTCCGCGCCCCAGCCGTCAACGGCGGGCCTGCGACCGACGGCCATCAACACGTAGTCGGCCTCGACGCTCTCCTCGGCGCCGTCGGCGGTGGTCCAGTTCACCTTTCCACCGTCGATGGAGGTGACCCGGCAGCCGAGCTTGAAGGTGACGTCCTTCAGGGCCTTGCGGAGCTGCGCGGCCACGTCGTCGTCGGCGAAGGGAACGATCTCGGGCAGCATCTCGATGACGGTGACCTGGGTGCCGAGCATGGAGTACAGCGAGGCGAACTCCACCCCGATGACGCCGCCGCCGATCACGGCCAGGCGTTCCGGGATCTCCGGCAGCGAGAGGGCGCCGGTGGAGTCGATGACCAACGGGTTGTCCTTGGCACCGGGGATGGGGGGCATCACGGGCACCGATCCGGTGGCGAGGATCACGTGGGTGGCGGTGTGGGTGGTGCCGTCGACGGTGACCCTTCCGGGGCCGTCGAAGGTGCCGTGGCCGTGCACGACGGTGACCCCGGCCTTCTTCTCGGTGGCGGCGACCCCGCCAACGAGGGTGGAGACCACCTTGTCCTTCCATTTCTGCAGGGCGGGCCAGTCGATATGGGCGCCGTCGATCTTCACCCCGAACTGGGCGCCGTGGCGGGCGTGGTCGTAGGTCTTGGCGGCCCCGAGGAGGGTTTTGGTGGGGATGCATCCCACGTTCAGGCAGGTACCACCCAGCGAGGCGGCCTCGACGAGGAGAACCTTCTTCCCCGCGTGGCCGAGCCGCTCGGCGGCGATGTAGCCGCCGGGTCCGCCGCCCAGCACGATGACGTCGTGGTCGGTCATTTTTCGTCCTCTCAGCTCAGGGCGGCCAGTTCGATGTTCTCGAGGAAGGCCACGAGGTCCTGCAGGAAACGGGCCGCGTCGGCGCCGTCGATGACCCGGTGGTCGGCGGTCAGCGACAACCCGATGCGCTGCTCGACGCGGACCTTGCCCTTCTCATCCGCGTAGGCACGGGGGAAGATGGCGTCGACACCGAGGATCGCGGTCTGGGGCACGTTCAGCAGCGGGGTGAAGTGTTCGATGCCGAAACCACCCAGGTTGGAGACGGTGAAGGTGGCCCCGCCCAGCAGGTCGGGGCTGATGCTGCCCTCGATGGCCTGCGCGGCGAGGTCCTTGCAGATCGCGGAGAACTTGCCGAGGCTGAGCTGCGAGGCGTTGCGCACCGTCGGGACGAGGAGGCCGCGGGGGGTGTCGCAGGCGAAACCGAGGTGGACCCGTTCGAAGGTGGTCAGCACGCCGTCCTCGAGGTGGGCGTTGTGGGCGGGGTGCTTGGCGGCGGTCCTGACGGCTGCGAAACCGACGAGGTCGCCGATGGTCACCTTGTTCAGGCCGAGCGCCGGGTCGGAGTTCTTCAGCTTCTTGCGCATGTCGAGGAGGCCCTGGGCCCGCGCGGTGGTGGTGTAGGTGAGCTGCGCGGAGCTGGCCAGGGAGTGCATCATCCGCTCGGAGATCACTTTGCGGATGCCCTTCAGCGGGGTGCTTGTGCTGGGTCCGGGGAAGTCCGGGTCGGCTCCCGCCACCGCCACGGGGGCCGGCGTGGAGGTTTCCTCCGCCGGTGCGGCGGGGGCGGCGAGGTCGGCCTGGCTGATGCGGCCACCGAGCCCGCTGCCCTGCCCCGCGACCGCTCCGGCCCGGGCCGCCGCCCTGGTGGTGGTCTCGGCGACAACGGCGACGTCGCGGGCGATCACGCGACCTCCGGGGCCGGTGCCCGCGGGAACAGCCGCGATGTCGATGCCCTCGGCGGCGGCCAGGTTGCGGGCGCGCGGACTGGAGCCGCGGTCGTCACCGGCCACGGATGCGCCGGTGACGACCGGCGCCGGGGGCTCGGCGGCCGCGACGGCGGTCTGTTCGGGGGTCTCTTCCTGCGCGGCACCGAAACCCACCTCCGCGAGCACGGGGGCGGGGTCCTCGCCGGGTTCCCCGACCACGAGGAGGGGCTGCATGACGGGGACGTCGTCGCCCTCGGCCCACAGCAGCTTCAGCACGGTCCCGGAGGCGGTGCTGGGCACCTCCATGGAGGCCTTGTCGGTCTCCACCTCGCAGAGGATGCCGTTCTCGGCGATGGTGTCGCCCTCCTTGACCAGCCAGGACACGATGAGACAGGACTCGACACTGTTCCCGAGGGCCGGCATGACTATGACGGTTGCCATTTGGTTTCTCCTAGACGATGCGAACGTGGGTGTGTTCCTTGAGGGCCTCCACGGCATCGTCGGGGAGACCGGAGTCGGTGATGATGCCGGTGATGGCATCCAGGGGCAGGAAGGAGACGAACCCCGCCTGCCCGAACTTGGAGGAATCGGCGACGAGCCAGGTCTCCTCAGCGCGTTCCCGCATGGTGGTGGCCACCTGCGCGCCTTCCACGAAACGCGTCGTCAGACCGCGTTCGGGAGAGAAACCGTCGGTGCCGAGGAAGGCGATGCGGGTGTTGAAATCGGCGATGGCGCGTTCCGCGAGGGGACCGACGAGGGATTCCGACTCGGGCCGGAACACCCCACCCGCCAGGATGATGTTCAGCGCTGGGTTGGCGCGGGCGTTGTTGAACACCAGCGTCGAGTTGGTGACGATCTGCACCCCTCGCCTGCCGGTCAGGTGCCGGGCGATCAGCGCCGCGGTGGTGCCGGCCTCGATCATGACGGTGTCGTCGTCGCCGATCAGTTCCGCGGCGGCCTGGGCGATCCTCTCCTTGGCCTCCAGGTTGACCTGCTGCCGCTGCAGGATTCCTTGGAGGGTGATGGGTCGCGCCCCACCCCGGGTGCGCACCAGCATGCCCTGCTGCTCAAGGGTGCGCAGGTGGCCGCGGATGGTCACCTCCGACACCCCGAAGTCGCTGGCCAGCCCGGAGACGCTCAGCCGTCCGTCGTCGGCAAGCTTCGCGAGGATCGCGCTCTCGCGTTCCGTGCGTTCCACCGCCATCGCTGGACCCTTCCGTTTGCTTACGAAACTCTTTCGAGATACCTACGATACCCCATCGTTTCTGGACGTCAAGAAACGGCAACGCAAGCTGGCCACGCCCCCCGTCGGGCCTCAGGGCAGCGCACCCGACGACCCTGGAGCTCGCCCCTCACCGCTGACTAGCACGAGCACGGCAGCTCCGACACCTGAGCCATGTCACAGCCATCCTTGTCAGTTTGTTTCGGTGCAGCCATCAGCCACAGAACGACAAGACGACAATTTCCCGTTCGTGAGCACCCGGCAGTTCTTTGCGCAACTCCCACGAACCCGTCGATGCACGAAACTCAGATTGGCCAAGGTATACTCTTGGCGGCGAAGGTTAACCTCATTCGATTTTCGCGTCCCCCAATCCCCTCAAGCAGCACTAGAAGACAACTTCAACAGGAGGCCCCGTGCCCTCGTCACGCCATTCCCGGCGCCGCCGCCCAAAAGTTGATTTATCAACCGTTAATGCCGACACCGAACTAGCGCTTGTCGACAACCTCGCCCCCGAGGAACGCCGGGCCTCGACCTCAGGTCGCTACTCCCCAACCCTGTTCTTGGTCGCCATTCTCTCGTCGATCGGCGTTCTTGCATACACGTGCTTCATCCTCAACCCCGCCTTCAGGGGTGACCTCATCCCTTGGCTCATCGTCATCTCGTGCGAGCTGATTCTCATTTTCCAGGCTGCCATGGCACTGTGGACAATGCTGTCCGGCTACGGCCGCCAGCCCAGCTACAGTTTCCAGGCCGCCCAGGCCAAGATGTTCGACCCGCAGCTCAACGCCCGCCTGAGAATCAGCAACGACCCCACGAAATGGCCCATGTACCTGAACGGCCGCCAGGCCAACGTGGACGTGCTGATCACGGTCTACGGCGAGTCACTGGACGTCATCAGGACCACGGTCAAGGCCGCCATGGCAATGCGCGGCCTCCACACCACCTGGATCCTGGACGACGGGGACTCGGATGAGGTTCGGGACCTGGCCAAGACCCTCGGCTGCCGCTACGTGCGCCGCCTCGGCAGCTCCGGGGCCAAGGCCGGCAACGTCAACAACGCCCTGTCGGTGGCCAAGGCCGAGTTCTTCGTCATCTTCGATGCAGACTTCGTGGCCAAACCCGACTTCCTCTACGAGACCCTTCCGTTCATGGAGGACCCGAACGTGGCCTTCGTGCAGACGCCTCAGGTTTACGGCAACCTCAACAACATCGTCTCCAGGGGCGCGGGGTTCATCCAGATGGTTTTCTACCGGTTCATCCAGCCGGGGCGCAACGAGTTCAACGCGGCGTTCTGCGTCGGCACCAACGTGCTGTTCCGCCGCGCGGCCGTGAAGGACATCGGCGGGATCTACACCCAGTCCAAGTCGGAGGACATCTGGACCTCGATCCTCCTGCACGAGCGAGGCTGGCGCTCGATCTTCCAGCCCAAGGAGCTCGCCATCGGCGAGACCCCCGACACCATCGAGTCCTACAGCAAGCAGCAGCTCCGCTGGGCCACCGGGGGGTTCGAGATCCTGTTGACGCACAACCCCCTCAGGCCACGTCGTCGCCTCCACATGGACCAACGGCTCATGTACTTCGCCACGTGCACGTTCTACTTCACGGGCATAGCACCGGGCCTTCTCATGCTGGTCCCTGTGCTGGAGGTGTTCTTCGACCTGCGACCCGTGACACTCGCCGTCAAATGGTACGAGTGGGCCTTGTTCTACCCCGGCTTCTACGCCATGCAGATTTTGCTGGCAGCCGTGATCGCGGGCACATTCCGCTGGGAGGTTCTCCTGCTCGCTGCCAATTCCTTCCCGATCTACATCAAGGCATTCTTCAATGCCCTGCTCAAGGTGGATACGAAATGGTCGGTCACGGGAGCCACCGGCGGTAAGGCCTCCGCGTTCAACTTCATAATGGTGCAGGTCTGGGCGTTCGTCCTCATGGTAGCTACCTCGATCGTCTCCATCTACCGAGACTACTCGATGGGACATCTCAACATCGCCACGTTCTGGTGCGTTTTGAACTCTTTCTTCCTCGGTGCGTTCGTCGTGACTGCATTCTTGGAGAACCGGCAGAAGAAACGGGAAAAGACACAGCCCCAGCGCGGTCTGGAGGCAGCTGAATCCCCCTACGCCGACAGGCAGCTGGTCTCGGTGGGCAGGCAGTCCGAGGCCTTGGACATCGAAGCCATCCTGGACGCCCAGGCAGCCAAGGGCGCCCTCGCAGAAAATCCCGAACTTCAAGACCGAAAGGGCTGATCCATGTCCTGGCTGAATCGTCTCAAGCTCCTCAGCGGCATCGTCGTCATCGTCCTCATCGTCGGCCTACTGACGCTGTTGTTCAACCAGCGGCAGAATCAGGTGGCAAGTATCGCGGCCCACGTCGATGCTCCCCGCACGGTCGTCGCCTCCCCGTACGGGGGCCTGGTCACGGATCAGAAACGCAATCCCGGTGATCACGTATCGGCCGGCGACCAGCTCTTCACGGTAATCAGCTCTAACTTGCGGGACATGGCGGCCCTCGGGATGAAACCAACCAGCACCGACGGCTACAAGGTGGACCTGGAGTTGGGCACCATCACCTTCTACGCCACCATCGATGGTTACCTGGAGAGTTTCACGGCCTTCGAGGGCAGTTACGTCAACGGCAGCGAGCGTTTGGCCGAGATCGTCTCCAACAAGAACAAGACCGTGGTGGCGACGTTCCAGCTCAATCCCTCCGACTACGGACGAATCGAGCAAGATGGCAAGGTCGCGATTCACCTGCCCGACGGCCAGCTCGTGGAAGGACGGGTCATGAGCGTCAACATCGGCACCGACGAGACCTCGAAGAAAACCGTCACTGAGGTGACGGTCGCCAGCGACGGTCTCCAGGCCGACGACCTCACGTTGCTCACCCGGCGAAACACGCCCGTCAATGCGGTCATGAGCCTGAGGGACGACGGTCCGCTGGCCGGACCCACCCAGACTCTTCGTGAATTCCTGGTGAAGATCGGCCTGCGTTGAAACGATTTCTCAAACCCTTCCTGACGTTCACCTGCTCGATCGCGATCGTGCTGCTGTCCAGCCAGTGTTCTCACGAACCCTCGCCCGAACCCCCGCCCTCGACGGGCGCGTCGACGAACGGGTTGTCCGGTGAGGCGGCCGCCCTTGATGCGGTGAACCACCGCCAGGGCAAGGATCTCAACCCCGCCCGACTCGCGAAGGGTCTCGTGCCACCCACCAACCGGTGGTTCTCGGGGTTGGTCTTCGGCCCCGAACCCCTACCGGTGTATCCCCTGCCGCTGAGCTTCCAGCTGAAGGCCACCGGGTTCGATTTCGGGCTGCCGGAGGTGAAATCCACCGAGAAGACCCTGTTCGGTGGTCACCGGCCCGAGGTCTCCATAACCCTGCCGGGTGTTGAGGGCTGGCAGGTGGTGGCCTACGACACAGTCACCGTCGTCGCGGAGGCGCGGGACGCATCCGGGCCCGTGGGCCGCGTCACACTGGCCCAGGGTTCCCCCCAGATCACCTTCACCGCGTCGAGGTCGGTGACCCTGGAAACCTCCCCGCTGCCTGAGCGCTTCGCCCTGACCCCCGACCCCGGTTCCGGGGCCTCCCAGCTGCAGCTGGCGGAGGGGCAGGCAGCGACATGGACCGCCGTTCCCGAGGGGATGTCGAAGGCGGACCTGCTGGACAAGATCCACCCCGTTGCCTCGTCCGGAGCATCGTGGCAGGTCGGCGACGATAAGGTCTCCACCACCATCGAGTGGCGAACCACAGACGGAGCACCCACCCTGGTGGCCACCATGCCCCACCAGGCGGACACCACCCAGGACTGCCAGCTGGGAACCTACGAGAGCGTCTACGGCAAACTCCAGCTGTGTTTGACGTCCTCGGTGACCTGGAACACCCCGAAACAGTCGGCGCCGGCGACCTACGACCTGAGCGGCCTGGACGAAACCGCCCGCACGAAAATCGCCACACACCTCGAGACGGACGTGCGAGGCCTTCCTGTCTACCCCGCCGACACCTACTTCGCCGGGAAGGCAATGGCCCGGGATGCCCAGCTCATGCACCTGGCGAAAACGCTGGGGCGCGATGACCTGGCGACAACGATCCGCAACCGGCTGGTGCCCGAACTGAAGACGTGGCTGAACCCGGCGGGATGCGCCAATTCGAAGGCCGACCGTTGTTTCTTCTACGACCAGACCAACCACGGCATGGTCGGTCTGGTGTCCACCTTCGGTAGCGACGAGTTCAACGACCACCACTTCCACTACGGCTATTTCCTGCACGCGGCGGCCCTCGCCGCCATGGACGACCCGAGCCTGCTCCCGGAACTGTCACCGATGGCGACCCTGCTGGCCTCCGACATCGCCCGCCCGACGGCCTCGGACAATTTCCCCGCCATGCGCGTCTATGACGTCTATGCCTCCCACTCGTGGGCCTCGGGCACCTCACCATTCGCGGATGCCAACAACCAGGAATCCACCAGCGAGGCCGTCGCGGCTTGGGTGGGACTGCGGCTCTGGGCGGAAACCAGCGGCGATCAGGCGTTGGCGGACCAGGCTGCCTGGATGCAGTCCAGCGAGGCCGACACCGCTTTGAAGTACTGGCTGAACTTCAACGTCGACGACCCGCTGTACGCACCCCTCGAGTACAGCTATCTGCCTCTGAACTTCGGCGGCAAACGGGACTTCGCCACCTGGTTCTCCCCCGACCCGGAAGCCGGCCTGGCCATCCAGGTTCTTCCCGTGACCCCCGCCTCCACCTACCTGGGGGTGGACCGGGCCCGGGTGGCAACCAATGTCGACGAGGCGTTGACGGCCGACACCTTCAACCGCACCTACGGGGACCTGCTGCTGGCCTACTGGGCCCTGTCCGGACCGGAGGCCCGGAAACAGGCGATTGAGCTGGCGGAGACGGTTCCCATCGATGACGGGTTCTCCCGTTCCCTCCTGCTGGCCTGGTTGTACGCGCTGAAGGAGTGATCGTCAAAAACTCCACCGAAGGGAGGTCGGGTGCGGCCGCGAAGGCCCTGCCATTAGGGTTGTGCGTCATGGACATCCTGTTCGACACGGCCAATCTCGATGACATCGAGCGGCTGACCCCGATCTATCCCGTCACCGGGGTGACGACCAATCCCACGATCCTCAAGGCCGAGGGCAGGGTCGATTTCTACGCCCACTTCCGCCGGATCCGCGAGATCATCGGCCCGGACCGTACCCTGCACGTGCAGGTCCTCGCGAAGGACACCCGGGGCATGATCGACGACGCCCACAAGCTGCTGGACAGGATCGACGACGGGGTCTACCCCAAGATCCCCACCACCGAGGCCGGTATCGCGGCCATGCGCCACCTGAAGGCCGAGGGGGTCAAGGTCACCGCGACCGCGATCTACTCCAAGACCCAGGGGTTCCTGGCGATCGCGACCGGCGTCGACTACCTGGCGCCGTATTACAACCGGATGCAGTCACTGGACATCGACACCCGCGGCACCCTGGAGGCCCTCGCCGGTTTCATCCGCCGGTTCAACGCCCCCAGCAAGATCATGGCGGCGAGTTTCAAGAACGTCTCCCAGGTCTCCCACGCCCTCGAAGCGGGCGCCGATGCCGTGACGCTGTCGCCGAAACTGCTGCGCGTCGCCTTGTCGGCGCCGGGCATCGAGGCCGCCGTCGACACCTTCATAAACGACTGGGAAAAGGTCTACGGCACCCGCTCGCTGCCCGACTGAGATCCATCACGACCACCTCGACGAGGACCCCCTGGTTTTTCCGTTTTCCCGGAAACACGGCCCTCGTGTTGGTAGCGTGTCCCAGGTCCGTCCTGAGTGGGGATGGTGAGGGACGCGCACCGGCTGGGTTTCGGTGCGCTTGGACGAAGGAAGCCTGAGATGAGCTCGAAGTTCTCGAGGTCGGTGCTGACGGCGCTTACCGTCTCGACGATGGTGTTGTCAGCTTGCGGAGAATCGGCGCAGAATGCAGCAACGCAATCAGCCAGCGCCCCGGATCAGTCGGTGAGCACCACCTGCGGGACCCTGACCGTGACCCAGGGATGGTATGGCGACAACCGTGAACGGCTGGATGCCATGATCAAGGAGACCGGGACGTGCACCGGGGATGGGGACGTGGCGAACGGGGCCCCGCTCGCACTGTTCGACTGGGACAACACCGTCGTCAGGAACGACATAGGTGACGCCACCACCTTCTGGTTGCTGGCCAACAGCAAGGTTCTGCAGCCTTCCGACTGGAAACAGGTCAGTTCTTTCCTGACACCGGCAGCGGTGGAGGACCTGACATCGTCCTGCGGTCCCCTTGCCGAACCCGGTCAACCCCTGCCCACCGGCTCCGAGGCGGGCACGGCCTGCGCGGACGCGATTCTCTCCGCCTATTCCGAGGGCACCACCACGCGCGGGGAGAAGGCCTTCGATGGCTTCAACGCCAGACGCATCGAACCCCAGTACGCCTTCGCCGCCCAGCTGCAGGCCGGATACACCGACGAGGAGGTCATCGGGTTCGCGTCCCAGGCCCGGGAACAGAACCTGGCTGCCGCGGAGGGAACCACCCAGAGGATCGGTTCCAAGGACGTGACGGGCTGGGTTCGGTACTACGACCAGATCACTGACCTGATCAGGACGCTGAAGGAGAACGGTTTCGACGTGAGGATCATCTCGGCTTCCGCCGAGCCCGTGGCCCAGGTGTGGGCCGAACCCCTGGGATTGACCGGCAACAAGGTGATGGGAGTGGTGATGGCCCACGACGGCGACCGGATCACCTCGTCCCTGATGCCCTGCGGCGGCGACGATGCGAGCATGCCCTACATCGAGGGGAAACGCTGCCGGGTGAACCAGGACGTCCTCGGCATCACCGGCCCCGATGCCTTCAAACCCGCCCCGGAGGCGCAGCGCCAGGCCTTCAGCGCCGGGGACTCCGACACCGACATCTCGTTTCTGATCGACGCCACCAAGTTGCGTCTGGTCATCAACCGGAACAAGACCGAGCTGATGTGCAACGCCTACGACAACGAGGACGGCAAGTGGCTGATCAACCCGATGTTCATCGAACCGAAGGGCCGGAAAACCGACCTCTACCCATGCTCCACCAACGGCGAGATCCTTCCCGACGGCGGGACCGGTCCGCTGAAGGACATCTCGGGCAACCTGATCGAGGACCAGCAGGACACGGTTTTCGGCGGCTGAGTCGTGGGGGTCACTCGGCTCCGCGTTGCCTGGCGTAGGTGGCCGGCGTGATGCCGGTTGCCGACTGGAAGTCGCGTTGGAAATGGGCCTGGTCGGAGTATCCGAGGGACGCTGCCAGTTCCGCCAGGGCGGCCTCCCCGGAAAGCTGCCAGGACGCCTCGTGAAGTCGTCTGCGGCGGATCAGCCATTTCGGTGTCAGCCCGATTCGTTTCGCCGCCAGGCGTTGCAACGTGCGTTCGTTCATGCCGAAGCGTTCGCAGATCTGGGAGACCCGTTGGATGGTGGGGTCGTTCTCGACGGTGCGGACGATGGTGTTCACCGCGAGCCCCTCGGGATCCACCGGGGTCAGCCTCCGCAGCGCGGTCTCCATCACCGCGATGGCGGATTCCCTGGCGGCCGGATCATCGGGGTGGGTCATGCTGGCCCGGATGTCGGCGACCAGCCGAGGAACCTCTACCAGGGTGGAGTCCTCGAGCGCGATCCGCCCGTCGACCAGGGTCGAGACGTCCGCCCCGATCAGCTGCCGCCCGGCGGCGGGTTGCAGCATCACGCCGACGGTCCAGCCACGGCCGGTGAGTCTCTTGGTGGCCAGTCCGCTGGTGGGACCGACCAGACTGGCGTGGTCGGCGTCAACCGTGATGAGACAGACCGGGTATTGCAGGACCCGCTGAATCGACTCCCGTCCGGGCGCGAGATCCCACACCGGCACCCAGAAACGCCGCACCACGTCCGCCAGGCCAGCCCGGGGGGCGAAGCGGTACACCGGTGGACTGAAGCCGCGGTCGTCGGCGAGATGGGCCCGTTCCCGGAAGGATGTGTCGTATTTGTTCAATACTTCCTCCCTCTCCGCCGAACACACTAGCGTCCATGGATACCCGAATCACGCAATTCCTCGGTCACGTCGACACCTTCACCCGGCGAATCGCGAACCTTGAGACCGGCCGTTGGGAGAACCCGAGTCCCTGCGAGGGGTGGAGCGCGAAGGATGTCCTCGACCACGTCATCGACACCCAGCGCGATGTCTTCAGCAAACGAGGTCTGGAGCTGGGGCCTCGTCCGGAGGGGGCACCGCATGAGGCCTGGGCCGCGCACGCGGCCGCCGTGAGGTCGGCGGTGACCGACGAGGAAACGCTCCTGGCCACCTACGACTCCTTCTTCGGACCGACCACCCTGGCCGACACACTGCTGAGCTTCTACCGCTTCGACCTGATCATCCACGCCTGGGACATCCAGCGGGCGGCCGGAAACAATCTGGAACTGAGCGATGCGGAGCTCACCTTCCTGGAAACCTGTATTCCCTCGTGGGGGGACGTCTTCCATCAGGACGGGATCTGCAAACAACCCGTTGAGGTTCCCGACGACGCGGACCGCCAGACCCGCGTACTGGCCCTGACGGGTCGCCGTTGCTGATACATGCCGCGGCTCTGGGGTACCGTTCGGCGCCCCAGAGCCGAACCCCACCAACCGGCGCCGGGCGAACCAACCAAGGGGACACGAAGCAGCAACGGGCTGCCACCACGTCCCAAGCAGGAATTTTCCTACGTTGGATGTAGGAATTTTCCTACATCCAACGTAGGAAAATTCCGTGTCCAGCAGTTTCTACTGCCCACCGGGACATCGCGTGCTGCTCACGGTCTTGGCCTCCGTGGGACGCGGGTGGCTGGAGGGATCCGACCCCCTGGTCGGCCGCGCGACAAGAATGCGGCTTCACCCTTTCAGCGCTCTCGAGGCCTCGCGCTCGGCGGAGACGGATGCGCTCTGTCTCATCGATCTTCTTTTCGACGCCCGCCTGGACTTGGGCACATCCGGATCCGTCTCAACACAAGAGCCCCTAGGCCTCTTGAGGGCAGGAGACACTCCCACCCAATTCCTGAACACGGCAAAGAGCTCAAGGAAATGTTCTCGGGACTCTCCCGGAGCATGAACAACATGGATTTCGGCGGCATGGATCAGCAGGTCCAGATGCTCAGTGCCATGTCCAGGACAATGCGTCCTGCCGCATCTGACCTGATCGGCTCTCCTTCGCGATTCATACACAGGAGAAGCGGGCGGATGTTGTTCCCGACCTGCGAAGACCCGTCAGCGATCGCCCCGAACCGCACCCCATCGAGGGGTTCGCCCACCGAGGCGCAGCAGCGGGCAGGCCATCGTGACAAGGGCTTTTCCACGCGGAAGGCACGTGCCGTTCTTCGCCGGCAGCCCGTTGGCCGCTCCCCGCAGTGGCAGGGCGTCGGGATGCCATCCGAAAGAACCTCTTGACTCCATCTGCGTTGGCGTTTAGCGTCAAAACGCGAAACCACTGGGCACATGCCAATGGAGGTTGAAGAAACGTGAAGAAAATCCGAAATTCAATCACTTCGGCGGCCGGGGCGGCACTATTGGCCGCGGCTCTGCTGGCCACGTCGTCCCCAGCCATTCAGGCGGTGGCGGATGACGGCCCGGCGCCGAAACCGGCAGAGGTCTCCCCGGTAGGAATCGATTCCTCCGGACAGCCCCTGACGTGGCAGCCGAACGACGCCCCGGCGAGTTCCGGGGATTCCATTTCCGGGCACAAACCGGATTCGATCGAATCGGCTCCCAGCAGCATCATCGGCGAGGACGAGCGGGTGCGGCTGACCGACACCACCACCTACCCGAACTCCGCCATCGTCTACATCAGCAAGGGCGGCAAACCCTACTGCACGGGCTGGATGATCTCGGCCGACACACTGGCCACCGCCGGACACTGCGTGTACAACTACGAGCGCCAGGAATGGATCTCAGGGCTGGAGTTCAGCCCGGGCGCGAACGGCCCCGAACGTCCGTTCGAGACCGCGGCGGCGACCCAGACGTGGACCGACACCGCCTGGATCAAGAACAACGACCCTCGGCTGGACTGGGGACTGGTCAAGCTCGACAAACCGCTCGGCGACCGGACCGGCTGGTTCGGCCTGACGTGGCGTTCCGGGGATTACCAGGACACCGGGGTCGAACTGCGCGGCTACCCCTATGACAAGGCCCCGGGAGAGCTCTGGGGCATGGGCGGAACGGTGGCGGAGAGCCGGGGAAACCAGCTCTGCTACTCGATGGACACCTACCCCGCCCAGAGCGGCTCCCCCCTGTACATGTCCGATGGCACCCTTGCGATCGGCATTCACGCCTACGGCACGGTGCGGGGGAAACCGCAACCCGAACGCGAATGCCCTCAGGAGTACAACGCCGGAACGAGGATCACCAAGGGCCTGTTCGAGCTGTTTGTCGACCTGAGCTCCCGTCGATAGGCCCCTCTCCCGCCAGTCAAGGTGCACTGAAGGTGCGTCGGAGCAGCTTCACGACCTCCTCGTAGAGCAGCACCGCCGCACCTGCACCGACGGCGACGGCCCAGTGGATCCAGTCCAGTGGTGCCGTGCCGAACGCGGACTGCAGGAACGGCACCTCGACCACCAGCACCTGGAGCACCGTGACCAGCGCGAACGACCCCCACAGCCAGGCGTTGCTGAACATGTGGGTGAAGGCGCTCGCGGTATCGGAGCGGGAGTTCAGCGCGTTGAAAAGCTGCATGAACACCAGGGCGGTGAACACGGTGGTGCGGGCGACCGCGAACTGCGAGCCGGGGGTGGCGAGAACTTCCAGGCCTCCGACGAGACCACCGGGCAGGGTGAGGTCGTAGATCAGCAGGGTCAGCAACCCCATCACCAGCCCGACCCCGATGATCCGCTGCCACATGTGGGCGTCGATGATCCGGTCGGTCAACTTGCGGGGGCCGTGACCCATGACGTCATCGGTCTCCGGGTCCACGCCCATCGCGAGCGCGGGTCCGGAGTCGGTGACGAGGTTGATCCACAGGATCTGCGTCGCCAGCAGCGGAACGACGGCGGCTGCCGGGTTGGCGGGGTCGGCCAGGCCGATGAGCCCGCCGAGCAGGACCGCCAGGAACACCGTCGCCACCTCACCCATGTTGGAGCTGAGCAGGTAGCGCATGAACTTCTTGATGTTGTCGAAGATTCCACGGCCCTGCCTGACTGCGGCGACGATGGTGGAGTAGTTGTCGTCGCCGAGGATCATCTCCCCGGCCTCCTTGGTGACCTCGGTGCCGGTGATGCCCATCGCGATCCCGATGTCCGCGGATTTCAGGGCGGGGGCGTCGTTGACGCCGTCGCCGGTCATGGAGACGACCTGCCCGCCCGCCTGCAGCGCGTCGACGATCCGTAGCTTGTGTTCCGGGGAGACACGGGCGTAGACGTCGATGTCCCGGACCGCCCGGCCCAGTTCCTCCTCGTCGATGGATTCGATCTCGCGACCGGTCAGCACCCGGGAGGCCCCTTTCGTGATGCCGAGGTCGGCGGCGATGCGCGCGGCCGTGACGGGGTGGTCGCCGGTGATCATGACGGTGCGGATACCCGCGCGGTGCGCCTCCGCGATGGCCTCGACGGCCTCCGGTCGTGGCGGGTCGATGATGGCGACGAGGCCGAGGTGGACCAGGTCGTGTTCGGCGTCCTCGGTGAAGGTCGCGGGGTCCTGTTCGAGGGCTCGGCGCCGGGCGACACCGAGCGTGCGGTATCCCTCGGCGCTCAGGCGTTCGATGTCCGCCTCGATCCGGCCGCGGCGTTCGTCGCTGAGCGGCACGACTTCGCCGCCGACCAGTTCGGCCGTGCAGCGTTCCAGCAGCACGTCGGGGGCGCCCTTGGCGAACAACCGCACGTGCTCGTCGGTGGTGCGGCGCCCGAGCACGGACATCATCTTGCGTTCGGAGGTGAACGGCACCTCGCCGATGCGTTCCCACGCCCCGATCCGCTCGGGCACGCCGTCGAGTTTGTGCTGGGCCACGAGGAACGCGGCCTCGGTGGGGTCGCCCTGGACCTCCCATGTGCCGTTGACCTGCGCGAGCTGCGCATTGTTGGCCATGGCTCCCGCCGCGAGGGTGCGTTCGGCCTCGGCCCGGGTTCTGGCCTCGTCACCGGTGATGACGGCCTCCCCGACGGGTTCGTATCCGGTGCCGGTCAGTTCGACCCGCCCGGAGGGGGTGACGATCTCGCGGATGGTCATCTCGTTCTTGGTGAGGGTGCCGGTCTTGTCGGAGGCGATCACGGAGACCGATCCGAGGGTTTCCACCGAGTGGAGGTCCTTCATGACCGCGTTGCGGCGCGCCATGGCCTGCACACCGATGGCGAGCACCAGCGACAGGATCGCGGGCAGGCCCTCCGGCACTGCCGCCACCGCCAGGGAGACCCCGAGCAGCAGGATGTCAACGGCCTCGTGGAAGGAGGAGACCCCGTTGACGGCGGCCACCACGATCATGACCACGATGGCGATGCCGATGACGAGGACACCCAGGGTCCTGGAGATCTGGGCGATCTCGCGTTGCAGCGGGGAGGGTTCGTCGGCGGTCTCGTCCAGCAGCGTCGCGATGCGCCCCATCTCGGTGTCCATGCCGGTTCCGGTGACGACGGCCCGCCCCACGCCCCGGGCGACGGCGGTGCCCTTGAACACCATGTTGTGCCGATCCCCCAGGGATCCGAGTTCCGCAAGTGGGGTGACGGTCTTGGTGACCGCCTCCGACTCGCCGGTGAGCGAGGCCTCCTGCACCTGCAGCGAGGAGGCGCTGATCAGGCGCGCGTCGGCAGCCACCGCGTCGCCCTCCCCCAGCGCCAGGACATCGCCGGGAACCAGGTCGGCGGCGGGTATCGTCACCAGTTTGCCGTCGCGCAGCACCGTGGCCCTGGCGGCCGTCATGTCCGCCAGGGCGGCGACGGCGTCGGCGGCCCTGTTCTCCTGCACGAAACCGATGGCGGCGTTGGCCAGCACTATCAGCAGGATGACGACCACGTCGATCGGCAGGCCGCTGGCCCCCTCGAGGGACCACGCCGCCAGCGAGATGGCCATGGCCCCGAACAGCAGGTAGACCAGCGGATCGGCGAACTGCTTCAGGAACCGCCGCCAGGCGGCCTCCCGCGGCCGGGAGCGCAGCTCGTTGGGGCCGTGGCTTGCCAGACGCGCAGCGGCCTCCGTCGAGGACAACCCGGTCCCGGGGTCGATCCCGGCGGCGCTCAGCACCTTGTCGGTGGTCTGGAGGGCGGGTGAGGTGGTCATGGTTCCTCGCTGGCTTCCTGAACGGATCGATGATTTACTTTGATGGTACCAACTATTTTTGCGAGGACAGCCCGGGAGACAGGCCATGAGCACCGACGCCGACGAGACCGTCGTGGATCTTCACCGGCTCTTCACCGGGCTCAGCAGGCTGGCCAGCCGGATGCGGCTGCGAAACGCCATGCACCCGGGCATCCGCAACCTGGCGCAAACCGACGCCTGGCTGTTGTCGCACCTGGCAGCGACAGGACCGGCGCGGATGTCCGCACTGGCCGAGTGGCAGGCCGTCGACCGCTCGACGATGACCGCGCAGGTCAAACGCCTCGAACGCGCCGGGCTGGCCCGCCGCCACACCGATCCCACCGATCGGCGGGCCAGCATCGTAACCCTGACCGAGGAGGGGGAAGCGGCGTGCGGCGAGATCCGCAGGGATGCCTCCGCCTTCTTCACCGGCATCCTGTCCGGCTGGACCCCGCAGCAACGTCGCGAACTGATCGAGTCGATGACCCGGCTGAGCACCGCCCTCGAGGAGCACCTGAACTGAGCCCCCTTCACCGGCGGCTTCCCTCACCCTGCACGGCACCGGGTCGCGTGTCGAAAGCGACCGGGCTGGGCTGGCCGACACATCGCAGCCCTGGTTGCAGGCTGCGTTGGAGCTGCACGACCTCCTCCGCCGCCCTTCCCCGGGACGACGGGGCAAAAAGGATGGCCGGCATCCGGCCTGATCTTCTTCCATTCCTGGAATAAGATCTGGACCTGTGGGGCTGTCACTTGTTGGATGGGATCAGTCCTGTTACCCGGACCTGACCCAAGGAGCATCAGCCATGGCCATCCCCCTCAGCCGCCGCGCCACGCTTGCCGCACTCGGCAGCACCGTCCTGCTCAGCGCCTGCACGATCGCCAGCGACGGGAAGAACGTCCCCGACAGCGCATCGGCCTCCGAGGGGTCGCTGAAAACCGTCACCCCGGGCAAGTTGACCATCGCCACCGGTGAGCCCGCCTACTCGCCGTGGGTGGAGGACAACGATCCCGCGTCCGGCAAGGGGTTCGAGGCCGCCGTCGCCTACGCCGTCGCAGGGAAACTCGGTTTCGCCAACGCGGACGTGGTGTGGGTGCGCAGCACCTTCGATGCCGCGATCGCTCCCGGCGCCAAGGACTGGGACTTCAACCTGCAGCAGTTCTCCATCACCGAGGAGCGCCGGAACGCCGTCGATTTCTCCTCCCCCTACTACACCACCGCGCAGGCCGTGGTGAGCCTGAAGGGTTCCCCGGTGGCCGGGGCCACCACCGTCGCCGAGCTCAAGGGCGCCCTGCTGGGAGCGCAGACCGGAACCACCAGTCACAGAATGCTCACCGAAACGGTGGCACCCACCACCGCCCCGTCGGTGTTCAACAACTCGCAGGACACGGTGCAGGCCCTCAAGGGCGGCCAGGTGGACGCCATCGTGGTCGACCTCCCGACGGCGCTGTACCTGGTGGCCGCCGAGCTGGATGGCGGTGTGGTGGTCGGCCAGTTCGCCGACACCTCGGGTGGCGACCAGTTCGGTCTGGTGCTGCCGAAGGGTTCCGCGCTCACCGCGGCTGTCACGGGCGCGGTCGACGCCCTCCGCGCGGACGGCACCCTCGACTCCTTGGCCAAAACCTGGCTGTCCGATTCCGTCAACGTCCCGGTCCTGAGCTGATCGATGAACGAGACGGTCGACGATTTCGGGGTCGTCAGCGACATCGAGCTCGGGCGACGCCGGTACCGTCGACGGCAGACGATCCGCTCGGTGCTGATCTCGGCGGTCTCCACCGTCGTGTTCGCGGTGGTGATCTGGCTGGTCCTGGAGAACTCGCCCGGCTGGCAGGTCACCCGGGAAACCTTCTTCTCGGCGCGCCACTTCGCTGCCGCACTTCCCGAGGTCGCCGTGGGTTTGTGGCTGAACGTCCAGATCCTGTTCTTCGCCGTCATCGGGGTCGCGGTCCTTGCGGTGATCCTGGCCGTGCTGAGGTCGCTGCGGGGTCCGGTGTTCTTCCCGCTGCGGTTCTTCGCCGCCGCCTACACGGACCTGTTCCGCGGCATGCCGTTCCTGATCGTGCTGTACCTGATCGGTTTCGGCATCCCGGCCCTGAACCCGACCACGCGCATCCCGGCGGCGCTGCTCGGCACGGTGGCGCTGATCCTGACCTACTCGTCCTATGTGGCGGAGGTGCTGCGCGCCGGGTTGGAGGCGGTTCACCCCTCGCAGCGGTTCGCGGCCCGGTCCCTGGGGCTGAGCCACGGCCAGACGCTGCGTTACGTCGTGATCCCGCAGGCGGTCCGGAAGGTGACACCGGCGCTGATGAACGACTTCATCTCCATGCAGAAGGACGTCGGCCTGATCTCCGTGCTGGGCGCCGTGGATGCCATCCGCGCCGCCCAGATCCAGCAGGCGACGACCTACAACTTCACCTCCTACGTGGTGGCGGGCCTGTTGTTCGTGGCCTTCAGCTGGCCGTTCATCCGGCTCTCGGACTGGTACACCGCCCGGCTGCGTGAACGCGAACAGACAGGAGGAACGGTCTGATGGCCGGGCTGAAACCGACCCGGGCCGGCGACCACACCGAACCGGTGCTGGAGATGCGAGGGGTGGTCAAACGGTTCGGCCGCAATGTGGTGCTGCGCGGCCTCGACCTGGGCGTCGGCAGCCACGAGGTGGTGGTGCTGCTGGGCGCGTCGGGGTCGGGCAAGTCGACGCTGCTGCGCACCGTGAACCTGCTGGAGCGGGTCGACGACGGCCAGATCTTCCTGGCCGGGACCGACATCACCGACCCGCGCATCGACATCGATTCGGTGCGCGCCCGGATCGGAGTGGTGTTCCAGCACTACAACCTGTTCCCCCACCTGAGCGTGTTGGACAACATCACCCTGGCGGCCCGGAAGGTGCACGGTGTCGAACGCGGCGTCGCCGAGACGCGGGGCAGGGAGCTGCTGGAACGGATCGGGTTGAGCGACAAGGCACGCGCCTTCCCCGACCGGCTCTCCGGCGGCCAGCAGCAGCGGGTCGCGATCGTGCGGGCGATCGCCACCAACCCGGAGTTGCTGCTGCTCGACGAGATCACCTCCGCCCTGGATCCGGTGCTGGTCGGGGAGGTCCTGGATCTGGTTCTGGACCTGAAACGAACCGGCTCCACGATCCTGATGGCCACCCACGAGATCGGGTTCGCCCGTTCCGCCGCCGACCGGGTGGTTTTCCTGGAACGTGGGCGAATCATCGAGCAGGGTCCCCCGGAGCAGGTGATAGAAGACCCGCGGGAGCCCGCCACCAAGGACTTCCTGGCCCGGGTGCTGCGCTGAGACCCCATCGACGACCCATCCGAGGTCAGCGGGATCCTTAACTTTTGGCCAGAGTCTCTTCGATGCCCCGCAGGGTCTGGGTGTTGGTTCTAGAGTCGTGTGATCCCGGGTTGGAGACACCTGCCGGGTTTGTGACACCAATGGGGGTGTTGAACAATGAAACATCGCATCAAAGGAACCACCACGACGGTCGCTGTGGCCGCGGTTTTGCTGCTGTCCTCGTGCAGCGGGCAGCAGCCCGGTCCGGGGAGCAGTGAATCGGATTCCTGGGGGACCGCCCCGCAGCGGCCTCCCCGAACCACCACGCCTCAACCGTCGGCCGCATCGTCGCTCTCAAAGCCGCAGCCGTCGGAGACCTTCACCCCGGAACAACTCGAAGCAGCCAATGTGCTGATCGAATACTATCGCATCCGGGATACAGTACTCAGTGATTTGAATGCCGATCCGCAGTCCTTGATGGATATCACCATTGGCCAGAGCCAGGAAATACAGGCGCATCGTCTTTCCGAGTTTCGCGGGAAAGGCCAGGTGCAGACCGGAGTCACGGTTGTTCACATCACGGGCGCTTCGGAGCCGGTCGAGGTTGATGGGGTGCGCTCCGTGGATGTCCAGATGTGCACGGACGCGGGGAAGGTCGATGTGATCGACTCGGCCACCGGCAAGAGCGTGGTGCCCATGGATCGTCCGCGGTATCTCCAGTGGAATGTGAATGTGGTCAAAACCGAGACCGGCTGGAAATTCGGCGATGCCACGAACGAAGACGCCCTGAGGTGCCCGGCATGAAACGCCTCATCACCGTCCTCCTTGCCACAGCTTGTCTCTTGGCCGTGGCCGGCGTGTCCCAGCAGTCGGCCCGCGCCGAAGGAGAGGTCCGCTGCGGACAAAAAGACAGCACTGCCGGAAGTTGTGAAATTGTAGTACGTGCTCCGGGCTCTGGCGGCCAACCGGGTAGGCCTGCGCAACCCCGCAACACTGGCGGCGGGGGTTCCGGTGGGGGTGGTTCCGAAGAGCCGAGCTGGCCCATAGAAGGCTGCATCCGATACGACTCGCGCTCGGGGTTGTGCGTGCGTTTTGCGCCTTCCGAATCACCCGGGACGGGTTCGGGGGGCACTCCTGAACCCGCCGCCATCGCAAGGATCGCAGTCGAACGCATGGACCTCCACGCCCCCGAAATCGGACTGTGGCCTCATCCTTTGGAGGAGCTACCCGACGGATACAACTACGTCGGCTGGAACAACTGGATGTGGGTCAAAAACCCCACCCC
>CALCKT010000015.1 GCA_937965785.1 uncultured Propionibacteriaceae bacterium | reverse complement strand
TCGTGAACAGGAAGAGCACAGGCGCGGTGACCCGGCCGACCGATTCCCACGACGAACCTCCGCGATTCGTGAACAGGAAGAGCACAGGCGCGGTGACCCGGCCGACCGATTCCCACGACGAACCTCCGCGATTCGTGAACAGGAAGAGCACAGGCGCGGTGACCCGGCCGACCGATTCCCACGACGAGCTTCCGCGATTCGTGTATGGGAAGGAGCAGGGCGGGGTGAGGTGAAGTGAGGGTGATCGGGGTCTTGTGGCTGGGTCTGCTGTTCGGGATCCGGTGGTTTCGACACAGGCCGCTCGTTCCTCGCAGCCCGACCCAATCAGCTTCGTCACGACCCGCAGCCCGACCCAACTCCGGTCCCCTCGCCACTCGGCAAAGACCCCGGGGGCCCACGGACGTTCGGGAGAATGCGCAGGACACCAAAAACTTTTGTCATGAAAAATACCCCTGCGGGTATGGACAGGACTTAGGGTGAGTAGCAGGCTATGGGCAGTTCCACATCAACAGGAGTGAGCAATGGTCGCCAATGTCATGTTGATCGTCGAACGAAAGTTCGACTATCCCCAGAAACGTGTCTTCAGGGCGTGGACCGCCCCCGAGGAGATGATGCTCTGGCGAGGCAGCCCCGGGTGGCACGTCGAAAAGGAAACGGTTTCCTCCGAGCTGAAGCTCGGCGGCAAGCACCACCACGTGAAGATCCGCGACAACGACCCGACGGTCAGGGTCACCACGGATGCGGTCTTCACCGAGTACTTCGATCCGGATGTCTTCGTCGCCCGTCAGCGCATCACCGGCGACCCCGGCATCGATCCCGACATTCCCATGGAACTGCGCGTCGAGTTCACCAAGTACGGCGGCGGAACCCTCGTGCGCATCGTGCAGGGACCCTACGAACCCTCCCGCGCCGAGTACCACGCCACCGGTTGGGAGCGGGAGCTGAACCGCCTCGAGGATTTCCTGGCCGCCAACCCTGAGGGAGTTTCCCGATGAGCGCGACGATCGTGCGGCAGAAGCCGCTCATGACGATGCCGCAGATCCTGCTGATGAACCTGGGATTCTTCGGTGTCCAGTACTCCTTCGGCATGCAGCAGACGGCCATCAACCCCATCTACCAGTTCCTCGGCGCAGACCCCGAGGAAATGCCGCTGCTGAACCTGGCCGGGCCGATCACCGGCCTGCTGGTCCAGCCCATAATCGGCGCCATTTCGGACAAGACATGGGTTCCCAAGTGGGGCCGCAGGCGTCCCTTCCTGCTGGCCGGCGCCATCGGCTGCTCCGTGTGCCTGTTCCTGTTCCCCTTCGCCTCCGCGGTGTGGATGGCCGTGCTGCTGCTGTGGCTGCTCGACGTGTCCAACAACACCGCCATGGAGCCCTACCGGGCGTTCATCTCCGACAGACTGCCGCCGTCGCAGCTGGCCAAGGGCTTCCTGGCCCAGTCCTTCTTCGCCGGCCTCGGAATCACCCTGGCCAACGTGTCGCTGTTCGTGTTCCAGCAGGTCGTCCCCGGCATCTTCGGCAGCCTTCCCTCCTGGGTGATGGCCTCCTTCATGCTGGGTACCGTCGCCTCCATCGCCACCGTGCTGGTCTCGATCCTCAGCACCAAGGAACTCGAACCCACGCCCGAGGAACTCGCCGAGCTGCGCGCCCACAAGACCGGTTTCGTCGGCACCCTCAAGGAGATCTGGGAAGCCATCGTCGAGATGCCCGTCCAGCTGCGCAAGCTGGCGCTGGTCTACCTGTTCCAGTGGTACGCCATGAACTGCTACTGGCAGTACGTGTCGCTGTCCGTGGGGGAGTCCATCTTCGGGGCGACCCATGCACTGAAGGAAGCCGATCCGGATCGGTACAAGACCTTGTTCGAGCAGGCCACGGCATGGACCGGCCTGGTCAACGGTGCCTACAACGTCGTGACCTTCTGCGTGGCCTTCGCTCTGGTGGTCCTGGCCAAACGGCACGGCGCGAAGTTCGTCCACACCACCTGCCTGCTGCTGGCGGCGGTCGGCCTGGCCTTCTTCCCGCACATCACCGACAAGTACCTGCTGTTCGTGCCGATCATCGGCCTGGGTATCGCATGGGCCTCCATCTTGGGTGTGCCCTACATCATGGCCGTCCGCATGATCCCGTCCACCCGCTACGGCGTCTACATGGGCATCATCAACATGATGATCGTCATCCCGATGCTCATCCAGACCGTCACCTTCGGCACCGTCTACAAGCTGATCGGTGACCACCCCGGTAACGCGATCACCTTCGCCGCCGTCCTCCTGGCCCTGGCGGCCATCGCGATGCTCTGGATCAAGGAGCCGCCGATCGTCAAGGACGTCGACGATCTGTCCGAACCCGTGCCTGCCGAAAACTGATCTCCCACGATTGGAGGGGAAATGCTCAAGGACTACACCACGGTCGTCGTCGGAACCGACGGTTCCGAACTCGCCGGACCGACCGTCACCCGGGCCGCGTGGATCGCGACCAAGGAGGACGCCGACCTGGTCATCGTGTGCGCCTACGGCGGCGGTTCCCGAAGGGCCGACGCGAAGGTGCCGCTGACCGAGACCGCACCGAGCCGCATCGGGCAGGTTCCGGGCAAGGAAGCGGCCAAGCTGGCCGTCACACACGCCAAGGACATCGCCATCGCCGCCGGGGCGCGCGTGAAGGCCACCCTGCTGGTGGAAGCGGACCCCGCCGAGGCGCTGCTCAGCAGCTCGAAACAGCACCTCGGGGATCTCATCGTGATCGGCGCCATCCGCGACCGCTCGATCGCCGGCCGCCTGCTCGGTGACGTCGCCAGCGTCGTCGTCAGGCGAGCCCACTGCGACGTGCTGGTGATCCGCCCGGTCAACCCGGACGAGGGCGAACAGATCCGCCCGGAAAGCGACGCGTGACAGGTCGCACGGCAGATCGTGAACAAGATGGAGGGGTCGCTTCGGCGGCCCCTCCACAACGTTGCGCCGGCGACGGGGTCAGTTCCGGCGGCTCATGCCGAGCCAGAAGATCATGACGATGAAACCGACGAACAGGCCGATCCACAGCCCCGACCAGCTGAGCAGCAAAATCAGGGTGTACAGGACACTCGGCCAGTCGTTCAGCAGGATCATGAGCAGGTATCCGAGGAAACCCGGCCACACGCTTCGTGTCCTGAGCGCCACCAGCACCGGCGGAATCGCCAGCAACACCCCCCGGACGGCCTCGGCGGCCACCCGGGTCGGGGAAAGGGGCGCGAAACCGACCTGCAGCAGCGTGAACCCCAGGATCACGATCACCGCGGCCCACGGCGTCCCGAGCCGTTCGCGCAGCCGCGGCAGCGCGTAGCCGAAGAACAGCAGGCCGTCCACGAAAGCCACCCAGGCCGGTACCAGCAGGACCTGCGCAACCAGCAACCACAGCGGGGTGTCCAACGCGGGGGTGGGTTTCCCCTCCACGCGGAGCCAGCTCTCCGCGAAGGCGTAGGCCAGCAGCGCGACGCAGACCATGCCCGCCCCGACCGCCAGCGACCATTTGAGGTCGCTGGCGGTGAAGGGCCCCATGAACCTCCGGAAACCCGTCCGTTCCCGCCTGAGCAGCCACCACAGCAACGCCAGGTTGAGCACACCGGCGATTGCCCGTCCCTCGTCGTACCAGTAGGGATTGTGCCCGGCCGACAGCAGCCAGAAACCGAACACCAGCAGCGGAACCACCCGCACCGCCAGGGCGAGCAGCGGATGCCACAACGCAACCGGGGGCCGGGGTTTCGCGGTCTTCTTCCTCGTCACCCCACCAAGTCTGCCCGGTTCCGGTGGAAACCAGGGCTCAGTCCTCCGGGAGGGTGATGGCCGGGTCGTCGTCTCGGATGGGGGCCTGCGGGTCGTGGGTGGCGACCACGACGACGCACCGTTCGGCACGCGACTCGATGATGCGCCACACCCGGTCCCTGAGGTTCGCGTCCATCCCGGCGGTCGGTTCGTCCAGGACCACGATCCGGTTGGATTCGTCGGCGAGCGCCCGGGCCAGCGCGACCCGGCGTCCCTCACCCACCGAGACCCCACCCCGGTCGGGGGCGATCACCTCGTGTTCGCGGGCCCCTCCCCGGGAGAACTCCCCCAGGCCGAGTTCCCGGAGGATCCCGTCGACGGCACCGGGCGGCAGGTCGCGTCCGAAACGCACGTTGTCGATGACCGTGCCGGCCAGCAGGCCCGGTTCCTGGGGCAGGTAGGAGAAGCCTCCCCCGCGGCCGGGTCCGGTACGGAGGCTTCCGTCGGCCAAGCCCCGGAGCCCAAGGAACCGTTCCGCCCAGGTGGTCTTGCCTGCCCCGCTGTCGCCCAGGCACCAGACGGGCCTGCCGGGCGCCCACACCGGTGGTTCCGGCGCGGCTCCCAGCGCCCCGGTGGCGTCGTCGACCGGCGGGTCAATCCTGGTCTGCGCCTCCCGGTACTGGCTCTCCGAGACCGCCAGGGCGGACAGGCCGAAACCGGCGTCCTGCAGGGGCGCGATGGCGGACAGGAAAACCCCGGAGACCGCGATCATGACGCCCAGCGACGGGGGTTCGCCGGCCCGGGCGAACAGGCAGAGCGCGACGGCGATCCCGGCCGCGAGCACCAGGGCCTGGCTCACCTGGAGGCCGCGGGTGGCGCGGTAGGAGCGCATGGCGCGGCGCTCGACCCTCGACCTGTCGCGCCGGTACCACTGCCGGGCGTGGGCGTGGCCGTCGAAGATCCTGGTTTCCCGCCACAGGGACAGCAGGTTCACCAGCACCCCGAAGCTTCGCATCGCCTCCTTGAAGAAGAGCGTCTGGAGGCGCTGGTGGCGGCGGATCAGTGGGGTGCTGGTGGCGGCGTAGACCAGCACGGTGGCCAGGAAGACGGCGAGCACCCCGATTCCTCCCACGAGACCGACCGTCGCCATTCCGGCGAGGATGCTGACCCCGGCGGGCAGCAGGGACAGGTGCAGACAGCTCAACCCCTCGCGCAGCGCGGCCGCCGCGGCGTCAATGGCGAAACCCACGGTGGACTCGTCCACCCGTCCCCTGGTGCGCGGGTCGGACCGGTTGCTGCGGTCCAGGGCACGAACCATGAAACGGGACTGCATGGCCTGTTCCAGGCGGCCGTAGGTCGGCAGGAAACAGGCCCGGCCCGCGCTTCCCAGCCACCAGATCGCCGCGTAGAGCACCGCAACGACGGGCAGGCCCCAGCGCCACCACGCGCCCTGGAGGGCGAACTCCAACCCGAGCCCCAGCACCACCGGGGCGAGGATCCGCGCGAACGCCCCCGCAACGACAGCGCCGATCACCGTCAGGTTCCGCGCCCGGGAGGTGGCGTCCGCCTCCCGGCAGATCAGGAGCGCGAACCGCCACATCGCGCGGTCGGGTTTCGATTGTCCTTGGTGCTTCCCGGCAGATAACATGCACGCCCTCTCGCCCAAACGGCGCCGAGCCATCAGGCTACTACCCCACCAGCCGGCCTTGCCGAGTCCACGACGCCGCTACTCGCCCGCTGGTCGTTCAGATCACTCTGCCTCCGGGATCAAGGCGGATCGACTCCCGGCACCACGGATCGCACCTATCCGGAGTTCAGCACGATTCTCTCGACCGACAGTTTTCTCAGGGAGAGGAAGCACAGCAGACCGAGCACCGCGGCCGCCAGGGCCAGGAACAGGACGAGAGCGCTGACGGACACGGCTACACCCCCAAGCATCGGAAGCGCCAAGCCGCCCCCGTAGAACCCCACCACGAACATCTGAGCCCACTTCGCGGCGTTCTCCGACATCATCCACATGGCGTAGCCAACCAGTATTGCCGATTCAACGGCCAGAATCCACCCGAAGACCAGGAACACAGAAACAACGGAAAACACCCAAAGCGAATCAAACCCTTGAGCGTGAGCCCAGTACAGATTGAATGCGGCGAAAATGCAGCCGAGACCGAAACCCACCAGGGAGGGGACGAAGAGTTTCGAGAGAAAGATCGAGCGCACCCCGTAGGGAAGCCCGAGGAAGGATTCCAGGGTGCCATAACCCTTCTCCTCCCAGAACCGGACGGTGGACAACATTCCCACCATGGCGGAGAAGAGCATCGTGAACAGCGACCACGAAACGGATTCTGCCGGACTGCTTTCCGCCGCCGAGACGGCTTTACCGAGCATCATTGCGGGGAGCACGATAGCAAACCCCAGTCTTCCGGCCAGCCCTTTCGCCAAGAGTCCCCGCCATTCCTTGTAGGCGACGGCTTTCATCAACCTCAGGACCCTACTCATCGAACGCCTCCGAATATCTCTCCAGCAGATCCTCGGAACCGTCCCAGAACTGCCCGGGAGCGGCGTCGAAGACAACCACTTTCTTGAGGCCGACCACCCGCTGCGCATGCGCGAACACTATGTGCAGGTCGTGCGAGGAGAAGAGAACCCCGACCTGACCGCGCAACTCCTCAAGGAAGGAGATCAGATGCCTCTGACCGGATGGGTCGAGACCGGCAAAGGGTTCGTCAAGCAGCAGAAGAGCGGGAGATGAAAGCATCGAGCGAGCAATTGCCAAGCGCCTTCGCATTCCCTTGGAATAAGCCGACACGGGGACGTTCGTCACATCGCTCAACCCGAGAAGCTCGATCATTTCATCGACGCGGCCGGCATCCACCCCCAAAGCCATCTGGAAGAAGACCAGATTCTGCGAACCGGTCAAGGCCGGATACAGCCCGTCGTTGTCAAGACAGTACCCAACACGCCGCCTGGACAGCGCATCCTCTGCCGGGCGGCCATCAATGATGACCTTTCCCTCATCCGGCGACAGGAGCCCCAGGATCAGCCTGAGCAGGGTGGTTTTTCCCGCACCATTCGGACCAACCAGTCCTACGATCTCCCCCTGCTCCACGCAGCAGCTGACCTTTTCGAGAACTTGAATCCCCCGAAGGGATTTCGAAACCGATTCAACTTCCAACTGCATCGGACCCATCCTTTGGCCTACAAGTCAGAAACCGATCATTCCTTCACGCCACGGGCAAGTCATCGTTGCGGAGAAGAACAGCAGCCAGTGCAGATTCTCCAGTCCTTACCAAGTGCAATGGTATACGAAGGGGCCGCACCCAATGGGTGCGGCCCCTTCGCGTGGTTGACGGGTCAGAGCTCGATCAGGCCCTGGCCGCCCTGGACGGGCTCACCCGGCGCGACGAGGATGGCCGAGACCGTGCCGGCGGCGGGGGCCGTGATCTCGGTTTCCATCTTCATGGCCTCCAGGACCAGGAGCACCTGGCCTGCCTCAACCTCGTCGCCCTCGGCAACGAGGATGCGGGCCACCGAGCCGGCCAGCGGCGCGACGACGGCGTTGGCGCTGGCCGCGCCAGCACCCGACGGGGCCGGGGCCGCCATCGGTGCGCCACCCGAGCCACCGATCACGATCGGCGGAAGGCTCGGGGTTTCCTTCGCGACCTCGACATCGATCTCGTACTCCGTCTGATTGACGGTCACCTTCAGTTTCATGGGTTGTCTCCTTCAATCAGCGAACGTGCGGGACAGCACGGTTGTGGGACTGTTCGCGGGTGGCCTGGACCCAGCCGGGCTGAGTGCTGAAGCGGACCGCCCGCACCTTGGCCTTGTGCCCGAGGGAAGCCGCGACGGCGGCTCCGATCGCAACGAGATCCTCTTCGGGGATCTCCTGCCGGGCTTCGAGCTTGGCGAGACGCTCATCGAGGGTCTTGAGCTGAGCCGTCAGCTTCTCGACCGCCGCAAGGAGCGCAGCGTTGTTGTCAGACATCTGCGACTCCGATCAGGCTGGGAAGAGGCCGTGCTTCTTCGCGGGACGCAGCTGGCGCTTACCGGCCAGCAGTTCCAGCGACAGCGCGATCTCGCGGCGGGTGTTCGCCGGGTCGATGATGTCGTCAACCAGACCACGGGAGGCAGCCATGTACGGCGTCGAGAAGGTCTCGCGGTACTCCTCCACGAGCTCCTCGCGGCGAGCCTCGGTGTCCTCGGCGGCCTCGATCTCGCGGCGGAACACCACGTTCGCGGCGCCCTCGGCACCCATGACGGCGATTTCGGCGGTCGGCCAGGCGAACACCTTGTCGGCACCCAGGTCCTTCGAGCACATCGCCAGGTAGGCGCCGCCGTAGGCCTTGCGCAGCACGACGGTGATCTTCGGGACAGTCGCGGCGGAGTAGGCGAACAGCATCTTCGCGCCGTGACGGATGATGCCGCCATGCTCCTGGGCGACGCCGGGCAGGAAGCCGGGAACGTCGACGAGGTTGACCACGGGAATGTTGAACGCGTTGCAGAAGCGGATGAACTTCGAGCCCTTGTCCGAGGAGTCGATGTCGAGGACACCCGACATGACGCTCGGCTGGTTCGCGATGATGCCGATCGAGCGGCCGTTGATGCGGGCGAAGCCGACCACGATGCTCTTGGCCCAGCCGGCCTGCACCTCGAGGAAGTCGCGGTGATCGACGATTTCGGCGATGACATCGCGGATGTCGTAGCCCTTGTTGCCCTCGAGCGGGATGATCTCGCGCAGCTTCTCGTTGGGCTCGATCGAATCGTCGGGATCGACGATCGGGGGCTCCTCGGAGTTGTTCTGCGGCAGGAAGCTGAGCAGCTTCTGCGCGATCAGGATGGCCTGCTCGTCGTCGTCGGCAACGAAGTCGATGACACCGGAGCGGCCCATGTGGGCGTCGGCACCGCCAAGGGCGTCCTGGGTGACCTCCTCGCCCGTGACCTGCTTGATCACGCCCGGGCCCGTGATGAACATGTGGGCCTTGCGGGTCTGGATGATGAAGTCGGTCAGGGCCGGGGAGTAGGCCGCGCCACCGGCGCACGGACCGGCGATGATCGAGATCTGCGGCACCGCACCCGAGAGCAGAACGTTGGCGTAGAAGACCTTGCCGTAGCCGGACAGGGAGTCGATGCCCTCCTGCACGCGGGCGCCGCCCGAGTCGTTGATGAAGATGAACGGGGTGCCGGTCTCCAGCGACGCCTCCAGCATCTCGGTGACCTTGATGGAGTGGGTCTCACCGGCCGAACCACCCATCACGGTGAAGTCCTGGCTGGCCAGGTGGACGGGACGACCCAGCACGGTCGCGGAACCCGTGACCACACCGTCGGCGGCCATGTAGGTCTTGTCCATGCCGAAGGTGGTGGTGCGGTTGCGGCGGAAAGCGCCGGTTTCCTGGAAGGAGCCCTCGTCGATCAGCTTTTCGATGCGGTCGCGGGCGGTCATCTTGCCGCGGTCGCGCTGCTTGTCCAGCTTGTCGGCGCCGCCTCCGGCCTCGACCTTTGCCCGGGCATCCTCGAGCTGCTGAAGGCGCTCGGCCATGGTGTGTTGCTTGCTCATTTCGCTCCTCAGGCGGGCTCGACGGAAACGCTGTGCGAACGACCAGCGATGGTGACGTTGTACTTGACGGGACCGGAGATCCCCTGGGCCTTGCGCTTGGCGGCCTCTTCCTCGGCGGCCAGCTGCTCAGCGGTCTTACCGACGTTCTTGGGGCCCTCGGCGCGGGTCTTGAAGAACCCGGGAGCCACTCCCGGGAACATGGCGTTGGTCAGGACATCCTCCTCGGTGCCGTCGGCACCCTCGAGTTCCTTGACCTGGGCGACGAGCTCGTCCCATTCGGGCTTGAGCAGGTCCGCGGGACGCACCGTGATGGGGTCCTTCTTGGCCTGCGCCTGCGCCAGCTCGATGACCTCGGGGTTGCGCTCACCGAGGCATTCGCCGTAGTAGCCGAGCATGAGGTCCGCGAACTCACCCGTCATCACCTTGTAGCGGCCCATCAGGACGTTGAAGACGGCCTGGGTGCCGACGATCTGGGAGGAGGGGGTGACCAGCGGCGGATGACCTGCGTCGGCCTTGACCCGCGGCACCTCGGCCATGACCTCGTCGATGCGGTCGCCCGCACCCTGGGCCTTGAGCTGCGACTCCATGTTGGAGAGCATGCCGCCGGGGATCTGGGAGGAGAAGATACCGGTGTCCACCAGCGTGGCCGATTCGAACTCGGCGTACTTCGGGCGGATCTTCGCGAAGTGGTCGCGGATCTTGCCGAGGCGCTCCACGTCGAGGTCGGTGGTGTAACCGGTGCCCTCGAGCATCTCCACGAAGGATTCGGTCGGGTTGTGGCCGGGGCCAAGGCTCATCGACGAGATGGCCGTGTCGACCACGTCAGCACCCGCCTCGATGGCCTTCATGAGGCTGACGAGGGTGACACCCGTGGTGGAGTGGCAGTGAACGTTGATCTGGACATCGCCGTAGGTTTCCTTGATGCCGCGGATGATGTCGTAGGCGGGCTGCGGCTGGAGGAGGGCGGCCATGTCCTTGAGGGCGATCGACTCGGCGCCCATGTCGATGAGCTGCCCGGCGAGCTTCACATAACCCTCGACGGTGTGGACCGGCGAGATGGTGTAGCAGATGGTGCCCTGGGCGTGCTTGCCGACCTTCTTGACGGCCTGCATCGCCTGGGCCATGTTGCGGGGGTCGTTGAGGGCATCGAAGACACGGAAGACATCCATGCCGTTCTCGGCCGACTTCTCGACGAACTCTTCCACCACCGTGTCCTCATAGTGGCGGTAGCCGAGAAGGTTCTGGCCACGCAGCAACATCTGGAGACGGGTGTTGGGCATGAGTTCACGGAACGTGCGGAGCCTGACCCAAGGATCCTCATTGAGGAATCGGATACAGGAGTCGAAGGTTGCACCACCCCAACACTCCACGGACCAGTAACCTGCGGCGTCGATGTCTGCGCAGGCGTCGACCATGTCTTCCAAGGCCATTCGGGTTGCCATCAAACTCTGGTGTGCGTCCCTGAGCACCAGCTCGGTGACGCCGATCTTGCGAGGACTCATGGTCCCTATCCAACCATGCCGGGGCAACTTCGGGGAAAGCACCCCCTGCATCAGCACAACCCCACGATTCGGCTCTCACCCCCAGCTGACAGGGGCAAACGCTTGAACGGTGTTCAAGATTCCGGGGTTCCCGGACAGGTTCTTCCCTGCCCGTCCCCGACGGTCGCGGTCACGGACATCCGCGGAAAACCCACGCCCGGTCCCGAAGTGGCCTAGGTTGGCTGGGTGTCAGTCACACAGCAGATGCCGTTCCCCCTCCGACCCGCCCGGCCCTGGTGGCCGCAGCCACGCCACACGCGGGTCATGGGATCCCGCGTCCCCGGGCTCGACGCCGCCCGCGGTCTGGCCGTCCTGGGCATGGTTATCGCGCATTCCGTGCTCACCCCCGCCTGGGGTTCGGGACCGGCCGCGCTGCTCGGTTTCGTCCACGGCCGATCGGGCATCCTGTTCGCCACCGTGGCGGGGGTGTCGCTGGCCATCATCAGCGGGGGATCCCAAAGACTCGGGGGCGACGACCTGCTGCGGGCCCGCACCACCATCCTGGGCAGGGCCGTCGTGCTGCTGGTGCTCACCGGTGCGTTGTCGATGCTCCCGACCACCATTCAGGTGATCCTGGCCTCCTACGCCTTCTGGTTCGTCCTTTCCCTACCTGCGCTGCGCTGGCGGCTCCGCACCCTCCTGGTCGTGGCCTGCTGCCTGGCTTTGGTGGGCAAGCTGTTGGTGACCGGGTTGCCGCTGTGGATCCCCACCTGGGGGTACGGTTCCCCCGACCTCGGGGGCAATTTCGTCCCCACCCTGCTCGCGACCACCGCCTCTCCCGCGCTGGTGTGGATGGCCTTCGTCCTTGCGGGCATGGCCCTGGGGCGTTTCGGCCTGGACAATGTCAAGGAGCTGCGGGGTTTCCTGGTGGCGGGTCTGGCGCTGTTCGCCGGTTTCGCGGCCCCGTTCGTGGTCTCCGCCGGTTCCCCGGCACCGCTGTTCAACGACGTCCAGCGCTCGGCCACCTCGACCACCGGGATCGACCAGACCACGGATCCGGTGACCGGCATCGACTGGCAGCGTGCGCTGTGGTCCTTCGAACCCAACTCGGGCACCGTCTTCGAGGTTTTCTCCTCGGGTGGTCTGGCGCTCGCGTTGATCGCCGGTCTGGTGTTGCTGGGCCGGCTGCCGTGGTCGCGGTGGGTACTGCTGCCCCTGACGGGTGTCGGGTCGATGGCGTTGACGGCATACGTGGTCCACGTCGTGGTCCTGACCGATGCCCAACCGAAGGGTCTCGTCGCCGACGGTGGGGCCGGGGGATGGCTGTGCCTCGGGCTGGTGGTGGCGTGCGGAGCGTGGTCGCAGATGTTCGTCTCGGGGCCGCTGGAGCAGCTGACCGGCGCCGTCACGGACCGGTTGGCGGGATACCCGGTGCTCTGCTCCCAGGCGGCCGGCCACCGGGGCACCACCCCGCAGGCCGGGCCGGATGCGTCCCGGCCCGGCCGGTGAACCGGATCAGAGCAGCTCGGGCCGGGTGAACCCGGCCTTGCCGATGCCCGCCTCGATGAAGGAGAGCACGGTCTCGTACCAGAGCTCGGCGTGCTGCGGGGACAGGATCCAGTGGTTCTCGTCGGGGAAGTAAAGGAACCTGTGCGGGAAGTCCTCCGGTTTCCCCGCCCAGCCCGCGGCCAGTTCCCGCCACAGGGCCAGGCCCTCGCTGATCGGCACCCGGTAGTCCCTGTCGCCGTGGACGACCAGCATCGGGGTGACGATGTCGGCTGCGGCGCTGTGCGGCGAGTACCGCTCCCGCATCTCGGGCGACATCTCGCGTTCCCAGTACCAGGCGGCGTCGGTGGTGTTGCCGAAGGCATCCAGGTTCCACAGGCTGGCGTGGGTGACGATGGCGCGGAACCGGTCCGTGTGTCCCGCCACCCAGTTGGCCATGTAGCCGCCGAACGACCCGCCCATGGCGACGGTGCGTTCCTGGTCGATGTCGTCCCGGGCTACGACATGATCGGTCAGGGCCATCAGGTCGGTGAACGGTTCCGCGCCCCAGCGTCCCCAACCGCGCTGGATGTGGTCCTGGCCGTATCCCGTGGACAGCGCCGGATCGGGCAGCAGCACCGCCCAGCCCCGGCTGACCAGCAGCCACGGGCACCAGCGCCAGCTCCACGAATTCCAGGAGTTCAACGGACCACCGTGGATCCACAACGCCAGCGGCGCGGGGCCGTCGCCGGAAGGCAGCAGCAGATAGCCGGGCACGCGCGCCCCGTCGGCGGCGGTGGTCTCGACGCGCTCCAGCCTGCCGGGCAGCTCCGGGTAGTCGACGGGCAGCGGAAGCCCGGTGGTCTCCCCGGTGGCGGTGTCGATGGCGACGACGCTGCCCGGATCCCGGTAGGAGGACCGCACCGCGTACAGTCTCCGGCCGTCCTCGGTGATCCGCACCGAGGTGAAGGCGCCCTCGCCGGTGAGACGGCGCACCTTCCCGGAGGCCACGTCGATGGCGAACACCGGGGCGTCGCCGTCCTCGTCGGCCACGGCGTAGAGCGTCCCGGCGTCGGGACTGAAGGCCACCGGCGTGCCCCAGCGACCCCAGGCGGGGGCCAGCTCCCTGCCCTGGCCGTCCTCCCCGACCAGCCACAGACGCTGCACCGGGGCGGTTTCCGGGGTGGAGCGGATGATGCGCACGCACGCGATCAACCGGCCGTCGCGGGAGATCACGGGCCCGGTGAACTCATCGGCATCATCGGAGGCGACCACCCGGTGTTGCCCCGTCGTCACGTCAATGAGCGCCACGGACAGGGCCACCTCCGCGACTCCCCGCGGCGAGGCCCAGCCTGCGGCAAGCCTGTGGCCGTCGGCGCTCAGCGACAGCGTCGCCTCCTCCAAGGCCCGGCCCACGTCCCCGGTCAGCGGTTCGCAGCCGCCGTCGAGGTCCAGGACGGCGAGCCTGTCCGCTACGGGCCCAAGGTCGTGGTCCCAGTACCGGACCGGGTAGCTGTCATGGAGGATGGCGGTCACCTTGCGTTCGCGGCGGGCCTTGCGTTTGGCGGCATCGGCCTCGTCGTCCGCGGCACCGATGTGGGCCGGGGTGCGGGCGATCACCGTGCGGGAACCGGTCGCGGCGACGACCCCGCTGAACCCACCGGAGCGGCGCGCCACCGGATGGGCCTCACCACCCTCGGCGGGCAGCAACCAGACCACGCCGTCGTCCTCATCCGGTTTCGTCGCGTCGGTGCCGGGCACGGGTCGTTTTGAACCGAACAGGAAATCCCCGTCCGCGGTGAAGGCACCGAAGCCCTCGCCCTCCTCCGAACGGGTCAGGCGCCGCGCGGGTCGCTGGCCCTCGGGGTCGAGTTCCCACCACGACGACCGGTAGCCGGTGCGTTCCCGGTTCCGGTGGGCGACGGACACCAGCACCCGTCCCTGCGGGGAGATCGCCAGCGAACCCAGCCTCGGCAGGTTGGTGTAGTCGCCCAGATCACTCCATGCGTTGGTCATTTTTCCTCTCCAATCTTGCGCAGCCAGTTGGCTGCCAAATCCACCTAGGAAGCGACATTGACCGGCAGCGATTCCCGGTCGGCGTCACACAGCTCGTCGGCGGTCGACAGGCCGTGGCGGCCCCACTGGAAGTGGTGGTACTCGAACGGCACCCCGGCCTCGGCCAGGGCGGTGACGAAACGCAGCGACTGCGAGGGCGGCACCACATCGTCCTGGCCGGTGGTCCACACGAAGGCGGGCGGGGTTTGCCCGGTCACCGCCGAGATGCAGTCCACGCGCTCCTTGGTGCACCGGGTCTCCTCGTCGCCGTCCACCCGCTTGGCGCTGAGCGCCCCGTAGCAGATCACGAGCGCGTCGGGTCGTGAACTGTGACGCAGCAGGTCGCTCCGGCCGGTGGCCTCGTACTCGGCACGTTCGGCCGCCACCAGGTCGTCGCGGTTCCAGTGGGTGCCCAGCAGCGCTGCGACGTGCCCACCCGCAGAGAACCCCAGTAGGTTCACCTGCATCGGATCGACGCCCGTCTCGCCGGCATGGGCGCGTATCCACCGCACGGCCTGCGCCGCGTCGACGGCGGGATTGGGGTGGGCGGCGTGTTCCCGCAGCGAGTAACGCAGCACGAACACGTTGAACCCGCGGCGCAGGAAGGCGACCGCCACCGGGTCGGACTCCCGTTGCGACAGCATCATGTATCCCCCGCCCGGGGCGATGATCACCGCGGGCCGGGGATGCTCCAGCGGGGTCGGTTGTTCCTCGGCGGAAGGGGCGTCGAAGAGGACCGCCTCCAGGGTGACGGATCTCTCCTGGTTCAGATCAACGGTGAAATGACGCATGCGCATCATCGTAGAACCCGGGGTTCGCAGACGGGGCCATCCCGGGGCCCGGCCGTGGGGCTCACCCGATACCTGCCGGGTCGCTGGTGCGCGGCCCCGAGGAGCCCCACCGCCCTTCCCAGGAACCTCCCCATGGGAAAGGATGGTGTCCATGCTCTACGACTACGACGAGGATGAACAATCCCAGAACGGCACAAAGAGTCCCAGGGACTACGCCCCCATGCCGAAGCAGAGCCACACGGCCTCCGCCCCCGCCGCCCGGTCGCGGTTGATACAGCGGCTACGGGGCAGCGGTCCGAGCGGACTCCATCCCTTGGTTCTCCTTGAGGCCCTGCTGGTGGGGGTTTTCGTGTGCATCTGCACGTCCGATGTCTACCACCTGGGCCGTGACGCCGCGATAACGGTCGGGATCATCGCCGGAATCCTGCTGATCGTCATGTTGTTCATCCCCTTCCTCGGCCCATTGGTCGGGGTCACCTTCTCTCTCTTCTGGGGATTTTTTGGTTACGCCCTCGGTTCGTCGTTCGCCCGCAGCATCGGACCGGTGAACAGCATGATCATTGGGGGTGTTGCGGCGCTCATAGGATTCAGCGCAAGCCTGAAAGCGCATCTGTCCTAGAGCTGAATGCCCTTTTCACGACGTGATCCCACCCCCACTTCACAGGCCCTTCCCAACCCCACGACCATCTTCATCCGGGAGAAACATGCAGCTCTTGAAATCCTCGTACCGCGACCCGCTCCCCGATGCACCCGGCTCCGCGGGAGTGTTCCCCGGCGGGGCGACGAACCGGTCGCGCACCTTGAAACCGGCCGGGGGAGACATCGGTTCCTTTCGCCGGTTCGCCGCGGCCGCGGCCTGCGCCTCGGTGCTGACCAGTTGTACGGCTGGCCCGGCATCGCCTCCCACCGAACCGGCCACGGCAGCTGGGACCCCGAGCACCTCCACACCGGAGACGCCCCCCTCCCCCACACCCACCGCGGTGAGGTGCCGCGCGAAAGCGGATTCCCTGACCACCGAACAGCAGGCCGGGCAGTTGTTCATGATCGGGGTGAACACCTCCGGTCTGGACAGCGCGACCCGCAAGGCCATCGAATCGAGGAGCGTCGGGGCCGTGGTGTTGCTCGGCAACAGCAGCGAGGGCGCCGGCCAGATCAGCACGATCACCTCCGAGCTGGCAGCGATGCGCTCCGCAGGAATGCCCTTGCTGGTCGCCGTCGACCAGGAGGGCGGTCAGGTACAGCGCCTCAGGGGACCGGGGTTCAGCGACATCCCGAACGCCGTCGAGCAGGGCTCACTGCCGGACGGGCAGTTGCGGAGCCGGGCGCAGGCATGGGGCGGGGAGCTGGCTGCCGCCGGGATCCACTACGACCTCGCGCCGGTCGCCGATGTGGTGCCGAAGAACAAACAGAGCAGCAACGCCCCGATCGGGAAACTCAACCGCAACTTCGGCAACGACGTCACCGCGGTTAGCAGGTCGGTGGTGGAGTTCACCCAGGGCATGCAGGACGCCGGGATCGCGACCTCTCTGAAACACTTTCCCGGGCTGGGTGAGGTGACGGTCAACACCGACCACGGGGTGGCCAGGGACGACGACACCACCGCCGACGGCGAATCCCTGGAACCGTTCCGCAAAGGCATCGAGGCCGGGGCCGACTCGGTGATGATCTCGTCGGCGATCTTCACGAGGATCGACCCGGACCAGGAGGGGGTTTTCAGCAGGAGGATCGTCACCGACATGTTGCGCGGCGACCTCGGTTTCCAAGGAGTGGCGATCAGCGACGACCTGGGCGAAGCGGCCGCCGTGGGGAATGTCAAACCCGGCGACCGGGCGGTTCGGTTCTTCGCAGCGGGCGGGGATCTGCTCATCAACGCCGACCCGTCGCTGATGGACGAGATGCTGAAGGCCACCATCGCCTGGGCGGCCGAGAACCCGGGCAACGCCGACCGGCTGGCCGAATCCGCCGGCCGGGTGCTGGCGCTGAAGGAGTCGGCGGGGCTACTGACCTGCGGGTGAGGTCAGCTCCCGGGCGGGGCTTCCCCGCTCGGCGAGCCGGGTCTCGTGGTCCGTGGCCAGCCGGGGCAGGTCGGCCCGGGCCCGCGACATCACGCACCGCCCGTCGACCGCGGGGGTTCCCTCCTCGGCCCAGCGCCGGGACGCCTCCGGCACGAGGTGGGCGGGCAGCCGTCCCGCAGCGTTGACCACCCTCCACCACGGCACCCCCGACCCGGCGGAGGCCATGACGGCCCCCACCCGCCGGGCGGACGTACCCACCAGCTCCGCGAGGTCGCCGTAACTGACCACCCGTCCCGCGGGTATGCACTCCACGGCGCACAGCACCCGCTCGACGATCAGTTCGGCGGCTGCATCCGGCATCGAGCGGGTCTCATCCCACCTCAGGCGTGCCGCGTGAGGCGCTGCTCCAGCACGGCCCGGAGTTCGCGCACGATGAAATCGATTTCGTCCTCGGCGATCACCAGCGGGGGCGCGAACCGGAGGGTCTGGCCGTGGGTGTCCTTGACGAGAATGCCGCAACCGAGGAGGTCCAGGCTCACATCCTTGGCGGTGCCGATCGCAGGGTCGATGTCGACTCCCGCCCACAGCCCCACACCCCGGACCGCGGTCACACCGTGACCGACGAGGGTCTTGAGCCCGGCGTGCAGACGCTCGCCCATCTCGGTGGAGCGGCGCTGGTACTCGCCGGTGGCCAGCACGTCGCAGACGGCCGCCCCGATGGCGCACGCGAGGGGGTTGCCACCGAAGGTCGATCCGTGCTGGCCCGGTTGCAGCAACCCGAGGATCTCGCGGTCTGCGATCACCGCTGACAGCGGTACGATGCCCGCCCCCAGGGCCTTGCCGACGGTGATGATGTCGGGGTCGATGTCCTCGGCCTGGAACCGGAACGTCGTGCCGGTGCGGCCCATGCCGGTCTGCACCTCGTCGCAGATCAGCAGGACGTTGTTCTTGCGGGTGAGTTCCCGCACCTCGCGGAGGTATCCCACCGGCGGCACGATGATGCCGGCCTCCCCCTGGATGGGTTCCAGCAGCACGGCGACGGTCTCGGGGGTGATGGCCCGCTCCAGGGAGTCGACGTCACCGAAATCGGCGAGCCGGAACCCGGGGCTGTAGGGGCCGAAGTCGGCGCGTGCGGTCTCGTCGTCGCTGAAGCTGATGATCGTTGTGGTGCGGCCGTGGAAGTTGCCGTGCATGGCGATGATCTCGCCGCGGTCCTGCGGCAGCCCCTTGACCTGGTGCCCCCACTTGCGGGCCACCTTGATGGCGGTCTCGACGGCTTCGGCGCCGGTGTTCATCGGCAGGACCATGTCCTTGCCCGCGAGGCGCGCCAGTTTCTGGGCGAACGGGCCGAGCCAGTCGGAGTGCGCGGCACGGCTGGTGAGGGTGAGCCGGTCCAGTTGCCGTTTCGCGACATCGATGAAGGTGGGGTTGCCGTGCCCGAAGTTGAGGGCCGAGTAGGCGGCGAGGCAGTCCAGGTAGCGGCGGCCGTCCACATCCGTCAGCCACGCGCCCGACGCCTCGGTGACGACGACGGGCAGCGGCGAGTAGTTGTGTGCTGCGTAGGTGTCGACGAGTTCGATGGCGGTGCGAGTGTTCTCGCTCATGGTGTGTTGGGTCAAGATGTCGCCTTCCGGGATTGATTGCCGGGGAACGGGCTCCCCGGCCGGGCTGTGCTGCTCGAAGCGCATCGGGGCGCTGAGCATCATGCGAATCGTTTCAAAGACAAAACGCTACCACGGAAGATATCGGGGGCTTCCGGGCTCGGGGCGGCAAAGGTCGCTGAGCGGCACGGACATCAGCCGCCGTTCGATGGGCTGATGCCCGTCCGCAACTCGTGACCCGTTCTCAAACCTTGTGTTCCACCACCGATTCACTCCCCAGGCTCGACGCTCCCACGCGTTTTGCGAGCCAGCCACCGACCGCCGCGAGCAGGGCCGTCAGGGCGAAGGTGCTGGAGAGCTGCACCGCGATCTCGGGCACCGTGAACCCGAGCGCAACCACCGCGGCCACTGCGGCCAGCGTCGCCCAGGACAGCGCGACCGGGAATCCCTTGGGTGTGGGATTGCCGTCACGGGCGGCGCGGCGTCGCAACACCACGTGCGAGGCGATGATCCCCAGCCAGATGACGATCATGGTCGAGCCGACCATGTTCAGCAGGAAATTCAGCACCTCCTCCGCCCAGAAGTAGTTCAGCGCCGCCGCGACGAAACCGAGGAAGGACGTGGCCAGCACGGCTGCCACGGGCACGCCTCGAGCGTTCGTGCCGCGCATCATCGCGGGCCCCATGCGTCGCTCGGCGAGCGAGAAGATCATGCGGGAGCCGCCGTAGAGGTTCGCGTTGAGCGAGGACAGCAGCGCGACGACGATCACGATCCCGATCATCGCCGCGACGGCAGGCAGTCCCGCCGCGTTCAGGACCGCGACGAAGGGCGCTTCCTTGAGGGAGGGATCGTTCCAGGGCAGGGCGAGCAGCATGATCGTCACAGCGCCCATGTAGAAGATGAGAATGCGCCACAGGATCGTGTTGACGGCCTTCCTGATGCTGCGTTCCGGGTCGGCGGTCTCGGCGGCGGCCACCGCGACTATCTCCACACCCCCGAAGGCGAAGATCACAACCAGCAGCGCCGAGGCGACGCCCTTGATTCCGTGAGGCATGAGGTCGTTTCCCGACAGGTTCCCCCACCCGGGTGAGGGCGCGGGGGTCAACCCCAGCAGGAAAGCCGCCCCGAGCACCAGGAAAACCACCACGAAAGCGATTTTGATCAGCGAGAACCAGAACTCGAATTCACCGAAGCTCCCCACCTTGACCAAGTTGATTCCCGTGAAGACCGCCATGATGATCAGCGCGAAACCCCACTGCGGGAAACCGGGGATGAGTGTGCTCAGGTAGCGTGCCGCCGCAGTTGCCTCGGTTGCGACCACCAGCCCCATCTCGATCCACCACAGCCAGCCGATCGCGAATCCGGCGGCGGGACCGAGGGCCTTGTCGGCGTAGTAGGAGAACGCCCCCGGGTTCGGGTCGTCAGCCACCATCTCGCCGAGCATGCGCATGACGGCCAGGACGATCGCCCCGGAAAT
The DNA here is from genome assembly GCA_937965785.1 of uncultured Propionibacteriaceae bacterium. GTDB lineage: Bacteria > Actinomycetota > Actinomycetes > Propionibacteriales > Propionibacteriaceae > Arachnia. The sequence continues at coordinate 10,354 of CALCKT010000015.1, read as the reverse complement.
GACATAGGACAACAGCACCGCGGGTCCCGCCGTCGCTATGCCCGCGCCGGAGCCCACGAACAACCCGGCACCGATGGCGGAGCCGAGGCTCATCATCACGAGGTGGCGGGGTTTCATCGCGACCTTCAGGTCGCCTTCCGGAGAGGACATCGGGGCTTCCTCCTACATCTTCTGCGTCGTCTTCACGAGTCGTGTGAACAACGCGGCTCACTATGTCACATCCGGAGCCTCAGACCTCCGATCTTGCCTGCGGCGAGACCCGGCCGCGCCACGGGACCCCGGTCCGGTGTTTCCCCCACCCGTTATCCTCCGTTCGACCGTGACAACTGGAGGAACCTTGCAGGACTGGGTGAACAATGGCCTACTCGCCGCGATCATCGGAGCCGTGGCTTTCGCGGCGCTGTTCCTGCCAGGCATGGTCTGGCAGTACCGCCGCTTCGGCCGGCTGAGTTTCGCCCGCCTGCTCGGACTCGCGGCGGTGTGCCTCTACGCCACCGCGCTGCTCACCTACACCCTCCTGCCGCTGCCGGAGCGTTCCGCCGGATGGTGCCGGTTCCACGCCCGCGGAATGAACCTGCAGCCGTTCGCCTTCATCGACGACATCCGGAAGGCCACGCCGGGGCGTTCGCTGCGGGGGCTGCTGACCAGCTTCGCGGTGTTGCAGGTGGCCTTCAACGTGGTGCTGTTTGTACCGTTCGGGGTCATCCTGCGCCGCTACTTCAACCGCTCCGTTCTCGTCACAATCCTTCTGGGGGCAGTCACCAGCCTCCTCATCGAACTGACTCAGCTCACCGGTTTGTGGTTCTTCTATCCCTGCGCCTTCCGGACCGCCGATGTGGACGACCTCATTACCAACACCCTCGGCACCATCCTGGGAGCGGTCCTGGCCCCGGTGCTGCTGTGGTGGATGCCGCGCACCCACCAGCTGGTACAGGACAGGCTGACGCCGCGCCCGGTGACGATGTGGCGACGCTGGATAGGCATGCTGATCGACGCCATTCTCGTGGCCCTGGTGGCCGTGACCACCGCGGTGGGTCTCCGCGTGGCGACGTTGCTGTTCCTGGGGGACGTTTCTGAGAAGTGGACTCCGTTGATCGTTCCCGTGGCCATTGCGGTAGCGACCATCGCGGTGTTCGTGTGGCCCGCCTGGAATCATCTCGCCGCCTCCGTCGGGCAGACCGTGGTGTGGCTCACCCCGAAGTGGCGCAACGCTGACGGCACCCTGCACGACGGTTCCCGTTTCCGCAGGGTTGTCAGGTCGCTGGTGGTGCCCGCATCATTGCTGATCCCGATGTTCCTGGCCCCCTTCTTTACTTCCTCGCCCTTCATCTGGTTGCTGCCCCTGGTGGTGCCGCTGTCCCTGGTCATGGTTCCGTTCACCCGCACCCACCGCGGCCTGTCCGGCTGGTTGACCGGCGCGCAGATGGTCGACATCCGGGTAGAAGAAACCGACAAGGCCCTCCCCGTCCACTGAACGCCTCTGCCGGGGCGTTTCACCCGGTTGCGCAGCACTCAATGCCCAAAAACCGTCCGCAACAGCCCGAAACGGCGTTGAGTGCTGCGCAACCGGGTTCTTGCTCGTCCATCCGGTCCTCGGTTGCCGTCCGAACCGGCGAGCGACGTGCGGGCCGGATAACATGAGGCGCGGAACAGGTCGCACTTGGAGCGATTGCTGCTTCACCAAAGATTTGTTGAAGCTCGCAACAACCACCCGCGGATCCCGAGCGCCCACAGCAGCCCATCCGTCGAACCGAATAGGAGCCAGCATGAAAGCGGTCACCCACTCTCCCAACGCCGCGGCGAGACCCGCCTCCAGGTGGCGACTTCGCGGGGCCGCCGCCCTGATGGGTGCCGTCCTGATGACCACGTCGTGCTGGGGTACAGGATCCGAGACACCGTCGTCGGCCCCCACGATTCCATCATCACCCGAGTCCTCTCCACCGCCGACTCCCCCGGCCCGGCTCACAACCGCCTGGGAGGTCACGGTTACCGGATCCGGTCCCCTCATCGGGACCCACGAGGGTCTGGTGGTCGCTCCGGCCCTCACCGCGGGCGGCAGCAAACTGAGAATGCTCAACTGGGCCGACGGCTCCGAGGTGTGGTCGGTAGACATCTCCGGTGACCTAACCGGTTTCGAAAGACTCGAGAAGGTGTCCGACATGATGTCCGGGCAGGTGGCGTTGTGGGCCAAAACTTCCCAACAGCAAAGATCCCTCTTCGTCTACAGCACCGCCGATGGCAGCCTCATCGGCCGGTTCGACGAGAAACCCGAGCACTACCTGGCCATGGCCGCATCGGGCGCGATCTACGAGATGGACACGTCCAAGGAGGGTAGCGTCCGAATCAGCCGCGCACCTTCCGTCAAGGAGGCACACACCAAGCAGTGGTCCATCGACCTGCCCAAGGAGGCCCGGGAGTGGTTCTGGGTGAGGGAACACGACGGCGTGACCGATTTCTGCGTCGACGGACAGGCCGGCCCCGTCCACGAGTACGCCTGCTACCTGAGCGTTCACACCGACGACGGCAGCCCGGTGGTGAAGGACGGGGTGTGGCACCGCTCGGCCTGGGTGGGCAACGTCCTGGTCGGACACAAGGAAAACGGACCGCTGAAGGGTTTCGACCAGCATGGCAAGGAGCTGTGGACGTCCGAGCTCCAGGACGGTTATCCATTGGGCTGGGGAGACGACCTCGTATACGTCACGGAGAGCACGCATCGAAGCTTCGTGGGCCTGGACCCGGCGACGGGGAAAGAGCTCTGGCGCAGGGACTGGGACGAAGGTTCTTTTCCTGGCTTGGTCTTCGACAGAACCCCCTCCCCTCAGGACGGCCCCCTGAGCGTCTTCGTCCCGTCCCCCTCCATACGGACGGGGGTGCTGGACCCCAAGACCGGGCAGCTCGACCTCGTGGACCATCAGATCACCAAAGCCCACAATGTCATTCCAACCCTCGGGGGCGCCCTGCTGATCCCAACGGGTGATTACTACGCCCCCACCTGGATTGCCTTGGATCCCGGGAAACCGGGCACCCTGTGGGATGACGTCCTGAAGAACTACGACACCTACAGCATGCTCGACGGCCGCCTCGTGGCCTCCAAGAGAGACCGGATCGCCCTGCTCGCGTGACGGCGTGGCGGCCCCGGCTGTCCGCGTCCTCACGCCGGCTCCGGGGCCTGTTCACGGCCGGGGCGTCAGCCGGCACCCTGCCCGGGCTCTCCGGTGAATTGCGGGTCTCACCCCGCCGCAGGCATGACCGCGACCTTGAGTCCGTCGCGTCGCGCCACCGCAGTGACGGCGGCATCCAGATCGGCGAGCGGGAACCGGTGGGTGACGAGCCTCCCCACATCGAGGGCCCCACTGGACAGCAGCTCCACGGCCCGTCTCACATCCGCCCGCCTGGCGTTGGATCCGCCCGTGACGGCGAGTTCGCGGTAGTGGATGAGATTCGGATCGATGCTGGCCATCCTCCCTTTCGGGAAACCCGCGAAATAATTGACGCGACCGCCGATAGCGGCCAATTCGAGGGCCTGGTTCGCCAAGGCGAGGTCACCCACGGCGACGATGACGACGTCGGCTCCCCTGCCGTTTGTTCGTTCGCGCACCTCGGCCGTCAGGGCCTCCCCGGTGAGGGCGAAGGCGCAGGTCGCGCCGAAGTCCGTCGCTGCGGCAAGCCTGCCCTCCCGGCCGGCCGCCAGGATCGTCGTCGCGCCGGCCAGTTTCGCCAGGGCGATGTGGAGCAGGCCGATCGGCCCGGTTCCCAGCACCACCACGCTCTCCCCCGGCGCCACGGCCACCTGCCCGGCCCCGTTGAGGCAGCACGAGACGGGCTCGGCCAGGGCCAGCGTGGTGGCGGGGATCTCCTTTTCCAGCACCACGAGGTTGCCGTGGTCCATCGCGACCTTGGGCACGAGGAGGTATTCGGCCAGCCCGCCGTCGAGTTCGTAGCCGAACAGCACGAGGTTCTCGCACAGCTGTTCCCGGCCCGACAGACAGGCCCGGCACCGCTGGCAGCTCACCACGATCGAGCAGGTCACCTGCGCTCCGACGGGCACACCGTCGACGCCCCGACCCACGGCCGCGACACGTCCCGCGAACTCGTGACCGAGGATCACCCCCGGCCGGACCCCGGCCGTCTTTGCCCCGGAGATGATCCGCAGGTCCGTGCCGCAGATGGTGTTGGCCTCAATCCTCACGAGCACCTCACCCGGTCCGGGTTCGGGGACGGGCACCTGCTTCAGCCTCAAACTGCCGATCTCCTCCAGCACAGCCGCTCGCATCATGGGGCAAGCCTAGAGGCCAGGGGCCCCGCAACAGGGGTTTACGCGGGGTTAAACTGGGTCCGGGTTCGCCGAGAACCCGTGTTGGTTGGGCCGACTCGCGAGCACCGGCGAACGTGTCGGGCCGAAACCTCTGGCCAGCAATCGAAAGGCACGCAGTGACGCGACTGACAAACGATCCCGCTGATTTTCCCGCCGAGGCCCTCAAAGGTTTCATCGCGGCCAACAAACGCTACGTGAAACCCGTCTACGGGGGCGTGGCGCGTTCCACCTTCACGCCTGCCGGGAAGGTCGCGGTCGTGTATGGCGGCGGTTCCGGGCACTACCCGGCCTTCGCGGGCTGGGTTGGCCACGGGTTCGCCGACGGCGCGGTGTGCGGCAACATCTTCAGTTCCCCCTCGGCCGCCCAGGCCTATTCGGTGCTGAAGGCGGTTCATCGCGGGGCCGGGGTGCTGATGGGGTTCGGCAACTACGCCGGCGACGTGCTGCACTTCGGGCAGGCCATTGAACGGCTTCGCGCCGAGGGCATCGAGGCCGACACCCTGGTGGTCACCGACGACATCGCCTCGGGAGATGCCGCCGAACCGGAGAAACGGCGAGGAATCGCAGGGGACTTCCCGGTCTTCAAGATCACGAGCGCGGCGGCCGAGGCCGGGCTCGGGTTCGACGAGGTCAGGCGGGTGTTCGCCAAGGCCAACGCGGCCACCCGCAGTTTCGGGGTTGCCTTCGCCGGCTGCACGCTGCCCGGCGCGAAGGGACCGTTGTTCACCGTGCCCGCGGGTCGCATGGGGATCGGGCTCGGGATTCACGGCGAACCGGGTGTCGCCGAGGCCGACCTGGGCAGCGCCGATGACGTGGCCCGCACTCTCGTCGATGGCTTGTTGGCGGATCGTCCCGCGGGAGCCGGGAACCGGGTGGTGGCCATCGTCAACGGGCTCGGATCAAGCAAGTACGAGGAACTGTTCGTGGTGACGTCCTGCGTCGTGGCCCGCCTGGAGGCCGCCAGGCTCGAATGCGCCGACATCGAGGCCGGCGAGTTCGTCACCTCCCTGGACATGGCGGGGGTGTCGCTGACCCTGGTGTGGGTGGACGACGAGCTGCTCGGCTACTGGGATGCGCCGTGCGATGCCCCGGCGTACCGGAAGGGATCGGTGGGTTCAGTCGAGCGAGACGACGCCGCGCTCAGCCAGTCCGCCGCCCCCGTGGAGGTGACCACCCCGGGCAGTACCGCATCCCGGGAGGCGGCCGAGGTCGCGGCCGGGTTGCTCGACGATGTCGCCGAGATGCTGGCTCGGGCACAGGAAGAGCTGGGGGCGCTGGATTCGGTGGCGGGGGACGGCGATCACGGGATCGGCATGGCCAACGGGTCGCGGGCGGCGGCCGGGGCGGCACACACCGCCGTATCGGCCGGCGGGGGGCTCAGGACGACGCTGACCGCCGCCGGGGATGCCTGGTCCAACCGGGCCGGCGGCACCTCCGGGGCGTTGTGGGGCGCGTTGCTCACGGCGTTGGGCAGCGCGCTGGGTGACGAGAAAACCCCCGGCAGCGACGATCTCGCGGTAGCACTCCAGGCCGCCCTGTCCGCCGTGCAGCGCCTGGGCGGGGCCGAGGTGGGCGACAAAACCCTCGTCGACGCGCTCTCCCCGTTCGTCGCGGCGTTCGTAGCCACCGACGGCGATCTGGCCGCGAAGTCCGCGGCCGCCGTCGTCGCAGCCGAAGCAGGGACCGAATCCACCCGGGCATTGGTCGCCCGGCTGGGCAGGGCCCGCCCGCTGGGTGAGAAATCCGTCGGCACCCCCGATCCCGGCGCGGTGTCGCTGACGAAGGTGGTGGCCCTCCTGAACAGCCGGCTGGGTTAGAGATTGAGCCCGAGGCCTGCCAGCCCGCAAAGCTTCCCTGAAGCTGGTTGAGCCGGACCGCGACGAAGGAGCGGTCCGGCTCGAAACCACCCGGCAGCCGCACAACAGAGCCCGTTGCAATTCCCCGGACGTGGCCGCCGAGGGTTCGAGGTGGCCTGCTCGCTGAGCGAGCAGACCGGCTCAACCGGCTTCCCCATGCATCTTCCCCGGCTTCTCCGCCACCCACACGTCGCCGAGGATCACCCATTCCATTCGGCCAGTGGGTCCTCCATCAGGAAGTCCACGATGTTCACGTGCTCGATGCCGTTGCGACTGCGGGAAACGGGATCCATGCTGACCACGGTCTTGGGGTGGTTGTCCGGGATTGATTCCAGGACCCCGAACTCGCGTTCTACCGTCGCCTCGTCGGCGAGAAGGTAGCTGACCTGGATGTAGCGTGTCGCCGTGCCACGCTGGGCGATGAAATCAACCTCCCTGGAGCCGCGCCACCCCACATGAACCGTGCAGCCTCGTGAGCGAAGTTCCTGGTACACGATGTTTTCCAGCACCAGCTCGATGTCAGCGCGATTGTCGAAACCGAGAGCGGTCCGAAGCCCCTGATCCACCACGTAGTACTTCTCGTCCGCTCGAAGCGTCTGTTTCCCGACGACATCGAACCGCGGCACCTTGTCCACCAGGTACGCCTCAGCGCAGTGCTGCAGATAGTTGAGGACGGTATCGACGCTGACCGCACGCCCCTCGCTTTTGAGATACCGGCTCACTGACTGCGCCGAGAAGGTGCGTCCCACGTTGCCCACGCAGTAGCGCAGGATGCGGCGGAACATGTCGACGTCGCGGATCGCGAAATGCTCCAGCACGTCCCTGACCACCACGGTATCGAGCAGGCTGTCGAGGTATTGCACCGAGGCCTGGGAATCGAGGTCGAAGTATTTCAGGAGCGGGAATCCACCCAGGACGAGGTAGTGCTCGAAGAGTTCCCGGGCTTCGGCACTGGAAACGCCGTGTGGGCGGCGCAGCTCTACGAACTCCCTGAAGGACAGGGGACGGATCGGGAACTCAACGAACCGGCCCGCGAGGTGGGAACTCAGTTCGCTCGCGAGCATCGTCGAGTTGGATCCGGTGAGGTACAGGTCGCAGTTCCAGTCGACCCGCAGCGCATTGACCACGTCTTCCCATCCAGGAACCTGCTGCACCTCGTCCAGGAACACGTAGGCGCGGGCCTGCTTGTCGGGTAGGCGTGCAGCCAGATGCTCCATGAGCGCCGACGCGGTGCGAATGCTCAGTCCCTCGCTGGATTCGAGATTGAGCCGGACCAGCGAGACCCCGGGGTTCTTCGCAACCACCTCGTCGGCCAGCATGTCCAGCAGCGTCGACTTTCCGCAGCGCCGCACCCCGGTCAGGATCTTCATGACCGGAACATCCACGAAAGGCCGGATCCGTTCCAGGTAGCGGGGACGATCAACGATCCGTTCCACAGCAACCACCGTCCTCTCGTTGTCGATCATAGTCGACAAAACACACCTCCAGTCCTGGTTTGTCGATCATGATCGACAACTTGCCTGGACGGATCAGTTCCGGGGAGCTGTCCGGAGATGCGACAAAGAAGACAACCGAAGCAGTGGCCAGGACATGGATGGCCAGCCGTATCGCCAGCGGGGAAGCTCCTCTGGCGTGGCCTCCGATTCAGGCGGGATACTGGTACCGGTTCTACAGGGGTGCTCGACGGAGGGTGGAGCTCATGGCGATGGCGCGGCGGTCCGAGTTGGTGGACGCGCTGGCAGCCGTCGCGGTCAGTGCCCTGAGCGAACCGCTCGGAGCGATTGGGGTGAGTGCCGCCCGCGAGCTGGTGAAGCTCCTCCGGAACGCCCGGGGCCGAGCGTCTGAGGAAAAGGAGCTGCGGAAGCAGGTCCGGGAAGCGATCACCGCATGGGCCGAGGGCGAGCACCTCGACCCCGACGTCGTGGACCGCGGACTGGCCTGGGCGATCGAGTATGTTCAGGCAGCCGGATGCCAGCATGAGTTGATCGCCGACGCGGATTTCGATCCCATGCGAGCAGCCGAGGTCGCGCTCACGTCGGCCAAGGCGAGGGATGAGTATTGGGGAACGGACCCCGAGTACGGCGTTGCGGAGCGTGCCGTGCGCACCACCTATAAAGCGTTGTGCCCGAAGCTCAAGGCCGAGGGTGGGGTGGTTCTCGCGGCGATCCGGGCGTCTCGAAACGAGATACGCGGCAGCATCGACCAGTTGCGCGAGGACCTGCTGGGAGTAGCGGACAGGCATGAACTGATCGAATACCTGGAGAAACAGATTCGGGACTGGGATTACTCGCCGTGGACTCAAGGCCGGAAGTGGTCCCAGAATCGGAAACCGTCGCGGCTGGAGCGGACGCTGGAGATCGCGGACGAGCAGAGGACCATGTCCCCGGCGGAGGCCCTGGAAGGGGTCTGGCTGTTGACGGTGCTGGGTGGCCCGGGGTCAGGAAAGACGTGGCTCGCTCGGCGCCTCGCACGTGAGGCTGCCGAGAAGGCGCTGGAGCAGCTCCGGGACCCACGGGTGGATCCCGCGTCGGTCGAGCTTCCCTTGTTCACCACGGTGGCCGAGTGGGTCAAACGGCACGAAACCGGCTTCGACGGGCTGGTCGAGGCGGCGCTCCCACACGAATCGCAGGAGAAGATCCGCCGGCTGGTCCTACACCCGGGGGCACGGGTGTTGGCGGTGGCGGACTCCCTGGACGAGGGCGTCTCGGCTAACAGCGCCAGGACGTTGCTCAACTCTTTGACAAGTACGCCGGGTCGCCGGCTGGTGGTGACGTCGCGACCGGAGGCGTGGCACAGCGCGGTCTCGGGCCTGCGTGCAACGCAGGACACCCGGGTCGGTACCCTCACCGAGCTGCGCTATCCCGAGGATGTCCACGGCTACATCGAGGCCTGGTTCACAGAGAACCCGCCAACGGCCCAGCACCTGATCCAGCAGCTCGAACGTCGACGAGAACTCCGCGCCACCGCGACCAGCCCACTGCTGCTGACTTTCTACTGCATGCTGACCGAGCAGGAACCGGATCAGGAGTTGCCGAGACGCCGCCGGGAACTCTACCGAACCATCATCGACCTGCTGCTGGCCGGAGGCTGGGCGAAGGCGAAGGAGCCGGTCGACACGGACGAATGCCGCGCAATCCTGCAGCAGTGGGCCTGGGATGCCGTCAAAGATGCGGTCACCCCCGCGGGGCTGGGCGTGTGGCCCGAGACAATCACGACGAACCGCACGCCGCCCCACATGTCAGCGGACATGGAGCGTGCCCTCGACAATGTCGCGCCCAAACAGGAGTATGCCCTCTCCCACTTCCACGACCGCTCACAGGTCGAGCGCCGGTTCCTGCACCGCACCCTGTGGGAGCACCTGGTCTCCGAACACTTGGCCACTTTCTCAGCCGCCAAGGCGGCAAAAGCGCTGCTGCCCCACATCTGGTTCGACCCGGAGTGGCGAGTCGCCCTACCCATGGCCGTCGCCGCCCATAGGAGGCGCAGCAGGCTGGTTGATCTACTCTGGACCCACCACACGGATAGCCCAACCCCAGCCCAGAAAGTAGTCAACGATCGTCTCGAGGAATTCGTGCTGGAGGTGGCCGCCCAGACCGATCCGAAGGACTGGACCAAGGCAAACCAAGCCCGGATTTGCGCCCTGAGAAAGAGCCTCGCGCCCCACCACCCTGAGCTAATCGCCAGTTTCGCACATTGGGGCGACATCAACCACGAGAAGGCGATCCTCGCAGCGCTCCTCCACGCCGCCCCGCAGGAGGTCAACGATCTAATCGACGCGCTGTTGAAACTGGACCCAACCGACACAGAACGAACACAAGCCCGCCACACCATCACCACAGCACTAGCACTCAAAACCGACCCGCGGGACATCTACTGGCTAATCGACGCGCTGTTGAAACTGGACCCAACCGACACAGAACGAACACAAGCCCGCCACACCATCACCACAGCACTAGCACTCAAAACCGACCCGCGGGACATCTACTGGCTAATCGACGCGCTGTTGAAACTGGACCCAACCGACACAGAACGAACACAAGCCCGCCACACCATCACCACAGCACTAGCACTCAAAACCGACCCGCGGGACATCTACTGGCTAATCGACGCGCTGTTGAAACTGGACCCAACCGACACAGAACGAACACAAGCCCGCCACACCATCACCACAGCACTAGCACTC
>CALCKT010000014.1 GCA_937965785.1 uncultured Propionibacteriaceae bacterium | reverse complement strand
CAAGAACGTCCCCATAGACGGACTTGAGCCCACCCTCTCCAATAATATAATCTTGAAAGGAACTCCTCTGATCCGGACTCATGTCTTTGTATGGCAAGACAGTGTTCTCGCCATTTCGGAAATCCACCCCCATCGAGCCCCTGCCGAAGTACCCCGCGGGGGTACGAGCGGGATCTTCTCCCCAATAATTGCCCTCAGAGATCGCCTGATAGGTCAAGTCCCGCATCAAGTTCTCCAGCATTTGTTGAGCCTTTCTTTTTTCCTCCTTCGGATCGACACCCAACGGCTCTTCCCAAAATGCCTTTCCCGCCTCAGGAATCACGGCCCCTTTGACCCGGTCAAGAACCCACTTGGCAAAATCACGCCCTTTACCAAGCAGGTTTCCGAAGGGAACAGAGGTGAGCCACTCCTTCACCGCAGCGTCAATTTCCCTGTTATGGCATTCAATGGCTTCCTTCACTTGGGCCGTTGAATCCGCTGGCGCCACCGTCATGGCACCCATCAGGTGCGCCCATTTCTTCTGAACACTGATCAGCCTGCCCTCGACGGGGATAGACGGCTGCGCATAGTCCGGGCTCAGGGAATTCCTCAAATCTTCTTGGTATCCCGCGCTGGCAGCCCCCATGAGGGTGTTGAGCGCTGGCGGATGCCCCGAAGGGGTACGATCATCGTTCGGGTTGTCCGGCGTGCCGTTCAAGTCTGCTCTCTGATCGAATGCCAGATCGGTGAAAAGACCGTTCGCGCCAATGATTCGATTCCTCAGGTCGCTGCCCAGTTTTATCATGTACCCATCATGGCTGAACGGCTGGGGTGCGGTGAAGGCGAGATCGGGCTCGCCTTTCTCCCCTTGAGAGTCGGCACTCCCCATGGAATTAGTGATTCCTTCGACGTGCGGAGCAAGAGCGAGCCCAACCCAGCCGCGCAGTTTGTCATGCGCTTTGCCATATGGGTCCTGACCATTCTCATTCCCGTTATCTATCTCAAGGCCTTCTTGATATCCAAGCGAGAGGTTTCCCGCAATCTTTGCGGGCTGTTCGGTGCGCCGAGCCCACGCCTGGTATTCCTCGAAAGACATTGGCTCTTGCGGTTTGGGAGCACTGGTAGTCGCCTGAGCGATGACCCTACCCAAGGCGTCTCCGCCATCTTGGGTGCCAGAGTAGTACGCATTGCCTCGGAACCCGGTGAGGTAGCGGGTCATGTTCATCGGGCCCTCGCCGGCGTAATGGGGTTTACGGGAAAGAGCTTCGGATGATTTTACATCAAATGTCGTATCAGATGCCAAGAAGCTCTGCGTCGCCTCAAGTCGTTTGGCGTTCTGCGCTGACAGCGCATCCCACGCAGGCGAGTCCTTGGCGATCCCACCATCCGAAAGCGCTTCGGGCTCATCCATCAGCCTAAGGACTGATTCGACGACGTCAGTGGAATGCGGATCACCACCAGGCGGAATCCCCCCCACCCATTCTCCGTAGCGAGAACCGATTGGATTCGTCAGCTCTTCCTTGTGCGTGTGATCAAAAGCAACGATGTCATTCGCCAACGAATCGGCGCCGCTCATAGCCTTTGCCCCTAACGCCAGGTTTGGATTCGATTTAGCGGCACCATCGAACATCTCCCCCAGATATTCATACCCGTAATGCCTACCCGATACAGCACCTATACCCATTCCATCTTGCTCAACCGGATTGCCGTTTCCGTCAAATAGTTGATTACCGACCTTTTTCCATTGCTCAAGTCTAGCGTCCTCCAAGGCCTCCACCGACCCACCAGCATCAGTCACAAGTCCAGCACGAGACGCCTCGAAGGTTTCGTTCACCTCCACCAGCGCCGGATCGGCATTCATTCCCCCGGTAGCGAGAGAAACCGCCGATCCCAAGGATGCGCAAATCGAATTCAGTGAGGCATCTATGGAAGACTTCCCTGCCCCATACCTGAGCTTTTGAGCTTGCACCAGGAAACGCGTCATCGCCTCAGGGTCAACCCGTTCAGCCAAGGCTCGAGCGAAGAAAGGATTTTTGCACAACTCTCCATATTTCTCCTGAAAATCCCGTATATCCTGCTCTGTCGGGAATCCGCCATTGATTATGCTTGCCGCAGGACCAGCTTCGCTCTGCGCCTGTTCCCATTCCGCCTGGCCATCAACCACGGGTATGTCATTGAACATTGCCGCGCCGATCCGGTTGCGCGATCCCTGCAGCGACGGATCAACAATCGTGTCGAGGGTGTTCTGGATCGCCGTCGCAGCCGTCTGAGCGTCATCGTCCAACCCATCCATCGCAGTTTTGTAGTCCGCGATGACCTTGTCCTGAGCCCGTTTGAGGTCGTCTTCCAAACATGCTTCCCGCAGTATCCAGTCCGCCCCGGAATTGACCTCTCCCCGTCGATTTGAGGCCTCGATCTCTTCGTTGAGATCATCTATACCCTTGTTGTAAACCCGAATCGCCTCGTTGTAGCGTTCCCAGAATTCGGGCACCGTCGTGGTGATCATCTTCCTCAACGCCGCGCTCCACGTACGCAACGTCTCCGACGCCGGCTCTATAAGCTGCCCCAACCCCCTGGCACGTTCCCCCAACCGCTTGATCGACTCCGTATAGGCATCCGCATCCTCACCGATCCAACCCGGAACCCCATCAGACCGGTCCCGAGCCACCTGCGTACCCATCACCCCCTTGACAACAGCATCCCAACCCGAAGCAACCTCCTCCACACAAACCGACACATCCTCAGGAAGCGGCATCACATCCTCAGCACCCATCCCTCAACCCCCCATCCTCGCCACCAGCTCCCGATACCCACTGGTGTTCTGAAACTCCGTCACGTCATAGTTCGCGATCGCCGCCTCCTGCCCCGACCCCAACACCGCACACGCATCCGAATACTCCTGCAACACCATGCTCACATTCTGACCGAACACACTCGCAGCCCTCCGCAACGCCGCAACCCCCGCATTGTCCCCGGCAGGAAGCTCCTTCGCCACCCCCGCCGCCGGCAAGGTCGTGATGAACTGACCGATCTTCCCGAACATGTCCGAATCCACCCAGTCCTTCTTCGCACTGACCCCAACAGCCGCCCGATTGAACTCGATCCTGCTCACCGTCGCCCGTCCTTCCCGCCACCATTGGCCCACCCCGACCCTAACCGAAAGCCAACCACCCTGCCAGAGAAACCAGAAAATTTTCCGGGAGCTTATCCGGGGGAGTGGTTGGTAGGGATCCCCGGTGGGCTGGGGTGTCACCAACGAGTGGTTTCGACACGGGCTGCTCCTTCTTCGCAGCCCGGCTCAACCAGCTTCGGGGAGGATGCTTCAGGCACGGCCCCACTCAAGCAGCTTCAGGGAAGGCGGCTCCTGCGCTGGTCGGCCCGGCAGTCGCGTGGAGTCCTCGGTGCGGGAGCCAAAGGGGGCGGGCGGCCGGTGTGGCCGCCCGCCCCCTCTACCGGGAAAGCGCGTGATCCGCGGTCAGCCGATGAGGGCCAGCAAAGGACCCTGCAGGAAGTAGATGATGAAGAGCGCGGCAACCACGTACATGAGCGGGTGCACCCGCTTCGCGTGACCACGGATCAACTTGATGAAAACGTGGGCGAGGAAACCGATTCCGATGCCGACGGTGATGGAGTAGGAGAAAGGCATCAGAATGATGGTGAGGAATGCGGGAATGCCCACCTCGGGATCACTCCAGTCGACATCCACCACCTGCTCGATCATCAGGAAACCGACGAAAACCAGCACCGGCGAGGCGGCCTCGGAGGGCACCATGTTGATGATCGGCGACAGGAAAACGGCTGCCAGGAAGGCGAGACCGGTGACGACGGAGGCCAGGCCCGTGCGTGCGCCCTCACCGACGCCCGCCGTCGACTCGACGTAGCAGGTGTTCGACGACACCGACCCGAGGCCACCTGCCACCGCACCCAGCGAATCGACGAACAGGATCTCGGTGACGTGGTCGGGCATGCCGTGCTCATCCAGCAGCTTGCCCTCGGAACCGACGGCGACGACGGTGCCCATGGTGTCGAAGAAGTCCGCGAGCAGCAGTGAGAAGACCAGCACCATCAGACCCAGGAAGGTCGGGAAACTGAAATGACCGTCGACGTAGAAGGCCCCGATCATGTCCACCCGGAACAACAACCCGAGGTCGGGCAGGGAGAAGTTCGTCAGGGAGGGCACGTTCAGCGCCCAACCGCCGGGATTCTCCGCCCCGACGTGGGCCCCGACATGACCAACGGCCTCAATGACGATCGCCATCACAGTCGCGGCGACGATGGAGATCAGCATCGCGCCCTTGACCTTCAGCACGTGCAGGGCGATCAGCAACCCCAGCCCGATCACGAACACGAGAATGGGCCAGCCGGTCAGCGACCCGGAGATGCCGAGTTCCACGGGCGGGGCACCCGCGGGTTTGCGCACCACTCCCGCGTTGATGAGCCCGACGAAGGCGATGAACAGGCCGATGCCGACGGAGATCGCGGTTCGCAGGGTCTTCGGCACGGCCTTGAACACGGCCGTGCGGAACCCGGTGAGCACGAGGATCGCAATCAGGATCCCCTCCCAGACCACCAGCCCCATGGCCTGCGGCCAGGTCATCTTCGGCGCGAGGGTGTAGGCGACGAGGGCGTTCAGTCCGAGCCCCGTCGCGAGCCCCATCGGGAAACGACCGACCAACCCCATGAGGATGGTCATGATTCCGGCTATGAACGCGGTACCGGCGGCCACCATCCCGATCGAGGCGCCAACCGCGGCGGGATCCACCTGGGTCATTGCCTCGTCAAGGAATTTCGGCGCACCTGAGATCAGGTTGCCGTTGATGTCGGTGGCGGTGCCGATGATGAGCGGGTTCAGCGCGATGATGTAGGCCATCGCGAAAAACGTCACCAGACCGCCGCGCACCTCCTGGCCGACGCTGGACCCCCGCTTGGAAAGGCGGAAGTGGCGTTCAAGCCAAGAAGCATTCGGGGAAACGTCCGGGCTCTCGGGGAGCTTGGCAGCTTTTGGGGATTTCATGACCACGTATCGGGATCATAGACCCGGGACCACGGGTGAGGGCAACACCCGTGCGAGGTTGATCAGTCGAATAGCTGTTCGTCGATCCCGATGGTGTCGAACACCGGGGCGGGCAGCTCCCGGGCCCGTTCGGCGGCCACCACGTCGGAATGCCCTCCGCAGCCGTGTTCGAGGCTGACAACACGCGCATCCGAGGGCGAGTACTCGTTCGCGCAGGCCCCGAACAGGGTGCCGAGTGATCCGCGCAGCGGCACGAAGTAGCCGCATGACGAACAGGTTGCGGGGGCGTGCCTGCTGGATTCGTCGCTGTTGCCCGGTGCACCCGAGAGCCAGCGTTCCGCTGCGGCGTCGCGCCCGGCGGCCGAGAGCACCCGCTCCCTCCCGAGCCCCAGCTCGGCCACGGTGGAACGCAGCTGTGCCCATTCGGCCGGGTCGGCGTCGGCGGGCAGGTCCGTTGCGGCGAAACCGGGTTCCAGACGCGGGTCGTTGTCGGGGGTGGCCATGAGCATCCCCGGGCCGATGTCCCCGGGTTGGATGCGTCGTTCCCAGGGCACCCATGCCGGGGCCAGCAGCGCATCGGTGCGGGGCAGCAGCACCACCTCGTTGACGGTGGCGGTCCGCGCCCGGGACGCACGCACCAGGGTCACCGCCCAGTACCAGTCCGGGTAGCCAGCCAGCAGGCAGGCGAAGGAATGGGTCACCACCCGCTCCCCTTCGGCCACCACCCCGACATGCTCACCAACAGCGTCTTCCCCCCCGGATTCGACGGCCGCGGCGCGAGCCAGGTCGATCGCGGAGGCGGCAACCGAATCAAGTTTCAGCGTCGCCACTCTCACAGCTCCAGTTCATCGGCCACGCGCCGCAGCACCGCTGCGATCTTCGCGCCGTGTTTGTCATCCGGGTAGCGGCCGTGCCGGTACCCATTGCCCAGGGCGTCGAGCATCTTGATCAGGTCCTCGATGATCACGGCCATGTCCTGGGCCTTTTTCCGCGACGCCTTGGACAGCGACGGCGGGGTCTCCACCAGACGCACGGACAGGGCCTGTTCGCCGCGGCGACCCTCGATCACCCCGAACTCCACCTTCTGTCCGGGTTTCAGCGATGTCACCCCCTTGGGTAGCACACCGGCCCGGACGAAAACGTCACCGCCCCCGTCCTTCGTGATGAACCCGAACCCCTTGTCGGCATCGAAGAAGCGAACTCGTCCGGTGGGCATGGCAGGCTCTCCCTCGTGGTCGTGACTGGCAGGCAAGTCTATCTTGCACCGGAGCCGGGGAAAACCTGGCCGATGCGGCGCTCATCGCCCCTGGTCAGATCAGATTGCCGACGACGTGCCGGAAGTAGTCGGCGTGGTTCAACCCGGTGGCGGCGGACTCGTCGACAACCACGAGGACGCTCGGGTGGAACTGGAGGATCGAGGCCGGACACACCGCCGCCACGGGTCCCTCGATCATGGCGGTCACCGCCCGGGTCTTGTGTGGCCCCGTGGCCACCATGACGATGTGCCTGGCCTCCATGATGGTCCCCAGCCCCTGGGTCACGCAGTGCGTGGGGACCTGTTCGCCTTCGCCGAAGAACCGGGCGTTGTCGGCGCGGGTCTGCTCGGTCAGGGTCTTGACGCGGGTGCGGGAGGCGAACGAGGAGGTGGGCTCGTTGAAACCTATGTGACCGTTGCTGCCGATGCCCAGCACCTGCACGTCCACGCCTCCCGCGGCCGCGATGGCCCGGTCGTACTCGAGGGCGGCGACGGCCAGGTCGGGGGTGAAGCCGTTCGGCACACGCACCCGGTTGGGGTCCATTCGCAGCGGTTCAACCACCGTGCGCAGGATGGTCTGCCGGTAACTGAGTGGGTTTTCCGGGTCGATTCCCACGTACTCGTCCAGGGCGAAACCGATGCCGCACGAGAAGTCGACCTCCCCCGCCGCCACCCTGCGGGCCAGTTCGTTGTAGAGGGCCAGCGGGGAACTGCCCGTGGCGAGCCCCAGCACGGGGGTCGCGAGCCCCTCGACCCACTGGAGAACTCGGTTCGCGGCGACCTGACCGACCTGTTGCTCGTCGGAACAGATGACTACCTCCATCGCGGGCTCCTTCACCACACAACCAAAATGTTCATGTTGAATTCAAAATGAACATTACGCCAGGGAAAACTGCGCGGCATGCTCAGCGGGGACCTTCTGCATCATTCAATCAACCTCGATGCGCGGCTCCCGCGGGAAGCAACCCGGAGATGCCTGTCCCGGCTTCCCGCTACTCTGGTGCCCATGGCTTCCTGGACTGACGGGGCCGCTTACGCCCCAATCGAGCGGCCGGACGGTTTCGCGGTCCCCGATGTGGAGCCGCTGACCGCCGCAGAGCCCGCCCCGCAGCTGACCCCGGGAGCCGTGGCACCCCCGTCCGGTTTCGCGCCGATGCCCCCGGCGGTGGCGCTGGAGGATCTCGGGAAGCAGGAGAAGCTCCGCCGCAACCCCACGACACCGTTCAATGTGTCCTCCGCGCTGATGATGGCCTACGCGGCGGGTTACGGTTCCCGCGACCCGAGACAGCCCTTCGAGGTCGCGGTGACCGGTGGGGCACAGCCGTCGCCCGTCCCACCCGACCCGACCGCCCGCCTGAGCCTGCCGCCGAACCCCTATCAGACGGTGCAGATGGCCCCGTATCCGCAGTACGGGACCGGTCCTGTCCCCATGACCCAGGCCCAGCGGGGCATCATGTGCATCGCCGGTGTCGCCTCCCTCCTGGGGGCGCTCCTGCCCTCGGCCCTGCCGATACTGATGCTGATAGGGGGCGGGTTGTTGCTCCGGACCGGCAAGTTGGGCAGCCAGATCGGGATCGCGTCCCTGACCATCGGGGCCATGCTGGCCCTGGTCCTGATCGCACGGGCACAGTACTTGCTGGACGGGCTGGGCAGGTGGATCGGTCTCATATTCGGGATCGCCTGCCTGGCCACCGCTTTCAGCCCAGCGCAGCGTTGACCCGATTCCAATCGGCGGGGCTCAGCGGCACGGCCGATTCCTCCCGGTCGGCCAGCACCAGGGGGTGATCGGGATCTGCCTCGGCGATTTCGGCCACACATGACGGCCAGACCTCCCCCGGCAGGGAGTCGAGCCGCCACCAGCGAAACCCCCTCATGCGTTTCCTCTCGGCTTCGGTCCACCCCAGGTTGCTCGGCTCGAAACGTCGCGTCCGGGCGAGAAAGAAAACCTCGTCCTGCACCCGGATGCGATCGGAGTAGCCATGACAGACCCGGCCCTGCACCACCGGCCCGATGAGGTCGACGGGATCCAGGCGCAACCCGGTCTCCTCCTCCACCTCCCGGCAGGCCGCCTCCGCTGGGTTCTCCCCGGCGTCGATTCCGCCACCCGGAGCCACCCACCAGGAGGAGCCGGGGATACCGGGGTCGGAGTCGTTCAGCAGCAGCACTTCCTCGCCCGCCAGCAGCAGCACCCGGGCGCCGCGACGCAATCTGAGGGGGCGGGGACTCACCGCGGCTCCCTGACAGCGGCGGTCTGCTCGTCGATCAGTTCCCGCCAGGTGCGCACCAGGTCGGGGTCGACGTAGGCCTTGTAGCTGCCCCCGGGACGTGCGGGGCTGCCAATGTGGAAGGCCCGCACCCCGGCGCGGATCAGCCATGGCACGTGTTCGGGTCGCAGCCCTCCCCCGGCCATGATCACCCGCGCGACCCCCGGGTTGGAGCGGGCCCGCTCCAAGAGTTCGTCGAGTCCATGCTCAACCCCCCGGGCCGAGCCCGCGGTGAGCACCTGATCGAGACGCGGCAGGGTGGCCAGATCCTCCCAGGCGTCGTCGAAGTCCAGGCAGTTGTCGACGGCCCGATGGAAGGTCCAGGCGAAGTCACCATCGGCGACGAGCGCGTTGCACACCTCGAGGTCCACCCCGGCGTGACCGTTGAGAAACCCCAACACCACCCCGTCGGCCCCCTCCCCCAGGTAGGCGGAGATGAGTCCCTTCAGGCGGGTGAGTTCTCCCCCGTCGGTGCGGAACCCGCCACGCAACCGCACCATGGGACGGATCTGGATGGAGGTGGCGCGGCGCACCTTCGCGACCATCGCGGGCTCCGGCGAGAGCCCGTCCTCGTCCATGGTGCCGAGCAGCTCGACGCGATCGGCCCCACCCTCCTCGGCGCGACGGGCGTCGTCGGCATGCAGCGCAATCACTTCCAACAGGCTCATGGGACCAGTCTGCCCAGTCCTTCCGCATCCGGTCCATGCGGGGTAAACCACGTACTCCCCCACCCAACCGGTTCACAGAACCAAACGGTTATGCCCAGAACGGGCAGCTCCTGAACGGGCCCGGAAGCCACGTGATCAATGTCAAACAGGAAATCGCTGGGGGTTCGTCCCCCTTCCCGGCACCCAACCTCGGCGGCGTCATGGAATCCTGGCACCTGCGATACTTGTGACAGCTCCAGCAATGGGGACGAGCTACTCGACGTCGGAAAGAAGAACAAGGATGGATGACGCACCTGATTCAGCCGCCGGTGGCGGCAGAGGTGTTGATGAGGTGAATGCTGAAGGAGATTCGCCCGCTTCGAGCGAGTTGAAGATCACAGAGTCAACGATCCTCATGGAAGTGGCCGACGATGTCGCGGTCTTGTTCGGCGAGGTCCCGGAAGGCGTTGAACTCATCGACCTCGATCTGATTCCGGAGTACGACCGAACCCAGCTCTCTAGGGCACTTGGTTCCATCGGGAATGCTGGCACGATTACCGGCAATATCGCGGAGGCCGCCACCAGGGCACAGGGGCTTTTCCGCCTCAACGGAGCAACTTCCTCGCTCCTGAGGAACGGAGGCGAGCTTGCCACCAAGGAGGGCGCCAAGATCGGAGCCATCTTCAAGAACGGTAAGGTCATCGCTCAGGCCCGCTTCATTCCAGTCTCCGTTACCGCCGCCACGGCCTTCGCCGCCATAGGTCCAGCCGTCGCAATGATTGCGCTCCAGATGCAGCTGGGCGAAATATCGAGCCTCATTCGCACCAGTATTGCGCTCACCACACAGACCCTCAAGGCAATCCGCAACGAGCAGTGGTCCGAGCTCGAGAGTTTGGCGGACTCGATCGATGATGCGTCCCAAAAAGTTCGTGAAATCGGCGCCCTCACTGACACGCTGTGGGAGTCAATCGCACCCATGGGGCAACCGACCCGCAAACAGACGAGGCTTTACCGGAAGAACGTCACCGGCCACATCCAGGAAATCAGAAAATCCGGCGAGCACGCCAGAAGGCAATATCTCGAATCCAATGCCGAGGCAATCGTCTTCGACATGTACGCCTTGTTGACCTCACTCAAGACGCACGCGACCTACCAAGCGCTGATGGCCACACGAGCCAGAAAACGAAGCGAAACCGACAAGAACGAAGCCAGGCTTTTCGAAGAAATCACTCGCGACACGCCGCCCAAGATAGAGGAATCCCTCGAAGAGATCGGCCAGCTCACCGAATCACTCGTCCGCGAACTGAGGATCATCGCCGAGCTCCCCGGAAGGGCCACCATGCCGCTCACCAAGAAACACCGGGACGCCAAGGCCGCGAAACTGACGTGCGCTCAACTCCTCGAAGCCATCGAACCGCTGGCCGACTTGCTCCACCCCGCAGTCGCCATGCCGGTAGTCCCGGAGACGGTGTGCGCACCCGATGACCTTGACCTCGATCCCTATCTGCATGTGCTTCGGTGGTTCCTGGAGGACGGCGAACAACTCCACGGCATTGCATTCCCGTACGAGGCCAGCGCACACAACTTTTCGAGGAAACTACTCAACAAGCCAGTCGACGCAGCCTGGCAAGCCGGAAAGGTCGTCTTCAGCACCTTCATCGCGGTGACCGACCGCCGGATCATCACAGCGAATCCGAGGAAGCTTCTCCGTCATGGCGAGCTGGGCGCCACGTACCCACTTGATGACGTGGAGGACGTGCACTCGAGGGCTGACAACACGGACCACGTGTGCCCAGTCATCGGCGTAACCACTAAGCAGAGTGATATTCGGTGGATGTTTCCCGCCCGCGCCGACCAGACGAGCATTGACGATCTGGCAACCATGATTGATGACCTGGCAGCCGCGGTAACAAAGGGCGCTTCCGGCCATGCTGAAACGCGGACCGCCATCGCTTCCTCTGCTATTGAGACAGCATCCTCTTGATCCTCACCTTGCGGCAGCACAGGGACACGACCGATTACGCGACCCAAAAACCAGAATTCGTCACTCCGGCAAACCATTCCGCCGGAAAAACACATCGAGGATGTGGGCGGGAGCACCGGGAAATGACAAAGGGTGGGGCCTCCCGGAGGAGACCCCACCCTCATGGGTTTCGAGCAAGCGATCAGAAACCGCCCATGCCACCCATCTCGTCCATGCCCGGGGCACCGGCAGCGGCGGGAGCCTTCTCGGGCTTGTCCGCGATGACGGCCTCGGTGGTCAGGAACAGGGCCGCGATGGATGCGGCGTTCTGCAGCGCCGAGCGGGTGACCTTGGCCGGATCGATGATCCCGGCGGCCACCATGTCGACGTACTCGCCAGTCGCGGCGTCGAGGCCGTGGCCCTTCGGCAGACCGGCAACCTTCTCCGCGATGACGCCGCCCTCGAGGCCGGCGTTCATGGCGATCTGGCGCAGCGGGGCCTGCGCGGCGGCGATCACGATGTTCGCGCCGACCATCTCGTCGTCGTCCAGGCCCTCCACCTTGGCGGCCTTGGAGGCGTGCAGCAGCGCGACACCACCGCCGGGCACGATGCCCTCCTCAACCGCGGCCTTGGCGTTGCGCACGGCGTCCTCGATGCGGTGCTTGCGCTCCTTCAGCTCCACCTCGGTGGCGGCGCCGACCTTGATGACGGCCACGCCACCGGCCAGCTTCGCGAGGCGCTCCTGCAGCTTCTCGCGGTCGTAGTCGGAGTCGGAGTTCTCGATCTCGCGGCGGATCTGGGCGACGCGACCCTCGATCTGGGCCTGCGCGCCACCGCCGTCGACGATGGTGCACTCGTCCTTGGTGACGATGACCTGACGGGCCCGGCCCAGCAGGTCGAGGGTGACGGTCTCGAGCGACAGCCCGACCTCCTCGGCGATCACCTGACCGCCGGTCAGGATGGCGATGTCACCCAGCATGGCCTTGCGGCGGTCGCCGAAGCCCGGGGCCTTGACCGCGATGGACTTGAAGGTGCCACGCAGCTTGTTGACGATCAGGCCGGCCAGGGCCTCGCCCTCCACGTCCTCGGCCACCACCAGCAGCGACTTCCCGGACTGCATGACCTTCTCCAGCACGGGAAGGAGGTCCTTCAGGGAGGAGATCTTGGAGTTGACGATCAGGACGTAGGGGTCGTCGAGGGTGGCCTCCATCCGCTCCGCGTCGGTGACGAAGTACGGGGAGATGTAGCCCTTGTCGAAGCGCATGCCCTCGGTCAGTTCGAGTTCCAGCCCGAAGGTGTTGGACTCCTCGACGGTGATCACACCCTCCTTGCCGACCTTGTCCATGGCCTCGGCGATGATCTCGCCGACGGTGGGATCGGCGGCGGAGATCGACGCGGTGGCGGCGATCTGCTCCTTGGTCTCGACGTCGATGGCCAGCCCGGACAGCTCCTCGGCGATGGCGGCGACGGCGGCCTCGATGCCCTTCTTCAGGGCCATCGGGTTGGCGCCGGCGGTGACGTTGCGCAGACCCTCGCGGACCATCGCCTGGGCCACGACGGTGGCGGTGGTGGTGCCGTCGCCAGCGACGTCATCGGTCTTCTTGGCGACCTCCTTGACCAGCTCGGCGCCGATCTTCTCGTAGGGATCGTCCAGCTCGATCTCCTTGGCGATGGAAACGCCATCATTGGTGATGGTGGGGGCGCCCCACTTCTTCTCGAGCACGACGTTGCGGCCCTTGGGGCCGAGGGTGACCTTGACCGCGTCTGCGAGGGTGTTCATGCCCCGCTCGAGGCCGCGGCGAGCCTCTTCGTTGAATTCGATGAGCTTTGCCATGGTGTTTCGGGAATCCTCCCGTCCAGCCGGGGCGGGGCCCCGGAATCCTGTTGTCTTGTTCGGCAGGAACAGTGCCCGCGACGGACGGCCCTTGGCCTCACCAACCCTACCGGTAGCACTCGGAGGCCCCGAGTGCCAACTACATTTTTAGCACTCCACCAAGGAGAGTGCAAAGAACAGACGTAGAATCCCTGGACATGACCGGTCCGGCGCGGACCCCGTTACCGACGCCCCTGAGCGCCCCGGCAACGGCCACCCGCCTCGGGCCCGGGCCGGGCAGGCATCGGACAGCCGCCACCCCTGGGGGAGCTGTGCGAGGATTCTCAGGACGCTGTTGGGAAAGGACCGGGAACCAGAAGGATGAAGACATCAGTGAGAATCCGTCCCGCCGTGAAATCCGACTGTCCCGCGATCCTGGAGGTCATGTTCTCCACCCCGATGAGCCGTGAGTCGAGTTGGTGGCTCAACACCGTGGATTCCCTCGAGACCAAGCTGGCCTGCGGTGGGGGTTTCGTCGCCGAGGTCGACGGCCGGGTCGTTGGCTGCGTCATGCATGTCACCTCGGGGACGGATCTGGTGCTGCGCGGCCTGGCGGTGCGGCCGGAGTTCGGGAACCGGGGCATCGGCACCGCCCTGGTGGAGGCGGTCGAGGCCGGGGCACGGGCCCGGGACCTTCCCCGGGTGCTGCTGGCCGTCAGCGCCTCCAATCTCGAGGTCTGCGACTACTACCTGCGTCTGGGCTACGTCGTCAGCGAAGAACCCTACGCGCACGCCGCCCCGGGACGCCCGGCACCGGTGGTGTTCACCAAGGAGCTGTGACCCGACCCCTGCCGGGGGTGGTCAGGGCAACACCACCAGCGTGTGGTCGCGGCCCTCGAGTTCCTCGTCGATGATGGCGGCGATCCTGTCCCAGTCTCCCCCGGCGAGACCCGCCCCGATCTTCGGATAGCCGATCCGGGCGTCGGGGAAGTTCTTCGCGACGGCCCGGAAGTTCGAGCGGACGGCGTCGTAGTCGACGAGCGCCCCACTGCCCCGGTAGTTGCCCTGGGTGTAGGCATTGATGACGGTGAAGCGCACGTCACCACGGACGATCTCCGCACTGGTGTAGGTGCCGAGCTTCCCGAGGTCTCCCTTGATGGTGGCCCTGTCAGCGGCGAACGCCTCGGGCAGCCGGTCCCTGACGGCCCGGGCGATTCCCGCGCCCATCGTGTTGTAGCAGTTGCAGCCGTGAATGATGACGTCGAACTCTCCCTCGAAGGCCAACGTGATCAGGTCACCGGTGACGGTTCTCATCTCAACCCCGCAGCCTTCGGGCGGAGCGGGCGGCCTGACGCTGCGCGCGCTGGCGACGCAGCCGCTTGACCAGCAGCGGTTTGTAGCCGAGGGCCGCCGGGTCGTCGATGAGCGTGTTGAGCCGCTGGTAGTAGCGGGTGGTGGAGCAG
Source organism: uncultured Propionibacteriaceae bacterium (assembly GCA_937965785.1). Classification (GTDB taxonomy): domain Bacteria; phylum Actinomycetota; class Actinomycetes; order Propionibacteriales; family Propionibacteriaceae; genus Arachnia. The sequence goes on along the minus strand of CALCKT010000014.1, from coordinate 39,661 downwards.
CCGAAACGCTCCATGATGGCCTGCTCCTTGGGAACCTCGAGGGTGAACCAGCGTTCCTCGAAGTCGAGCATCGCGGCGTCACGGTCGGCGATCGGGTTCTCCAGGGCGGCCTCGGTCATGACCCCATGCTACGCGACGATTTCCGGTGCGAATCACATGTGTGTCATTCGGGCCGGTTCGGCCAGGTGGCCGACACCCGAGTTTCCCCGAAACGCCTGCGAGCCGGCTGATTCTGCAAGAGACTTGGAGCAACCCGCTGATCCGGGTTCACTGGTATGAACATGTTCATCTGGAGGAAACGATGTTGGAACTGATCGGGGTACGCCAGAGCTACCCCTGGGGCACCAAGGACGCCATCCCCGCTCTTCTCGGCCGGCCCGCGGACGGCCAGCCCTGGGCGGAACAGTGGTTCGGTGCCCATCCGCTCGGTGACTCCCCCACCCCGGACGGTTCAACCCTGTCAGAACACCTGGCACAGGACCCCAACCGGCTCGGCAGGGCATCCGTGATGACCTTCGGACGCCGGCTGCCGTTCCTGATGAAGGTTCTTTCCGCCGCCTCTCCCCTCAGCCTCCAGGCCCATCCCACCCGGCAACAGGCGCGCGAGGGCCACGCCCGCGAATCGCTGATGGGGATTCCCCTGGGCGCCCCCGAACGTTCCTTCAAGGACGACTGGCCCAAACCCGAGATCATCGTCGCCCTGACCCCGTTCGAGGCTCTGGTGGGTTTCCGCGACCCGCTGCTCACGGCCCAGCTGTTCGAGGCCCTGGGGGTCGGGGACGCCCTGGCCTCCGTGATCGGTCCCCTGCGTGACCGCAACGGCTCCCCCGCCCTCCAGGAGGTCTTCCTGGATGTCCTGAGCCTCGACGACCGCCGCCACCTCGTCGACGAGGTGCTGGGTGCCGCCGTGAACCATCTCGACGCCCCCGGGGAGCTCGGTGTCTTCGCCCGCACGGCCGTGGAGATCGACGAGCACTTCCCCTCCGACCCCGGTATCCTCGCGGCCCTGCTGCTGAACCGCTTCTCCCTCGAACCCGGCCAGGCCCTGGCCCTGCCCGCCGGCATCATGCACAGCTACCTGCGCGGCACCTGCATCGAGGTGATGGCGAACTCCGACAACGTGCTGCGGGGCGGCCTGACGGGCAAACACATCGACGTCGACGCTCTCCTGCACGTCGTCGATTTCGCCCCGGGCCCGGGCGAGGTGCTGCTCCCGAGCGGTTCGGACGGCACCTACATCTACCCGACGAGTTTCGAGGAGTTCGAGCTTTGGCTGCTGCAACCCACTGACGAAGACACCCTGCAGGTCCCGCGCGGGGATTCAGGCAGGATCTGCCTGGTCGCTTCGGGATCGTTCGAACTGACCGGAGACGGTGATCCGGTCGTCCTGAGCCCCGGTCAAGCCGTTTTCGTGGCGGCCGAGGAGGCGGTCGTGGTGCGGGGTGAGGGGCAGCTGTTCGTGGCCGCTACGGGCGTTTGAACCCCTCCCGTGGTCCCGACTTGGCCACCTCGCTCCATCCGGGCACAATTGTGCCCACCTGCCTCCGTAGCTCAGCGGCCAGAGCGCTCGCCTTGTAAGCGAGTGGTCGAGGGTTCGACTCCCTCCGGGGGCTCTGACCGGACGTTGCGGGGTTTCGCTGGTTTCGGGTTTCACTGGACGATACTGAAACCATGACTTCTGAGGATGCCGTTCCAAAACGTCCTGGGTGGTTGGTTCTGTTCGCGTGGGGCGCGTTCCTGTGCACGATACCCTCCGCCCTGTGGCGGGTTGCGATGATCATGGGGTGGCTCCCGGGCACCTCGGACCTCCGCGCCCGCGAGCTGAGTTCGAACGCCGTCGACGGCTATCTCTACGTCTACGCCCTGAGCATCGTCCAGGTGAGCTTCGGCTTCCTCGCAGTGGGGCTGGTACGCCCCTGGGGCGAGCGCATCCGCGGCTGGACGATCCCGCGTTTCATCCCCACCCTGCTCGGGATTCTCGGAGGTTTGGCGGCCACCTGGATTTTCAACATCGCCATGGTCTCGGCCATCGCCTTCGGGCTCCGGCCGGATGGAGGCACCATGAGCGGTTGGCCCCTGGTCATCATGGTCTGGTGCTATCTTCCCCTGCTGCTCTGGGGACCGCTCGCCGTGCTGTCGGCGTGCGGCTACTGGTGGGTGCGCAGACCACCCAGGACCACCGCTTCCCGGGCAGCACGGGCGGAACCGGAGGACCCGGAGGATTGACGCCCCCACCGAGCAGGGACTTCGACAATCGGGTGAACCCCGAGCACAATTGGCGTCCATGACTCCTGAGCCGAGCAAGTGGGCGCGCATGATCGCCGCGGACCCCGACCACTCCCATCGCTACATCGAACGTTTCAAGATCATGGAGGCGGCCGGGCACGACCTGTACGGCGAGGCCCGCACCGTGGACTCCATGGCACCGCGAGGTGCGCGCATCCTGGACGCGGGCTGCGGACCGGGCAGGCACGCGGGCTGGCTCCACGAACGCGGCCACCACGTGGTGGGGGTGGACGTCGATCCCGTCCTGATCGCCGCCGCGCAGGAGGATCATCCCGGTCCGGTCTTCCTGGTCGGCGACCTGGCTGAACTGGACCTGCCCGCCCGCGACGTCGAGGCGAACTTCGACATCATCCTGTCGGCCGGAAATGTGATGGGTTTCCTGGCCCCCTCGACCCGCGTCGAGACCCTGCGCCGGTTCAGGGATCACCTGGCCCCCGAGGGTCGCGTGGTCGCCGGTTTCGGTGCGGGTCGCGGCTACGAGTTCACCGACTTCCTCGAGGATGCGCAGGAAGCGGGTCTGACCCCGGAACAGGCCTTCTCCACCTGGGACCTGCGTCCCTGGCGGCCGGGCAGCGACTTCCTGGTGGCCGTCCTCACCGCGTCCTGACGGTTTTCTTGGATTTCAGGATCGCGGAACCGAGCACCACCACCAGCAGGCCGATCGCGACGTAGGTCGCGATGCGGGCGTAGGCGTCGAGCAGGCCGACCACGGGTTCCCCGATCTGCCATCCGAACCAGAAGTACAACACCAGCCAGAACCCGCCCGCCAGGAAGTCGTAGAGGAGGAAACGTTTCAGGCTGAGCCCCGTCGCCCCGGACAGCACGAAGACGACCGGCATGATGGGCAGCGGAATCGGCAGGTAGGCGATGACGAAACCCCAGGGGCCGAGTTTCTCGGCCCAACGCACGGCCCGGGCGTAGTTGCGTGCCGCGCGTTTGCTGCTGCCCGCCCAGATCTCGATCATCCCGTGGCCCCACAGCTTTCCCGCCCACCAGTAGATCCAGTCGAGTTTGATGCTGGCCAGGGCCGCCACGAGCAGCACCACCGGCCAGTGGGGCAGCCTCCCGACCCCGGCGAGCGCCCCACTGGCGGCGACGGAGACCCGGCCGCCCGTGATCATGGCGAGCACTTCGGTGGCGGAACCGAACAACCAGCCGCGCAGGGGAAGCGTCGCCAGTCCGTAGACGCTGCAGATCCCGATCCACACCATGCACGCGATGTCCGCGCGCCCCGGCTTGTGTTTCCAGGGCATGCCATCGGCCTGCCACCATTCCTTGGCGGCCTGCTCCTCACCCTCGACTTCGGGGATCTCTTCGGTGGTTCCGGGTTCCTCGCTCACCCGGCCGATGGTACGCGAGCCTCCCCGGCAACCCCAGCTCCGGCAACGGGATTCCCGCCGAGAAGCGCACACCCTGACCCAGGGACTCGTCCGGGAAACAATGGGTCAGCCATCATACGTGGGGTCACCTCCCCCGGGCCCCACGGCCATCACAGGGGTTCCCACGGCCGGCGGGGCGGTCCGCCCCTTGGACCGGGACCGGCCGCCGGTGAGATTCAGTCGAGGAAGGTGCGGGGATTCCGGATGTCGGCGGGCATGCGCGAAAGATGGTCCTCGAGCGTCAGCTGCGCTTCCTGCGCCGTCGCCCCTCGAACAGGCGGGCGGTCTCCCCAGACACGATTGCACAAAGTGACCAGGGCCGGACCGTCGACCAGTTCAATGCCGACGACCCGGGCATAGGTAATCGCCCCCTTTGAGAAAGTGGCCGTGGTCACCAGGATGAGGTGGTTGGCTCTTTCGACGGCGTTGGCTCCGAAAAGTTTCTGAAGAACGGGACGCCCGACGGAACTGACGGGCCTGAAGCATTTGCACTCGACCAAGATCTTTTCACCGCCACGAAACATCCTCAGGTCGAATCCACCATCCGCAACCGGAGGAGTGACCTCCACCCGGTATCCGAGGCAGCCGTACAGCTTCGCGCAGAATTGTTCGAACTGCGTCGGATCTCCGGAGAAGCGGCGATAGAGGCCATCGCTGGCCTCCCCCGTCCATCTCAACCGGGCTTGGCCGTTTATCCGATTGACTTTCTCCGCCTCTTCGTTCGAAAAAGCGATCTTGTGACCCATTCCACGCAACGCGATGACAAAATCGTAGAGACGCACCACGGACCGGGAAACCAACCGCCAGCGTCCGATTTCAAGTACCGAGAACCCCCTGACCACGGTGTTGTCCCGACATCTGAGGTCTCTCGTGCCGTCCTTCTTGGCCACCCGCCACTGCGGATAGTCCAGGAGGAACGCCCCGACTTCGCGAACCGCCTTGGCGGGTTTGACCCGGAACCCCCTCGGGATCGAGAGCCCGATTTCCGCTTCAGCGCGCAGTCTGCGTATTCCGGCCCGGATCGCACCAAGAACCAGCAGCAGAACCCACCCGAGCAGGATGACAGCGATTACCACCCCAACCGGAATCAGAACCGGCGCTCCCGATTCGACGAAGGTCCTCAGAAGCTGCAGAACTTGGTCGAGCATGTTTCCGCATTCCCCCAAAGATGTTCATAGGACGGAGGGAGCATACCCAACCGGATTCTCGGGATCGGCGCACCCCTCGTGTTCTTCTTCGCGACCATTCCGGAACCGGTGGTCCAAGACCCACCTGGGAACACAGCCAATGGCCCGGGAAACCCTCAGGGACCTCACCGGGCCCGCAATCTCCACGACGGGGCGGTCACCACCGCACGACCGGGCCGCGGCCGGGGCAGGACCCGGAACCACCCGACAAAACGTGCGCACCGCAGATGGCTTCCCCACACTCCATCAACGGAGGTTTCGCAGTCACGGGTCCCTCGTCGACGCGACTTTTCCGGGCATTCTTCTTACCTGAGGGTCTCCGGTTCGGGGCGTGGGGCGGCTGTTAGTCTGTCCACCGAGGAAGAGTCGCTTCCACCACTACGGATCGTCGGGCACGTACCTGCCCGTGGAAAGGAAATGTGGCATGGCCACTGTCAGCTACCGCGAAGCCTCGCGCATCTACCCCGGCTCGGATCGCGCCGCAGTCGACAAGCTCGTCCTGGAAATCGCCGATGGCGAGTTCATGGTCCTCGTCGGCCCCTCCGGCTGCGGCAAATCCACTTCACTCCGCATGCTCGCCGGCCTCGAGGAGGTCAACTCGGGCTCGATCTTCATCGGTGACCGCGACGTCACCGACCTGCCGCCGAAGGACCGCGACATCGCGATGGTCTTCCAGAACTACGCCCTCTACCCGCACATGACCGTCGCCGACAACATGGGGTTCGCACTGAAGATGCAGAACGTGCCCAAGGCGGAGCGGGAGAAGCGGGTCAAGGAGGCCGCCCACTTGCTGGGCCTCGAGGATTTCCTGTCCCGCAAACCGAAGGCCCTCTCCGGTGGCCAGCGGCAGCGCGTCGCCATGGGCCGCGCCATCGTGCGCCAGCCGCAGGTGTTCCTGATGGATGAGCCGCTGTCGAACCTCGACGCGAAGCTGCGCGTTTCCACCCGCACCCAGATCGCCGCGTTGCAGCGGCGTCTCGGCGTCACCACCGTCTACGTCACCCACGACCAGGTGGAGGCCATGACGATGGGAGACCGGGTCGCGGTGATGAAGGACGGCGTCCTGCAGCAGGTCGATTCCCCGCTGGCCCTGTACGACACCCCGAAGAACCTGTTCGTCGCGGGCTTCATCGGTTCCCCCGCCATGAACCTCATGGAGGGCAAGGTCGTCGACGGGGGCGTCCAGATCGGCGACTACGTGGTCCCCGTCGCCCGCGAGATCCTCGCGAGGGCCGCGAACGAGACCACCCTGACCCTGGGTATCCGTCCCGAATCCTTCAGGATCGCCACCGACGGCCGGGGCATTGGCCTGGACATCGCAGTCGTGGAGGAACTCGGCGCGGACTCCTACCTGTACGGCACCCTCGCCGGGCTGGGCGAGGAAGAGCTCGTCGGCGCCCAGCAGATCGTCGCCCGGGTCGGCGCCCGCCAGTCGCCGGCCAAGGGTGATGTGGTGCGGCTCGCCGCCGATCCGGAGAGCGTGCACGTGTTCAGCAACGCCACCCAGGAACGCATCTCCTGAGGCACCCCAGACAAAACGAGGTCCTGTGCCCCCCGGGGTGCAGGACCTCGTTTCGTCTACCGCCGGGCCGGGAACCGACCAAGGCCCTCCGCACGGAACCTGGACGAACCCGGTGAGATGGGTGCCCAGAACACCGCCGGGGTGCGGTAGCTTGGGGCCGGATCTGACGCCCCTGCACAGGAGACGGCCATGGCAGAACTCGGCACCTGGACCCGCGCAATGCGTTCCGGGCTCGGAACGGACACCTCCCACAGGGCGGTGGTGCCCCCCATCCACCTCTCGACGAACTACGTCTTCGCGGCCCCCGGGGAACCGGGCAACTACGACTACTCCCGCGCCGGCAATCCCACCCGCGACCTCCTCTCGGATGCCTTGGCGACCCTGGAGGGTGGAGCCGCCGCCACCGTGGTGGCAACGGGCCTGGCGGCCGTGACTCTGCTGGTCGAGGAGTTGGTCCCGGTCGGCGGCGTGGTGGTCTGCCAGCACGACTGCTACGGCGGAACCTGGCGGCTGCTGAACCACCACGCCACCCGGGGCCGCCTGGATGCCCGTTTCGTGGACTTCAACGACCCTCGGGCCTTCACCGCCGCTCTCGATGGAGCCTCCATGGTGCTGGCGGAAACCCCGTCGAACCCGCTGCTGCGGATCACCGACCTGAGGGCCGTCGCCGAGGCCACCCACGCCGCCGGTGCGCAACTGGTGGCGGACAACACCTTCTGCTCACCGCTGCTGCAGCGCCCCCTCGACCTCGGCGCCGATTACGTGCTGCACTCCACCACCAAGTTCATCAACGGGCACTCCGATGTGGTCGGGGGGGCCGTGGTCACCCGCGACCCCGAGGCCGCGGAGCACGTGGGTTGGCTGGCCAACGCCCTCGGACTGACCGCCGGCGCCTTCGATTCCTACCTGACGCTGCGGGGGTTGCGGACCCTGGATGCCCGCATCCGGATGCACGCGCTCAACACCGAGGCGGTCGTCGACGCCGCACAGGGGCATCCCGCCGTCGCCGCCCTGCACTGGCCCGGACTGGAAACCCATCCGGGACACGAACTGGCCGCCAGGCAGCAGTCCGGGTTCGGGTCGCTGCTGAGCATCGACCTGGCAGGTGGCCGTCCCGCCGCCGAGCGTTTCCTGGCGGGGCTGCAGGTCTTCCACCTGGCGGAGTCGTTGGGCGGGGTGGAGTCGCTGATCTGCCATCCTGCGACCATGACCCACGCCGGCATGAGCCCCGAGGCCCGCGCGGTCGCCGGGATCGGCGACGGCCTGCTGCGTCTCAGCGTCGGCCTGGAGGCTGCCGAGGACCTGGCGGCGGCCGTCACCGAGGCCCTGGACAGGGCGCAGGGCTAGGGGAATTGCGGGCGGATCCCCTGCGTTGCACGCCCGCGGAGCCCCGCTCGGCTCATCCTCCTTGGGAAGCGGAAACAGGCATGGTTAGACTAGCCGGACAATCGATACACAAAACGCTCATCGCCGCGCAAAAACTCATCGCTACGTCCACGGCCCCGCCCAGTGCACCACGATGGTCCGGTCGCGTCCGATGACCCGATTTCAAGGAAAGACGTCTATGACTCTTCTCACGGAAACCGTCCCCGAAAACGCATCCCCCGTCGATCCCTGGGAGGGTTTCACCCCCGGGCCTTGGCGGGAGACGATTGACATCCGGGATTTCATCCAGCGCAACTACACCCCTTACGCAGGGGACGCCTCGTTCCTGGCCGGCCCGACAGCCAAGACGCTGCGGATATGGGAGACCCTGGAGAAGGAATACCTGTCGGTCGAGCGCGCCCGGCGTGTCTACGGCGTGGACACCGAAACCCCCGCGGACATCGACGCCTTCGCCCCCGGCCACATCAGTGAGGACGACGACGTGGTCGTCGGTCTGCAGACCGACACCCCGCTGAAGCGGGCGATGATGCCCAATGGTGGCTGGCGCATGGTGGAGACCGCGATCCGCGAGGCGGGCAAGGAACCCAACCAGGATGTCAAGGACATCTTCACCAAGTACCGCAAGACCCACAACGAGGCGGTCTTCGACATCTACACCCCCCGCATCCGCGCCGCCCGTTCCGCGCACGTGATCACCGGCCTTCCCGACGCCTACGGCCGTGGCCGCATCATCGGTGACTACCGCAGGGTCGCGCTGTACGGGGTGGACAAGCTGATCGAGTTCAAACAGGCCGACAAGGCCGCCGTGGACGAGGCCCCGTTCTCGGAGCACTGGGCACGGTTCCGTGAGGAGCACTCCGAGCAGATCAAGGCGTTGAAGAAGCTCAAGACCATGGCCGCCAGCTACGGCTTCGACATCTCCGGTCCCGCGCGCAACGCGAAGGAGGCCGTGCAGTGGACCTACTTCGGGTACCTGGCCTCCGTGAAATCGCAGGACGGCGCCGCCATGAGCATCGGGCGGCTGTCCGCGTTCTTCGACTGCTATTTCCAGCGCGACCTCGACGCGGGTCTGATCACCGAGGAGGACGCCCAGGAGATCATCGACGCCCTGGTGATCAAGCTGCGGATCGTGCGTTTCCTGCGCACCATCGAGTACGACCAGATCTTCTCCGGCGATCCCTACTGGGCCACCTGGTCGGACGCGGGCATCGGTGAGGACGGCCGTTCGCTGGTTACCAAGACCTCGTTCCGCCTGCTGCAGACGTTGCGCAACCTGGGGCCCGCCCCGGAGCCGAACATCACGATCTTCTGGGACCCGAAGCTGCCCGAGGGATACAAGGAGTTCTGTGCCGCGATCTCGATCGAGACCTCGTCGGTGCAGTACGAGGCAGATGAACAGATCCGCTCCCACTGGGGCGATGACGCCGCCATCGCATGCTGCGTGTCCCCGATGCGGGTGGGCAAGCAGATGCAGTTCTTCGGTGCCCGCATGAACGCCGCCAAGACCCTGCTTTACGCCATCAACGGTGGCCGCGACGAGATGAGCGGCAAGCTGATCGTCCCCGACCACGAGGGGGTCGTGGGCGATGGTCCTCTCGACTTCGACGATGTGTGGATGCGCTACGAGAAAATGCTCGACTGGGTGGCCGCCACCTACGTGGAGGCCCTCAACATCATCCACTACTGCCACGACCGCTACGCCTACGAGTCGATTGAGATGGCGCTGCACGACTCCGACATCGTGCGCACCCTGGGTTGCGGCATCGCGGGCCTGTCGATCGTCGCGGATTCGCTGTCGGCCATCAAGTACGCCAAGGTGACCCCGGTGCGTGACGAGACGGGACTCGTCGTCGACTACATCACCGAGGGCGACTTCCCCACCTACGGCAACGACGACGACCGGGCCGACGAGATCGCCGCCGCCATCGTCCACACGGTGATGAGCAAGATCAAGGAGATCCCGCTCTACCGCGACGCCGTACCGACCCAGTCGGTGCTGACGATCACCTCCAACGTGGTCTACGGCAAGGCGACGGGATCGTTCCCCTCGGGTCACAAGGCCGGCACCCCGTTCGCTCCGGGCGCCAACCCCGAGAACGGCGTGGACAATCACGGTATGCTCGCCTCGATGCTCTCGGTGGGCAAGCTCGATTACTCCGACGCCCTGGACGGCATCTCCCTGACCAACACCATCACCCCGTCCGGCCTCGGCCGCACCAAGGAAGAACAGGTCAACAACCTCGTGGGCATCCTCGACGCCGGTTTCGTGCCCGAGGACTGCTGCTGATTCATCAACCAACCCAGGAGAAAGAAAAATGGCAATCAAAACCTTTGACGAGCGTATTTCCGACATGAAAGCGGCCCGCGAGGTCCGCGGTGACGTGCCTGGCCTGTTCCACGCCAACATCAACGTGCTCAACCGCGAAACCCTCGAGGACGCCATGGAGAACCCGGAGAAGTACCCGAGCCTGACGGTGCGCGTCTCCGGCTACGCCGTGAACTTCGTCAAGCTCACCAAGGAACAGCAGCGCGACGTGCTGTCCCGTACCTTCCACCAGGGTTCCTGAGTGACCCAGACGACGGCATCGGCCGCAGCCGACGGGGTCACGGGCGAATACCGCCCCCAACCAGTTGTGTTGGATACCCCCCGGCTGCGGCCCGGTGGTTTCGGTGTGGCGGGCATCGACATCACCGACGATCTTGAACGCCACGACCACTTGGAGCAGGTGCGCTCCGGTGAGTTGGCGTCCATGCACTCGTGGGAGTTGGTGACCGGCGTCGACGGTCCCGGTACCCGGATGACGGTGTTCCTCTCGGGATGCCCGCTGCGCTGCCTGTACTGCCACAACCCAGACACCATGTTCGCCGCCAAGGGCCAGCCGGTGCGGCTCGGCGACCTGGTGGGCCGGTTGAAGCGTTACCGGAGGATCTTCCGCACCACGGGAGGCGGCCTCACGGTCTCGGGGGGCGAGCCCCTGATGCAACCCGCCTTCGTGGGTCGGCTGCTGCACGAGGCGAAGCAGCTTGGCATCCACACCGCGATCGACACCTCCGGTTTCCTGGGCGTCAACGCCTCCGATGCGCTCCTCGACGACCTCGACCTGGTGCTGCTGGACATCAAATCCGGTATCCCCGAGGTGTACCGGAAGGCCACCGGTCGGGAGCTGCAACCGACCCTGGACTTCGCGCAGCGCCTGTCGGAGCGCGGCACCGAGGAGGTGTGGATCAGGTTCGTGCTGGTTCCGGGCCTCACCGACGCCGTCGAGAACGTGGAGGCCGTGGCCGGGATCGTGGAACAGATCTCCGTCGTGACCCGGGTGGAGGTGCTGCCCTTCCACCAGATGGGGCGTGACAAGTGGGCGACCCTGGAGCTGCCCTACGAACTGGCCGACACCTCACCGCCGTCGAAGGAACTGACCGAGCGGGTCAGGAACCAGTTCCGGGCGCGGGGAATCACCACCTACTGACGAACCACAACGCAGCCGCCCCTACCATGTCGGCATGATCTGCACCCTCACCGACGACTTCGACGCGGCAACCGTGGAAAGGATCCAGGCCCGCCTGGACGGGGTGGAACGCGACCACCGCGTCCGAGTGCTGTGGGCGGTCGAGTCCGGCAGCCGAGCCTGGGGGTTCCCGTCCCCGGATTCCGACTACGACTGCCGGTTCTTCTACGTGCGACGCCACGACGACTATCTGTCGCCGTGGCGTCCGCGGGATGTCATCGAGACCCCCTTGGACGGCGTGCTCGATGTCAACGGCTGGGACCTGATCAAGGCAGTCCGGCTCGCCGCGCGCAGCAACGCAACCGTCCTGGAGTGGCTGCGTTCACCGTTGGTCTACCGCGGACAGCCCGCGTTCGCCGAGGAGCTGCTGGACGTGTGCCGCGATGTGGTGGACCACAATGCCATCCGACGGCACTACTTCCACGCCGGCCGCGCCCACTGGAACCGTTCGGGCGCTGCGGAGGGCGAAAAGGTCTCCCTGAAGAAATTGTTCTACGCCATCCGCCCCGCGGCGGCCCTGCACTGGACGCGCACGCTGGGTTCCCCGGTTCCCCCGATGAACCTGTCGGCGCTGCTCGAGGAAGCACCCCCGGCCGAGGACGTCATCGACGCGATCACCGCCTTGGTCCGGGCCAAGGCGGTCACCCGCGAACTCGGGGAGGGCGTCGTCCCGGAACCCATCCGCAGGTTCGTCCTGCACGAGTTCGGGCTGGTCGCAAAAACCGACGTTCCGCACCTGGGACCCGAGATCCGGGAGAGGGCGTCTGCGGCCTTCACCGATCTGCTCAGGCGATTCGCACCGGTATGTGTATAGAGGCTCCAGACCCAAGTCGATAAATACCTTTGTCACGAATAGAACATTCGACAATTGGGAAGAAAGTTCAAATGGAGCCCGATATCACCGGGAGCGGGTAGTGTTGGTTTGTGCCTAGATTCCTAGCTGCCAAGCCAGATGCAGCGTTGATCCGGCTGCCTTGGAACACGCCACTGGAGGCGTGGCCGACGCAGCACTTGGTGGCGCTGCCCAGAGGCATCTCCCGGCACGTGGTCCGTTTCATCCAGGTGGGTGACGAGATCCTTGCTGCCAAGGAGATCCTGGAGGAGGTGGCGGTACATGAATACCGCCAGTTGACCGAGCTGAGACGCTTGGGCGTACCGTCCGTTGAACCCGTGGGGGTGGTTCTCGGGCGGCAGACCAACGACCAGGAGCCTTTGGATCCGATCCTTCTGACCCGGCACCTGCCGTTCTCCCTGCCCTACCGGGCGTTGTTCTACTCGGGTGTGAAACTGGACACGGTCAACCGGCTGTTGGACGCCATGGTGGCGTTGTTCGCCCGGCTGCACCTGACCGGTTTCTACTGGGGAGACGTGTCCCTGTCGAACATCCTGTTCCGGCGTGACGCCGGCGAGTTCGCCGCCTACCTGGTGGACGCCGAGACCGGTGAGGTGCATCCCTCCCTGACCGCCGGGCAGCGCGCCCACGACCTGGAAATCGCACGAACGAACCTGTTCGGCGAGTTCTGCGACCTGGAGGCAGGCGGAATGCTGGATCCCTCCTTGGATCCGCAGTGGCTGGTGGACACCATCGAGGAGCGCTATCAGAGCCTGTGGGCGGAGTTGACGGGTGTCGAGGAGTTCAGCGACTCCGAGATATATCGCCTCGAGGGCCGGGTGCGTCGCCTGAACGCGCTCGGGTTCGACGTCGCCGAGATCGACGTGCAGACCTCCCCCGACGGCCGCACCATCCGCATGCAACCGAAGGTGGTCGAGGCCGGACACCACGCACGGCGCCTGATGCGCCTGACCGGCCTGGATGCGGAGGAGCACCAAGCGCGTCGGCTGCTCAACGACATGGACACCTTCCGGGCGAAGCTGCCCGGGAACATGAGCGAATCGGTGATGGCCCACAAGTGGCTGACGGAGGTCTTCGAACCCGCCGTCACCCGCATCCCGGCCCATCTGGAGGGCAAACGCGAACCGGCGCAGTTCTTCCACGAGCTGCTGGACTACCGCTGGTACCAGTCGCAGCGGGAGAACCGGGAGGTCTCCATCGAGGAGGCAGCCGCTGGCTACATCGCGGACGTGCTGGCAACGCTGCCCGACGAGCACATGAGCAACGTGGAACCCGTCGGACAGGAACTGGCCAACAAGTACGACCCGTCACAGGGATTCGTGGACGACCAGTACGAGAAGCCCTACGATCCGTGGGAGGACGAGGCCAACGATCCGGCCATCCCCGTCACCTTCGGTTTCGACATCGATGCCCTGCGCGCCAAGGCGGCCCGGGATTCCTGACCATCCCCGTTTCCGGCGGGCTGCACCAGCGGTTCACCGTGCTTCGCGTGAGGCGTGAAGCCTCTCGATGATGCCGTGGTGCAGCCTGTCGGTTTCGACGATGGGGAGCCCGAGGGCTTTGACGTGCCGCTTGGGACGCCGGGTCCAGTGCTCCCCCTCAGTCGGGATGGTGTTCAGGGCCCCGGAAGTCCCAACGGAACGACGGCCACCTTGTCCCGGCGCCGACAGTCATGCTCGCCGGTTGTCGAGGCCACAGGATCCGCGATCCGCTCCGGAACCATTCCCGGGGAAAGGACTCGCGTCAGGTACGACTCGAACTGCGCTCGCCCGGCCCGGTCACAGGGTGAACGGATGCCCGGAAAACCGGAGGATTCGATCTCCCTGACATAGTCGGCGAATCTCAAATCACAAGCGCCCGGTATACCTTTCCGTCGTTCCAAACTGTACCTATCCGGCACCGGTTACTGTACTTTTCCGCCATCAGGGAGCGCGTGGTTTCGGGTCGTCCGCTGACGCCGGCGCCGGGCGGCACTAGACTCCGCAGGGTGAATCTGCGCCTGTACAACACCGCCACCCGAGCCGTCGAGGAGTTCGTTCCCCTGGTTCCCGGGAAGGTGTCGGTCTACCACTGTGGATTGACGGTGCAGGCCTCCCCGCATCTCGGGCACATCCGCAAGGAAGTGGTCTTCGACGTGCTGCGCCGCTGGCTGACGCGTCAGGGCCTCGACGTCACCGTCGTCGCGAACATCACCGACATCGACGACAAGATCCTCGCCAAGTCCGCGGAGGCCGGTATCGAGTGGTGGGCGCACGCCTACCGTTTCGAACGGGAGCTGCACGACGCCTACGCCGCACTCGGGTGCCTGCCCCCCACCTACGAGCCACGCGCCACCGGTCACGTCCCGGAGATGATCGAGCTGGTGGAGGAGCTGCTGGAACGCGGCCACGCCTACGTCGCCGACGATGGTTCCGGGGATGTCTACTTCGATGTGCGTTCCTGGCCGCGTTACGGGGAGTTGTCGGGCCAGAAGGTCGACGAGATGGCCGCCGCGGAGGACGCCGATCCGCGCGGCAAACGCGACCCCCGCGACTTCGCGCTCTGGAAGGGACACAAACCCGAGGAACCCGAGACCGCGTCCTGGCCCACCCCCTGGGGCAGGGGACGTCCCGGCTGGCACCTGGAGTGCTCTGCCATGGCCGGGAAATACCTCGGCGACACCTTCGACATCCACGGCGGCGGCATCGACCTGCGTTTCCCGCACCACGAGAACGAACTGGCCCAGTCCGCCGGGGCCGGGCGCGGTTTCGCCCGGGTGTGGATGCACAACGCCTGGGTGACGATGGCGGGCGAGAAGATGAGCAAGTCGCTGGGCAACACGGCGCTGATATCGGAGGTCACGAAGGCCTTCGATCCGCGCGCGGTGCGGTTCTTCCTGCTGGCCCCCCACTACCGCAGCCAGATCGAGTTCTCCCCCGCCGACGAGCAGACCCGAGGATCTTTGGCGGAAGCGGAGAAGGGCATCGAACGCATCGACTCCTTCCTGGCCTCCGCCGGTGAACGCGGTTTGACGCGGGGCAGGGTCGGTGGGCCGTTCTGGGATGCGTTCGAGGCCGCGATGAACGACGACCTGGCCACCCCGACCGCAGTGGCCACGCTCTTCGAGGCCGTGCGAGCAGGAAACAAGGCCCTGAGCGACGGCGACCCGGGGGCCGCCGACCTGTACGCCACGGTCTCCGAAATGACCAGCATCCTGGGAATCAACCCTGGCGACGCCCCGTGGGCGAGCGCCACCGGGGGCGATGACCTGACCCCCGTCGTGGATCGGCTGGTTTCCAAGCTGCTGGAGCAGCGCGCCGAGGCCAGGGCCGCCAAGGACTGGGGACGCGCTGACGCCATTCGCGACACCCTGACCGAGGCTGGATTGAACATCACCGACACCCCGGAAGGGGCCCGTTGGAGTCTGGAGAAGAAATAGATGGCAGGCAACTCGAGACACCCCGGGGCCGGTAACCGCGGCAAGGGCAACACCGCGGGTTCTGGCGGGCGGATCCGCCGTTCGCTTCGGGGCAAGGGCCCCACCCCGAAGGCCGAGGACCGCGTCTACCACAAGGCGTACAAGGCCAAACAGGAGGCGCTGAAACGTCAGGCGAACCGCCCGAGGGCGAAAACAACTGGCCACGCCCCGGTGGGGGCGGACTGGGTGGTGGGCCGCAACCCGGTGTTGGAGGCCCTCACAGCCGGGCTGCCCGTGAAACAGGCCTACGTCGCCGAGGGCGCGGAGCGCGACGACCGGCTCCGTGACATCCTCAAGTTCGCGGCCGAGCATTCGCTTCCGCTGCTGCAGGTGACCCGGGCCGAGCTGGACCGGGTGACCGGCGGTCTCGTCCACCAGGGGGTGGCCCTGCAGCTTCCCGCCTTCGATTACACGGATGTCGAGGACATCTTCGACGCGGCCTTCGAGGTTCCCTCGCGGGGTCTCGTGGTGGCCCTCGACCAGGTGACGGACCCCCGCAACCTGGGCGCGATCATCCGATCGGCGGCCGCCTTCGGCGCACAGGGCGTGGTGATCCCGGCCCGCCGGTCGGCCTCCATGACGGCCGCAGCGTGGAAGACCTCCGCGGGAGCGGCGGCGCGCATTCCCGTCGCGAAGGTCACGAACCTGAACCAGATGCTGCGCCGCGCCTCCGGTGCCGGATTCACAGTCGTCGGTCTGGCCGGTGAGGGCGAAACCCCCTTGTCGGGTATCCCGGGGCTCGACGGCCCCGTCC
The DNA here is from genome assembly GCA_937965785.1 of uncultured Propionibacteriaceae bacterium. Classification (GTDB taxonomy): domain Bacteria; phylum Actinomycetota; class Actinomycetes; order Propionibacteriales; family Propionibacteriaceae; genus Arachnia. Next base: position 23,331 of record CALCKT010000014.1, on the reverse strand, counting down.
TGGTGGTGGTCGGCTCCGAAGGGGAGGGCCTGGCGCGTCTGGTGCGGGAGAACTGCGACGCCCTGGTCTCGATCCCCATCGCCTCCGCGGTGGAGTCGCTCAATGCGTCGGTGGCGGCTTCCGTCGCGCTCTACGAGATCAGTCAGCAGCGGGCCTCGTAGGCCGCGATCTCACCGACTCTGGGACCGTAGCTGCCCGCCGGGTCGTGACGCAGGTCGAGCCAGATGTCCACCAGCGCCCAGGCCGCCGGTGCCGCTATGACGTTCTGACCCATGCACAGGATCTGGGCGTCGTAATTCTCCACCGATCCCCGGACGGTCAGCAGGTCGTGGGCGGTCGCGGCCCGTATTCCCGGTACCTTGTTGGCGGCGATGGCGGTGCCGATGCCGGTGCCGCACACGAGGATGCCCCGGTCGGCTCTTCCCTCCGCGATGGCCCGGCCCGCCTGGAAGGAGAGCTCCGGGTAGGTGATGTCCGGCGTGGACAGGTCCACCAGGGCACTCACCCGCTCGTCTCCCGCCAGTTTCTCCTTGAGCGCTTCCTTCAGCACGGCTCCGTTGCCCGGAGCGCCAATGATGATTCGCATGTCCGAAGCCTTTCATGTCGGGACGCGGAACGCTCGGCGACGGGCGCCTCATTCCTGTTCCTCCTCGATGTGCATCAGGAGCGCGTCGCGGACGAACTCGGCGCCGGCCCGTCCCCCGAATGCGTGCCGCATCGCGGGGTCCTGCACGTACATGCGGGCAAGTCCGCGGATCATGGCCGATGAGCGTTCCCCGTCGCCGGTGTGCGTCGGGGTTCCCGGGATCTCACCGAGCCGGGCCACGTGCCGGTCCACGAGCCGGCGCACCTCCGGGGAGTCCAGTGCGGCCCCGGCCCGCTGGGCGCGAACCCAGTCGGCGACGAGCCGTTCCGAGCGCTTCTTCCACGCCTGCTGCTGGGCGAGGGTCTTGCCGTGCCACCAGTCATGGCCCGCCCGGTAGGCCTCGCGACCCCAGCGCGCGACCACCTCTTCCTCATAACGGTCGTTGAACCCGTCGAGCAGCACGTCCGGTCTCGGTGCCCTCCCGCGACTCGCCTGCCCTCCCGCCATTCGCCTGCCCTCCCGGCAAGAACGCTTGTCTTGTGGGCGTCTGCTTGCGCTGTAGCGCAAGCAGACGCCCACAAGACAAGCGTTTCAAGAAGAGTCGACAGCCCGGGGAAAGGCGGCGGCCCGAGGAGAGTCGGCGGCCCGGGGAAGCTGGCGGCCCGGGGGAAGTCGGCGGGGAGCTGCCCTCGTCGAGGCACATTCTCGGAAAGCCCCACCCCTTGTAGGGGTATACCCCCAGAATGCTAGTTTAGGCATGCCTGCCTTCTATCTGGAAGAGACCTCATGTCAACGCAATCTTCTGTACCCGACACCATTCCCGCGAATGCCCCGAGGTCCGTGTGGGACCTGGTCCGCAGCGCACGCGGCTCGATGTACCTGGGGTTCAGCCTCGCCGCCATGGGAGCGGTGTTCAAGGTGGTGCCCTACATAGCGATCGTCGAGATCACCCGTTCCCTGCTGGCGGGGAACCCGGATCCCGCGTACCTGTGGGGGTGGGTGATCGCCGCGGTGGTGTGCATGGTGGTCCATTCGCTCTCCTACACCTACGCGCTGGGGAACAACCACACCACGGAGGCGAGGCTCCGCCACGAGCTCCGGCAGCGGCTCATCAGCAAACTGGGGGTCGTGAACCTCGGCTGGTTCTCGGCCCGGAGTTCAGGTCGCATCCGGCAGGCCGTCTCGAACGACACCGCCGATATCCACTCCCTGGTGGCGCACCTGGCCGGCGACTTCGCCAATTCCCTCATCAGCCTGCTGGTCAGCCTCGGCTACCTGTTCTGGCTGGACTGGCGCTTCGCCGGTCTGCTGACCGGCTGCTACCTGCTGCTCTCGGTCGTGGTGTACGCGACCGGCATGACGGGGATCAGGAAGGTGTTCGATGACTACGCCGAGGCCGAACGACAGCTCTCGGACCGGACGGTGGAATTGGTGGACGGCATCAAGGAGGTCAAGAACTTCGGCATGACCGCGGATGTCTTCGGGCGTTTCGACGAGGCCCAGAAGAGGTTCTCCAGGGTTTCCCTGACATGGATGCAGAAGCAGAGCATCGGACTGAGCCTGATCGCTTCGCTGCTGCAACCCGGACCGGTGTTCGCCGCAACGATGGGGCTGGGGCTGGTGTTCACGCTCCAGGGGTGGTTGTCCCCGGTGACGGTGGTGGCCTTCGCCCTGGTGTGGGTCGGGCTGCCCGAGGGACTGCTGACCCTGATGGAGATGTCACAGAACCTGTACGCGGCGAAGCAGGCCGCGAACAGCACCCTGCACATCCTGCAGGCCCCCGAGCTGTCCGAACCGGACACCGAGATCGCCCCGGCGGAGGACGCCCCCGCAGTGGAGTTCCGCGACGTCAGTTTCTCCTACGACCCCGGGGAACCGGTCATCCAGGAACTCTCCCTGAAATGCCCACCGGGTACGGTCACGGCGCTGGTCGGCCCCTCCGGCGGCGGGAAATCCACGCTGGCCAGGCTAATCGCAAGGTTCTGGGACATCGATTCCGGGACGGTGCTCGTCAACGGCCGCGACGTGCGGGACCAACCCACGCGGGAACTGCTGTCATCGATGTCGCTGGTCTTCCAGGACATCATGCTCAGCACCGACACCGTCCGCGCGAACATCGCCCTCGGAAACGCGGAGGCGACCGAGGCCGAGATCGAGGAGGCGGCCAGGGCCGCCTGCATCCACGACCGCATCATGCAGCTTCCCGACGGCTACGACACGATCATTGGTGAGGGAGCCCATTTCTCCGGGGGTGAGGCGCAGCGCCTGACGATCGCGCGGGCCTTCCTGGCCGCATCCCCCATCCTGATCCTCGACGAGGCGACGGCGCAGGCCGACAGCCATTCCGAACGCCTGATCCAGCAGGCCATCAGCAACCTGGCCCAGAAACGCACGGTGATCGTGATCGCCCACCGGCTCTCCACGATCCAAGGTGTGGACCAGATAGCCGTGATCGACGCGGGCCGGCTCGTCGAGCTGGGAACCCACGACGAACTGCTGGCCCAGGACGGCCCCTACGCCCGGTTGTGGCGGAACCAGACCGACATCGCCCAGGCCCTTGAAGGGATCGAGGAAAAGGAACCGGCATGCTGAAGCATTTCCGTCGCTATCTCGACAAACCGGGGGTCGTGAACGCCCTGATCGTCGGTTACGCGGTCTCCGCGTTGCTGCAGGGCCTGGCATTCGTGGCCCTGATCCCCTTCCTGCGGGCCTTCCTGAGCCCGGACCCGGCATCCGCCCTGCCGTGGTTGTGGGTCCTGATCGGCCTCGGGGCCGCAGCCTTCCTGGTGAACTGGATCAGCATGGTCATGGCCATGCGCATCAGCGTCATCGATGTCTGCGGCAACCTGATCTCGAAGATCGGACGCCGGGTCTCGGCTCTCCCACTGGGTTGGTTCCGGGCCAGGAGCGCCGGGGACGTGGCCGCCGCTGTATCCAGCGAGGTGGACATCCTCTCCCACCTCGCATCGGTGGTGCTGCCCAACCTGGTCTCGGCAATCGTGATTCCCGGCACCGTGCTGGTGGCCACCTTCTTCTTCGACTGGCGGTTGGCCCTGGTGATGACGGTCAGCCTGCCCTTCACCTATCTGGTGTGGCGTTGGGGTCTGCGCAGCTTGAAACAAGAACAAGCCCTGGAACCCGTGCTCAGCTCGGCCAGCGCGGGAAGGCTGATCGAGTACGCCCAGCTACAGCCCGTCCTCAGGGCCCGTGGCCTGGCCGGCATGCAGTGGTCCCCCATCCGGGGCGCCCTGGAAGCGGAGAACCGGGGCGTTCATCAACTGCTCAAACTCCAGGGCCCACCCATGGGGGCCCTGCTGGTGGTCACCCACGCCCTCTTCGCAGGGGTCCTGGCCTTCGGGCTGGGGTTCGCCCTGAACGGATCGCTGGACCTGGCCACCTTCGTGGCCGTCGTGGTGATGACCACCCGGCTCGTGACCCCCATGTCCCACGCGTTGCTGTACCAGGGGGAGATCCAGAAGTGCGAGATCTCGCTGGAGGCCATCGGGAAGATCCTCGACACCCCCGTGATGCCCGAGCCCGAGAAACCACAAATTCCCGGGAACCACGACATCGGGTTCCAGGACATCACCTTCTCCTACGACCAGGATGCCCCCCTGTTCCGGGACTTCTCCCTGGAGGCGCCGCAGGGCCGGATCACCGCGATCGTCGGGCCTTCGGGCTGTGGCAAGTCGACGCTGACGAAACTGGCAGCGAGGTTCTGGGACGTGTCCGCCGGGCGGGTCACCATCGGTGGGGTCGACGTCAGGGACATCGCCACGGAGCAGTTGATGTCGATGATCTCGATGGTCTTCCAGGACGTGTACCTGTTCAACACAACCATCCGCGAGAACGTCCGCATCGCCAAACCCGGGGCCACCGACGAGGAGGTGGACGAGGCCATCCGCCGGTCCCGCCTGGAGGGGGCCCTGACGCGGTTGCCGCAGGGACTCGACACCCCCGTCGGCGAGGGCGGGCAGCGCCTGTCCGGCGGTGAACGGCAGCGCGTCTCGATCGCCCGCGCCTTCCTGAAGGACGCCCCGATCCTGCTGCTCGACGAGGTCACCTCGGCGCTGGACGCCGAGAACGAGGCGGTCCTGACCACGACCCTCGAGGAACTCTCCCGGGGTCGCACGGTGGTGGTGATCGCCCACCGGTTGAGCACCATCATGAAAGCCCACTCGGTGGCGGTGCTGAGCGGCCGCGAGGCCGGTCAGGTCACCCGGGTCGTTCAGCAGGGCTCCCCCGCCGAGCTGGCGAAAACCGAGGGGCTGTTCGCGGAACTGCTCGAGGACTCGCGGGCCATCAGCAGGTGGCGGCTGGCCTGATGCGCGTCGAACAGGTCCTTGGTCAGGTCTTTCCCCGGGGTTCGGCCCTCACGACCGCTCCCCGGGGACTAGATTTGGTCCCACCACCAATTCCCCAGAGGAGTAGATGTGACTGATGCAGCGGCGCTTTCAGGCGCTTACAGGACCCTGCTGGACGTGATTGGGAAGGTCGAGCCCCGGATCTGCCAGGCGATCCGCGACGAGCTGACCGACCAGCGCGCCTCCCTGAAACTGATCGCTTCCGAGAATTACGCCAGCCTTCCGGTGCTCGCGACTATGGGCACCTGGCTGAGCGACAAGTACGCGGAGGGCACCATCGGCCACCGGTTCTACGCGGGCTGCCAGAACGTCGACGTGGTGGAGTCCGTGGCCGCCGAGCACGCGCGTGAACTGTTCGGCGCCGAATACGCCTACGCACAACCCCATTCCGGGATCGACGCGAACCTGACCGCCTACTGGGCGATCCTGGCCCACCACATCGAGACCCCGGCGCTGACGGAGTTCGGTTCGAAGAACGTCTCCGAGCTGTCCGAGGCCGACTGGGAGACGCTGCGGGCCCGGTTCGGCAGCCAGCGGCTGCTGGGCATGAGCCTGGATGCGGGCGGGCACCTGACCCACGGGTTCCGGCCGAACGTGTCGGGCAAGATGTTCCACCAGCGTTCCTACGGCACGAACCCCACCACCGGGCTGCTGGACTACGACGCCCTCGCCGCGCAGGCCGCCGAGTTCAAACCGCTGGTGATCGTCGCCGGCTACTCCGCCTACCCGCGCCGCATCGATTTCGCGAAGATGCGGGAGATCGCGGATTCCGTCGGCGCGGTGCTGATGGTCGACATGGCCCACTTCGCCGGCCTGGTGGCGGGCAAGGTGTTCACGGGCAACGAGGACCCGGTGCCGTTCGCCCAAGTGCTGACCACCACCACCCACAAGTCGCTGCGCGGCCCGCGCGGCGGCCTGGTGCTGGCGACCAAGGACTACGCGGGTGACGTCGACCGCGGCTGCCCGATGGTGCTGGGCGGTCCCCTGTCGCACATCATGGCGGCCAAGGCCGTCGCCCTGGCGGAGGCCCGCACCGAGGAGTTCCGGGACTACGCGCACCGGGTGGTCGACAACGCCCGCGCCCTGGCAGAGGGGCTGCTGAAACGCGGCAGCACCCTGGTGACCGGAGGCACCGACAACCACATCGTGCTGCTGGACGTCTCCTCCTTCGGCCTGACCGGGCGGCAGGCGGAGTCGGCGCTGCTGGATTCCGGCATCGTCACCAACCGCAACTCGGTGCCCAACGACCCCAACGGCGCCTGGTACACCTCGGGCATCAGGCTCGGCACCCCGGCCCTGACGTCGCGGGGCTTCACCACCTCCGACATGGACGAGGTCGCGGCCATGATCACCGACGTGCTGAAGAAGACCACACCGACCACCACGAAGGACGGCAAACCGGGCAAGGCGAAGTACGAACTGGCCCCGGAGGTCGCGGATGGATCGAAGGATCGCGCGGCGAAGCTCCTGGATCTGCACCCGCTCTACCCGGGTCTGACGTTGTGATGACGACGTTTTCGATCTGATTCCGCTGCTGGCCTCTCTGCCGGGGTGTTCCTTCCGCTGTTCGTCTGACTCAGCCTGAGGAAACCCCGGCAGAAAGGGGCCGGCACACCCCGCAGTCGGGTGTTGCTCGCACTCGGTGGTTTCGCTGCGCTGGTGTTGCCCTGCGCGACCTTCCTGCCCCCCGCAAGATCCCGTGTGCGTTACTTCTGCGCCCCGTCCGGTTCGTACCGCCGGGTGGGACGGCACTCCGGCTGATTCGCCGAACGAATCAGTCCGCCAGGGCATGGCTCATTTCGTCGGCGACGCCTTCGCCATCAGTTCTGCGATGCTTCGTCTCAGTGCGCGCGGGTGCAGGTTGCGGGCTGTCACCAGGGACAGCAGTAGGCACAGGACCCCGGAGAGGATGAAGACCGATCGGACTCCGAGCAATTCCGCGGCGACTCCGCCCAGCAGCGCACCACCGGGCATCGCGATTCCCATGGCCATGAACGCCTGGACGCTCGCCACCCTGCCCGCAAGCTCGCGCGGAGCGATCTTTTGCCGCAGAGATGCGACCAGGACGCTGACCATGATGCCGAAGAACGAGTTGAAGAACAGGCAGCCGGCAAGCAGCACAAGATTGCTTGAAACGGTCATCAGGAGCAGCAACGGTCCCGCCAGAGCCACCCCCACCGGCAGAACGTAGCTGAAGCCCAGTTTCCGATCGGCCACCGGCGCCAGGGCCCCTCCAAGCACACCTCCTGCGCCGGAGATGCTCAACACGACGCCGAACGCCGTCGCTGATGCGCCCAGGTCGTTCGTGACGTAGATCACCATGATCGCCAGCACCCCGCTCTGGGCGAAGTTGACGACACCCATCACCGACAACAGGGCGACCACCACAGGCTTGCCCCGGCACCAAGCGACGCCCTCCCGCACGGCCTGCCACATCCCCACCTCGCCGCTGGCGGGCGCCTGGCCTCCGCCTGCGATGCGCGCCACCAGCGCTGAGGCCAGCAGGAAAGAGACCGCGTCGATCAGGAACGGCAGCCAGCGCGCGAAACCGAACAGCAGCCCACCCAGTCCGGGCCCGATGAAGTTCATCGACGCCGCCTGCATCACATAGAAGATGCCGTTGGCCGCAGACAGGTCGTCGGGGTCCTCCACGATCTCCGGGATCATGCCCTGGTTCGCCGCCGAAAAGACCGTCTCGCCGACACCGAGACAGAAGCTGACGACCGCCAGCACCCAGATTCCGGTGAGGTCGAAGAACACAGCCCCCGCGAGCGCCCCCACCAAAACGCACCGCGACAGGTCGACCAGCACCATCAGCGACTTCCGCTTGAACCGATCCGCGACGACCCCGCCTGCCAGGCCGAACAGCAGCCAAGGGAGCCGGTTGGCCACGACGACAAGCGAGATCAACAGCGGATCCGACGTGACCGTCGATGCCAGCAGCGGCGCAGCAACAAGCCGGATCCCATCCCCGACCGACGACACACCCATCGCCGAGGCCAGTTTCAGGTAGCTTCCGTTGCGAATCAGCGCCACTTCCATTCCTCCCGTATGAGTGAACCCGAATCAGCCAGCAGCCACCTTGACGCCCATCCCGCCTGCCCAAACTGCATCGGCCCCACCCGGACTCTATTTTCCAGGAATACCCGCAACACATCCTCTTGGAGCACCCACGCCTTGCCTTGACTGCTTCTCTCGGAGACGAGGATCAGCAACCCTCCCGCCGCTTCTCAATCCCCCATGGCCGGTCGAGCCGATCCGCGAGCGCCAGCGAGCGGATCGTGTCGAAACCACCTCGCGCATGTCCGAGGGCCCTTCCCCGGCTTCCGGCAGTGGTTTCGACACGGGCTGTTCCTCCACTGAGACCCGGTTCAACCAGCTTTGGGTTCCGGGGACGGGGTCAGGGCCGGGCCCGGAGTCCCCGATGGCGGTTGATGGCGGCCAGGATTTCGTGGCGGCGGGGGCGGGCGAGGTGCCCGGGATGACCGCGGTGGGGCGAGAGCCAGTCGAGGCCTTCCTCGTCGATGCGGTGCAGCAGTTCGTCGATCCGCTCGGGCATGCCCGCCCGGTCGTCGAGGAGGTCACCGATGCGGTCCAGCACGTGGGCGATGGCCTGCGTCTGCGCGGCGTCGACCAGCTGCGGGACCGCGGCGAGGTCGATGTCGTCGCGGCCGTACTGGATCCTGGTGCGGCTCCGTGCCTTGGCGGGTTTGCCGGTGCCGGATGGCGGCAGGGACACAGCCCCGGGCCGTCCCGCCCGCATGCCGGTGAAGACCTCCGTCGCCTCGGTGGGCGACAGGGCAGCCGCTATTTCGTGTGCCCTTTCGGTGACGTCGACGGGCACGTAGCGGTTGATGGCGATGACGTGGTCGGCGACCTCGAAGAACGCCCCGGAGCCCCCGGCGACGAGGATCGTCGATGTCCCGAGCTCGCTGTAAAGGGGCCGGACGCGGTCCACGAACGGGGTGATGGGTTCCTGGGCGGCGGGGATGAGAGCGCGCATGCGTTCGTCGCGGATCATGAAGTTCGTGGCCGAGGTGTCCTCGTCGATCAGCAGCGTCGACGCTCCGGCCTCGATGGCCTCGACGAGGTTGGCGGCCTGGGACGTGGAGCCGCTGGCGTTGGTCGTGCTGAAACAGCGCGTGTCGGTTCCAGAAGGCAGGTTGGTGATGAACGGGGAGATGTCCACGCCGGTGACCGCCCGGCCGTCCTCCGCGCGGATGGTGACCGCGTCCGGGCGGGTGATGACCCATTCGCGGCCGTCACCGCCGATGTGGGGATAAACGCCCCGTTCGATCGCGCGCAGCAGCGTCGATTTCCCGTGATACCCGCCGCCGACGATCACGGTCACGCCCTCGGGGACGCCCATGCCGGTGACCCGGCGGCCGCTGGGCAGGTCGAAGGCGACCCGCAGGTTTCCCGGGCTCTCGAAGGGCACTGCGGCATCACCTGCGAGGGGCAGGTCGGAATCGCCGGAGCGGCGGGGCAGGATCGCGCCGTCACCCACGAACGCGACCAGTCCACGCCCCGGCAGGAGACCACGGAGGTGTTCCTGGTCGCGCAGCAGGGTGACGTGTTCGCGCAGGGCACGCCGGTCGAGGTTCCGGTGCAGCAGGGAGGCCTCGGCGACGCGCGGCAGGACATCGATCAGGAGCCTGGCCGCCTGGTGTCCGCGGGCCCTGCGCCCGGATGCGGGCAGGCCGACGTCGATGCGGGCCTCGACCCGGTCTACCAGGACGGCGACGCTGGTGCGTTCCAGCACCTCCTGTCCGGGCCGGCCGATGCCCACGAACCCGCCATTTCCCGTCCCCTCCGGCCTCGGAACCATCCGATGCGCGGCGTCCGCGAACCGGCGTGTGAGGAAGTCGGCGACCGCGATCCTGCCCGCGGCGTCGTCGGTCAGGTCGGAGGGCAGATCCGCGACCTCCCGGTCGACGATGATGCGCATCCGTGACGGCGGGGCGTAGGGGTCGACCTGCACGTGGTCGACGACGAGCCGGACAGTACCGATCCGGTAGCTGCCGGTCAGTTGTTTGTACGAGGCGTATCCCCGCCCGTCGAGTTGAGCGAGGACACGCCTCAGCGTTTCTGCATCACGCATGAACGTCCTTCCTGCTCCCCCAGTGCACGAAACCTTCCCCTTCGCACGAAACCTTCCCCTTCGCACGAAACCTCCCCCTGTGCACGAAACGCGGAAGAAAAACGGTTCGACGTCACGTGACGACGTTGAACCGTCGAACTCCCGCGTTTCCTGAGCGGGGAAAGGCTTCCACTCATGCCATGGGCGGTACCTGCGCACGTGCAGCACGACCCTGGTCATGCCAGGAGGCTACCGCCTTCCAGCAGAGCGTGGGCGAAAACCTGTGGTGCGGCCCCGGTCACGCCGTGAGAGAGCTACCTGCTGGTGAAGACCGGGATGACGCCGTCGAAACTCAGCTGGACCCCGAGTCCGTGGGCGACGATCGTCGCGATTCCCGCGAGAACGGCCAGCAGCACCACGGCGAAACACAGCCCCGCTATCACCTTTCCCAGCAGGGTTGGTTTCCGGTTGGGATCATCCCCGGTGCCCATCGACAGGGAACGCACCCCCAGCGCGAACAGCGTCGGGAGCCCTGCCCCCAGGATCAAACCGGCCAGCAGAACGTGCCAGGTACCCTCAAAAGCGAGCCAGAGGATGTTCATGCTCGGCTGCCCTCGGGCTGTTCGATCTCGATCAGGTCACCCATTTCAGCGGTTGCGGCCAGCGGGCGCGGGGCGGTGACGTTTTCCACCCATTCGTCATTGACGTTGCTGTGGTCAATTGCGGACTTCTTGGAGTGCAGGTACATCCACAATGCCGATGCCAGCAGGATCACGGTTATCGCCAGGGCCCCGAACAGCCCGCCGAGCAGGTTCCCGACCAGCCACATGGCTGCCCCGGCGAGCGCCGCGGCGGGCAGGGTGATCGCCCACGAGATCAGCATCCTCCCGGCCACACGCCAGTTGACCTTGGCACCGGAACGCCCGAGACCGCTTCCCAGGATCGAACCGGTGGCGACGTGCGTGGTGGACAGGGCGAAGCCCATGTGGCTGGAGGCCAGGACCACCGCTGCCGACGACGCATCAGCGGCCATGCCCTGAGGGGAGCTGATCTCGACGAGTCCTTTGCCCAGGGTGCGGATGATCCGCCAGCCCCCGAGGTAGGTGCCGAGCGCGATGGCAACGGCGCAGGCCACCTTCACCCAGAACGGCACCGCGTGCAGCTGGGTCCAGCTTCCGGTGGCGATCAGCGCCAGGGTGATGACCCCCATGGTCTTCTGGGCGTCGTTGGTGCCGTGCGCCAGGGAAATCAGCGAGGCGGACCCGACCTGTCCCCACCTGAAACCCCGTTCCCGGCGTTTCTCATCCATTCCACGGGTGATCGCGAACACCAGCCAGGTGCCGACCGCAGAAACGATGCTCGCCACGACCGGTGAGACGAGGGCGGGCAGGATCACCTTCCCGACCACCCCGTCGAGCTTGGTGCCATCGCCGACCCAATTGACCCCGCCGAAACCCAGGCCCGCGATGGTCGCGCCGACGAGACCGCCGAAAAGGGCGTGTGAGGAGCTCGAGGGCAGGCTCCACAACCAGGTCAGGAGGTTCCACAGGATGGCGCCCACCAGGCCGGACAGCACGATCAGCAGCAGTCCCTCACCGCCGTCCATGAGCAGTTCGGGACGCGGTGCCCCGACCTCGTCCTGAAGGTTCACCACGGCGTTGGTGACGGTGAGCGCCACCTCCACGGAGAGGAAGGCTCCCACGAGGTTCAGCAGCGCCGAGAGCATGACGGCGGTCTTCGGTCTCAGTGCACCCGTGGCGATGGAGGTGGCCATGGCGTTGCCGGTGTCGTGGAAACCATTGGTGAAATCGAAGACCAAGGCTGTAGCGATCACCAGCAGCAGCACGACTAACAGTTCTAGCGGCACAGCACTAGTTTGCAGCTTCCAGCCGGGATTCGCGCAATTGGCATCTCAAACCTCAGACATGTCGCAAAATTTCTGAGCGGATCCGGCCCTCCCCCGGCGACGCGCCGACCCCACCAGCCGGGGATGAAACACACGGCGACCATACGCTGGTGACCCATCCCGAGCGCACAGGGACGGCGCGTCGGCGCCCCGGGGTCCACCCCGGGGCGCCTCCCATCCCGAGCGCACGGGGACGGTGCGGTTCGGTCACGAGTCCGCACAACCACGACCCGAAAGCCGCGAACGACCGTCAGCGGCTGAACAGCTGCCCCTGGACGGTGTTGACGAACTGCGTCAGGGAGGCGGGCAGGTCACGCAGGTGCCAGGTCTCCGGGGCGTGGTACCAGGCGACCTCCGTCGGGTCCGGGGTGTCGTCGGCGTCGGCCGCCGCCATCGCCTCCAGCCATCGCTGACGTCCGCCCAGGACGATGGTGTAGGGCAGCAGACGGGAGATCTCCGCCAGTTCCCTGCCCTTCGGCATCTGGTCGGTCGGATGGGTGTTCAGGAGCGCCGAGAGCGCCCCGAGGGCCGTCACGAGCCGGGTGCCGTCCGGTGTGCGGCGGGGCATGCGCGGCGCCATCCAGAGCAGGGAGATGGCCAGGGCCAACAGCACCAGCGCCACCAGGCCGAACCGGGTGAAGGCGATCAGGACGGCACCCGCGGCCAGCGCCACACCGAGCCCGACCCAACCGCGCACGGCCCAGGAGCTGCGGGTGGAATCGGGGCGGGTCTCGAACCAGCCGCGTTCGACCACCTCGTCGTAGAGGGCGTCCTGCACCTGTCCGAGGGCGGGCGCCAGCACCTCGGGCAGCTGTGAGGCGAGGGATTGTTCGCCGTTGGGCACCACGGCGTCCAAGAGCCGGGATTCGTAGGCAAGCAGTTCGTCGCCCGGATTCTCCAGGCGGCTGAACTGCCAGTCCACCAGGCCGTGCTGGGTGTGTTGGAGTTCGGTGATGCGCAGGTGTCCGCGAACTGCGAGGTCGATCAAGGTGGCCGTGATGTCGACGGGATCGACGCGCTCATCGGCGACGGTACCCACCAGGCCGGGGCGCATGCCCTCAGCGGGTTCGAACACCGACTCCCCGTCGCCGACGGGGCGGAACGACCCGACGGCCGAGACCTCACCGGAGAAGACGAGATCCGCACCGGTGCGGCGATGCAGCCACCACAGCAGCAATGCACCAACCACCAGGGTGGCCAGCGCCGCGCCCGTCGTGGCCAGGTCCATCGTGAACGCCCGGTCGAGGTTCCACTGCTCGTGGATCTGGGCGGTCACCGCGATCTGTTCGGGGCTGAAACCAACGGTGAAGGTCACCTGTTCGCCGGCTCCCCGCGTCGCCGACTCGAACCTGGGGGTGGGTGAGTTGTGGGCGCCGGCCGTGTAGAGCTGGCACTTGTCGAGAGTTCCGGGCGGGCCGGCGGTGCAGTCCACCAGCTGCGCCAGGTCGTCCGCCTGAAGGCTTCCGGAAACCTTCTCGACCCCGACCGACAGCCCTTGGAGCGCACGCCAGGTGAACACGCTGCTCTCGCCGTAGGACCCCGGTTCGGAGCGGGTGGTTCCGGTCACCTTGTAGGTGATCTTCACCTCTGCGGAGGGCTTCATGGAGAGCACCGTGTAGTCCTGCTCCACCTTGGAGGTGAAGTTCTCGGCGCCCGTCGCGCTCACGTCGGAGATGTCGTAGAGGTAGTAGCGGTCTCGGTCTAGGGGGGCACGATTCGCGATCCGCTGGGTGAGTTCCGCGGGTGGGGTGTCGAACTTGATGGTCTCGGTAACCGTCAACACTCCGTTCGCATCGAGCTGCCCCTCGAAAAGGTATGACTTGGCGATCGGCTCATCGGCATGGGCCTGCGGCACACCGATCAGACCGAGCAGCAGCACGAACGGGACCAGCAACAGGCGGACTGTACGCACCTCGGGCTCCTTGGGTTGAAATTCTCGCTGCTGACGGTACCGCATGACCCGAGCAAGTCAGTTCCTCAGGTGCGCGCATTCATTCACCGTGTGACGACCCCCGATACGGCTACCCTGAAAGCTGTGGAGAACTCGATGCAACCGCAGTACCCGGGCCGGCCCAATCAGCAGGGCCCTGGAGGGAATCCCTCCCCGGGGCAGCGTCCTGCTCCTTGGCAACAGCCGGCTCCTTGGCAACAGCCGGCTCCCCCGCAGGACCAGCAAGCCCCGCAGCAGGGGTTTCCCACCGGCCAGCAGCCTCCCCGGCCGCCGATGCCACCTTCCCCCTATCAGCCGCCGACCGCCCCGCGCAGGATGACACCACAGCCGACCACCCCTCACAGGGCGATGCCGCAGCAGCCGCCCCAGCAGTTTCCCGCCCCCCAGCCCGCGGTGACCTACCCGGCCCCGGTCGCGACGCAGATGTCCACAACCCCGGGTCCTGCTTTTCTTCCCAACGCCCCCACGGGTTTCCGGCCCGCCCCTCAGGGTTTCCCTGCGATGCAGCAGCCCACCCCGACCTTCATCCCCGGCGGCTATGCCTCACCGGTGACACCCAGGCGCCCCCCGACGGGGTTGCTGGTCGCCCTGTTCAGTGCCCTCGTCCTGCTGACCGGAATGGTCGCCATCTCCATCTTCAACCAGTCGGGTTCCTCGACCGTGGCCTCCGATTACAAGAACGAGGATTGGAAGGTCCCGCCCGTCAACGACACACCCCCGCCGCTCGTGGTACCGGAGAACGGAGAGGAGGGGAAGAAGCTGATGGAAGAAAACCTCCTGTACGACACGTCGCTGGAATCGCCCGTGCGGTGTGATCTCGAGCTTCCTCCCGGTGACAGGCAGAGTGACAAGGAGTTGGAAACCCATCTGCAGGCATACCTCGGTTGCCTGACCCGGGTTTGGGGCCCCACCTTGGAAAAAGCCGGCTACAAGGCCTTCCAACCGAGGATCACGGTCTTCCCGGAGGGCGGGAAGGTCACCACGGGATGCGGAACCCAGGAGTCCCAGAACGCCTTCTATTGCGCGGCGGACCAGCGGATATACATCGCCCAGGACATGCTCGATGTCCTCTCCACCGATCTGTCCAAGGCTCGTGCCATCTTCAACCTGATCATCGCCCACGAGTACGGGCACACCATACAGGGGCAGTCCGGAATACTGGTCAGCGGAAACGCCTTGGCCAAGCGCGGCAGCGATTCCAAGGCCATGGAGATAAGCCGACGTCTCGAGACCCAGGCCGACTGCTTCGCCGGAGCCGCCATGAGCTCCCTCTGGCAGGGGCTCAAGCTCACCGACGCGGATCGCCAGGACATTCTGAACATCATCATGGACCTGGGTGACGACAAGCTGAGGGAGCGCAACAACGGCGACCCGAACGAGGAGGGCGACCACGGCAAGGGCAGAAACCGTCATATGTGGTTGGAGCGTGGGCTGAACTCCGGGGGATCACTGGGCCAGTGCAACACCTTCAAGGCGCCGTCCAGTGAGGTCGAGTAGAAAACCGCCGGGAAGCGCTGATTGATAGTTGTTCCCCGCGGGGTCTGCTCAGTCGGCGCTTCCCCCGGGTCGCGGGCTGGGTCGTCGGGACGATTCAGCCCGCGATCGTCATTGCAACCGCTATCGCCGCGACTCCCTCTCCGCGGCCCGTGAGACCCAGTCCGTCGGTGGTGGTGGCGGAAACCGACACGGGCGCCCCGATGGCCTCGGAGAGCACCCGCTCCGCCTCACCGCGGCGCGCGGCCATGCGTGGCCGGTTGCCGATCACCTGGACGCTGACGTTGCAGATCCCGAAGCCCGCGGCCCGGAGCAGCCTGGCCGTCTCGGTCAGGAAAGCGATCCCCGATGCGCCTTTCCACTCTGGACGGTCCGTGCCGAAGTTCGATCCGATGTCCCCCAGCCCGGCCGAGGCCAGCAGCGCATCGACGATGGCGTGGGCCGCCACGTCGCCGTCGGAGTGCCCGGACAGGCCGAACGGTTCGTCCGGGAAGTGCAGCCCGGCCACCCACATCGGCACCCCGGCCTCCAGCCTGTGGACGTCGGTTCCAATACCGACCCTCATGTCCGGCTCCTGCCGTCCAGGATTCCCTGCGCCAGGGCCAGGTCGAGTTGTTCGGTGACCTTCAGCGCGTCATGATGCCCGGGCACGAGCACCACCCGGTACCCGAGCGCCTCGATCGCGGATGCGTCGTCGGTGATGGCCATACCGTGCCGGGCCACGTGGTCGTGGGCCTCACGGAGCAGCCCCAGCCGGGCCCCCTGCGGGGTCTGGATGGCTCGGAGGGTGGATCTGTCGACGATCCGGGATCCGTCGTCACCGACCTGTCGGATCGAGTCGTGGACCGCGACCACCGGTATGGCCGCCTCCGCGCCGTCCGCAACCGCGCGCAGTACGGCGGTGACGACCTGCGGGGGCACCAGGGGACGGGCCGCGTCGTGGATCAGCACGATGGTCTCGGGGCCGAAGCGTTCCGACAGCACGTCGAGCCCGAGCCTGACCGAATCCTGGCGTTCGGTCCCACCCACGGTGCAGGTGATGCCGTCCAGTCCGGACAGGGCCGCTTCGAAGATCGACAGGCATCCCTCGGGTGTGGTGACCACCACGTGTCCCACGCCTCCGTCACGCATCGCCAGGACGCTGCGGCGCACCAGGGACATCCCGCCGAGTTCCACCAGCGCCTTCGGCACGGATGCGCCGAGCCGAGACCCGGAACCGGCCGCCGCCACGATGGCGACGACCGGTTCGTTCGTGTTGTTGTTCAACGGCTCACGAGGCCAGGACCTCGTCGAGCATCACCTCGGCGCGGTCCTCGGCGACGTCCTCCGCGAGGGCCAGTTCGGCCACGAGAATGGCGCGGGCCTTGGCGAGCATGCGCTTCTCGCCGGCGGACAGCCCCTTGTCACGGTCGCGACGCCACAGGTCACGGACCACTTCGGAAACCTTGATGACATTCCCGGAGTGCAGTTTCTCCAGGTTCGCCTTGTAACGGCGGGACCAGTTGGTGGGTTCCTCCGTGTGCTCGGCACGCAGCACCTGGAACACGCGCTCCAGGCCATCGGCGTCGACCACGTCGCGCACACCGACGAGGTCCAGGTTGCAGGCGGGAACACGCACCACGAGGTCGTTTTGACCTATGATGCGCAGTACGAGGTAGAGCTTGTCCTCTCCCTTGATTTGTCGGGTCTCTATGTCTTCGATGACAGCCGCCCCGTGATTCGGGTAGACCACCGTCTCTCCGACTGTAAAAGTCATGTCTTGTAGGCCCCTTTCCGGAGGCCATCCTACCACGGCACTACGAACCGGCCCCGTGAATGATCCCGGCCCCCGCCACCGGGACCTGACAGGTACCCGGGCGCTCCCGGTTCGTGGCCGGGGCCACCGCTCATCCCCGGAACTTGTACCCCAAGCCCCTGACCGTGATCACCCGGGAGGGGTTGGAGGGGTCGCGTTCGATCTTGTTGCGGAGGCGTTTGACGTGGACGTCAAGGGTTTTGGTGTCGCCGACGTAGTCGCTGCCCCAGATGCGGTCGATGATCTGGCCGCGGGTCATGACACGTCCCGCGTTGCGCAGCAGCAGTTCCAGCAGCTCGAATTCGCGAAGCGCCAGCCTCACCTCCTGGCCGTCGACCAGGACCTGGTGGCGTTCCACGTCGATGCGCACCCCGTCCATCTCGACGATCTCCGAGATCAGGGTGGAGTCGTGGCCGCGCCTCAGGATGGCGCGGATCCGCGCCACGAGTTCGCGGTGGGAGAACGGTTTCGTGACGTAGTCGTCGGCGCCGATCTCCAACCCCACCACCTTGTCCGTCTCGGAGTCCCTAGCCGAGACCATGATGATCGCGACGTCGCCGCGGGTCCGTAGCCTGCGGCACACCTCGGTCCCCGGCATGCCGGGCAGCATCAGGTCCAGCAGCACCAGATCAGCGCCGTTGCGTTCGTACTCGGCCAGGCCGCTCTCCCCGTCCGCCGCGGCGGCGACGTCGAATCCCTCCTTGCCGAGCATGAAGGTGAGCGCCTCACGATAGGAGCCCTCGTCCTCGATGATCAGGATCCTGGCCATCCCTCATTCCTCCCGGGTCTCCCCATCGACGACCCCACCCTGGTGGGCCGGAAGCCGCAGCGTGAAGGTGGACCCCCGACGGGGCCGCGACCACACTTTAACGCTTCCCTTGTGGGCCAGGGCGATGTGGCGGACGATCGACAGCCCCAGTCCCGTGCCCCCGCTTTCCCGGGAACGCCCGTAGTCGACCCGGTAGAAGCGTTCGAAGATGCGTTCCTGGTCCTCCTGGGAAATGCCGATGCCGTTGTCGGTCACCGTGATCTCGACGTGTTCGCCGTCCTCGTCGGGCACCCGCACGGCCGCCACCACGACCCGGGCGTTGTCGTCGGAGTAGTTGATGGCGTTCTGCACGAGGTTGACCAGGGCATCGATCAGTTGCCAACGGTCCCCCAGCACCCGGGCGCGGGGCACGGCGGCGCGCACGAGGTTGATGCTGCGGGCCTCGGCGGCCTCCCGGGTCCGTCCAACCGCCTCGTCGACGATCTCCTCCACATCAACCACCTCACGGTTCAGCATCGGGTCCGAGGACTGGAGCCGGGAAAGTTCGATGATCTGGCTGACGAGTTCGGCCAGCCGGGCCGATTCGCGCTGGAGACGCCTGGCGAAGTGGGTCACCTGTTCGGGGGCCTCGGCGGCGGCCTCGATGGTTTCCGCGAGAATCCCGATCGCTCCGATCGGGGTTTTCAGTTCGTGCGAGACGTTCGCCACGAAATCCCTCCGCACCGCATCCATGCGTCGGGTCGCGGCCTCGTCCTCGGCCATGACCAGGACGAGACCTTGGCGAAGTGGAACCACTCGGGTGGACAACTCGACGTTCTCCACGCCCGGGGGACGGTCCTGGATGACGCTTCCCAGGTATTCCGCGTTCGTCCTGCGCACCTGCCGCACCCGGTCCAGCAACCCCGGGAACCCGACCCGTGTTCCCCGCACCAGGCCCATGGAAGTTCCGGAGACGTTCACCTTCAACACCTCGTCGTGGGGGCCGACCAGCAGTCCCCCGACGGGAAGCGCCTCGACGGCGGCGGCCAGGTCGTCGTGGACGGGCATCGTTTCCCGGGGCGCGGGCTGCGGCTTCCCCGGTCGGGTGCGGGGCCCGAGGAAGCCCGCGACGCGCGCCACCGCCAGCGCGAGCAGGGCACCCATCAGGAAGGCGACAACGACGGCCATGCACCAGATCCTATTGTCGGATCCGATGGTCGGCGACGACCACTAGACTGCCGTTCCTAGGGTTCCCATCCCGAAGGACGGAGACGAAATGCGCGCCAGCTACCACGAAGAACTCAATGGCCTGCTCGACAGCCTCCAGCACATGGCGGTCCTGGTGGAGGTCGCCGTGAGCGAGGCGTCCGCCTCCCTGCTGGAACCCGACCTGGCCCGCGCGGAAGCCGTCATCTCCAATGATTCCCAGCTCGACGCCATGCACGAGGAACTCGAGTACCGCTGCCTGTCCCTCCTGGCCCTCCAGGCCCCGGTGGCGGGTGAGTTGCGCACCATCGTCTCCGCGATCCGGGTGGTCTTCGAGCTGGCGCGCATGGGTGATCTGGCGGCGCACGTGGCCAAGATCGCCCGGTTGCGTTTCCCGGAGTCGGCGGTGCCTGATTCGCTGCGCGAGAACTTCTCCCGCATGTCGGAGGTGTGTCTGGCGATGATTCGTCTGGCCAACCAGTCGTTGAAGGACCGCGACGCCGTGGCCGCTCTGCGCATGGCGGAGATCGACCACGAGATTGATCACCTGCGTCGCGACCACTTCGGAGTGCTGTTGGGCGAGAGCTGGTCGGGGTCGGTGGAGCAGGCCATCGACGTCGCCTTGCTGGGACGCTATTTCGAACGCTTCGCGGACCACGCCGTCGCGGTGGCGCGCCGCGTCATCTACATCATCACGGGGCAGTTCCCGGAGGGCGAGGAGTGGCCGAACGCCTGAGCGTGATCGGAATTTGAATGGCCGAAGGTCTACACTGCTCGCGTAGTTGGATTTTGTCTTTACGAGGGGATTTCAATGACGCCGTTCAATCGCCGTTGCCTGTTGACGGGCACCGTGGCCGCCATGGCGGTCGGGCTGGGGGCCTGTGGGCCCTCCCCGGAAGCCACGCAGTCGGCATCCGCCCCGGCATCTTCGGAACAACCCAAGGAGTCCACCGCCGAGGCGAGCCCCACCCCCGAGCCGTCCCCGGCGCCTTCTCCGTCGCCCTCCTCGAACGCGTCCCCCGAGGCCTTGAAGCCGAACACCAGTCACAACCACGCGGCCGCCGAGTACGCCTACCCCTCTGAGAAGGTCCAGGCGTGGATGAAGGATCCCAGTTCGGCCCCCGAGAAAATCGTCTTCCTCACCTTCGACGACGGCCCGAACCACACCAATTCGGTGCAGATCCTGGATGCCCTGAAGGCGGGCGGGGTGCACGGCACGTTCTTCGTGGTCGGGAATCTCGTGAGCAGCGCACCCGAGACGCTCAAGCGTGAGATCGCGGAGGGACACTCCGTGGCCATGCACAGCTACACCCACAACTACAACAAGCTCTACCCCGGTCGCGTCGGAAGCCTGGAGGCCATCAAGGGCGAGTACGAGAAAACCAAGGCCGCCCTCGAGGAAGTCCTCGGCCCCGATTTCAAGACCAACACCTGGCGCTACCCCGGCGGCCACATGAGCTGGAAGAAGCTGGAGGCCGCCGACGAGGCCCTGGCCGCCGAGGGGGTGCACTGGCTCGACTGGAACTGCCTCACCGGTGACGCCGAGCCGCCGAACCGTCAACCCAAGGATGTCGCGGGCATGGTGAAGATGGCGACCTCCGCGATCGGCGAGGGTTTGAAGGTCGCGGTGATGCTCGCCCACGACTCCGAGGGCAAGGACTTGACCGTCAAGTCGATGCCCCAGATCATCAGCGCCTACAAGAGTGCGGGGTACAAGTTCGGGGTCATCGCCTGAGCCCCGGTGGGTTTCGTTGCGGCGGCCCCTGTGCCCGGGGTCGTCCGCCTTGTAGGCTGACGCCATGACCGGAAAGCTGATCCTGCTCCGTCACGGCGAGAGCGAATGGAATGCGAAGAACCTGTTCACCGGTTGGGTGGACGTCGACATCAATGACAAGGGTGAGGCCGAGGCCCGGAAAGCAGCGGAGCTGCTGGCCTCGGAGGGGCTGCTGCCGACGGTGCTGCACACCTCATTGCTGCGTCGCGCCATCCACACCGCCTACCTGGCCCTCGACGGCTGCGACCGCCACTGGATTCCGGTGCGCCGCAGCTGGCGTCTGAACGAGCGCCACTACGGCGCGCTGCAGGGGCTGGACAAGACCGCCACCCGTGACAAGTACGGCGACGAGCAGTTCATGTTGTGGCGCCGCAGCTACGACACCCCGCCGCCGGTGCAGGACACCGACGCGGAGTACTCGCAGTTCAACGATCCCCGCTACGCCGACATCCCCGCGGATGAGCGTCCCCGCACCGAGTGCCTCAAGGATGTCGTGGCGCGCATGCTGCCGTACTGGGAGGAGGCCATCATCCCGGATCTGGATGCCGGTCACACCGTCCTGGTCACCGCGCACGGCAACTCCCTGCGTGCGCTGGTCAAACACCTGGACGACATTTCCGACGAGGACATCGCGGGGCTGAACATCCCCACCGGGGTTCCCCTGCTGTACGAACTCGACGAGAACCACAGGCCCCTCGTCAAGGGCGGCCGTTACCTCGACCCGGAGGCTGCCGCCGCCTCCATCGAGGCCGTCAAGAACCAGGGCAAGAAGTAGTCCCGGAAGGTTCAGTTCGTCTCTTCAACGGGTCCTGTCGCGAGAGCGACGGGACCCGTTTGCGCATCGTCGTTGTTCTCGCCGTGTTCCTTTCCGCGGTTCCGCCACCAGGATGCGACCGCCGTGGCTCCCGCGATCGCCAGGGCCGTCGGCACCAGGACCGTCGCGCCGGAGTGCGTCAGCTCCAGCACCAGCACGAACCCGGTCAGGGGGGCCTTGATGGTGGCCCCGAGGAAGGCCGCGGCCCCGATGAAAACGCAGGCGACGAGGCTGGTTCCCGGCCAGATCAGCGACCACGCGAACCCGGTCAGTCCCCCCAGGGCCGCGCCCAGCGCGATTCCGGGATTCAGCGTGCCACCCCAGGCACCCACCCGCACCGTGATCAGCGTGGTGACCGCCTTGGCAGCCAGCAGCAGGGCGATCAACCCGAGCGCCTGCGGCCCGACCTCCGACACCTGGTTCGTGACCGTCTGCGTGACCAGGTGTCCGTTGCCCAGCACCCACGGCACCCAGATGGAGACCGCCCCGACCACGGCGAACCCCAGGGGCATGACCCACAGCAGCCGGGTGGTGGTCGGGCGTTTCTGCTCGGCGCGTTTGACCGCTTCACCGAAGAGCGCGCCGGCCAAGCCGATCACGGGACCGAACAGCACGGCCCACGCCACCAGCGCGGGTGAGGAAACCAGTTCCGGCATCCTGTGGTAGGCCTCCGGCCTGGCCCAGCCATTGGCGACGAGAACGGCGATGCCGGAGACGGCGAAAGCCGAGGCCAGGGAGCGTTTCGAGAAGGTGACGAGGAGGACCTCGAGGGCGAAGAAGACACCGGACAGGGGGATACCGTAGACGGCTGCCAGACCTGCCCCGGCCCCGCAGGCCACCAGGATCCGCCGGTCCGCCGGGGCCAGGCCGAACCGGTCGCTGATCCACCCGGACAGCGCGGCACCGGCCTCCCGCGGCGCGACCTCACGGCCGAGCGAGGCACCCATGGCGATGATCATGATCTGTGTTGCGGCATGCCAGATGGTGCGCAGCACCGGCATGCGCCTGCCCGCCACGGCCTGTTCCGTTGACACCGGTCCGGTTCCGGTGCGGTGCAGCAGCACCCACGAGGTCGCGCCGATCACACCGGCCACCGCGAGGGTGAGGATCCGACGCCACCACGGGATGGTCTCCAGGGCCGTGATCAGGTGCCCCTCGGAGGCGCCCCAGACGAGGTGCTCCACGGTGTGCAGCAGGTGTGCACAGACCCATCCGGTGACACCCGCTGCGATTCCCGCCAGGACTACGGCGGCAACGAAACGCCGGAGCCCCGTGACTCCGGCGGTGGTGTGCGATGCGGACGGACGGAAACTCACGTTCTCCTACTCTAGGACTTCTTCCCCCTCGAACCGCACCCGTCCGAACCCCGCTGAACCCCATGCCGGAGCTCCATCCCACCGAATTCCACTATCTGGGGCCGGGCGCGACGATGGTCGCTGGTCCTCAAGGCCCCGACGGACCTGCCGAGGGACCGGACCACGCCGACCGGGCGGCCTCTGGCCTCGTGCGTCGCGGTGAAGGCGGGTGGCACGAACCGGTTTGGTCCCATTTGCCCGAGGCCCGAGTCGAAACCACCCTCCCCAAGCAGACCGACCCGAACCGCGACACCCCCT
>CALCKT010000013.1 GCA_937965785.1 uncultured Propionibacteriaceae bacterium | reverse complement strand
CACCACCAAGTCAGACCGGCACCCCCACCAAAAACGCCCCCTGCCCCACCAACCAAAACAAACACGGCTGCTGACAAAGCCCCGACCGCAGTCACCATGGTTTCGGCACGACCAGCTTCAGGGAGAGTTCGCGCGGGTCGGCTCAACCAGCTTTGGGAAGGGATCACGCGGGTCGGCTCAATCGGTGTGCATTCACTGCTACTGGTCGCGGTCTTCCCTCGCCGCTTTGCGGGAGTGCCTGAAGGCGGCGTCGATGCCCCAGCCACCACCGCCGATGCAGATCAGCAGCAGACCGACAGCCCCGAGGAGGAGGTCACGATCCCCGAGGAAACCGTCGAGCCCCGGCAGGAACGGGCTGAACGCGCCCCAACGGATGAATGCCAAGGAGCAGATGGCCATCGCCAGCAGCAGCACACCGACGACCCGCTGCAGCAGGCCGATCACCAGCAGCAGCGCCATGACCACCAGCAGGAAACCGCCGATCCACACCAGCATCCTGGGTTCCGGAAGGTGGGTGCGGCTCAGGGCCTCGGTGGTGCCCTCGACGTTGGTGAGTCCCTGGTAGGCCAGGACCGTCAGGATGGCGGCGGTGATGAGACGCAGGAAGAACAGGCCGAAGCTTGCGAGGGGCCTGTCGGTGGTGCGTCGCGGCTTCTCCACGAGAGCACGGGAAGCGTTCCGCGGGGAGGTCGCAACCACCCCGAGGCGTTCGTTGCGGGCGGCACGCTCCGCTTCCAGCTTCTCCTTGAGGCGGCGTTCCTCCTCCTGCTCCGCCGCGGGAATCGGCGAGGCGGGTGGGGTTGGAACGGATTCCTGCTCGGAGGCCTGCATCACCACGGTCGCCTCGGGTTGCGCATCCGCTGTTCCCGCTGGTTCAGGTTCGTTGGTGGTATCCCCGCGGAACAACCCGGGAGAGATGGCGGTGGTTTCCTGTGGCGTGGCCTGCTGGGGTGTGACCGGCTGTTGCGCGGCGGCTTCGGCTGGCTGGGCGGGTTGCGGCTTCACACGCTCGAAACGCTGGGTCGTGGCGGGGTCGTGGTACTGCGGGGCGACCTGTTCCGGACGGGGCCGCGCGGGCTCCGCGGATCGTGAGGCACCCTCCTGCCCGCTCTCCCCTTCGAGGCGCTGCTCCAAGGTCGGTTCCGTCCGCTGCGGTTCAGTCCGCTGCGGTTCGGGCTGTTGCTCCTGCTGTTCGGGGGTTTCGAGGGACCACGAGACGGTGTCATCCGTCTGCTGTGGCCGTGTCTCTGGTTGCTGCGGCGGGTTGGGTTCCACGCGCTGCGGGAACGCCTGCTCGGGATGCGGCGCGTCGAGGGGCCGCACGAAGGTTTCCTCGTCCTCGGGCTCGGCGGGTTCCGGGGCCGCGGTGAACGACGGGGCCGGCCTCGGGTCCGGATCCCGGGGTTCCGGCATTCTCAGGCCCGACACCACGGTTGGTTCGTCGGCGGCCTCGTCCTCCTGAGGGGTGGGTGTCGCCGCAGCCTGGAAGGAGACGTCGGGGGCGTGCGATGCCACGGGCTCCGTCCTGGGTTTCTCCTCCCCCACCTCGGAGTGCGCGGGCTGCTGCTGCGGCTCGCTGGAGAAACCCTGCTGCCCTGCAGCGGCCCGGGTGGCCGGGCGTGGCCTGGGATTCGGGGTTTCGACGGGCACCGATTGTTCGGCTACGTGGTCGTCCCACTCGGCGGGGTCCAGGGCGGTGCCGTACTCGCTCTGCTCGTCCTCCCAGCCGGCCCCGCGGGGCGTGCTCTGCCGCACCCAGTCGCCTGCGTCACGTGAAGACATGAACCCTCCTGAATCAGTCAACGCTTGAGTCCATATTCTCACCGCCCCCGTCGAGCGCGAATGAGGCGCGCCCGGTTTTGAACCTTCACCGGCCCTTGTCAGCGATGCGAGGCCCGCCCCAGCCCCAGCAGCATCGCCTCCAGGGCCAGTTGGGGTGCCACATTGCCCTCGAGGGCCTTTCGGGCCTCCAGCAGGGCGTCAAGGGCGCGCACCGTCTGTTCGGGACGGGTGCGCCCGGCGAAGGCCATGATCTCGTCGGCGATGTCGGCGTTCACGAATGGCACACCGGGTGCGCTCTGGCAGGCCAGGACGTCGCGGTAGTAGCCGGTCAGTTCGGTGAGCACCCGGTCCAGGGCGTCGCGTTGGAAACGTTTCGCCCGGGCCTTCTGCTGGTCCTCCAATTCTTTGATGGCTCCCTGAACCCCGCGCGCCTTGACACGTCTGGTGCCCATGCCCAGCGCCGCCTGGAGCTCCGTCATCTCCCGGGCATCGAGGTCCGCGGTGAGCTGCTCGGCCTCCTCGGATGCGGATGCGACGAGGGATTCGGCCGCCGACAGGCAGTCGGTGAGGGTGTTGAGCCGGGCGGGCAGCGACAGGATCTCGTGGCGCCGTTTCCTGACCTTCTCGTTCAACGCCAGGGCCCGGGCACGACCGACGTGTCCCTGCGCGGCGCGGGCGCAGTGCTGGGCCATCACCTCGTCCACACCGTCGCGTCGAACCAGCAGTTTCGCCACCTCCTCGATCGGCGGGGTGACCAGCCGCAGCTCCCGGCAGCGGGACCGGATGGTGACGATCACATCGTCGGCGCTGGGCGCACACAGCAGCCACACGGTTTTCGGTGCGGGTTCCTCCAAGGCCTTCAGCAGCGCGTCGGCGCCGCGTTCGGTGACGCGGTCCGCGTCCTCGATCACGACCACCTGCCAGCGGCGGTTCACGGGCGCGACATTGGCCCTGGAAACCAGCTGACGCATCTCGTCGACGCCGATGCTGAGCTGTTCGGTGCGCAGCAGAGTCACATCGGGGTGGGCCCCGGAAAGCGACGTGCGGCAGTCGTTGCAGCGTCCACAGCCGCCGTCGTGGCACTGGAGAGCGGCCGCGAACGCACGTGCCGCATTGGAACGCCCCGACCCGGGCGGCCCGACGAACAACCACGCGTGGGTCATGGCGTGCCTGCCGCCCGCCACCGCACGCCGCAGCGTCTCAACGGCCCTGTCCTGACCCACGAGTTCGTCCCACACGCTCACGTGCTCATCCTGCCATCCCCCACCGACAAAGGGCCCCTTCCCCAAGCTGGTTGAGCCAGCACGCGAGCGAAGCGAACGCCTGAGTCGAAACCACCCGACCCCAACACCCCCGACCACCCCCAAGAGGTTTCGACACGACCAGCTCGCAGAGCGAGCAGGCCGGCTCAACCAACTTCGAGAAGGACAAAGCCGGTTGAGCCGGGCCACGAGGAACGAGCGACCCGAGTCGAAACCACCCCACAACCGGTAACCAGAACCCAACCACAAGCCCACAGACACACCCCCTGGTTTCGACACGACCAGCTCGCAGAGCGAGCAGGCCGGCTCAACCAGCTTGGGGATGAGATGGTTTCGATACGACCGGCTCGCTGACGCTCGCAGGCCGGCTCAACCAGCTTCCGGGTGGGTCGGCTCACCCGAGCAGAGCGAACACCTTCTCCGCGACCTTTTCGGCAATGCTTTCCCGCGAGTCGCGGGCCCCCAGCACCAGGTAGCGTCCCGGGTCCTCACCGGCCAGCCGGAGGAAATGGTCGCGGGCGCGGCGGTGGAAGTCCAGGCCCGCGGCCTCCAGACGGTCCTGTTTGCGGATGTTCGCGACCGCCTCGGCGGGGTCGATGTCGAGCAGCACGGTCAGGTCGGGCCGCAGCCCGCCCGTCGCCCAGCGCGCCACCTGCTCAACCTCGGCGAGGTCGAGCACCCGGCCCGCCCCCTGGTAGGCGATCATCGAGTCGACGTAGCGGTCGCACACCACCACATCGCCCCGGGCCAGGGCGGGAAGGATCACCTCCTCGACGTGCTGGGCCTTGTCGGCTGCATAGACCAGCGCCTCGGTGCGGGCAGTCAGCTCCGGGTGGCCGGGGTCCAGCAGCAGTTTGCGCAGCTTCGCGCCGATCGGGGTGCCGCCCGGTTGCCGCGTCAGAACGGGTTCGATGCGACGGTTCCGGAGCCGGGTCACGAGCTCCAGCACCTGGGTGGACTTGCCCACCCCGTCGCCGCCCTCGAAGACGACGAACAACCCGGAGGTGGGGGTGTCGGGAACGGTCATCTGCGCACCTTCGCCAGTAGTTTGCGGATCCTGATGACCCGTTCGATCCAACCTGCGACGAAATCGGCACGGGCCATGGACACCGCTTGGTTTCGTCGTTCCATCTCCCGGCCGCACTCGAAAGCCTCCGCCGGGGTGAGGCCACCCAGGTCCGGGGGCTCGATGTCCGTGGCGCAGTCCCGCAGGTCGTGGGTGACCTGTGTGATGATCTTCAGCAGTTTGGTTCCCGGTTTGCCGTGCAACTGCATCGCCACCTGTCCGCAGGCGTTCACCTGCTCGGCGGCCGTCAGCGCGGCCCGCCAGTCGGCGTCGGAGGATTCGGTGGTCAGCGACCGGCAACGATCAGCCAGGATGTATGCCCCCTGCTGGGCGCGTTTCAGCAGCAGCTTCGCCGCGGGTTCGGCGGAGAGGTCACCGAGCCGCGGGGCCCGCACCGCCGCCACCAGCGACTCCGTCACGTCGAGAGCCGCCTGCCTGGGCGTGGCGGCCTTCTCAATGGCGGATTCCACGGTCTGCCGCCACTCGGGGTCGAGCACGTTCGCCAACCCCCGCACGTGCCCCCGGAACTCCTGGATGGCTTCCGCGACGGCTTCCTCGTCGCGGTACTGCGCCCGGACGAGGCCCTGCAGATCGGCGGCGAACAGTCTCGTCACGAACGCCTCCATGGTTGCCCCACGGTTCAGCGGACCGGGGAGCGGGAAGTCGGTGCCGCCGGTGGCGGGCGGTCCGAGGCGCTGCCGGAGACCCGGGAACTCGGCGACGGGGGTCGCGGAGACCGCATCCAGCGCGGCCAGCACATGTTCCAGTTGGTGTTTGTCGAGCAGATCGGTGGGGGTGAGGGTGGCCTCCCGGTAGCGGGCCGTCGCCATGCCTCCGCGGCGCACCGTGACCCGTTCGTCGCGGATACTTCCCAAGGGGCCGTCGGGCCCTCGCAGGAGATACTCGACCCGCTGGCATTCCAGCGCGGCCACCGGCCCGAGCGCAGCGCGGCGCACCAGCGGCCGGGTGAGGTCGGTGAATTCCTGGGGCAGCTCGGCGGTGGCGTTGATGGGCACGATCCGTTCAGCGGGCAGGTGGGGCACCCATCCGGGCGCGGCCAGATACCAGTCCCCCACCCCACCGAGCACCCGGTGTGCCAGCACCACCCCGGCGCGCAGCAGCCGGTCGTCGGGGGTGTCCAGGATGGTCACGTCGATGCTGTGGCTGGCCGCGCGCCGCTCCATCAACCCGGTGATCCCGATGGCGTCCGACAGCAGCGACGGGGCATCAGCCTGGAAGGGAAGGTCGAAACGCATCACTGCCGGTCGCTCGAAACCCATGGCACCTACCTTCCCACAAGGCCCGGGAAAACTGGAGCGACGCTCGAGATGACGAACTGGTTGGACCAGAACGCGAGCACCCCCTGTGAAGCTGGTTGAGCCGGGGCGCGAGGAACGAGCGACCCGAGTCGAAACCACCCGACACCCGAAAAACACACCCGACCACAAAACCACAGACATCCTCACCATGGTTTCGACACGACCAGCTCGCTGCCGCTCGCAGGTCGGCTCAACCAACTTCAGGAAGGGCAAATCGGCGGTGGCAATGGCGATGTGGAACAGTTGAGCGATCTTCAGCCGGTTCAAGCAATGGCGCAGATCGCGATGCGCTCACACGAAATCGCCCGAAACCACCGCGCCAGCACCTGCCCTGACACCGCATTCAACGGTGGCTGGGAAGATTCTGACCCAGGACGCAGCGCCCTGAGATCGCTATGCACTCTTGAATCGTCGACTCGTCATCCAGGCAACGGAGCATGTGGCCAGCGACATCAGCCCTGGGGATTGGCCATCCCAGCCAGCCGCTCTCGGCATCCCGAAGCTCTCGGACCATGCCCGTGGCCCGCTTGTTGGTCAGACCTACCGGCCGGACGATCGTCCAGTCCAGTCCCGATTCTCGGACCACTTGTTCCTGGGCGGTGTGGTCGGCGAGGGCCGGGGCGAGCATACGGCTTGCCAAGTGCCGGATGCCGGGGGGCAGCATTCCTGCGGAAGCGCCAGCACCCAACGAGGACTGCACGATGATCCGGCGTAGGCCTGTCTGCCCGGCAGCCTTGAGGACGGCCTGGGTGATGGCCGTTCGATCACGGCTGCCGTCGTTGCCGCCATTGACGGTGACAAAAACCGCCGTGGCATCCTCCAACGCTTGGCGCACGACCTCCGGGTCATGGGCATCGCCGGCCACAAGGCGCGCCCCGATAGGACCAGCACCGCGACGGGAAAGACACGTGACCTCGAAGCCCCGCTTCAGTGCCAACTCCGCGAGTTCCTTGCCCGTGCCGGACGAGCCGCCGATGACGCTGATTCGACGTCGGGCGCCCTCGCGCTGGTGCGCAACGAGGGTCTGGGGTTCCGCGCTGATCGGCTTGTTGACACATCTCATCACACCTGTCGCGATCCGGCGCAGGGGCGGGGTCCAGCGATCCCGGAACTGGATCCACGGCCCGATGGCGTCCCGATAAGGCATCCGGCCTGCATCGGGGCCGAAAAGCCGGCTCTCCAGTTCACCGGCCTTCTGGCCAACGCGACCAGCTACCGCTGAGAGAATTCGGAGTCCGACGTTGCTGACGGATCGGACCGGATCCTCGTTGACGACGTTGTCCCTGAGATGGCAGGCGTACTCACCGAGTGCCTTCAGGTCGGGAATTCGACCCTCGTCGTATTCGCGCAGCGGCATCGGACTGCCAGAGGCCAGCGCGTCGGCCAGCAGCATCGCGTCCTCCAGACCGGAGTTGACGCCCTCGCCTGTCGGCGGGATGACGGAGTGGGCGGCATCGCCGAGGAGGACGAGCCACCCGTCGTGGGACACCCGGGGGCAGCGCACAACGGCGCCGCTGAAGGGCGCCCGCCCGAAGAAATCCACATAGGCGTCGCGAGTGAGCAGGGGGAGGACGAGCGGGGCGTACTGCCGCAGGTGCCGACGCAGGGCGCTGATGTGGTCCTCCGTAGGTTCCGTCGACAAGAGCAGGGCCTCCGCTGGGTCACCCTTGATGGCCGTGACCGCAACGCACCACACGCCGTCCGGCAGCGTCGCGGTGTAGATACCTTTGCCCGTGAAGATGTGGTGCCAATTCGGATCCAGTCCGGGAGCCATTGCACCGGGTGCCGAGAACAGGACGCGGAACTGGACGCCCCAGTCATTCACCTCCGGGGCGAAATCAGCAAGCTGCTCGGCCATGCTCTGACGCGTCTTCGACCAGACCCCGTCACATGCGATGACCAGGCCGTTTCCCACCTCGACCGTGGTGGGTCCCGTGAACTGCAGGGTTCGGGAGGCCAGATCGATGGCCTCCAGCCTGTGACCGGTGCTGAGGGTGATTCGCCGGTCCTGTTGCGCCGCAGCCAGAAGGATGCCCGTGAGCCGGGCTCGGGTGGTGCCGACGATGGCGCCAGACCGCAACGACGCAAGCATCCTGCGCCCGGCACGGATCTTGAATCCCTCGACAAGTTCACCCTGCGCGCGCAACTCCTCGACCAGACGCGGATCGATACGCCGCAACGTCTCCTGACCACGCGGGTTCACCCCGATCGGGTAGCTGTTCGCGTCGGTCAGAGAAATGGCTTCCCGCGCCTCGTGGATTGTGACGCGCCGGTCCTGGGCCGCCAACAGCAACGCTGTGGCCAAACCGACCGGGCCGGCACCGATGATGTGGATATCTGGGTTGGCCATGGCCTGTCCTTGCCTTGTTGGAGTTCCTTCCCCAACTCTGGATGACATACTACTAGGGGTGCCTGGTGACCCTGGTGGAGTGGCTTTCAGGCCGCGGGACCCAAAACCAGGAACGAGGCGAACCGGCCCAGCCGTTCTCCCACGCCTTGACCGCGGCGGAGCACTTCTTGGGTCAAGTCCCTTCGAGTGGTGTTTTTCAGGCGGCGGTGAGGGGTGCGGGGCCCAGGCACAGCGAACGCCACCGGCCCAGGAATCAAGCGCGGCGGCTACTCCCCCAGTGACGGGAACCGGTCGCGCAAGGCCTGGGTGATGGTGACGATGACAT
>CALCKT010000012.1 GCA_937965785.1 uncultured Propionibacteriaceae bacterium | reverse complement strand
TGGACAGCCAACGGCAACCCAATCTTCCCGAGTGCGATGACGGCAATCTTCACGAGCGATTCCTTCCCAAACACTGAACCCAGCGCGCTGCTGCAGGTGATTGTACTCACGGGATAATCTGTGCCGCATGAGTCCTGTGCTGGCCATCGGGCCTTCGAACTACGCCGGGCAGGCGACCGCATGGGCGCGGGCCGTCGCATCGAATCTTCCGGTGGGGGCTTGGTCGTTTTCCGGGGTGCCGTTGCGTGGGGGTGGGTTCCACTTCGAGGTGGACAGGTTGTTGGGCCGGATCGGGTTTCGCACCCCCGTCGCGTGGGGCTGGCGCGCGGGGCGGCTGTTCGACGGCGTCACCCATGTGGCGCTCGACGGTTTCATGTCCTTCGCGCGGTGGGATCGCGCCTCTCATTTCCAGTCCGATGCCCGGAGGCTGGCGGAGATGGGGTATTCGATGGCGTTGATCGCGCACGGCTCCGATGTGCGCGATCCCTTGGCGCACATGGCCCGCGACGAGTGGTCGTACTTCACGGTCGGCGACGAGAAGTGGCGGTCCTCGCTGATTCGCCGCACCGAGATCAACCGGAGTTTCGCGGCGTCCTGTGGCTGGCCGGTGTTCCATTCCACCCCGGACATGGGTTTCGACCTGCCCTTCAGCACGTGGCTGCCGGTGGTGGTCGATGTTGATTCGTGGGCCTCGGATGCGCCGCTGCTGGAACGTGACAAACCCCTCGTGGTGCATGTTCCCTCGCAGCGGAAACCACCGATCAAGGGCACCCAGTTCATCGATCCGGTGCTTCGGCGGCTCCATGACGAGGGGGCGATCGAGTACGTCGCGCCTTCGGGGCTACCGCACGCGCAGCTGCGGGAACTGGTGCGGTCCTGTGACGTGGTGGTGGATCAGGTGATGTTCGGGTCCTACGGGGTGGCTGCCGTGGAGGCGATGGCCGCGGGCCGGGTGTGTGTCGGACGCATGAACGATGTGGTCCGTGACCGGATGCCGGAGTCGCCCCATCTGCTGGAGGCAACCCCCCACGACCTTTACGAGGTGGTCGCGTCCATTCGTGACCGTCGCGACGAGCTGCGTGCCCGGGCGGCCGAGAACCGGGCATTCGCCGAGAAGTGGCACGACGGCCGGGTCTCGGCCGAGCGTCTGGCGCCCTTCCTCGGAGTCGGCTGAGCCGACCGGCTGCGGGGGCGGAAGTTGGTTGAGCCGGCTCTGGGAGAGGTGTTTCTCAGTCCGTTCCGAAGTCCATGGCCGAGCGCAGGGCCGCGTCCTCGACCTGTTCGGTGGTCCTGCCCGACCCGAGGGCGGCGATCTTCGCCGCGCCGCCCTGCTCCAGGGTGCCGATGAGGTTGACGTGACCTGCGAGCAGCGTGCCCTGGGAGGCGTACAGTTCGAGGCGTTCGCGGGAGTCCGCGATGTCCAGGTTGCGCATCGTGAGCTGCCCGATGCGGTCGGTGGGTCCGAAGGCCGCGTCCTCGACGCGCTCCATCGAGAGTTTCTCCGGCTGGTAGGACAGGTTCGGGCCTCGGGTGTCGAGGATGGTGTAGTCGTCGCCGCGACGCAGCCTCAGGTCCACCTCACCGGTTACGGCGGAGGCCACCCAGCGCTGGATCGACTCGCGCAGCATCAGCGACTGCGGATCCAGCCAGCGACCCTCGTACAGCAGCCGGCCGAGCCGCAGCCCCTCGGAGCGGTAGTTCGCGAGGGTGTCCTCGTTGTGGATCGCCGCCAGGAGGCGTTCGTAGGCGATCCACAGCAGCGCCATGCCCGGGGCCTCGTAGATGCCCCGCGACTTGGCCTCGATGATGCGGTTCTCGATCTGGTCGCTCATGCCCAGGCCGTGGCGGCCGCCGATGGCGTTGGCCTCCAGCACCAGGGCGACGGGGCTGTCGAAACGGCGGCCGTTGATCGCCACCGGCTGGCCCTGCTCGAAACGGATCGAGACGTCCTCCGTCGGGATCTCGACGGCCGGGTCCCAGAACTTGACGCCCATGATCGGTTCCACCGTCTCCAGGGAGACGTCGAGGTCCTCGAGGGTTTTCGCCTCGTGGGTGGCGCCCCAGATGTTGGCGTCGGTGGAGTAGGCCTTCTCCTTGGAGTCGCGGTAGGGCAGGCCGCGTTCGGCCAGCCAGGTGCTCATCTCGGCGCGGCCGCCCAGCAGCGAGACGAACGCCTCGTCGAGCCACGGCTTGTAGATCCGCAGCTCCGGGTTCGCCATCAGGCCGTAGCGGTAGAAGCGTTCGATGTCGTTGCCCTTGTAGGTGGAGCCGTCGCCCCACACCGACACGTCGTCGGCGGCCATCGCCCGCACCAGCAGGGTGCCGGTGACGGCCCGGCCGATGGGGGTGGTGTTGAAGTACGCGCGACCTCCTGAGCGGATGTGGAAGGCGCCGCAGGCCAGCGCGGACAGGCCCTCGGCGACGAGCGCTTCCTTGCAGTCCACGAGCCGGGAGATCTCCGCCCCGTACACCTCGGCGCGGCCGGGCACCGAGGCGATGTCGGTTTCGTCGTACTGACCGATGTCGGCGGTGTAGGTGCACGGAATGGCACCCGACTCGCGCATCCAGGCGACAGCGACGGAGGTGTCGAGACCACCGGAGAAAGCGATGCCGACGCGTTCGCCGACGGGAAGAGAAGTGAGAACCTTGGTCACTCCGCCAGCCTAGTCGAAGGGGTCCGGTGGCTTCCGGGAGGCTCAGCCATGTGGATCGCCCGCCCGCTCGGCGACCGCCCCCGGAGGCTCATCAGTGGCTCAGCCCTGGAGGGTTGCCGCGACCTGGCGGGCCCGGTTCTCCCACGAGTGGCCCTCCCGGTGGGTCAGGAGCGTCTGCCTCTTCCGTTCCACCTCTCCGGGGTCGTGTTCGAGTCGTCTGAGCAGCTCGACCAGGGAGTCGGAGGTGTTGTCGATGACCCAGCCGAGGGAGTCCTCCTCGACCTTCTTGCCGGTCAGGGTGCCTTTCGTCGCGAGGATCGGTTTGCCCGCTCCGATGTACTCGAACAGTTTGACGGGAACCGCGAGTTGACGGTATTCCATCGGTTCGATCATGAGTGACGCGATGTTGGCGTCTCGGAAGTAGTTCAGCAGGGCTGGGCCGTGGGCGTGAACCACCTTGATTGCCGGGCATTCCCATTCTGCGTATTCGTGCTGGGCGGTTTCCCATTCTTCAGGCCGCACACACACGGTGAGTCGGACGTTGATGCCCTCCGAGCTGGCCTCCTTCACGCCCGCGAAGAGTTGGTGCATGTGGTAGTGCGTCCCGATGCCGCCCACGTAGAAAATGGATATCCCAGTTTTCGGGCCATCCACTGGGGCTGGGTATCCGTGTCCCGGAGGTAGCGCCGAGAACGGAGTTCGCCCCAAATCGAGATACGCGGCCATTTCCACACTCGGCAGAAAGACGTGATCAACCTGATGTCGCAGCACCCGCATGTCCCAGCCATAGGCGAGCAGAGCGGCCTCGCGTTTGGGGAATTTGATGGATTGTCTGTACTCAGGAAATCGCCAGTAGACGTCTCGCAGAAAATGACCGATGGGGATGCGGTTACGTCGCAGAGTCCGGAAGAAAGAGGAGTCCAGGAACGGCCGAGTGGGCAGGTGGGTCGGATTCGTCATGGACATGGGCATGGTGGAGGATTCCGAGTAGCAGAAATCGAACCGGATCCCGCGGCGCAGGGCATGACGGACATCGGCGGCGCGTTGGGCGCGTTCCTTGGTGAACCCCGTCACATCCCAGACCTCGTAGCCCACTTTCTCGAAGGCGTGTTTCATCTGCACGGGTCGGATGCCGGAAGCTGATGTTGCACCCTCCGTGAGTGGTAGCGGGTGATGGTAGATCATTCGCTTCATCGTGATTGGCTCCAAATCAAGGTACGGCGGGAATCTGACGGTGGCCGCCCAAGAACTCGTGTGTTGCGTTTCCTTGGCCTTGGAGGCAAGGAGCTGAACCTTTAGAGAATCGTCTCGCGGGGCGTCGCGCAGATGCCGCAGTTCACGTCTCGGCGGACGTGTTGTCCATCAACGTTCGCGCCACCGTGAACGCGGCTGTTCCATCACCATAAGGCGCGGTGGGGTCAGTTGGCGGGTTGTTTCGGGTGGCGGTCTCAGCCAGTCGTTCCAGGTTTGGATCAAGAACGTTCCATCCATTGCGGATTGTCTCCACCCATTCGGTCTCGGTGCGAACTGTCGTGCATACCGTGCCCAGCAGGAAAGCCTCTTTCTGCAAGCCGCCCGAATCGGTGATGACTCCTGCGGCATGTATCACTGCTGCGACCATGTCCGGGTAGGCGAGGGGGTCGATGAGGTGCAGGTTCCCCAAGGCGATTCCGGGGTCACCGGATTCCAGTCGCGCTTTCAGCCTGGGGTGGGCGGGAAGATACACGGGAACGTCCAAGGAGTTCAGTGAGGTCAGGATTGCGTGAAGACGTTGTGGGTCGTCCGTGTTTTCCGCGCGGTGAATAGTCGCCAAGACGTAACGTTGACCGCTAGGAATACCCGGGACGATGCGCTGAGCGGTCACAACGGAATCACGGACCTGCAGACAGACGTCAGTCATGACGTCACCCACGAGTATGGATCGGGCGGCCAAGCCCTCAGCGGCCAAGTGGGCCATCGCGTCGGCTGTGGGGGCCAGGCACAGGTCGGCGGCGTGATCTGTCAGGACGCGGTTGTGTTCTTCCGGCATGCGTCGATTGAAGGAACGCAACCCTGCTTCCAGGTGCGCCACTTTTAGATGCAGCTTGACGGCAGACAGGGCTCCGGCGATCGTGGAGTTGGTGTCGCCGTAGACCAGGACCCAGTCAGGCTCAAGGCCTGCAAGTGCAGGGTCGAGCTCCTCCAACATCCGTCCTGTCATCACGCCGTGGCTGCCGCCTCCGACACCCAGGTGCAGGTCCGGGGTGGGGATCCCCAGCTCCATGAAGAACGACTCTGACATGTTCACGTCGTAGTGCTGACCAGTGTGGATGATCCTGTGGTCTATCCCCTCGGCCTCGAAAGCCTTCGCGATGGGAGCTAGCTTCACGAACTGCGGGCGGGCGCCAACTATGCTGACAACACGCACAGTAACCTCATTCTGTCGGGAATGCGATTCGGTCAGCTTAGCGTAGGGAAGTGGCGCGACCGTTCCTGCGGTCGCGCCGTGGCTTCTCCTGCGGGGTCCCTCAGAACACCAGCACCAGTTTGCCGACGTTCTCCCCGGACTCGAGGATCTGGTGCGCCCGGCGCACCTCGTCGAACGGGACCCGGGTCTCGGGGGCGGGGCGGATCTCGCCGTCGCCGATCTTCGGCCACACCGTCTCCACCACCCGGGTGCAGATCGCGGCCTTCTCCGCGACCGGCCGGAATCGCAGCGACGTTGCCGTGATGGTTCCCATCTTCTGCAGCAGCAGTCCCAGGTTGAGGGTTCCCTTGGTGCCGCCCTGGAGGCCGATCACCACCATGCGGCCGCGTTTGGCGAGGGCCTTGACATTCGCCTCCAGGTATTTGGCGCCCATGATGTCCAGGATCACGTCCGCGCCGCGGCCCCCGGTGGCCTCGCGCACCCCGTCGACCCAGTCGCCGTGGTAGTCGAGCGCCACCTCGGCGCCGTGGGCCAGGCAGTGCAGCAGCTTCGGGTCGCTGCCGGCGGTGGTGACGACGCGCGCTCCGAGGGATTTCGCGTACTGGGTGGCGAAGGTGCCGACCCCACCCGCCCCGCCGTGGACCAGCAGCGTCTCACCGGCCTTCAAACCGGCGACGTCCATGTTCGAGACGACGGTGGCGGCCACCTCCAGCAGACCCGCGGCGGTCACGAGATCCACCCCGGGGGGAGGGGGAACCAGCTGCCCCTCGGGGACGACGAAGTACTCCGCATAGCCGCCACCCGCGAGCAGCGCCACCACCTCGTCGCCGATCCTCCACCGGGTCACACCGGCGCTGATCGCCTCGACGACACCGGAGGCCTCCAGGCCGATGATGTCGGTGATGCCCTTCGGGGGCGGGTAGTAGCCGCGACGTTGCAGCAGGTCGGCGCGGTTCACGCCCGCGGCGACGGTGCGCACCAGCACCTCCCCCGGCTGGGGGGTGGGGGTGGGGGTTTCCTTGATGGTCAGGGCCTCGACGTCCCCGGGCTCCTCGACGATGACAGCTCGCATGAGAGGAAGTCTATGCGCGGCCCCTCACCCTGCTGTGAGAAAACCGCCCGGGACCCCGTCCAACCCCAACCAACAGCCCGGCCACCCGCCCGGAGCCTCGGCCAACCGACAGGAGCCCCGGCCACCCGATCGGAGCCCCGGCCACCCGTCGGATCCGGTTTGCTGGCCTTAGCACCTATTTGCTGGCCCTGATGTCGGTTTGCTGGCCCTGATGTCGGTTTGCTGGGCTTGTTCACGTTTGCCTGCGCTGTGACGCCAGCAAACATCAACAAGGCCAGCAAACCAGTGTTAAGGCCAGCAAAACCGGTGGGAGGGGGCGGGGCGGTGGGGTGTGGTGTGGCCGGTCAAAGGGGTGGGGAGGTGTCGTGTCCGTTTCGTTCAAGACGATGACTCCGGGCGCTCAATAGCGTGGTCACATGGCTCTCACACTTGGTTTCATCGGGATCGTCACCTCCGACATGGCCGCATCGCTGGCCTTCTACCGCGCCCTCGGCATCACCGTCCCGGCAGGTTCCGACGACGCCCCGCACGTCGAGGCGAAACTCGGCGACGGCACCGTCATCGCATGGGACAGCGTCGACGTCATCCGCGGGTTCGATACCGGCTACACCGTCCCGACGGGTGGGCATCGCATCGCCCTGGCCTTCGACATGGGCAGCCCGGAGCAGGTGGACCGCGTCTATTGCGACCTCGTGGCGGCCGGGCATCACGGACACGTCGAACCGTGGGACGCGCACTGGGGGCAGCGCTACGCCACGCTCCACGACCCCGACGGCAACTCGATCGACCTCTACGCCTGGCTGCCCGCCACCTGAGCCGGGGTCCGGCCCACCAGGAGCCGGAAATCGCGGGTCATGTGCGCCTGATCCGCGTATCCGGCGGCGTGCGCCACAGCAGCCAAGGAGGGTTTCGACTCGGGCTGCTCCCTCGTCGCGGCCCGGCTCAACCAGTGCGTGGCGGCCGGGCCTGCGGGAGATCCGCTTCCCGGCCCCATCAGCGACAGGGCCCGTCGCATCCGCGCTACCCGCACCAGGGAGCCGTAGCCGTACCCGAAGGTCGCGAGCATCCGGCGTCGCAGGTGGCGGGTGGACCAGCCGATCTCCCCGGCCACCTGCACGGCACTGGCCCCGGTAGCGGCAGCGCGACGGACCAACCCGACCCAGCCGTCGGCGGGGGAGGCCAGAAGGTCGCTCCCGGGAGCGGTTCCGAAGGAACGGAGCGTGCGCAGGATCCGCGCGACCTCCGCGGTGCGGGCCGCTCCGACGACATCCCGCAGCGGGGCGGCCAGGTCGCGAACCTCGGCGGGGCTGAACCGCAGCACCCCGGCCGCCAGCCCGGGGTCGAACCGGATCCCGACCGTCTCACCGACGTTGGGGCTGGTGGGAATGCACACGGTGGAGGGGCCTGCCAGGTGGACGTCGTCGCCGCGCAGGATGACGTCGACGCACCCGT
Organism: uncultured Propionibacteriaceae bacterium; assembly: GCA_937965785.1. Taxonomy (GTDB): domain Bacteria; phylum Actinomycetota; class Actinomycetes; order Propionibacteriales; family Propionibacteriaceae; genus Arachnia. The sequence continues at coordinate 134,863 of CALCKT010000012.1, read as the reverse complement.
CGGCGGGAATGACCGCGGCCGCCGCGCCCCGGGACCGCCACATCGTGCGTCCGGCGCCCAGCGATTCCTCAACGTGCACGCCCCCATCCTCCCTCACGCTGGTTTCGTCTCGGGCTGATCCTTCGTCGCGGCCCGGCTGAACCGGCTTTGAGCAGGATGTTTTGCTGGCCTTGATCCGGTTTTGCTGGGCTTGTTCATGTTTGCCTGCGCTGTGAGGCCAGCGAACGTGAACAAGCCCAGCAAATGGGTGGTAAGGCCAGCAAACCAGAGGGACGGCCAACCGGGGGCGGGACGGTAAACCAGAGGGACGGCAAGCCGGGGGTGGGTAAACCGGGAGGGACGGTAAACCGGGGTGGTAAACCGGGGGAGGGGCGGGCGAGGGATCACGCGACCTCATCCGGCCAGGTGAGCCGCCGACGCGACGTGAAACGCCGCTCGCATCCGTCGACGGGGTCGGTGAAGGACAGCTCCCGGGCCAGCAGCCGCAGCGGGGTGGTGAAGTCGTCGATTTCCACATCCGAGATCACCGGGTAGAGCGGGTCACCGAGCAGCGGCAGCCCGAGTTGATTGAAGTGGGCGCGGATCTGGTGGGTCCGGCCGGTTCGGGGACGGACCTCGTAGCGGGCCCACGCGCCGCGCACCTCGATCACGTCGATCCACGTCTCCGAGTTCGGCGGCAGGTCCAGGGTCTCGGCCTGCAGCACCCCTATGCGTTTGACCAGGTGCGACCTCACCACCCGCGGAAACCCGACGTCCGGGTCGAAGGGGGCGATTGCCTCGTAGACCTTGCTCACCTCGCGGCGCGCGAAAACGTCCTGATACGCCGAACGCCACCGCTTCCCCGTGGTCATCAGCAGCACCCCGGCGGTGCCCCGATCCAGCCGGTGCGCCGCCGACAACTCCGGCAGCCCCGTGGCCGCCCTGCCCCTCACGACGGCGCTCTGCAGCACGTGCCTGCCGCGCGGAATGGTCGACAGGAAGTGCGGTTTGTCGAACACGACGACCCGTTCGTCGCGGTGCAGCACCTCCAGCACGCCCGGCACCTCGGCCTCCGGCCGCAACTCCCGGTGGAACCAGACGAAGGTGTTGGGCCGGTATGGTTCGTCGCCCCGCCACGGCGCGCCGTGTTCGTCGACGAAGTCACCGCGAGCCAGCATCGGGTCGACGCAGTCGCGGCCGGGTCCCAGTTTGTCGAGCAGGAACTCCCGCATCGTCGCCCACGGCGCGGGCGCCCCGCGGTCGGGGGTGCGGACCCACGCGGCCTGCAGCCCGTGGCGTGGCGGAAGCGGTGACTTGGGTGGCACCGGTCCATTCTCCCGTGCGCTAATCGCGGGTGAAAAACGGTTCAACGTCGTGTGGCGACGTTGAACCGTCGGACCTCCGCGATTCATGCGCGGGGCGGAGGAGCGTGGAGCCCCTCAACCCCTAAGATGGTCTCCGCGGAATGAATCCCGCACGGCGAGATCGCATAGTGGACTAGTGCAGCCGCCTTGAAAGCGGCCGAGGGGCAACTCTCCGTGGGTTCGAATCCCACTCTCGCCGCTCTTGGGTCGTCGCCCGGACGGTTCACTCCTCCGGCTGGTAGGCACAGGCGTCCGCGATCCGTTCGGTGGTCGGAGGAGCCGCGTCGGAGGACGCCGCAGAGGGACTGGGCTGCTCCGAGGAGGTCTGTTTCGTCGGCGACGGCTTGGCGGTGCTGGGGGCCTCGGTGGGTGCGGCGGAGGCGCTCTCCGTGGGGGTGTTCGTAGCGGAGGGCGGGTTGATGGCGTCCTGTACCCGTTTGCGCATCAGCACGAAATCCGGGTTGCCCGCGTCGAATCCGCTCTGGCCGTGCACGAAGGCGAGCCGTGAGATCGAGGCGTCCTTGACCTTGAAGGCCAGCTGGGCCAGCGGGGCCAGCACCTCCTGCGGGATGTCGGTCATCACCATGTCCGAGGAGGCCTGGGCGATGCCCTCGTAGGAGGTGAGCATCGTCGTCGGGTTCGCCTGTTTGATGACAGCGTTCACCAGGCAGGACTGGCGGGCCATGCGGGCGTAGTCGTCCGAGTCGAAACGGCTCCTCGCGTACCACATGGCGTTGTAGCCATCAAGGAGCTGGTCGGGGCCGGGCTTCAACCAGCCGTGGGGCCGGGCGCCGGTCTGGTGGTCGCCGCCGATGGGAAGTTTCCGGTTGACGTTCAGTCTCACCCCGCCCATTGCGTCGATCAGCTGCTGCAGGCCGTCGATGTTGACCAGCGCGAAGTAGTGCATGTGCAGTCCGGTCACGCCCTCGACCCCTTGTTTCAGGGCCTCCGCGCCGGGATAGGTGGCGGGTGCGACGGCTTCGGCCATCTCCGGGTAGTCCTTGCTGACGGTCCGCTCCCAGATGGCGTTGATCAGCCATTCCGTGCTGTCCCCGGCGCCACGGAAACCACGGGGGAACAGCTTCGCCAGCTTGCTGCCCTCCGGGAACGGGGTGCGCTCCACGCTGCGGGGAATCTGGACCAGGGTGGTGTTTCCCGTCGTGGTGTCGATGGAGGCCACCATGATGGTGTCGGTGCGGGGGACGTAGATCCCATTGTTGTCGGCTATGCGGCTGCCCGTGCTGTCCGCGCCGAGCAGCAGGATGTTGAGACGTGGGGTGTCCTTCCACGGGTTCTCGGCATTCACGTCGATGTCGGGACGGCCGCTGGCCTGGACGTCGGGGCCGAAGACCTTCTCCACCAGCTGCAGCTGGGACAGGGTGTAGCGGGCGGCCACCGCCAGCGGGGCGGAGACGACGAAGGTGAGAACGACCACCAGGCCCGCCCCGATGGCCCGTTTCGCCGTGGCCAGGCCCTTGGGTCTGGTGATGAGGTGGGTCAGGGTGATCAGGCAGGCCCAGCCCAGCGCGGCGACGATCAGGACCAGTATGGTGCCGCGCAGGATCCCGGGTCTGAGGGCCCAGCCGATGGCGACCTCCGGGTTCATGACGGCGCGCACCGCCAACAGGACCAGGCCACCCAGGAAACCGATGGGGAGCAGCGCCCCCAGGATCCTCATCCAGCGTTGCCTGGCCCCCATGAGCCCGAGCCCCGGCAGCAGGGCGCTGGCCACGGTCAGGGTCACGCTTCGCCTGAAGGCCCTGTCCGGCGGCCCCTTGGAATCGGCGGCGTGCTTGGGGGCGGAGTCGTCCCTGGTCCCGCGTGGTTCGGCCATCTTGGCGCCGGCGCGTGAACCACCCGACCTGCTCGTCGACGAGTCCCTGTTCTTTTTCGAGGAATCCCTGCCGCTTTTCGCGGGGGAGTCGGTGGCGCTGCGGGAGGTGGTTTTCTCCGAGGTTTTCGATCCGTGATCCGATACCTTGTGGGGGCGGATGGATGTCTGTTCGGTTTCGGACTCGTCGCTCAACCCACCCGTGACGTCGTCATGCCGACGTTCCGGGTCACCGCCGCGAAAGAGCCGCGGATATTTTTTGCTGGTCAAGACGCGTTCTCCTCTCGCATCGAGGGTTCAGTGTACTTGTCGGTCGGACGTACGGAGGACAGTCGCTGCGGCGGCCTGCGCCGCCACGGGGAGTCGGTTGCCGGTGCTGTTGTGCCTCGGCTAGTCTGTAGCGCGCTGGAGGTGTCGCCTAGTCTGGTCTATGGCGCCCGCCTGCTAAGCGGGTTTGGGGCTCAACCCCATCGCGGGTTCAAATCCCGCCACCTCCGCCAGTCTACGAGCGGCCCCGGGGCTCCCCCCGGGGCCGCTCGCGTTTCGCGGTTTTGCCAAGCCGCGGGTGGGCCCGTATAGTTACTCCTCGCCCGCGCTCGTAGCTTAATGGATAGAGCATCTGACTACGGATCAGAAGGTTGGGGGTTCGAGTCCCTCCGAGCGCGCCACGACACCGGGCCTCGCAGCCCGAACCTCCCGGCGCGAGGCCTTTCTGCTGCCCCGCTTTCTGCTGCCCCGGAAGTGTGTTGTCATGGGGGCATGAGCGAACCCAATGACCCGAACCCCACCCCCGAGAAGATACTGGCCGGCGTGATCGCGAACCATTTCAACGGGGCGCAGGTGGTCGAGGAGGACGACGTCCAGATTGTGCAGCTCGGCGAGGGCCTGCCCGTGATCAAGTGCTACATCAACTCGATGCAGGAGGAACCACCCCACGGCGTCTTCATAACCCTCGACATCCGGGGAGGCGTCCTGGGAACCCCCGGGGCCCTCGTCACGGCCAGCGGCTACGGCGACGACATGTACCGGGCGCTGGTCACGTCCGGGTGCAACTGGGCCTGCGCGTTCGGGCCGGTGCTGCTGACCGCGATCGGACGGGCAGACCTCATCGACACCGAGAACCCCGACGTGGAGCAGTTCGAGACCACGCTCCAGGGCCGGAGATACCTCGTCACCATGGGCTCCATCGACCGCAGCATCGGCGTGCCGATCGAGGTGGCGCAGGCCTACCGTGAACGGCTGGGCGGTTCCCGGGCGCTCACGACGAAGGTGCTGGACAGCGGCGTCATCCCCGCCACCCGCGGTAACGACATCGTCCCGCTCGGCTGTTTCCTCGGTGTCGGACCGAACCGGATCGCCGAGGTCAAGCTCGGCGGCGACGACTGGGAACCCGGCCGCGTGGTCCTGGCCGAGGGTCCGACGGAGGCCGAGGGCATCCGGGTGCTGCGCGAGTGGGCGCTCCTGAAACCAATCGACCCCGCACCCCGGCTCACCCGCCACGACCTGCAACTCACCCTCGACCTGCTGCGGAACGCATCCGGGGATTCCCGGAACGAGGCGGGCTGGCTCGGCGGCCGCAACCACGGGATGCGGCTCGGCGCTCCCGGGTTCACCGACTCCATCGAACTGCCCGCGGACGCCCGCTGGTTCGTCGACGAGATCGCCGCATCCGGGGCCGGACCCGGTTACGGTCTCGACCTGCGCCCGATCACCGACAGCTGGCTGCACCTGGCGCAGGCCGGTTGCGGAGCCCAGTGGGCGCTCGACCTGATCGACGGCTCGGTGGCGCTCGATTCCCGGTTCTGCGACGGGGAGTTCCGGCGGGTGGCGACGGGATTCGTCGCCTGGTACGAGGCCTGGCTGGACAACGCGATCCGCGGCGGCGGCCCCTACGCGAAGTGGAACCACTCGCTGGACGCGGCCTTCAAGGTGCTGTCCCAGGCCGCGGAGGCGAACGGCGTCGACAAGCTGCCCGAACTCGGCATGGAGGTGGTGATCAGAGCCCCGGAGGACAAGCTCGTGGGTCCCTGCCACGGCTGCGAATCCGTCTACGCCCACTACGGGGTGCCGAGCACCGCCTTCGTCATGAAGGAGTGAAGCCCGAACAAGCTGGTTGAGCCAGCTCGTGAGCGCCCCGTCCTGAAGCTGGTTGAGCCGGGCCGTGAGGAACGAACGGCCCGTGTCGAAACCATCAGGCGGCCGGGCAGCAGACCTGACCACGGTTTCCCGGGTGCGGTCGGCCTGGTTTCGACTCGACCTGCTCGCTGACGCTCGCGGGTCGGCTCAACCAGCTTTGAAGGTGAGAACTCGGGGGTCGGCTCAACCGGCTTTGAAGGAGATGGCTTGCGGGTCGGTTCAACCAGCCCCGGGGAGGACCCGGCCCGCGTTCTTCCCGAAAACCCTTGCCAGAGGGCATATCATGGCCGGGGAGGAGAATCATGACAGCGATCTGGGCTCATCGTGGAGCATCGGCATACGCCCCCGAGAACACCATTCCCGCCATCCAACAGGCGATCGAGATGGGTGCGGACGGCGTTGAACTCGACGTGCAACGCACCATCGACGGGCAGCTCGTCGTCATCCACGACGAAACCATCAACCGCACCTCGAACGGGTTCGGCAGGGTGGCCGACCTGACCTTGGAGCAGCTGCGGCTGTGCAACTTCAGCAACGGTTTCGTCGGTCACCGGAAGGTGCAGATCCCCACCCTCCGGGAGGTCCTTGAACTGCTCGAACCCACCCGGCTGCGCATCAACCTCGAACTGAAGAACAGCATCGAGCTGTATCCCGGCATGGAGAACGACGCCCTGACGATCGTGCAGGAAGCCGGGATGCTCCACCGGGTGCTGTTCTCGTCGTTCAACCACTTCGCTCTGGCGAACCTGCGCGGGGCGGTGCCCCCGGAATGCCTCGGCCTGCTGTACTCCGACGGCCTCTACGACCCGTGGCGTTACGCCAACGTCTTCGGGGCCAAGTTCCTCCACCCGCATTTCTACGCCCTCCAGCAACCCAACTACATGTGGCTGTGTCACGAGGCCGGGGTTGGGGTGAACGTGTGGACCGTCGACAAGAACGAGGACATCCGCTTCCTCGCGGCGCTGGGAGTCGACGCGGTCATCACGAACTTCCCCGACCGCGCCCGCCGCGCCCTGGAACGTCCCTACCTCTGAGGAGGTGCGGAACCTCTAGGGTGTGGGCATGACCAACCCGTTCCGGCCCGAGAAATGGGACGAGATCCCCGGCTTCGAGTTCACCGACATCACCTACCACCGCGCCCGCGATGTCGCGGCCGTCAGGATCGCCTTCAACCGACCCGAGGTGCGCAACGCCTTCCGGCCCCACACCGTCGACGAACTGATCGCGGCCCTGGAACACGCCCGCACCAGCGCCGACATCGGCTGCGTGCTGCTCACCGGCAACGGGCCGAGCCCGAAGGACGGCGGCTGGGCGTTCTGCTCCGGCGGTGACCAGCGCATCCGGGGTCGCGCCGGATACCAGTACGCCGACGGCGAGACCGCGAACACCGTCGACAAGGCGAAACTCGCCCGGTTGCACATCCTGGAAGCGCAGCGGCTCATCCGGTTCATGCCCAAGGTCGTGATCGCGCTCGTCAACGGCTGGGCCGCGGGCGGCGGGCACTCCCTGCACGTCGTCGCCGACCTGACCATCGCCTCCCGCGAGCACGCCCGCTTCAAGCAGACCGACGCCGATGTCGGTTCCTTCGACGGCGGTTTCGGATCCGCCTACCTGGCCCGCCAGGTGGGGCAGAAGTTCGCCCGCCAGATCTTCTTCCTCGGCGACGTCCACGACGCCCAGGAGGCCCACGAAATGGGCATGGTCAACAAGGTGGTGCCGCACGAGGAACTGGAGGAGACCGGGCTCGACTGGGCGGCGAGGATCTGCGGGAAGTCCCCGACCGCGCAGCGAATGCTGAAGTACTCCTTCAACCTGATCGACGACGGGCTCGTCGGCCAGCAGGTGCTGCTCGGAGAGGCCACCCGCCTGGCCTACATGACCGACGAGGCAGTGGAGGGCCGCGACTCCTTCCTGGAGCGCCGTACCCCCGACTGGTCGGGGTTCCCGTACTACTACTGAGCACCGGGGTGTGGTCTCCCGGTGGTCCGGGGAACCACTACCCTGCTCGGTGTCGGCGCTGAGCCGCGCCGAGGAAGGGAAACAACAACATGAACTCTCGGGTGCTCAAGGGGTCGGTGGCAGTCCTGGCCTCTGTCGCCATCGCTTTTGGCGCGGTCGGGTGCAGCGGGAAACCGAGCAAGGACGCCGTCAAGGCGGGCATCATCAAGATGATCAAGGAGAAGGGCGGCTCCACGTACGCGGAGGGCGTGCTCAACGACTACGTCGGTTGCGTGGTGGATGGGAGCTACGACAAGGTGAGCTCCGACACCCTCCAGAAACTCGCCGACGGGAAGATCGATGTCAACGCCAAGACCAGCGACGAGGATGGCAAGGCCGTCGCGGAGGCCGCAGTGAATTGCTCGACCAAGCTGGCCGGTAAGGACAGCTGAGCCGGGCCGGCGGGCTGGCCGCGGGAGCCAGGGACTAGTCGGCCAGCCCGTACAGCCGGTCACCGGCGTCGCCCAGGCCGGGGACGATGAAGCCCCGGTCGTTGAGGTGTTCGTCGACGGCGGAGACCACCAGGGTGCAGGGGACGTCGAGGTCCGCCAGCAGGTCCTGGATCTTCTCGATCCCCTCGGGGGCCGCCAGCAAACAGATGCAGGTGATGTCGTCGGCGCCGCGGCCGACGAGGAACTTCACGGCCTCACCCAGCGACCCGCCGGTGGCGAGCATCGGGTCGAGCACGTAGCACTGGCGGCCGGAGAGGTCCTGCGGCAGGCGTTCGGCGTAGGTGGTGGGTTCCAGGGTTTTCTCGTCGCGGATCATGCCCAGGAAACCGACCTCCGCGGTCGGCACCAGCCGCAGCATGCCGTCGAGCATCCCCAGGCCCGCGCGCAGGATCGGGACCACCAGCGGGGCGGGGGAATCCAGTTTCGTGCCGACGGTGGGGGCGACGGGGGTTTCGATGGCTGTTTCGTGGACGCGCACCCCGCGGGTGGCCTCGTAGGCCAGCAGGGTCACCAGTTCCTCGACGAGGCATCGGAAGGTGGGTTGCTCGGTGTTGCGGTCGCGCAGGACCGTCAGCTTGTGATCGACGAGGGGATGAGAGATGACGCGAAGTTCCACGACCCCACTCTGACACACCCGGGGGATCCGGGGAACGGATATTGGCCCGGGTCCTCAAAGAACTCGATGATCTGGAAGGATGGGGTGTCTGTAAGACCCGGGAGGAGATCAGCCGTGGACGCCTTTGATGAAGACGCCGAGCCCTTTGACCTGAAGGATGATCGCGACCTGGAAGCCGCCGACGACTTGGAGGAAGAGTTCTTCGACGACGACCTCGAGGACGCGGGGGAGGACGACATCGACCTCGTCGTCGCCGTGTACCGGGAGGATGGCAAGGCGACGGCGGTGCCCATGGACTTCGACCTGGCCAACGACCTCGACGAGTTGATCCGCCAGCTCGGTCGCCTGCCCGGTGATTCCGGGGCGGACGGGTACGTCTCGGTGGCGGGTGAGTTCTTCGTGATCTGCCGGGTCAGGGGACGGGTGGTGGAGGTGCTGCTCAGCGACGCCACCGCCGCCAACGACTGGCCCATCGCCCGTGACGTCGTGGACTACCTGGGTGAGGAGATCCCCGACGAGGAGGACGAACCGGCTCCGATCGGGGACCTGGAGATGTTCGCCGCCGCCGGGTTGCGAGGATTCGAGCTGGAGGCCATCGCCACCGACTACGAGGAGGACTCCGACGAGCTGCTGATGCAGGTGGCGCGGCGCCTGAAGATCGGCGAGGTGTTCGAGCGGGCCGTCGAGGCCTTCGACGACTGAGGGATCCCTGAGCGTGGCGCGACGCTACGAACCCGCGATGCGGCAGGCCCTCGCCGCGGCCCGGGAAGCGGGGTTGCGTGGCGACGTGCCGGTGGGGGCCGTCGTCCTCGGGCCGGACGGGTCGCTGATCGGGGTGGGTGGCAACGAACGCGAACTCACGGGCGACCCGACGGCGCACGCCGAGGTGGTCGCGATCCGGCGCGCCGCCGAGGTCCTCGGCAGCTGGCGGCTGACGGGCTGCACCCTGGTGGTGACCTTGGAACCGTGCACCATGTGCGCGGGCGCGATCGTCGCGGCCCGGATCGATCACCTCGTGTTCGGGGCCTTTGACGACAAAGCGGGGGCGGTGGCGTCGCTGTTCGACGTGCTGCGCGACCCGCGACTCAACCACCGCCCGAGGGTGACCTCGGGGGTGCTGGAAGCCGACTGCGCGGCCCTGCTGGAGGAATTCTTCGAGGGACGGCGGTAGGGGTCCGACGGGAATGCCTGCCTTGCCGTCGTCCGCCAGCCTTCCCGACGAACGCCAGCCTTGCCGTCGTCCGCTGGCCTTCCCGACGGAAACGCCTGCCTTACGGACAAACGCCAGCGCTACAGCGCAAGCGAATGACCGCAAGGCAAGCGGACCACCGGAAACCACCACACCCACGGCACCAAGCCCCCAATCTGCCTGCCTTCCCGACGTCCGCCAGCCTTCCCGACGAACGCCAGCCTTGCCGTCGTCCGCTGGCCTTCCCGACGGAAACGCTTGTCTTGTGGACGAACGCCTGCGCTACAGCGCAAGCGAATGACCGTAAGGCAAGCGGACCATCGGAAACCACCACACCCACGGCACCAAGCCCCCAATCTGCCTGCCTTCCCGTCGTCCGCCAGCCCTCTCGTCGTCCGCCAGCCCTCTCGTCGTCCGCCAGCCTTGCCGTCGTCCGCTGGCCTTCCCGACGGAAACGCTTGTCTTGTGGACGAACGCCTGCGCTACAGCGCAAGCGAATGACCGTAAGGCAGGCGAATCGCGGGAGTGTGGGCGGGTCGCAGGTGTGGGTGGACGGAGCGGTCCTGGAGCATTACCCGAAAGACGGCGTCCCGGGCACGTGGCGATCCGACGAACCCTGGACCCTGACCGTGCCGGAGGGAGCCCGGGTGCAGGTCGCCGAGGTGGTCCCGACCGTTCCCCAAGCCGGCACAGCTGCGTGAAGAGGCACCCGAGGCGCCGGACGTCCGACAGGGTTGCGCCGAGGCGTGTACTGGTGGCTCTGGGCGTATTGTTCCGGCGCCGGGGAGGACAGGGCCGGCACCTGGAAGCAAATGGTAGAAAGTGTGCGCACAAAGGTAGAATCATGCCATGAGTCTCAACATCAAGGATGAGCGCATCCATGACTTGGTGCGCGAGGCCGCTTCCAGGACTGGCCTCAGCCAGACGCGGGTGGTGGAGAAGGCGATTACGGATCTGCTCGGGAAACTGGATGCCGAAGGTGCTCACTCTGGGCTGGATGAACTGCTGGAGCGGGTGTACCTGGAGCTGAGCGCGACAGAGGGGCCTTTGGACTTCGATTCCCTGTACGACCCGAGCACGGGACTTCCCCGATGATCGTGGATCCGTCGGCCATCGCGGCAATCCTCCTGAGAGAGCCGGAAGGAGAGCATTTCCGCGCAGTGCTCGAGAAACACGGTGCGCTCATGTCTTCCCCGAGTTATCTGGAGCTGGCTATAGCACTGGCGAGCAAAGGCGTATCCAACGCAGGTCCAACGCTGGATGCTGTTCTATCGGGTCTTGGTGTCGACGTCGTGCCGTTCACGCCTCACCAGGCCCGGCTGGCTCAGGAAGCCCACCAGAGATTCGGACGAGGCAGCGGACATCCTGCGAAGTTGAACTTCGGCGACTGCATTACCTACGCGCTGGCAAAGGATCTGGGTGAGGCCCTGCTGTACAAAGGAGACGATTTCGGCCACACGGATCTACAGTTCGCAACGTGAAGTACCACATGTCGTTGTGCGCTCATCGCACCGGAGCAGTTCGGGTCGAACTGGGAGTGAGGTAGTTCGTGGTCCACGATCCCGATGGTTACTCCTTGCGGACCCAGGTGTGGGTGGACGGAGCGGTCCTGGAACACGACTCGACAAGTCGGCCCGGCTGTAGCGCAGCGCCCTCGGGTCGGTGTTCGCTGTAGGGTCGGCGCATGCTGACCATTGCTTCGCGGACGGAGCTCCCCCCGACCGTCGATGACGTTACCTGCGCGGAATCACCCTGCTACCGCGTCGCGGGGGTCTCCCGGTGACGGCGGAAGCCCTGGAGTCCGGCAGGAAAGCGACCCTGCAGCGACGGATCAGGATCGTCGTCGCGCTCACGATCACCTGGAACGTCGTCGAGGCCGTCGTCGCCCTCGCGGCAGGGGGTGAGGCGTCGTCCGCCGCCCTGATCGGATTCGGCCTGGATTCGGTCGTGGAGGTGCTCTCCGCGGTGGCGGTTGCCTGGCAGTTCGCATCGCCCGATCCCGAACGCCGGGAGAAAACGGCGCTGCGGGTGATCGCGATCTCCTTCTTCGCCCTGGCGGCCTACGTCACGACGGAGGCCGTCCTCTCGTTGATCGGCGTGCGCGAGCCGGAGCACTCGACCGTCGGAATCGTGCTCGCCGCACTGAGCCTGGTGGTGATGCCGTTCCTGAGCTGGTTCGAACGACGCTGCGGCCGCGAACTCGGCTCGGCCTCCGCGGTCGCCGATTCGAGGCAGACTCTGATCTGTTCCTACCTCTCGGCGGCGCTGCTGGCCGGTCTCGTGCTGAACAGCCTGCTCGACTGGACCTGGGCCGATCCCGTGGCGGCCCTGGTCATCGCCGGATTCGCTGTTCGCGAGGGCGTCGAGGCCTGGCGCGGAGACGCCTGCTGCGCCACATCCACGGCCGCCCTGCGCGGGGGAGGCGACACCCCCTGCGAGGACGACTGCCACACCCCCGAGAACCACTGAGGCGGGCAGGACGGTGGAGCGGTGTTTCGTCCGGACCAGCGCGCCAGGGCAGGGCCACCACACCCAGGCGAAAATTTTGGATGAGCCGACTCGACCCCTTGACCAACCGGCGTCACAGGGCGCACACTAATAGCACCTAAATCGAATTAGGCCGGAGGTCACCGATGACTCAGATCACCCGGCGCGGGGTGCTGGCGGGAGCCGTGGGAGTGGGATCACTCGCGCTCCTAGGCAGCCAGTGGCCGCGCCTGAACGGAACGGACATCCCCGGGCGGCACGACGACTCCCTGTCCATCGCCATCCTGGGAACCAACCAGGACGCCGAGGCCCGGCAATCGCTGGTCAAGGCGTTCAACACCCACCACCCCGACATCCCCGTCCGGCTCCAGGCCATCCAGGGCGCGGACTGGGCCGATTTCTTCGCCAAGATCCTCACCATGGTCGCGGCCGGCACCCCGCCGGACGTGTGCGTCGTCGCCACCGAGGGCGCACAGCTGTTCGCTGAACGTCTCGCCGAACCCCTCGACGAGTACCTCGCCCGCGACGTAGGCCAGGTGCAGGACTACTTCAACGACGTGCACCCCAGCCTCATCGAGGCATTCATGTACAAGGGCTCCCTCTACCAGATGCCCATCGACTTCAACGCTGCGAACATCTACTTCAACGCCGAGGCGATGAACCGCGCAGGGATCGAGTATCCCCGCGATGACTGGAGCCACGACGACTTCTTGGGCGTCGCCCGCCAGATGAAGCAGGCCAACGCCTCCGACTTTGTGCCGTTCTACTGGACCAACCGGCTGTGGGGCGGCATCGTTCCCTGGCTCTACATCAACGACACGAGCTTCCTCACCGAACAGAAATCGCCCGGCGGCGAGTGGCTATGGGACCGCTTCTACCCCGGCCACGTGGGCACGTTCTCCGGCGGTTTCCTGTGGGAACGCTCGAACGCCACTGACCCGAAGGTCGCGGAATCGTTCGAGTTCGTCCGGGCGCTTGTCCAAGAGGGTCTCGGCACCAGCCCGGCTCAGGGCGGCGGCAACGAACTCGTCGGCCAGTTCTCCGGTGGTTCCATCGGCATGACCCCCGCTGGCGGGTTCTGGGTACAGGGGCTTGCTGAGGCCGGCCTGAAACCCGACGACTACGACGTCGGCTATTTCCCGAAGTGGCGCAGCCAACGCCACCAGTTCGGCGCGGCCGGATACGCCATCCTCAAGACCTCGAAACGCAAGGACGAGGCCTGGGAATGGGTGAAGTTCTGCACCTCCCTGGAGGGGATGCAGCTGGCCTTTCCCGCACCCACCACCACCCCGACGCGCCGCTCGATGTGCAACGAGGCCTTCTACTCCGAGAAGGGCCCGAAGCACTGGAAGGTGTTCTACGACACCCTGGAGAGATTCCCATGTGCCCCGATCCCGGCCCCACCGCAGCAGGCCGCCGTCGAGACCGCCCTCATCAAGAACGTCCTCGGGGCCGTCACCGGCTCCGCCGCCGCGCTCCCCGCCGCACTCGCGCGCCTCGACGAGGACCTGACCCGTGCCCTGGAGGTGTGACATGCAGCGCACAGTGCTGACCTGGTTGTTCCTGGCTCCCACCCTCATCGGACTGGGGCTGTTCACCTTCCTGCCGATCCTGGCCTCCATCGCCCTGGCCTTCTTCCGGTGGGACATCATCACCGACCCGCAGTTCGTGGGTCTGGATAATTTCGCCCAGATCGCCGCCGACCCGACGATCCGCGTCTCCTTCCTCAACACCATCGCTTTCGTGATCATCGCCGTCACCCTGCAGCTGGCGCTCGCGCTGGGACTCGCGGTGCTGGTCAACGCGAAGATGCCTGCGCTGCTGAGGTCGTTCTTCCGTTCCGTGCTTTTCTTCCCGCTCATCCTGTCGGCCGCATCGGTGTCGATCATCATGAGCTACCTGTTCAACGAGAACTTCGGGCTGGTCAACCACTTCCTGAACATGCTCGGAATCGGCAACGTTGCGTGGCTGACCTCACCACAGGGCGCGATGGTCGTGGTGGTGCTGGTCTACGTGTGGCAAAACTTCGGGTTCTCGTTCCTGCTGTTCCTGGGCGGACTGGCGTCGATCCCCAAGGAGGTCTACGAGGCCGCGCAGGTCGATGGGGCGACGAGCTGGAGACAGTTCTGGCGGATCACGTTCCCGCTGGTCAGCCCCACCACCCTGGTGGCCTCCGTCATGGCGATCATCTCCGCGCTGCAGATCTTCGACCAGCCCTACGTCCTGACCCGAGGTGGGCCCGGCGACTCCACTCGCACCGCCGTCATGGTGATCTACGAGTCCGCGTTCAAGCAGCTCGAGTTCGGGAAGGCATCGGCCATCGGCATCGTCCTGACCATTCTCATCATGCTGGTCACTGCCCTGCAGTTCCGGCTGTCCCGTCGTTTTGTGTTCTACGGCTGAGGAGCAGAGATGAAGAAAATCGCAACTTATGTCGTGCTGGCCTTGGTCAGCCTCCTCACCCTCGCCCCGGTGATCTGGACTGTGCTGTCGTCGATGCGACCCCCCTCCGAGTCCCTGTCAACCGATGGCTCCCTCATCCCCTCCAGCCTCGACTTCTCCTCCTACCCCGCGGTGTTCGAGAAGGTCGACATGTGGCTGCTCATCCTCAACTCGGTGCTGGTGACCGGCATCATCGCCGTCGGGCAGATGCTGTCTTCCGCGATGGCCGGGTACGTGTTTGCCCGCTTTGAGTTCCGGTCCAAGAACTTGCTGTTCGCTCTGATCCTGGCGACGATGATGGTCCCGATGCAGGTCACCATCGTGCCGGTGTTCATGCTGATCCGAGGCATGAACTTGGCCGACACCCTCCTGGCGTTGATCCTGCCTGCCATCCCGACGGCGTTCGGCACCTTCCTGATGCGCCAGTACTTCATGGGGCTGCCCGCGGAGCTGGGGGAAGCCTCCGAGATCGACGGGGCCACCCCGTGGCGGACCTTCGCGTCGATCTACGCGCCACTGGCGACACCGGGCATGGCCATCGTCGGTATTCTGGCGTTCAACTTCCACTGGAACGAGTTCTTCCGGCCTCTGATCCTCACCATCAGCGAGCAGAACTTCACCCTGCCGCTGGGCTTGGTCTCGTTGCAGGGCAACATGGGCACCGGATCGGTGGCCACCGTCCTGGCGGGCGTGGTGATCTCCATGATCCCCGCTTTCTGTGTGTTCGTCTTCGGGCAGCGGACGCTGCGCGAGGGCCTGACCGCGGGCTCGCACCGCTGAAAGGAGCGTCATGACCGCGCTCACCACCTCCTATCACCTGCGTCCCGCCCGTGGCTGGTTGAACGACCCGAACGGCATGACCCGCACCGATGGCCGCTGGCACGTGTTCTTCCAGCACAACCCGACCGCCCCGGTGCACGGGCAGATCGCCTGGGGGCACGCCAGCAGCGACGACCTCGCGCACTGGGAGGAACACCCCGTCGCCTTCTCGCCGACCCCTGGCGGGCCGGATGCGTTCGGCTGCTGGTCGGGGGTGTACGTCCCCGGGCACGACCGCCCCGCCGTCGTCTACTCCGGGATCGCCGATGAATCCAGCCAATCGACGGTGTGCCTCAGATGGGGCAGCCCCGACCTGCTGGACTGGGGCGCGCCGATCGTCGTCGGCACCACCCCCGAGGCCAATGACATCGGAATCATGCGTGACCCGTTCGTGTTCGAGCACGAGGGTCGGAAACTCGCGGTGGTGGGGGCGGGGCTGCGTGACGGTTCGCCCGCGGTGCTCCTGTACGACCGCAGCGACGAACTGGCGTGGCGCTACGCCGGGCTGCTCGTCGACGACGATCCGGTTCTCCGGGGCGCGGGCACCGCGGACATCTGGGAGTGTCCGCAACTGTTCCCGCTGGACGGGCGGTGGGTTCTGGTGGTTTCCATCCACGACAACGACGTGCTGGGGGAGGTCGTCGCGGCGGTCGGGGACCTCGTCCCCGACGGTGAGGGCCTGCGGTTTGTCGCAGAATCAGCCCATGTCCTCGACGACGGCACCGACTGCTACGCCCCCCAGGTGAGCCTCGCCGACGGCGAACCGCTGCTCGTCGGCTGGGTCCGGCAGGAAGCGCAGGATCCGGCGGTACGCGACCACGCGGGTTGCCTCACTCTGCCCCGGCGGCTGCAACTGGTCGGGGGGCTAGTGGTGAGCCGGGTCGATCCGGGGGCGGCCGCCGCCCTCGCCGGGGACGTGTTCCCCCTCGGGGCAGGCACAACGGTGCTTGCGGATCGCCGCTGGGTGGTGGAGGTCGTGGGGGTCGGGGCGCGGCTGACGCATCCCGCCCTGGGGGAGGTCCAGCTCGTGCCCGGCTCCCAGCTCTGGGTGGACGGGGCCGTCACGGAGCTGTACCGCCCCTCAGGGATTCCGGGGACCTGGCGTCACGACGAGCCGTGGAGCCTCGTCGTGACGAGTGAGGGGGCGGTGGAGGCCCGGGAGGTGATTCCTAGGGTGCCGTGACGCGCCTACCCTGCGCCCATGGGAGGTGGGGCCGTCGATCCCCTGACCACCAGCGGGCACGGCAACACCAGGTGCTCGGGGGCAGCCGATCCTCCGGACACGGCGTCGAGGGCCATTCGGACGGCGGCCTCTCCCATCGCCGCATGGGGGAGGGCGACGGTGGTCAGGGCCGGGACCGTGTGCCCGGCCAGGGCCTCCTGGTCGTCGAAACCGATGATGGACACGTCACCCGGCACGTCGAGGCCGAGTTTCGCGGCCGCGAGCAGCGCCCCCGCCGCTATCCGGTCGCAGACAGCGAACAGGGCGGTGGGCCGTTCGCCGGGTGGCGCGTCGAGCGCGGTGAGGGCGGTGGCGTGGCCGTCGTCAATCTGCCAGCCGGTACCGACGTGCCGCGCCTCGACGCTGCGGCGCTCGGCCGCCCTCCGGAACGCGTCCCAGCGGATCGGGCCGGAGATGTTACCGGAATTCGGATTTCCAGGGTCGTAGTGGCCGCCCAGCATGACGACGTGCTGGTGGCCGAGATCGGCCAGATGCTCCAGAGCAGCGGTCGCGCCCCCCGCGTCGTCGGGGCTGACGGAACTGGGGCCCGGGGTGGGGGCGACGCAGTTCGCCAGTACCAGTGGGATGCGTGACTCGGGCGCCTTGGCCAGCTCGGTGAACCCCATGGTGGCGTAGATGATGGCATCAACCTGGCGGTGCTCCAGGGCGGCGATGGCCTCACCGACACGCCCGGTGCGGTGGCCGAGATCCATCATGAGCAGCACCTGGTCAGAGGCCTCGGCGGTTTCCGTCGCGGCCGCGAGCAGGCGCCCCCCGAACGGGGATGACGCGACGGCGTCGGTGACCAATCCGATGGAACTGGTGGAGCGCTGCCGCAGGCTCCGGGCGATGTGGTTGGGGCGATACCCCAACTCCTCGGCGGCCTTGAGAACCCGGGCCCGGGTGGCGGCGGAGATGCTCCCGGCGTCACGGCCGTTGAGGACGAAAGATACCGCCGTCGTCGACACCCCCGCTGCGGCGGCGACATCGGCGGCCCGCACACGGGATCGACCTCTCATGTGCTCATGGCATCAGCCGCCTCGTGAGCTGTCAAACTCTGTATCGTGACACCATGAACGAGGACCGGATTTTGGGGTGTCTTCTCGGGCTGGCGGTGGGCGACGCCCTGGGTACCGCCGTCGAGTTCCAGGCCCGCGACTCCTTCCCGCCCGTGACCGGGATGACGGGCGGCGGGGTGTTCGATCTCGCGTCCGGGCAGTGGACCGACGACACGTCGATGGCGCTGTGTATCGCAGCGAGCCTGACCGAGACCGGGGCCTACGATCCCCGCGACCAGCTGGCCCGGTTCGTCCGCTGGTACCGCGACGGGTACCTCAGCAGCACGGGCCGGTGTTTCGACATCGGCAACCAGACCCGCGCCGCCCTGGAGGAGTTCGAGGCCACCGGCGAGCCCTACCGCGAGGCGGTCGGCGGGATGAGCGCGGGCAACGGCTCGTTGATGCGCCTGGCGCCGGTCGCGATGGCTTTCTGCGACGACCCCGAGGCCGCGGGACGGTTCTCCGCCGACAGCTCCCGCACCACCCATCCCGCCGTCGAGTGCGTCGAGGCGTGCGGGGTCTACGGCAGGTTGATCGCGGCCGCCATCGAGGGGGCGTCGTGCACGGAGTTGTACGTGCTGGCCGCTGACCTGGCCGAGCAGGTGACCAACCCCGGGCTGGCGACGATCCTGCGCGGCTCCTACCGGGTCAAGGAACGCGACGAGATCTCGTCGTCGGGATATGTCCTGCACAGCCTGGAGGCGGCGTTGTGGGCCCTCGCCAGGACCGATGACTTCCTCGAAGGGGCGCTGCTGGCCGTGAACCTGGGCGACGACGCCGACACCGTCGGGGCCATCTACGGGCAGCTGGCGGGGGCGCTGTACGGCCGCAGCGGAATCCCGGAAAACTGGCGGGGTCGTCTCCACGACGTCGGGATGATCGAGGACCTGGCGGCGGGGATCGCGGACCGGGTCGGAACCTTCGAGGTCGTGGTCGGCTGAGGCCGGCCAGCGAATTTGTCCGCAGAGCCGGGCTGGGATACGCTCATCGGCGGTGACGTGTCTGAGCGGCCGAAAGAGCTCGCCTCGAAAGCGAGTGTGGTGCAAGCCACCGTGGGTTCAAATCCCACCGTCACCGCCAGTCGTATTGGTCGAGCCCCCGGTTTCCGCGCCGGGGGTTTCTGCTTTGCCGGGGCACTCGTCCGGACGGCGTCCACCCGCGCCCTCGCAGGTCCGCTGGCCTTCCCGTCGTCCGCCAGTCTTCTCGTCGTCCGCTTGCCTTGCCGACGGGAATGCTTGTCTTGTGGGCGAATGCTTGCGCTACAGCGCAGGCGTATGACCGTAAGGCAAGCGAACCAGCAGGGAAGGTGCGGGAGGTAGCTGCCCTGGTGGAAATGCTTGCCTTCTCGTGGTGCGCTGGCCTTCCCGTCGTCTGCTGGTCTTCTCGTCGTCCGCTTGCCTTGCCGACGGGAATGCTTGTCTTGTGGTCGAATGCTTGCGCTACAGCGCAGGCGTATGACCGTAAGGCAAGCGAACCGTGGGAGTGTAGGCGGGATTCCGGGGTGGAGCAGGAAGCTGCCGGGGACGCGCCGTCGTCCACCTCGCGCCGTACGACGTCCCACACGGGGGCACGTTCTGCCGCTCGTCGGCCAGGACGGGGCCTCAAGCCGGGTCAGTCGCTGTGGGTCGGCCCGCAGGGTGCTCGCCGGGCCTGGTGGGCAGACCCCTGCGCCGTTCTAGGCAAGGTGAGACCGGCTGCCCGCCGAGCTCCGCGCCCACCAATCCGAAGATGGGTTAGTCTTACCTAAAAAGGTGTTCGGGTGGGTGGAATCTGCTGCGCTCGTCCCATCGAGACCGCACGATCCAGCGTGATCGCCCGCGTCCGTCTCGCCGGCCACCACGACGATCCTCGCGACGATCCACCTGCCAGCACACTCTCCGCGATTTGTTACCCAAAACTTGGACCAAACCGATTCCGGAAAGGACCAGCCCCGTGCTGCGACGCTGCCTGAGTCTCTTGTTGCTCGCCGTGCTGAGCCTGGCCGCCGCGTGCAGTTCCGCGACCAGCGCGCCCGAGACGCCCTCGGCCAGCCCGGCCGAGGCGGGGTCGATCAGCCTGTCCGGGGACTCCTTCCCCCTCACCGTGACCGATACCGCCAATCGGAGCGTGAAACTGGAGAAACGTCCCGAACGGGTGGTCTTCCTCTCCGGCACGCCCCTCAACATCTGGTACGACGCGGGCGGCACCGCGGTCGGACGCCCCGAGCTCACCGACAACCTCCGCCTCGCCAGCGAACACGCCGAGAAGATCATGGCGCTGCCCTCGGTCGGCCTGCCCTACGCCACGGACACCGAGGCCGTGGCGGCACTCAACCCCGACCTGGTGTTCGGCATCGAAGGAGTCCACGACTCGGCCGCCGCGGCCTACCAGAACCTGGGGATCGCCACCGTGCTGCTGCGGATCCGTTCCCACCACGACCTGCAGCAGGTCTACCGTGCCTTCGGGGTGCTCGGTGGCAACCCGGAGCTCGCGGGACAGCGCCTCGCCGCCATCGACGCGCGCTACGACGAGATCCTGGCCAAGGCCCCGAAGAAACCGATGTCGGTGGCCATCCTGTTCGTCACCGCCGACACCATCTCGGTGAAACTCGACAACAGCATCGCCGGGCAGATGGCCAACGACCTCGGCCTCACCAACATCGCCTCGGGCGCGACCCCCGACAACCCCGGGTCGGAGACCACCCCGCTCGACATCGAGTTCATCGTCGCCCGGCAGCCTGACCACGTGCTGGTCACGTCCATGGTCGGCAACAACGACCTCGCCCGGCAGACCCTCCAGACCCAGCTTGACCAGAACCCCGCCTGGAAGGCCATCGATGCCATCCGGGAGGGACGCATCAGCTATCTCCCACAGCAGTACTTCCTGTTCAATGCCGGGCCCTACTACGACGACGCGCTCGCCTACCTGGCCGCCACGGTCCACCCGGAGGTCTTCGGCGCCCCGGTGGAGCCCTGATGGCGGTCGCGGCCGTCCATGCCCAGCCGGGTCTGCGGGAACGCACCTGGTACCGGGTCCTGGTCTTCGTCGGTCTCGGCGTCCTGCTGCTGGCCGGGATGCTGTTCGCGATCGGCAGCGGCACCCTGAGCCTCAGCCCGGGCCAGGTCGCCGCCGCGCTGACCGGCTCCGGGGACGTGCAGTGGCAGCGGGTGGTGTGGGACCTCCGGTTGCCCCGCATGCTGGTGAGCACCCTGGTCGGCATGAACCTGGCCACCTCCGGGGTGATCCTGCAGGCGGTGATGGGCAACCCGCTGGCCGACCCCGGGATCATCGGGGTGTCGTCCGGGGCTGGGCTGGCCGGGATCTCGGTGCTGTTGGTCTTCCCGCAGTATCAGGGGCTGGTCCCGCTGGTCGCCTTCCTCGGCGCCATGGCGGCCGCGATCATCATCTACGTGCTGGCCTGGCGCGGCGGCATCCAGCCGATCCGGGTGATCCTCGCCGGGGTCGCGGTCTCGGCGCTGTGCGCGGCCGGGATCAGCGCCGTCATGGTGCTGTTCTCCGACCGGATCCAGGGGGCGCTGATGTTCATGAACGGCGCCATGACCCTCAAGGGCTGGTCCGAGTGGCAGCAGCTGTGGCCCTATTCGGTGGCCATGCTCGCGGTGGCGCTGTTCACCGTGCGGCGGCTGGACATCATTGTGCTCGGCGACGACGTCGCCCGCGGCCTCGGCATGAACGTGCAGGCCAACCGCCTGGCCCTGACGGCGGTCGCGGCCCTGCTGGCGGCGAGCGCCGTCAGCGCCGTGGGCCTGCTGGGCTTCGTCGGCCTGATCGTGCCCCACATCGTGCGCCTGGTCGTCGGCACCAGCCACGCCCTGCTGATCCCCGGCTCGATCGTCTTCGGGGCCGCCCTGGTCACCATCAGCGACACGGTCTCCCGGACGCTGTTCAGCCCGGTCGAGATCCCCGTCGGGATCACGATGGCGGTGCTGGGCGTCCCCTTCTTCCTGTTCCTGCTGCGAAGGGCCCTGTGATGACGGCGCGGATCAGCGCCCGCGGGCTGCGGCTCAGCCTGGGCGGCAGGCGCATCCTGGACGGCATCGACCTCGACTTCGCACCGGGCCGGGTGCACGGCATCCTCGGCCCCAACGGCTGCGGCAAGACCACCCTCATCCGGGCCCTCAGCGGCGCGTTGCGTCCCGACGCGGGGGAGGTGCGCCTCGACGAGGCTCCCATCCGGGCGCTGTCCCCCGCGGGTCTCGCCCGGGTGATGGCGGTCGTGTGGCAGGGCGGCCAGGTCAGCGGCGACGTCACGGTGCGGCGCCTCATCGGCTACGGACGCTACGCCTATCTGCCCTGGTGGCGGCTGAACCCCTCCGGGCGCGACCCCGCGATCGAGGAGGCCATGGCCGTCACCGGGGTCGCCCACCTGTCCCACCGGCTGGTGGCGTCCCTGTCGGGCGGCGAACGGCAACGCGTGTGGATCGCCACGGCCCTGGCCCAGCAGCCGAAGGTGCTGCTGCTGGACGAACCCACCACCTACCTCGACATCGCCCACCAGCTCGACGTGCTGGAGCTGATCCGCGACCTGAACCAGCGCAGCGGCCTCACCGTCATCACGGTGCTGCACGACCTGGCCCAGGCCGCCCGCTACTGCGACCGCTGCGTCGTGATGGGCGAGGGCCGGGTCCGGACGGACGGCATCCCGGCCGAGGCGCTGTCCGCCGGTCAGATCGAACGGAACTTCGCCGTGAACGCCTGGGTCACCACCGACCCCAGCGCCGGCCACCCGGTGATCGTCCCGCGGCACCGGGTGAGCGCGGCGCCGCCGGAGAACCGGGAAACGGAAGGAGCACCATGAGGATCGTCGCGATCACCCACTATCCGGGTGCGCTGCGTTGTTTCATCGACACCGCCGCCCACCTCGACCGCGCGCTCCCCGGCTGGGGCGGCCTCACGCTGTTCGACTCCGGCCAGCCCCTCGGCGACGCCGACGCTCTCGCCGGGGCGGTCTCGTCCGCCGACGCGGTCATCGTGGACCTGATGCGCTCCGACCCGGCCTGGCAGGACGCCCTGGTGCCGATCCTGGACGGATACCCGGGCCACCTGCTGCCCTTCGGCATGCAATTCGCCGGCCAGACCCGGCTTGGCCGGTTCCGGCTCGCTCCCGGGACGATGCCGCCGATGATGCTGGGCGCACCCCCCGCCCCGCCCCGTGGCGTGGACGACCCCCAGGCCCGGCGGGACGCGATGACCTTCTCCCGGCTCGCCCGCGCCTACCGGACGATGCGCGGCGGCGACGCCCTGTTCGTGCTCGGCACCCTGCTGCGCGACTACGGTGACCAGCCCGGCCTCGATGTCCCCGAGCCGAGCCCCCAGACCCCCGGTGTGCACCTGGCCGACCCGGCCACCCGGGCCCGCTACGCCAGCGCCGAGGACTACCTCGCCGCCCACCCGGGGCCGCAGGGACGCCCCGTCGTGGCACTGCTGTACAACGGGGTCAGCTACCCCACCGACCCCGAACCCGTCGCGGCCAGGCTCGCCGAGGCGCTCTCGGACGACGCCTGGGTGCTGCCGGTCGCGATCGAGACCGACGCCGCGAGTGCGGTCGACCGGATCCTGGAACTGTGCGCCACCCCCGGCCTCGAACCTGACCTCGTGGTGACCCTGATGAGTTTCCGGTTCGGTGCCGGCCCCACTGGCGGTGACGCCGACCACGGCGTCGCCGCCCTCAACCGGCTGGGCGTGCCCTACCTGTCACCGATCCTGCTGACCCGCACCACCGCCGAGGAGTGGCTGCACCACTCCCACGGGCTGGGGCCATCCGAGGTGCTGGTCTCGGTGATGCTGCCCGAGTTCGACGGGGCGATCAACCAGATCCCCATCGCGGCCATGACCCCACCCCAGCACGACGCCCGCCACCGGGTCGACACCGCCGAACTGCAGGTCATCGACGAGCAGCTCGACCGGCTGGTGGGGCGGGTCGCAGGGCTGCTGCGGCTGCGGGGCCTGGCGAACGCCGACAAGCGGGTCTGCCTCATCGGATACGACTACCCGGCCGGGGAGGGCAACCTGCTGGGGGCCTCGCAGCTCGACGTCGCCGAATCCATCGCCGCGATCCTGGCCGAACTCCACCGGAGCGGCTACCGCACCCAGCCGGTGACCGCCGCACGGCTGCGTGCCGACCTCATGGCGGGCCAGGTCAATTCCCCCGCCTACCTCACTGAGGTGCAGCCGCTCACCTATCCGCACCGGCAGGCCCAGGCCGACCTCGGCGACCACCAGGCGTGGGACGAGGTCACCCGGGCCTGGCCGGCGGACGGGCCGCGTCCCATGGTCGATTCTGACGGGGACTACCTGATCCCCCACGTCGAGTACGGCAACGTGCTGGTGGGCGTCCAGCCGGGGCGCGCCCCCGATGTGGACGACGCCCTGGCCCACGACAACACCGTCCCGCCGCACCCCCAGTACCTGGCCTACTACACCTGGCTGCAGCACGTGTGGCGGGCCGACGTGATCGTCCATGTCGGCACCCACGGCACGCTGGAGTTCCTGAAGTCGAAGGAGAACGCGGTCAGCGTGCACGACTTCCCCGACCTCATGGTCGGCGATATCCCACACGTCTACCTGTACTACGCGGGCAACCCGGCCGAGGCGCTGCTGGCCAGGCGTCGCTCCCACGCGACGCTGGTCAGCTACCAGCCGCCCGTCATGACCCCCGGCGGGTTGCACGACGAGCTGGAGGAGCTGGCCGAGGCCCTGGCCGCCTACCGGCGCAGCCACACCATGACCCCGCAAAGCAGCGAGGACCAGCTGGCCGACCTCAGGCAGCGCGCGGAACGGGCTCACCTGCCCACCGACCCCGACCAGCTGGAGGGCGAGCTGGAGCGGCTGCGCGCCCAGTTGATCCCCCTGGGGCTGCACGTCTTCGGCAGCCACTGGGATTCCGGCGAGGTGGCCTACATGGTCGCCGGGGTGATTGGCAACGGGGTGGGCGACCTGGCCCCCGGGTATGAGCTGATGGCCGCCGCCGACGGGCTGGACGCCGAACGCATCCACCGTCTCAGTGAGGCCGAGATCGCCCGCTACGACGAGGCCGCCAAACGGCTGGTGGAACTCGCGCTGACCAGCCGGGCCCCGGCCGCGGAGCTGGCCGGGGACGAGACCTCCCGGGCCGTGATCGTCCGGGCCCGCGAGCTGGCGCTCCGGTTCGCCGCCAACCAGGAATGGGAGTTCCTCCATCGCGCCTTGTCCGGACGCCACGTGGAGGCCCGGCTCGGGGGAGACGCCATCCGCAACCCCGAGGTCCTGCCCAGCGGGGCCTCCCTCTACCAGTTCGACCCCCGGCAGGTTCCCAGCGCGCTGGCCGCCCGCCGCGGGGCCGAGATGGCGGCCCAGATCGTCGAGGTCTACCGGGACGGCCACGGCGGCGCCTGGCCGTCCTGCGTCGGGCTGGTGCTGTGGGGTCTGGAGACGACCCGGACCCACGGCGAGACCTACGCCCAGGTGATGTCGCTGATCGGGGTGCGCCGGGCCCCGTCGCGGCGTCCCGGCCTGCCCGGCTGGGAGGTCATCCCCCGCGAGGAGCTGCCCGGGCCGCGGGTGGACGTGGTGGTCACGATCTCCGGGTTCTTCCGAGACCTGTTCGGCACCCTCGTCGAGGAGCTGGACGACATGTTCGCCGCGGTCGCCGCGCTCGACGAACCGGACGAGATCAACCCGATCGCGGCCAGGACGAGGCAGCTCCGCCAGCACCTGCTGGACGGCGGGATGACCGAGCCCGAGGCCTGCGAACTCAGCCACGTCCGGGTCTTCGGGCCACCGCCGGAGCTGTATGCCACCGGGCTGACCGACGTGATCGACACCGGAAACTGGTCCTCGACGACGGACCTGGCCGAACACTTCACCCAGGGCGCCCAGCACCTCTACTCCCGGCACCGGCACGGCGAGAAGGTGCCCGGCCTGTACCGCGGGCACCTGGCGGATGTGCAGCTCGTCGCCCAGTGCCGCTCGTCCAACGAACACCACATCACCGACCTCGACCACTACTTCGAGTTCCTGGGTGGGATGAGCGCCGGGGTCGCCGCGGCCCGCGGTGAGGCGGTTCCGACGCTGGTGACCGACACCACCGGGCGGCGGGTGCACACGGCGACGGCCGCCGACGCGGCCCGGGCCGGGCTGTACGCCCAGCTGCTCAACCCGGCCTGGGTCGAGGCGATGCTGGCCCACGGCCACCAGGGGGTGGGGGAGATCGCCGAGCGCACCACCAACCTGCTGGGCCTGGCCGCTACCACCGGCGAGATGGCCGACTGGATGTTCGACGCGGTTTGCGACCAGTTCCTCGGCGACCCGGAGATGCTGAGGCGCCTCCGCGAGGCCAACCCGCACGCCACGGCGGCCATCGCCGGGCGTCTGCTGGAGGCGAACCGGCGCGACCTGTGGCAGGCCTGTGAGGAGCGGATCGACACGCTGGAGAACGTCCAGTTCGACACCGATGCCGGACTGGAGGGGGCCGGGGAGACCGGCGCCTAGAACAGGAAAGGATGGACAGATCATGAAGAGATTCGTCGTGATTGCCGGGATCTGCCTGGCGGTGGGGCTGGGCGTGTCCGGGTGTGCGTCCGGGACGCCCAGCCAGGCTCCGCAGAGCACGGTCAGCTCGGCGGGCGCGTCCCTCACGAAGGAGGGAGACAAGCTGATCGACACCGACCTGCAGGCCAACCTGTTCAACGGGTCGGGTGTGAAGGTCACCATCGAGCCCGCCGCCAAGACCGCGCGGTTCCAGCTGGTCGACCCCAGCAGCGGGAAGGACTTCAGCGACTACTACGTGTTCGACTACACCAAGCAGACGATGCTGTGCCACCGGCTGGTCTCGGCCATGCAGAAGGAGTTCGACTACACCCTGAACCTGGGCACCGGCGAACTCGTCACGGTCGTCGATGGGCAGGGCGACGACGCGATCAAGACCCTCACGGAGCGGGGTATGTTCGACAAGGCGCAGAAGGACCGCGGCCAGGAACGCGGTGAGCTGGAGGCCTGGTTCCAGAAGCGCTACGGCAAGACCATCGAGGAAGCCACCACCTCGTAAAGTGACGAAGCTCTTCCCCTTCTCGGCCATCGTGGGGCAGCCGCGGATGCGGCTCGCCCTGCAACTGGTCGCCATCGACCCCGGGATCGGCGGGGTGCTGATCCAGGGCGCCAAGGGCACCGCCAAATCCACCATGGTGCGTTCCCTCGCCGCGCTGCTGCCATCCGGAAGGTTGCGGACGCTGGCCCTGGGTGCCACCGAGGACCGCCTGGTTGGGGGCCTGGACCTGGAGGCGACGCTGACCGGCGGCGCCCCCCGGTTCCTGCCGGGGTTGCTGGCCGAAGCCCACGGCGGGGTCCTCTACGTCGACGAGGTCAACCTGCTCGCCGACCACCTGACCGACCTGGTGCTGGACGCCGCGGCCAGCGGGGTCGTCCTCACCGAGCGGGAGGGGTTCTCCCGCACCCAGCGGGCCCGGTTCGCGCTGGTCGGCACGATGAACCCCGAGGAGGGGGCGCTGCGTCCCCAGCTGCTGGACCGCTTCGGCCTGTGCGTCCAGGTGGACGGCTCACCCGACCTGGACGAGCGGGTCGAGATCATGGCCCGCAGGCTCGCCTTCGACGCCAACCCAGAGGCCTTCGCGGGGGCCTGGGTGGACCAGGAGGCCGCTCTGGCCCAGCGGCTCCGCCGGGCCCGGGAGGCGGCCCCCGCGGTGTGGCTGGGCCGGGACATCCAGGAGCTCGTCGCGGCGCGGGTGCTGGCCGCCCACGTCGCCGGGCACCGGGCCGAGCTGGTGATGAGCCGCGCCGCCCGGGCCCACGCGGCCTGGCGGGGCAGCCAGCGGGTGAGCGGGGAGGACGTGGAGGCGGTCGCCGAGTTGGTGCTGGCCCACCGTCGCCGCCAGGCCGTCGAACCGCCCCCACCCACCTCGGCGCAGGCCACCCGGCCCGAACCCCCACCCACCTCGTCCCCACCGCCAGCCGAGACGGACGCCGACGCCCCGGCGTCCGGTGGCACCCCACCCGAGGATGTCGCCGCGACCGGTGAGCCGTTCCGGGTGCGTCCGCTGCACCCGGCCGCGGAGCAGGGCGGACGCCTCGGGTCGGGCCGGCGCACCACAGCGGTCAGCGCCGGCGGCCGGGGCCGCTACGTCCGTGCCCGCCCGACGCGGGAGGCCGTGGACCTGGCCCTGGACGCCACGCTGCGGGCCGGGGCCGTGCACCAGCGCGAGCGCCGTCTCCGGGCCGCCGAGCAGGGCGACCCCCGCAGCGAACTGGCGGTGCTGATCGAACCCAGCGACTGGTTCCGCAAGGTCCGGGTGAGGCAGACCGGCTCCCTGGTGGTGCTGTGCGTGGACGCCTCCGGTTCCATGGGAGCCCGCAACCGGATGGTGGCCAGCAAGGGGGCGGTGCTAAGCCTGCTGCTGGACGCCTACGTCAAACGCGACCAGGTGTCGCTGGTCAGCTTCCGCGGCGCCGAGGCCCGGGTGCTGGTGGAACCCACCTCCTCGGTCGAGTTGGCCGAGCGGCGGCTGCGGGAGCTACCGGTGGGTGGGCGTACCCCGCTGGCCGCGGGCCTGGTCGAGGCGTCGGGGGTGGTGCGGCGGGCGCTGCTGAAGGACCCGGCGCTGCGTCCGCTGGTGATCGTGGTGACCGATGGACGCGGCAACGTCGACCTGGCCGGGCGGGTGTCCCGCGGCGCGACCGCCGAGGTGACCGAGATCGCCGGGCGGCTCGGCGGCGACGGCCGGGTGACGTGGGTGGTCGTCGACACCGAACCGGCCTCACCGGCGGCGCGGGGGCACGGTGCCACCCTGGCGTCCGCGCTGGGGGCGTCCCGGTTCGAGATTGAGCAGCTGCGCGCCGACGACCTGGTGTCGGTGGTGCGCGACGTGCGTTTGGCCACTGTGAGGAAGGAAGGGCGATGAGCCGGTCCAGTTATCCCTTTGCCGCGATCGTGGGGCAGGACGAGATGAAACTCGCGCTGGTGCTTACGGTCATCAACCCCGAGGTGTCGGGGGTGCTGATCCGCGGTGACAAGGGAACCGCGAAGTCCACCGCGGTGCGCGGCCTGGCCGAGCTGCTGCCGGAGCGGGTCGAGGTGGGCGCCACCCCCTACCATCTGTCGCCGGCGGAGTACCGGGAATACTGGGAGGAGCTGGGGCTGCCCGCCCAGGATGATCCCGTGGAGCGCCGGACCCGGGTGCCGGTGGTGGAGCTGCCGATCGGGGCGACCGAGGACCGGGTGGCGGGGACGCTGGACCTGGAGACCGCCCTGACCGCGGGCCGCAAACGGTTCGAGCCGGGGCTGCTGGCCGAGGCCCACCGGGGCATCCTGTACGTGGACGAGGTGAACCTCCTGGACGACCACGTGGTGGATCTGCTGCTGGATTCCGCAGCGATGGGGGTCAACACCGTGGAGCGGGAGGGCATCAGCCTGACCCACCCGGCCCGGTTCTCGCTGGTCGGCACGATGAACCCGGAGGAGGGCGAGCTGCGCCCCCAGCTGCTGGACCGGTTCGGGCTGTGCGTCACCGTCGTGGGGGAGTCCGACCCGCCGGCCCGGGTGGAGATCATCGAGCGCAGGCTGGCCTTCGAGGCCGACCCGGTGGGGTTCTGCGCGGGGTGGCGCGCCGAGGGCGAGCGGCTGGCCCGGCAGATCGCGTCCGCGATGGACCTGCTGCCGGAGGTGACGGTGGGCCGTGAGGTGCTGCTGGAGGTGGCCCGGATCTGCGTGGACGCGGGGGTCGACGGTCACCGGGCCGACATCACCATGGTGCGGGCCGCCCGGGCGCTCGCCGCGTGGCACGGCCGGACCGGCATCGAGACCGCGGACCTGCAACAGGCCGCCCGCCTGGTGCTGCCGCACCGGATGCGCCGCCGTCCGCTGGAGGGCATCGGGGCGCCCCACGGCAGGGGCTGACGCACCCGCCAGATGGCGGTGACTGGCCCGGGAGTCCGGGGATCCAGTCGTCCCCGACGGGATCCTGCCGATCTTCTTCACGTCGGTTTGGACCAAGGAACCGGGGTGGTCGTGCTCGTAGCGGATCGCGATGGTTTTCGATGCCCGGATCACCGTGCCGGTGAGCGGGTCGAGTCCGTGCAGGTGAGGCATGTGGTGACGGTGCATGCCGGGACGCCCGTGCGGGTCCGGCTCGGTCTCGGCCGATGGGGCCCGATGGATTAGCCTTGGGTGCGATGACGAACCTGCAGGCAGAAGCCGCTTATCAGCGCGCCAAGGAGTCGTTCCGCAACCCGACGCTCGCGCTGCTGCATGGCCGGTACGCCCCGTTCGTCGTGGCGGCTCTGTCGCTGCTGTTCACCGCCGACCGGCCCACCATCGCGGTCTCGGACGCCCACTTCGAGGTCGCCGAGCTGGTGGAGCAGCTCCGGGCGGCGGGTTATGACGAGGAGGAGCGCGTCCTCCCTGCGGGGACGGGACGCGAGATCTGCCGCTACTGGGTCCGGGTCGGGTGGCTGGTCCCCCAGATCGAGGAGGACGCCGAGGTGTACCGGCTGTCGGCCCAGGCGGTCGGGGCGCTGGAGATCGCGGGCCGGACCGGTAGCGGCCGCTCCCTGGTGTCTCGTTCCCGCGTCCGCACGCTGCTGGAGGCGATCGACCAGCTCAGCTTGAGCGCGCAGACCGACCCCGAGCAGCGGCGGGCGAGCCTGCTGGAGCAGCGCCGGGCAATCGACGAGGAGCTCGCGCGGCTGGAACGCGACGGGTTCGACCCGGCCGACGACGACCAGCTGCTGGAGGAGGCCTACAACGTCCTCCACCTGTCCCGGGAACTGCCCGCGGACTTCGCCCGGGTCGCCGAATCCATCAAGGCCATGCAGCGGGACGTGGTGGCCGAGCTGCGCCGCGACGTGCGCCCGACCGGGGAGGTGCTGCGGGAATATCTGCACCGCGGCGAGCAGGTCATGGAGGCCACCCCGGAGGGGCGCGCCTTCTCGGGTGCGCTGAAGCTCATCGGAGACCCCGACCGCATCGACCACCTGACCACGCAGCTGCGCGACCTCGTCTCCTACCCTTTCGCTGGCCTGATGCTGCCCGGGCAGCGCGGCGAGTTCAACGCCATCGCCAGGCGGGTCGAGCAGGGGGTGCAGGAGGTGCTGACCGCCCAGCGGCGGGCGTCTCACGTCATCACCGCCCAGGTGCGCACCCACGACCCGGCCCGGGACCGCGAGGTGGATGACCTGCTGCGGGGCGTCATGGCGGGGTTCCAGGCATGGATGCGCGAATCCCGGCCGGGCGAGGAGGTGGAGCCGGTGCGCAGTTTCCCCGCGGCGGTGGTGGGGCACCTGCGCCAGTCCCTGAGCGACCCGCGGCCGCCGAGCAGCCCGGAACCGCTGCACCTCCCCGACGGACAGGCCGAGTTCGAAGACGCCGACACCCGGGCCTGGGGTGGCCCGCACTACCAGGAACTGGAGGACTACGTCCGTCACCTTGACGGGGACGAGTTCGATCTGGCCACCGCGTTCGCCCAGGCGCCCGCCGAAGTGCGGCGTCCGGTGGACCTGCTGGGGATGCTGGAGATCGCCCACCACAACGGCATGACCGAACACGAAACGGTCTCGGTGGTCGAGACCCTGCGTCCCGACGGCACCGTGCGGCGGTTCGCCTTCGGGGCCGTGACCGCCAAGACCGTGGAGAAAGTGGAAGAAGAAACAGATGAGTGAGCCTGCGGCGGTGACCGGGCCGGGTCCGGCCGAGGACGCCCCCCGGGACGGTGAGGGCGAGCCGTTCATCGAACCGGTCTCGATGGAGGACGACCCCGAGGGTTGTTTCCCGGGCGACCGGGGGGTGCTCGAACCGGAGGTGCGCAGGGTGCTGGCGCGGCTGCTGCAGCGCCGCTTCCTGCTGGCCGAACGCAACCGGGACGACTGGGCGGTGCTGATGGACAACCAGCAGGTCATTGAGTCGCGGCTGCACGACCTGTTCATCCGGCTCGTCGTCGACCCCGAGCGGGGGGTGGCCTACAAGCAGCAGGTCCGCAGCGACGACCTGGAAACCCCGATCCTGCTGCGCGACGATGCCTACTCCCGGGAGGAGACCTTGGTGTTGGTGTATCTGCGCACGGTCTACCAGCGCGAGGCCGTCGCGGGGGAGACCTCGGCGCGCGTCGATGTGGAGGAGGTCGAGCAGACGGTGCTGAGCTACTTCGTCGAGGCCGATGCCGACACGGCCCGCAGGCAGCGCTCCATCCGCAACGCCCTGGCCCGGCTGGACAAGGACGGCCTGGTGGAGGAGGAGTCCGAGGGCCGGTACCGGATCAGTCCCCTGGTCGAGATTGTGCTCAGCGCGCAGCGGCTCCGCGAACTGGGCGACTGGCTGCGTGAACACACCCAGGCGTCCGCGTCCGGGGTCGGGGAGATGCGAAGTGAGGTGCCGCTATGACCATGCTCGACACGCTGTTCGGGATGATCCCCGCGGCCTCCCTGGGCCAACAGTGGCTGGCCGAGGAGCTGCAACTGGTGAACTGGGGCGGCTACGACGGAGCGCACCGCCTGAAGTTCTCCCCGGCGGCGACGCTGCTGTGCGGGGGATCGGGTTCGGGCAAGTCCACGCTGATGGACGCCTACATCGCGCTCATGATGCCCCACACGACGCCGTTCAACGGTGCCTCCAACGGCGGGGTGAGCGGACGCGCCCGCGGCGGGGAGCAGCGCAATATCCTCTCCTACGGGCGGGGGAAGCTGGACGAGTCCCGCACCGACGACGGCACGCAGGTGCGGGTGCTGCGCGGCGACGGGGCCGACACCTGGACCGCGATCGCGATGACCTGGGTCAACCACGATCGCTCCCGGTTCACCGCGGTGCGCGCCTGGTACATCCCCGCGTCCGCCCGGACCCTGGAGGAGGTCACGAAGGTGCGCGCGGTGTGCGAGGGCGCCTTCGGCCTCGGCGGCCTGGAGCAGGCGGCGGCCCAGCGGCTCACGGACGCCGCGGTGCGGGCGGTGGGCCTGGAGACCATCGCCACCGACCGGGAGTTCTCGGCGCGGCTGCACTCGGTGCTCGGCATCGGGGCGGCGGGGTCCGGGGCCAAGGCGATGGGGCTGCTCGCCAGGATTCAGGCCGGTCAGCAGATCACCACCGTCGACGAGTTGTACAAGCGGATGGTCCTGGAAGAGCCGGAGACCCTGGCCGCTGCGGATGCCGTGGTCAGCCATTTCGACGAGCTGGAGGCGACCCGGCAGCGGATGCTGACCGCGCAGCGGCAGGTGCGGGCGCTGAGCCCGATCCGGGACTTCCGCGTCCGGCTGGAGGAGGCCGCCGAGCGGCTGCGGCTGATCGACGAGATCGGTGGTTTCGCGGACCCGGCCTCGCTCGCCACGCTGTGGCGCAACCGCCGCAGGCTCGCGCTGCTGCGGGCTGCCGAGACGGAGCTGCGGGACCGCAAGGCCAGCCTCGACGCCGAGGTGAGCACCCAGGAGGGGCTGGCCCAGGCCGCCGGGGCCGAGCGGGACGCCCTGGCCGAGGTGGTGCGCAGCTCCGGTGGTGCCCGGCTGGAGAACGCCGAACGGGAACTGGTGCAGGTGGGCCGACGCCTCACCGAGGTCCGGGCCGCCCGGAAACGGTTCGACGAGGCGACCGGCTGCCTGGGCGAACCGGTCGGCTCACGCCAGGACTTCGTTGCGTTGCAGCGCCGCGCCGGGCAGGCGATCGCGGACGCGGGTGCCAGGGACACCGCCCGGCGCACCCACGCGAAGGCGGTATCGGCCACCGACTCGCTGCGGCAGCGGCTGGAGGAACTGGAGCAGGAGTACCGGGTGAGCCGGGGGCGGCGCGGCAACATCCCCACCGGGCTGCACGAGTGTCGCGAGCAGCTCGCTCGGGTCACCGGGCTGAGCCCCGAGGAGTTACCCTTCGTCGGTGAGCTCATTGAGGTCCGCACCGAGTACGAGCCCTGGCGGGAGGCGTTCAACCTGGCCCTCAGCGGTTTCGCGAAGACGCTGCTGATCGACCAGGCGAAGCTGGACGGTTTCCGGGCGGCCATCAACGCAGTGCGGCTTCCGCTGCGGCTGCAGTTCGAGGGCGTCCACACCGGGCATCAGCCCCGCCCCGGCTCCGACCCGCGCCGGTTGCCCGGACGCCTGGACTACGCTGATTCGGTGTTCATCGGGTGGCTGCAGGACCGGCTGGAGGAGCGCTTCGATTTCGTCTGCGTGGACTCGGCGTCCGAGCTGGGCCAGCACCGCAAGGCGCTGACGATCACCGGTCAGCTGTCCCAGGGCAGCCGGGGAG
This sequence comes from uncultured Propionibacteriaceae bacterium, assembly GCA_937965785.1. Lineage (GTDB taxonomy): Bacteria > Actinomycetota > Actinomycetes > Propionibacteriales > Propionibacteriaceae > Arachnia. The sequence continues at coordinate 101,057 of CALCKT010000012.1, read as the reverse complement.
CCCACGGCGGCCACGGCGTGACCAACGTGCTGGGCTTCTCCAGCCAACGCCGCCTCAACGACCTCGCCAGCGAGATAGCCGCCGTCCGGGCGCAGTGCGAGCAGGCTGAGCAGGCCGAACGGGAGGCCGCGGCGGGGCTGGACACCCTGGAAGCCCAGCGGGCCGCCTACGCCAGGGTCGTCGAATCCTCCTGGGAGCTGATCGACGTCGCCGGGGTGGAGGCCGAACAGGCCCGGTGGGAGCGGGTGCGTTCGGAGGTGATGGAGGCCAACCCCGGGATCGCCAGGCTCCGGCGGCAGATCGACGAACTGAGGACGAAGGAGGCCCGGCTGAGGGAGGCCACGGGACGGGCGAAAGCGAAACAGGAGCAGGTCGCCTGCCGCTGGGGCGAGATCACCGACCAGGTCGACGACGCCCAGCGCGTCCTGGACGAGGCGGTGGAGGCGGGACGCGAGCTGTCGGCGTCCCAGGAGGACTACCTGGCTGGCCGCTTCGATCTGGCCGAGCCGTCCCAGGCGTCGAGCGCGGAGGACGAACTGACAAGGTTCGATGTCGCGATGGATAGTGCGGCGCAGCGCATGAGCGAAGACTGGGACGCCGCGCAGCACACCCTCGCCGACCAGCGGAAGAACCTGCGCCGGAGTCTGGAATCCTTCCTGGAGAACTGGCCCAACCCCAGCCTGCGCGCCGACCCCGACACCTCGGTGAAGGATTTCGAGCGCATCCTGGAGGGCCTGGAGGCCAGCGGCCTGCATGAATTGGAGACCGAATGGAAGAACAGCCTGCTGAAGCTGTCGGGCAACGATCTGACGAACCTCCATTCGACGCTGGAGCGGTCGCTGCGTGAGATCCGGGAACGGATCAAACCGGTCAACGAGATCTTGCAGGACCTGCCTTTCTACGACGACGCCCACCGTCTCCAGATCACGCTGCGGGAGAACCAGTCCCAGGCGCGCAGGCAGTTCCGCAAGGAACTGCGGGAGGTCCGGGCCCAGATCGATGCCGCGGCAACCGACGCCGAACGCGCCGAGGCCTACACCAGGATGTCGCGGCTGATCGGGCGGATCCGGCGCAGCGCCCCCGACTTCGCCGAGTTGATCGACGTGCGCAACCACGTCCGGGTCAGTGCGGAGCGGATCCACGCGGTGACCGGGCAGCACGTGTCCCTCTACGACCACATTGGGGAGAAGTCCGGCGGCGAATCCCAGGAGCTGGTGGCCTTCATCGTCGGGGCGGCGCTGCGATACCAGCTGGGGGACGCCGGTGCGCAGCGTCCCCGCTATGCGCCGGTGTTCCTCGATGAGGCGCTCATCAAGGCCGACGCCCACTTCACCAAACGCGCCATCGGGGCGTGGCGCGGGCTCGGTTTCCAGCTGATTATCGGGGCGCCGAATGACAAGTACAGCGCCATCGAACCCCACGTCGAGGTGGAATACGACATCCTCAAAGACACTGACGGCCGGTCCTGGGCGAAAGCGAAGGTCGGCTTGCCGGAGCAGCCCAAGTGAGCCCGCGTCTGCTCAGCCGGGCGGAGGCGGCGGCCGCCATCGCCGACAGGATTGCCCGCGTGTGGCCGGAGTGGGTGTGTTCCGAGCTGACCGGTTCCGCCCACCAGCCCATCGAGATCGCGTTGCGTCCGGGGGTGGACCGCAACGCCAAGATCGAGCGGGTCGGCCGGGAGTACTGGACCGATTGGGGCATCGAGTGGGAGGGGATCGACCTGGACGGCCTGCCCGGGGTGAGCTGTGAAAACCGTGAGGTCTGCGACGCTCGGGTGAGGGTGTCTCGTCCCTACAGGTTGCGCATCGAGACATTGGACGCGGGGCTTGCCGCCATCGGCAGGCTCGGCGGAACGGCCGGTGTCGATGTCGCGCGGTTCCGGCGGGTCGCGGCCCGGCTGTGCGCTGCGGGGGTGGGGCTGACCCCGGCTCTGCTGAAAAGGGCTTGCGGTTTGGCTGAGACCGACCTTGAGTCTGCGGTGAGGGCGGTGGCCTGGTTGAGTGAACATCCGGACCTGGGTGGCTGGACGTTGCGGCAGTTGCCGGTTCCCGGGGTGCACACGAAGTGGCTGGCGGACCACCTTGGGCTGATGCGTGAACTGACTGGACGCGACCTCGCCGCTGAAACCAGACCACGGCTGTCGGTGGTTCATCTGACCTATGTCGATCCCCGGTATCTGGCTGGCGGTGACCGGCGCCACGACGCCTGGACCAGCGGCGACCGGCACGACCTGGCCTACCGCCCGCGGGTGGTGGTGATCGTGGAGAACCGGGACGCCCGGCTCTGGTTCCCCAAGTATCCAGAGACGGTGGTCGTGGAGGGTGGCGGCAAGGCCGCCGCCCAGTTGGTGGGAGAGATCCCGTGGTTGACCCAGGCCGAGCGGGTGATCTACTGGGGCGACATGGATAGCGACGGGTTCGCGATCCTGGACCATCTCCGGGCGGAACTCGGACCCAGGGGTATGAGCATCGACTCCCTGCTGATGGACGAGATGAGCCGGGTCAGATACGCCCACCTGGGCGTCAACCACGACCGGCACGGCGTCCCGCTGCGGCCGTCGAGTGCCCGGCTCCCGCACCTGAGGGCCGCTGAAGCCGAGTGCTATGCGTCCGTGGCCACGAGGGGCGATGTCGCCTTCCGCCGGATTGAGCAGGAGCGGATCGGTGCCGATGACGTGGCGGCGGCATTGACAGCTCTGCTCAGCGGAGACCCGGATGCGTGCTGAGGGCCGCCGGGTCCGCTGGGGCATTGGTAGCGCCGTGAAGGGGGGGCGGACGAGCACCCCTGCTGAGAACGGCCTACGTCCTTACGGACCAGGCCAGACCTATAGAGGCTCTTTCGCAATCGAGGGTTGTAGTGGTGGTGTGACAAGGGTCGGAGTGTTGGTGTCTGGGTGAGGGTCGAGGTCTTCCGAAGATGGAAGTTGTCACATTGCCACCACATCTCGATTCCCGTGGAGCGGGTCACCGCGGCGTCCAGGTCTGCGAGGCCATGATCGAATCCGCCAGGAGCGGCCAATGCGTCGCCATCCGCTGAGCCCTGGACCCGCGCCCCTATAAATTGCCCGGGCAGCGAGGCGCAACGAAGGTGGTGACACAACGGTGTACCTTGACGAAGAGGCCGTCCGCGCAGCCTGGAGCAGGGGCGAGATCGAGACCTGTATCCAGACCTTCGATGCCACCGATCAGCAGACGGCTGACACCTTCAACGGGGTGAAGATGCCATGACGCTGCTGGATATCGCGAAAGAACTGCAGAGCCTGCTCGCCAGACTCCAAGGCATCTCGCTCCGTCCACCGGGCGAGGCCGCCAGGGCGCTGATCCGGTTGCTCGGGACGGCTGCCAGGGGCGCGCTGTTCAAACCCGATCGCCAGCCCGAAGACGTCGAACTGGCCGCCGCCGAGTGGCGCAAGGCCCCCCAGCCGTGGGAAGCCGCTGAACTCGGCCTCGGTACCAGCCAGCGCGCCCAGCAGGCCCTGGATGCGATGTCGCCGGCGGAAAGAGTCGAGGCCGAGCGCCTTTTCGAGGAAGAATCCGACCCGGAGCGGAAAGCGTGGATCCTGGCGGCGATCGGGTCCGGGCTGACCGGGGCGGCCCTGGTCGCCTACGCCCGCCAGCTCGCGTCCCTGAACGCGGAGCAAGTGCGTGCCCTCGACCCGATCCGCGAGGACAACGCCTGCCAATTCGTCCAGCCCGATGGCGCCACCTGTGGTTCCTCCGTCATCGTGATGTCGCGGATGCTCAACGTTCCCGCCTACGCCATGTACATCCAGACGGGTATCGACCCGCGCGGCGTCCTTCCCGACGCGACCGGAACCAGTCCCGGGAAACGGTTCGGTGATGCGGCGCTGGCGATGCACGACGAGACCAACCGGTGGTGGCCCAAGTTCCTGGGGACCCTGCCCGGGGCGGTGGACGATCAAATGTCCCACCCCGACCACCCGGCGGGTGTCCCGGGAACCACCTACCGGTCCCGCTTGGTCGACCCGAAGGCGCCGGAGGTGACCTACGACGCGATCCTCGATGCGGTCTCGCGCGGACACTTCGTCCCGCTGTATTGCTACGGCATCAATCAGCCGGGCACCGGCGCCCACGTGACGCTGATCGTTGGCGCCTGCGGTGACACGGTCACGGTCTACGACCCCGGACGCGGAGGCACCTTCACCATGACCCGGGACGAGTTCAACCGGGGTGATCTGAGGGGACCCACCACGTGGACCACCCCGCTGTCGGTTGGTTTGCCGGAGGAGTGATCTCGATGACCCACCGCCCACGAAACCGTGCCGCCGCCGCATTGCTGCTTGTCTGCCTCGCTGGATGCAGCGAGCCCGCCGACGGCGGGTATCTGCCGAACCACACCGACTGGGCCCGGGCGCAGGTGATCTGGACCGATCCGTGGCTCGCCCCGGCAGAAACCACCACCCCCGGTGCGGGCGGCACCCCGCAGAGCGGCGCCATGAGGATCGCCGGAGGCGACTCGGCGCTGCTGGCGGGTTCTCTCGAGACCATCCGGGGCGCCGAGATCGCCGCCGCCCAGCGGGTTGGCTGGCGGCTGGTGGGCGTCGACTGCAACTCATCATGGGAGTCCTTCGAGTTGGTTTTCGAGCGGGGCGAGGAAGTGAACGACCAGGCCCGGGTCGAACTCAGCTACGAGAAGGTGGACTCCGGCGACACGGCTTCCTCCGATCAGGAGTTCTGGACGCGGAGTTTCCTCGCTCAGGTGCCGCACCACCTGGAGACGGCTTGGCCGAAAAAGCCGACGATCACCCACATCACCGCGTGCAACCCGATCCCCGAGTTGCCTTCGGGACACCTGGTCAAGGCCGACCAGCCGGTGCCGGTGCCGTCGTGGCACAGCAGCACCACGGAAGAGGCCGCCCAGGCGCTGGCGGACCAGGCCAACCAGGGGACGTTCCTGGCCGGGCTTGGCCTGACAGTCGTCCCGACAGGACCAAACCGGCTCGCGATCCAGGCGGAGCACGAACCGGCGCGGGTGTTGCCCACCCCGGTGCCACCGCGCGCGCCACGCGACCTGATCGAGCACGCGAAACGCGACGGCTACGTCCTGACGTATGCGTCCTGTGGGCTGGGACGCTCGATCACCGAGTTGCGGCGGGTGCTGAAGGACGGCACCGTCACGGTGCGTTTCGTCGCCGAGCCCGATTCCGGTCGCGGCGCCTACTTCAAGGCGCAGGTGATCACCGGTAGCACCGAGTTCGGCCCCCCGGCAGGGCTGGACGAGGTCACCCACCCGTGCCCGGACGGCGATGCCTCCGCCGAGGGATTCACCTCGGCCGGGCGGCCGTGGTTCGGTCCCACGAGGTTCCAGCGCCGGGTGTCGTGAGCCGCCGGTGGTGAAGTGGCCCGGTAACGCGTCCTTCCGCTGTCTCAGGGCCCGGCCCGGGCGGGCGATTTCGGGGATCGAGCAGGTGGGGAACGAGACGACGATGTCTTCGGCCAGCTCGCGACCCTTGGCGCCACCGGCTCGACGCTCGGCAGCGTCCCCACAGCACCCCAGCTCGGGTGAGGCGGCCTCTCCCCTCGAAACCGCGAATGGGCTGGTCGTCGCCTACGCCTGGCGGCAGGGGGAAAAGCTCGCCGAGGATGCGGAGACGACGATCTGATGCCCGTCGAAGAACCCCATCGGATTACCTGCCACCTGGACGATCTGCTCGCGGCCCGGGGTGTGACGCTCGCGGCCCTCAGTGAAAAGGTCGGTATCACCGTGGTCAACCTGTCGATCCTGAAGAACAACCGCGCGAGGGCCGTTCGGTTCAGCACCCTGACGGCGCTGTGCGAGGCGCTGGACTGCGAGGTCGGCGACCTGTTCAGCCTCGCAGACCAGCCCTGACCGCCCAGCCAGACTCAGAAACGCCCGGCCCGCGGCCCGCGGTCACATCATCGCCACCTGCGGCCCTTATCTGCCGAATGCGGCGCCCAATCCTCGTCTCAGTTCGGCTCCGTCGTGCCACAGGGGCAGCCGCAGCATCGTGCGGTGGCCGTCGTGGGGTGAGAAACTCGGTCCGGCGGCGAGCTTGACCCCGGCCCGCTTGGCCTGCTCGACGAATGCGACGGCGTCCGTCCCGGTGTCCACCCACAGGCCGGAACCGCCGGCGATCCGCCGCCAGGTCCACGCCGGGGCCATCTCGCGGAGCACCCGCTCCGTGGATGCCAGGTGTGTGGTGAGCATCGCCTGCCGCTCCCGCCGCGCGTCCGCCGCCCGGCGCAGCAGCCGCACGGCGTACAGCTGGTCGACGATGGAGGTCGCCAGGTCGTCGACCTTCCGCAGCTCCACCAGCCGGCGGATGCGCGCCTCGTCGGCCATCACCCAGCCGACGCGAAGCCCACCCCAGAACAGCTTCGACATCGTCCAGCAGCTCAGGTGAAGTTCCGGGGCGACAAGACCCGTCAGCGTTGACGCCGGACGTCCTGACAGTGTCAGGTCGTAGGAACAGCAGTCCTCGACGACGGGCAGGCCGTGCCGGTTGACGACACCGGCGAGCGCCGCCCGCGCGTCCTTGGTCATGCTCTGCCCCGTCGGGTTGTGGACGCTGGTCTGGCAGTACAGCGCGGCCGGACGCCTCGCCGCCGCGCGCGCCACCAGGTCCACGTCGATGCCGCCGTCGCGCAGCGGGACCCCCTCCAGCCGGACGCCATGGGCCCGCAGTGCACACAGCGCACCCCGGTAGCTCGGGTCCTCGGTCAGGACGAGGTCGCCCGGGTCCAGCAGCCCCCGGATCGCCAGCGAGGTCGCCTGCTGCGCCCCGCTCGTCACCAGCACCTCCGCGGGCCGGGTCGGCACCCCATCGCGGGTGAGGTGCTCGGCGATCGCCTGCCGCAACACCGGAAGCCCGGCCGGGAAATAGCCGTCGGTCTCCAGGTAGGGGTCGTGCCCGTCCGGGCTCGCCGACAGCACCTCCCCGGTCACCGCGGACGCGGGCAGGGCCCCGCTGGACAGGTCGATGACATCGCGCGGGGCGTTGGTGAACGAGAACAGCCGCCCGCCGGCCCGGTGCTCGGCACCCACCCGGCCCGACCTCACCCGCGTCCCCGACCCCCGGGTCGAGACCACATACCCGCCAGCCTCCAGCATCGCCAGGGCGGACGCGACGGTCCCGCGGGCGACCCCCAGCACCTGCGCGAGCTCCCGCTGCGGTGGCAAGGTGCTTCCCGCGGGCACGAAACCGTGATCCACAAGCTCTGAAATGGTGCGCGCCAGCGCGTCCGGCAGCCGCTCGTCCGCGTCCGTCCACACCCCGAGCAGCCTCGACAGCTCCGCCGAATCCATGCGCACTCCCACGCCGCCGAGTATGCCCCACCGGCCTGGGCCAATTCTCCCGGATTGGACCAGTGCCGTTCCGCGGTGAGACGTAGCCTCGCTGCTACCCATGGACGCCCGGCCGCCGCGGCCGCGCTTGAGCAGGACGGGTCCGAACACGCACGAAGGAGTGAGACCGCATGGCTGTTGTTGCACTGATCGGGACGCTGGACACCAAAGGCACCGAGTACGCCTGGCTGGCCGAGCAACTGGACAAACACGGGGTGCAGGCCCTGTTCGTCGATGTCGGGTCCTTCTCGGCGAGCCCGCTGGCAAACATCAGCTCCGACGATGTGATCGCTGCCGCGGACTCCGACGCCGCCGCCCTGCGCGAACGCCGCGACCGGGGCGAGATGATGCAGGTGATGAGCGTCGGGGTGGCCCGTATCGTCCGCGACCTGGCGGTGTCGGGTCGCATCCACGGCCTGCTGGCCCTCGGCGGGTCCGGCGGCTCCTCGGTCGCCGCGGCCGCGATGCAGGCCCTCCCGGTCGGTTTCCCGAAGCTGCTGGTCTCGACCATGGCCTCCGGCGACGTGAAACCCTACGTCGGCGAGGTGGACGCGACGCTCATGTACTCGGTCGTCGACGTCGCCGGCATCAACTCGGTCTCCTCCCAGGTGTTCGCCAACGCGGCCGCGGCGATCGCCGGGATGGCCAGGGCCTACGAGGACCGGCTGGCCGCCGTCCCCGCCGAGCACAAACCGGTCGTCGCGGTCACCATGTTCGGCGTGACGACCCCGGCCGCGGACGAGGCCCGCGACACCCTGACTGACCTCGGCTACGAGGTGCTGGTCTTCCACGCCACCGGGGCGGGTGGCCGCGCCATGGAGAAACTCGCCGAGTCGGGCCTGCTGGCCGGGGTGTGCGACCTCACCACCACCGAGCTGGCCGACGACCTCGTGGGTGGTGTCCTGTCCGCGGGGCCGCGGCGGCTGGAGATGGCCGGGCGGGTCGGCCTGCCGCAGGCCGTCAGCCTGGGGGCGCTCGACATGGTGAACTTCGGCCCCGCCGACACCGTGCCGCCCGAGTTCGCCGGACGCAACCTGTTTGTCCACAACCCCACCGTGACGCTGATGCGCACCACGCCTGAGGAGATGGCCGAGCTGGGACGCCGCATCGCCACCAAGCTTGCCGCCGCCACCGGACCCACCGAGCTGTTCATCCCCCTGCGGGGCGTGAGCGCCATCGACGTCGAGGGAGCCCCCTTCCGGGACGCCGAGGCCGACGCCACGCTGTTCGCGGAACTGCGCGCGGGGCTGGCTGGCTCCGGCGTCGTCGTCCACGAACTCGACCAGGCGATCAACGACCCGGGTTTCGGTGCCGCGATGGCCCGCGCACTGCACACATCCATCACCAACTGAGAAGGAGAAACATGTCCCGTCAAGAAATCCTCGATCGTTTCCGCACCCAGGTCGCCCAGGGCCAGCCCATCATCGGCGGCGGCGCGGGCACCGGAATCACCGCGAAGTCCGCGGAAGCCGGTGGCATCGACCTGCTGGTCATCTACAACTCGGGCCGGTTCCGCATGGCCGGGCGCGGCTCGCTGTCCGGGCTGCTGGCATACGGGGACGCCAACGCCATCGTCATGGAGATGGCCAACGAGGTGCTGCCCGTCGTGAAGCGCACCCCCGTCCTCGCGGGCGTCAACGGCACCGACCCGTTCCGTGTCATGGGGCACTTCCTGCGCCAGGTGAAAGAGATCGGGTTCGCCGGTGTGCAGAACTTCCCCACCGTCGGCCTGATCGACGGGGTGTTCCGGGCGAACCTGGAGGAGACCGGCATGGGGTACGGGCACGAGATCGACATGATCCGCATGGCCCACGAACTCGACCTGCTCACCTCCCCCTACGTCTTCGATGAGGAGCAGGCCAAGGACATGGCCCGCGCCGGGGCGGACATCCTCGTCCCTCACATGGGCCTGACGACGTCTGGGACCATCGGTGCGAAGACCGCGCTGACCCTGGAGGAGGCGGCGGTCAAGGTGCAGCAGCTCGCGGACGCGGCCAGGAGCGTCAACCCCGACATCCTGTGCCTGTGCCACGGCGGGCCGATCGCGAACCCGGCCGACGCGCAGTACATCCTCGACCACACCGACGGCATCGTCGGCTTCTACGGGGCCAGCTCCATCGAGCGATTCCCGACCGAGGTGGGCATTCGCGCACAGACCGAGGAGTTCAAGGCCGTCACCTTCAAGAAGGGCTGACATGGCGGTCTCGTACTACAGCACGATCATCCAGCACGATGCCGACAAGGTGTGGGACACCCTCAGGGACTTCAACGGCCTGGCCACCTGGTTCGGTTCCGCGGTCTCCGAGAGCCACATCGAGGACGGTCTGACCGGCGCGACGGTCGGCGCCGTGCGGAACTTCCAGCTCGGCGAATCCCGGATCAGGGAGCGGCTGCTCGCCCTGTCGGACCTCGACCGCAGCTACTCCTACGGGTTCTGCGATCCGGCCCCGTTCGACGTGACCGGATATGTCTCCACGCTGAAGGTGACCCAGGTGAGTTCGACCGGTCAGTCGCTTGTCGAGTGGTGGACGGAGTTCGACTGCGCCCAGGACGAGCGGGAGCACTGGGAGACCTTCTTCGCCAGCCAGGTGTTCGCTCCGGCGCTGGAGAGGCTGCGCGACCACCTCGGCTGACCGCGGCCAAGGTGCTGGCAGGGCCGGGGCATCCCCGTGTCACTTCCCCCGGCTGGGGGTGTCCCGGCTCAGCCCATCACCCATCCCGGCCGGTCGAAGGCCTGGCCGCTGATGTGCAGGGCATGGGCCTCGCCGGGTGTCCGGGCGTGGCGCCGCTGGTTCAGGCGATCTCGTAGCTCAGCTGGGCCGGGTTGACCAGGGTGTCGTGGACCGGACAGTGGGCCTCGATGAACTCGACGAACGCCGCGATCTCTTCGGGGGTGTTGTCTGCGTCGATGTGGTAGCGCGTCCTGATTTTTGATAGCCCGACCTTTGCCGCGGGGTTCTTCCCCCGGAACCCATCCGGATCGAACACCCCATCCACCTCGACCCGTACGTGGCGCAGCCGGATGCCGTTCGGCTTGGCGAAAGCCCTCGCAACGACGCACTTGCAGGCGCCGAGGGCCGACAGGAGGGCTTCGAGCGGGTTCATCCCCTCGTCCTTGCCGCCGAGCGAGGGCGGCTCGTCCAGGACGAAACTCATACCCCGGGATGTGCAGCGCGTCGCCATGCCCTCCAAGGATTCGGCGACCGCGGAAAAGACAGCCTCAGCCATGATGCTCCCTTCACATGTCGTTTCTTTCAGGTTAACCGTCGACCCAACCGCCAGATCCGGGGAGCGACGGCGCCGCCGGGGGCGGCGAAATGGGTTCCGGTGGCCTTGGGGTCCGAAGGCCTGTCACTCAAGCGGTCTGCTCCTCGATGGCTTCTGCCTTGACGATGATGGTTTCCGAGCTGTGGGTGAGGACCCATCCCGGTGAGCAACCACCTGATGGGTTGATCCTGCCCCAGCCATGGTCACGGGGACCAGCCGACCAACCAGGTGAAGGAGACGATCGAGGGCAGATCACTGTCGTATTCGCTGCCCTCGCCCGATGGTTGCTGTTTTGGTTTCTGTCTTAGTAGCATGATCTGTGTGAGGGAGCGAGAAGTTTACCCGAACGCGTCGATTGTCTTGATGGCGGTCGAAGTGCGCCACCCGTCGTGTGAGCTGCTTGAGCCGAAACAGGTCACACAGTTGTCGGCGCACATCCGTGAGTCGCTGCCGTTGCCCAGCGAGATAAGCGAGGTGTCGGTTGTCGTCCAGACAAGCCCGAACAGCCCGCCGGCTCAGCAACAGGTTGTCAGCACCTTCCCGCGATGGACGAGCCGCGACAAGCGGACTGCGCTGACCATCCGCCAGGACAGCCTCGTAGTCGAGACGACGGATTACGGCAGTTACGACCGGATACGGACGCTGCTCGATGTTGCGCTCCGTGCCCGCCGGGCAGTAGCCCCTCCTGCCGGTGTCGAGCGCGTCGGGCTGAGATACATCGACGAGATCAGAGTCCCCACCGAGGACGGAGGGGGCTCTCCCGTTTGGGATCAGTGGGTCGATTCTTCTTTGCTTGGGCCGACACGCATTGGTACTGCCCTGGGTCTCGTGCCCGCTGTGAGCGAGGGCCTTGTTGTCTTCTCCGGTGAGAATAGCCGTGCGCTCGTACTGAGATATGGGGAACAAATCGAGTACGCGGTGCCGTCAACGCCAGAGCTGCGACGCCCCTTGCCGCCGCCGGGACCGCTCTTCAAACTCGACATCGACAGTTTCTGGCAGGCAGCCGATGAGGTGCCTGAGTTCGACGTGGATCTGATCCTGAATCACGCCGACGCGCTGCACGAGCCCGTGCGCGATGTATTCGAAAGCCTGATTACCGATCGGCTCAGAGAGGAAGTGTTGCGCCGTGGCTGAAACTTTGGAGCGGAATGCGGCTGTCGAGTCGGCGCTGACCGCGCGGGCCACGGCCAGTGAGTCCACCGCTCACTCGAGATTGACCGAGACACGTCTCACGGCAGCTCGCCTCACCTCTGAGATTGGTGCGAGCCGGAGCGTCGTTCGGACTCTCCAGGAAGACTGCGGCGACCTGCATAAGCGGACCCATGATGTCGAGTGGCGAACCGCCGCAGCCGAGCGTGCTAAAGACAGCGTGGCATCAATGCTGAGTGACCTTGCCGACCTCGGCTTTGCTTGGCGGGATGTCGCGCGTCTTGTCAAGGTGAGTGTCCCCGCGGTGCAGAAGTGGCGCAAGGGAGAGAAGGCGTCTGGGGAGAGCCGTGTTCGGGTAGCCAGCCTGCTGGCCACGTGTGATCTCATCACCAGGCATTACCTGGTTGAGGAGGTCGCATCGTGGTTCGAGATGCCGCTTTCCCCATTAGCTCCGGTGACGCCGATCGCTCTCTACGCGGCTGACCGCGCTGATCTGGTGTTTGAGCTTGCCAGCGGGCACGCAGACCCCGAGGCGCTGCTGTCAGAGTTCGACCCTGACTGGCGCGAGCGGTACCGGTCGGACTTCGAGGTGTTCGAGGCGGGCGACGGAAACCGCTCGATTCGGATGAGGGGTTGAGGGTTGAGCAAAGACTCACAGGCGGCGCGTCGGTCAGCAAGGCCCTTGGCCAGAGCGCGTTTTAGGAAAGCTGTGAACAAGCCTTGTGGAACTTACAGTTCACAGTTCCACTTTGCCTCGCCGATCCCCACCTGGAAGACGTTGGTCTGTATCCGCGGATTTCCTGGTTGCGCAGCACTCAACCCGACTTCGGGAGCGAAACGAAGCTTTTTCCGTGTTGAGCGCTGCACAACCGGGTTCCCCGGGAGTATCAGCGGCACGCGGCGAGGTTTACTTGTAGGGTGTAGGCGAAGATGAGTCCCGTGACGGCTTGTATTGTGGTTTCGAAGGTGTTGTAGGGGCGGCAGTAATCGGTGTGTAGAACATGCCAGGTCTTGAGGTTCGCGGTGACACGTTCGATGAGATAGCGGACACGATTGATGGCCGTGTTGTTTCTTTTGTCGGTGTCTGTGAGTTCATCATGGGTGGGTTTCCGAGCAGGGGTGATCATTCCCAATCCGATGTAGCCTTTGTCTCCAAGCGGTTTCGCATCAACCCGGGCCCGCCTCGTCGACAGAACACTTCACCGCTGCATGGAGTGGCGACGGACCTGTCCTGCGTCAGGCCGAGCAACCTTGGCCTGAAAGCACTGCAACACTGTAACAAGCTGTAACAATGTTACAGTTAATCTATGACCTCGGCAGTCGTGGATCGTAGCCTGACGTTGCCCCCAGAGCAGGTGGGGCCAGCGCTGCTGGCCCTTGCGGAAGATCAGTGGTTCGAGCGCAAGTCCGCTCGCGTGTCGCCGCGCGATCTCGCGGTCCCGCTGGTGGCTATGGCCAACGCCGATGGCGGGGTGATTGTCGTTGGGCTCCATGACGGCAAGGTGGAGGACGTGCCAGCGCAGCGGCGCAACGAGCTGCGGCAAGCCTGTCTCGACTACACCGAACCGCCGGTACGCGCCCGGGTGGAAGAGGTTGAGGCGCTGGACGCCGAAGGCGAGCCGGCCACTCTCGTCCTGCTGAACATCGCTCCGGGGGAGACCGTGCACGTCACCCAGAAGGGTGAGTGCTACCTGCGGGTTGGCGACGAGTCGCGGCGGCTGACTGCCGCGCAGCAGCGTGAACTCGTGTTCGACCGGGGCATGGCGCACTATGAAGCCACTCCCGTGAACCTCACCCTGGCAGACCTCGACCAGCAGGCCTTGGTGGACTATGCCGAACGCATCGGCGCTGCGACCATTGAGGGTGCGCTGGCCGCGCGCGACCTGGTGGATCGCCGGGGTCGGCTCACCGTGGCCAGCGAGCTGCTGTTCGACGAGCGTCCCCAGCGTGAGTTTCCCAATGCCGTCGTCCGGATTCTCAAGTACGGGGCGGAACACCGGGGCGTGGGACGAAACATGACGCTCGAACAGGACTGCCGGGTGGAAGGCTCCCTGCTGCGGCAGATCTCCGAAGCCATCCGTCAGATCGAGGACATGATGCCCGTCTGGCAGCAACTGAGTGACGCGGGCACCTTCGAACCCATCTCCCGGATTCCCCGGGATGCCTGGCTGGAGGGGCTGGTCAACGCCGTCGTTCATCGCTCGTACAGCACCATGGGCGACCACATTCGCTTTGAGATTTTCCCAAGCCGGATCGAGATCACCTCGCCAGGACGATTCCCGGGCATCGTCGAACCCCAACGCCCGCTCGATATCCGGCGCTATGCCCGTAACCCGCGCATCGCCCGGGTGTGCGCCGACTTGGGGTACACCAGAGAGCTCGGGGAAGGGATCGCACGGCTATTCGCCGAGATGCGTGGACGCGGGCTCGTCGATCCCCACTATTTCCAATCCTCTTCCTCGGTGACTCTCACCTTGTCGGCGCAGGAGGCGCTCCCCGAAGAAATCCGCTCCCGGCTCACCCGCAGCGCGATCGCCATCCTGAACACGTTGCGCCAGGCGGGGGAGCCGCTCTCCACCGGGGCGCTGGCCGAACTGGCAGGGGTAGCCCGCATGACCGCCACCCGGGCGCTAGCCCAGCTGGAAGAACTCGGACTCGTCATCCGGGAAGGCTCCGCCAAGCAAGACCCACGCGCCACCTGGCACCTCACCTGAACTGTAATGAACTGTAACAAGCTGTAACAATGTTGTAGTTCCATCCCCAAAGTTCTTGGCTGGAGCGGCTATTTTCGCCCGGGCCACGGCCCGTGGTCACAGCATTGCCACATGGTGGCCCTTATTCGCCGAAGGCGGCGCCCAACCCTCGTCTCAGTTCGGCTCCGTCGTGCCACAAGGGCAGCCGCAGCATCGTGCGGTAACCGTCGTGGGGCGAGAAGCCCGGTCCGGCGGCGAGCCTGCCCCGGCCCGTTTGGCCTGCTCGACGAAGGCGACGGCGTCCGTCCCGGTGTCCACCCACAGGCCGGAACCGCCGACGATCCGCCGCCAGGTGTACTCGGCCGGGATGTGGGTGACACCGGGTGTTGATGAAAAAGAGGCCCTCTGAGTGGGGCGTTGAAAGCGTTCACGCCGATCAACTGGAGGTCCTCGTGTCCCGCTCTGAGGCCTGATTTGACTGTTCATGGTCGGCTGTTGCTGGTTCACCGTGTCATTGTCGAGGGATGGGCTTGTGGCCCAGCGGTGGGGATCTTTCGTCAGTGCGCTCACCGGTGGCTGAACCGATACCGAGAACTTGGTGAGACTGGGCTCGTGGATCGTTCCAGCGCCCCGCATCATCACCTGAACCGGACGCCACTCGAGGTCGAGCACCAGGTCCTGCGGCTGCGTCGTGAGCAACATCGAGACCCGGAGTGGGTCGCCGCCCGCAGGGGCGTCCCGACACGCACTATCACCACATGCCTCGCATGCGCGAACTCGACCCGCTCACCAGCACTGTGATCCGGGCATTGAAGACCACCGCGATCCACTACGAGCACGACCAGCCCGGTTTCTTGGGCCACACCGATGTGAAGAAGATTGGGCAGGATCCCTGACGCAGGCAGCTGGAGGCTCCATGGCCGCCAGATGGACTCCACCGCTGCCCGCAAGAAACTCCAAGCTCGGTTACGACTATCCCCACTTCCGTGGTCGATGACTACTCTGCTGTGCCTACGCTGAGATCCTGGACGACAAGACCGCAGCCACCGGTGGGTTTCCTGGCCCGCGCCCTGGCAGCCTACACAGATACCGGGATCCGGGTCGAGCGGTTCATGAGCGACAACCACTGGTCATATACGCGCAGCCCCGCGCTGGCCGAACTACTGGACCAGCGCGGGAACAAACATGTGTCCATCCGCCCACACTGCCCCCGGCGGGACAGGAAAGTGGAACGGTTCAACCGGACCCTGCAAACCAAATGGGCCTACCGGTAGCCCTTCCAAAGCAATCAAAAATACGCTGACACGCTCGCCCCCGGCTCCACCAGTACAACAATGAACGCAACCACACCCCCCTCGGAAACCAACCCCCATCAGCCGACTGTCACCAACCTGATAGCCGAGTACACCTAGCCGCAGCAACAGCGTTTGCCGTCGACTACAGGGCGAAGTTCCTAAAAACGGCTGTGAAGATCACCGACGACCTCGACGTACTGCCCTCCTTCTGCGACTACCTCGGGTGCGCACTGGCCTTACCCACGGACCACTGACATCAATCAGGAGATGGCGCCTACACCACATGACATACCCGATCCGCAAGTCTTGATTATCGCTCTTCCGCCTACCGCATACGCATCCTCCTTAGCGTCGCAGAACGCGCCCTACGCAGCCTAAAGTGAAGAGCCAGGGTGTTTTTGGTTGCCCCGTATTTGCCAGCTCAACTCACGGGGTCGTGGATGTCAAATTGAGATGTAGCAGGACGCCCCCCACTTCGTTGACTCTTTTCGGAGGGGTCAGTTCGAACCCGCTAAGTAGGAAATTGCTCTTTGCATGCGGATTGTTGGGTGCAGTAATGGTGTACACATCTGTGACATCGTTTTCCATGGCGAACTGTCTACACAACTTGATGAATTTGCGCTGAATGCCGAGCCCCCTGAAGTCTGGATGAACGAACAAGGCATCGAAGGTGATGGCTTTGGCTGGCTTGACACCGGCTAACGACGCTCCAAGGTTTCTTGACCCGCTGCGGTTCGACACGAAGATCGCGAAACCAATGAGTTTGTCGTCAACATAGGCTCCAATACAACGGTCAAGGTGCATGGATTCCAACAATTTACTTCGCGTTAGAGGAATATACTCTTTGTGAGGTGCATTCGGTGGCACACAGTCGTCCTGCAGTGCCAAGACTTTGGATACCTCGGGAAAAGTCACACCCAGCAAGTGGATGCACTTTTCCTTATTTTCCAGGCTGCCGTATTCTACTCGCGGGCCGTAACCTGGGTCGTGCAAGTACAGGCGCTTGATCAGGTAATCCTTCTCGTATCTATTCGTGGATCGCACCGTAACGGCCCCGTCCACACCATGAGTCGCGCGGTCTTCGCGATACTGAATCCACTTCTCATAGAGACCGAAGATCTGAATGTAAGAGGACGAAGATGGAAGAATGTGGCACTCTTGCAAATAGGGACAATGCATGAACGAGAAGAATCGGTAGCCGAAGAGGTCGTCAATATCTGCTATGCTAATGACTTTGGCTTTCGTCAAGTATGCGATGTTCTCGTAAAAATCCATGAACGAAGCGATCTCACTCTTTGTGATATGTGTGAAATTTGACTCGCCAGCAAGATTGCGATTCTCGTCTTCGAGTGCCTCGTACACCTTCATTAACGAATCGTTATCGTGGTAGTATGAGTTCAATTTGATAATCAAATTACATTTGGTAGTGTTCTGGTTCATTCTGAGCTCGGCTACCACCAGTAAGGCTCCGCAGAATGCTGTGATCAACGAGAAGAGCGAGATCTTGTCTGAGGTCTCCATATCCAGTGGTGTGAACAGGGTCACCCCAGCTGCGAAGATGACAATGCTCACCACGGGGAGCGGCCGAAACTGTCTAGCTGACCAAGCAATACTCTTGAGTTTCTTGTTCCAAGGAATCTTATCCATCAGATTACCTATCTTCACAGCCGCTGTTTGCGACAGTCAGGTTAGATTATTCGGAGCGCCTAAGGCTGCGGGCATGGCAGGGACGCTGGGGGGCGACGGCAGGTAAGTTGTGCTGGCTATCCGCCCTGGTCATGTCGCGCTCATCAGCCGTCGTGGCGAACGAAGGGGCAACGAGTTTCGGGCACATCCTATCTCCTCGTGCTCAGAGCTCCTCTGGCTACAACCATTCTGCCAGCAGGCTGGCGCCTTGAAAACCCTGAACCAATTGATCTGCTGGCGTTCCGTCGTCTGAGGCTTGGGTAAACCGGATCCTCTCTAGGTGATGGTGAAGAAAATGCGTGCCGAGGTAACCGGTGACGAAAATATTGCCGCCCGGGTACTCAGCGCGGCTTTCGGTGCTGAACCCAAGTCAGGATGCCAGCGAGCGCCAACGCGGCGCCCGCGAACCGGCGCTCCGGGTTCGTCGAAGCCCGGCCGAGGATCCGCATCCCCACCCGCCCGGGAGATGCCCGTGAACCGCGGGGCGGGTGAGTCAGTCCTTGACGATGAGGTAGAAGGTGGTGTCGTCGATCTGGTCGAGGCTGAGTCCGGTGGCGCGGAGTTCGGCCCGGATGACCTCGGGGTCCGGGTGGCGGAACATGTATTCGGTGGTCTCCTCGGTCAGCACGCGATCGCCGTCGAGGGTGCGGCAGGTCATTCTCCAGCGCATGCGCTCGTCGTCGAGTGGCCATCCCTCCGCGAGGCCGCTATAGGTCAGGTCGCCGATCCGGGTGCTGGCGATCTCGTAGGGTTCCACCCGCGCGGGCCGGCAGGGCGGCTGCAAATCCGTCAGGGCGGCCCCGCCCTCGGGGAGCCGGGCGGCGAGGGCAGCGAACAGCGCGGCCCGTTCGTCCGGGCTGAAGTGGCCGAGGACGCCCAGCAGGATCGCCGCGCCGATGGCATCAGGCAGGGGAGCGGCGCCGAAGGCCTCGGGTCGGATCGTGACCCGGTCGAACCACTCCGGGTGCGCGGCAACCTTCGTCAGGACCAGCGCCCTCATCGCGGGGCTGGGTTCCAGGGCGTAAACATGGGCGTCCGGTAGGTGCTCCAGGACGAAGACCGTGTTCAGCCCCGATCCGGCCCCGATGTCGAGCACCGGCCCCGCCCCGGCGCGGACCAGCGGAATCAGCCTCTCCAAAGCCGCCACCTGTGCTGGGCGGAAGCTGGCGTTGAGCAGGTCGTAGACCTGCGCGCTGACGGCGTAGGCGTCCTTGCTCATGCCGTGACCATCCCTCGTTCCATGGCATCCCTCCTGTATCGCAAATGCCTCCAGGCGATGATGGGACCAACCATAGTCTGCTGAGAGCCATTCTTACAGGGCCCGGCCTCGAACAGGTGCCTCGACGCAGCCGAGACGCTCCCTGCTCCGTGCGAGAGGGGAGCCGGGCGCCGCGGGATGTCTGCCCGTCGCTTGCCCGGCGGGGCGTTGGGGGCGACGCCCGGGGCCCATCGCGGCTGAACCCACCCCGCGTGGACAGCGGTGAGGGGTGGGCATACTATTGCCCTGCAATTGATAACCGCTATCATTCTTGGGAGTTTCGAATGATCCGTCGTGGTCTAGTCCTGATGGGCCTTGCTGCCGCCTGCGCCCTGTCGGCCTGCGTGCCCGGTGCGGACGCGCCGGGGACATCTCCTGCCCCAACGGCGGCGACGAGCTCGGCACCCGTCGCCGGTGTCACCCCGGTGACGCCCGCCCTCACCGCGACCGGCCCCGATGGGGCCGAGGTGAGCGTTCCCGCCGCTCCGCAGCGCATCGTGTGCCTCACCGGCATCTGTGACGACATCCTGGCCAGTCTCGACATCGTCCCGGTGGCCACCTCCACCCCCAATCTGGCGACCCGGCCAGAGATCTTCGGCGACAAGGGCAAGGACATTCCGGTGGTGCCCGGCAGCTTCGGGGCCGAGGACACCTCGTTCGCCGCAGGGGTCAAACCCGACCTGGTGATCGGGCTCGCGGGCGTCCACGAGACGCTCAAGCCCGCGCTGGAGAAGTTCTCGCCGGTGCTGCTGGTCAACGTCAAGACGGACGAGGACTCCTTGGCCTATCTGCGGATGGTCGCCACACTCACCGGCAAGGTGGACGCCCAGGTCAAGGCCGAGACGGCCTACCAGGAGGCCATGGCGGCGGCGAAGCAGAAGGCTGCGACGGCGGGCGTGGCCGGTGAACCCGTCCTGCTGATGTGGGGTGGGGCCTCCGGCATGGGCGTGGCCACCAAGGGCGCCGATCCGCTGGGCAGTGCCCTGGCAAAGGTCGTCAACAACCCATTCGAGGTGCTCGGCACCGACCCGGTCAAGGCCGGGGCCTACAGCATGGAGCAGATCCTGGAGAAGGACCCGAAGGTCATGTTCGTCTCGTCGATGACCTTCGCCCCGACCGACAAGAAGGCCACGGAGATCTACGCCGACAACCCGGTGTGGAAGCAGATCACCGCGGTGAAGAACGGCCACGTCCACGAGGTCAACAAGGAACTGTGGACGTTCTGCCGGGGCACCCGGTGCATCGCCACCGCCGTGACCGAGGCCGTGGACCACATCGAACGTGACCTGAAGAAGTAGTGGGGCTCCGCCAGCGGATCACGATCCTGATACTGCTTGCCGTGGCGGGGGCCGCTCTCGTCACGGCAAGCCTCTATCTCGGCCTGCCCGCGTCGGGACGGGTCGCGCGGATCGTGTTCCTTGAGATTCGTCTGCCCCGGCTGCTGGTGGGTGCGGCCGCCGGGGCCGGGCTCGGGGTAGCGGGGCTGCTGGTGCAGCGGGCCATGCGCAACCCGCTCGCGGTGCCCGACCTGCTGGGTGTCAGCGGGGGAGCCGCCTTCGTGGCGGCGCTGCTGGTCACCAGCGGCGTCCACTCGCTGACGGCCCGCACGGCCGGGGCCCTGGCCGGAGCTGTGGCGGGGGGTGCCCTGTGCCTGCTCGCGGCCGCGAGGGGACGCGGCGCCGCGCAGACCCTGCTCATCGGGGCGGCGGTCTCGACGGCCTGGCAGGCGGCGGTGCTGACCGTGATGTCGACGGCCGACCAGGTCGAGTTGAGCATCATCTTCAAATACCTCGTGGGTTCGCTCACCGAGATCACGGCCGATGTCGCCCTGCCGCTGATCGTCCCCCTGGTCATCGGCTGCGCCGCCACGGTCGCGGTGCTGCCTGCGCTGGGGGTGCTGTCCCTCGGCGACGAACAGGCCTCCGCTCTGGGGATGAGGCCGGGCCGCTGGCGGCTGCTGGCCCTCGGCGTCGCCGCGTTGCTGGTCGCGCTCGTGGTGGCGGCCTGCGGCCCCATCGCCTGGGTCGCCTTCGTCGCCCCGACCGTGACCCGGTGGTTCGTCCCGGCAGCGGGTGAGGTGTTCCGGCTCGCGGTGACGGCGATCATCGGGGCCGGGGTGAGCGTCGGCGCCGACATCGCGGCGCGGGAGCTGTTCAAGCCCTTCGAGACCCCGCTCGGGGCGTGGACCGCGCTGATCGGGTTCTGCGTCGCCATGGTCTTCGTGGCGGGGAGGCCGGACCGGTGAGCCGTCGCGCCCGGCTGGGCCTGTGGATCGCGGCCGCCGCGCTCATCGTTCCTGCCGCCCATCTCGCGCTGGGGCGGGGTGTGGACTGGTCCGCGCTGCTGGCCGGGACCGACGCGGTCTCGTGGCGGGTGCTGACCGAGCTGCGGCTGCCGCGGCTCGTCGTCGCCCTGTTCGCAGGCACGGCTCTCGGCCTGGCCGGGCTGGCCTTGCAGTCGGTGCTGCGCAACCCGCTGGCCGCCCCCGAACTGACGGCGGTGAACCCCTCGGCGGTGCTCGGCTACCTGATCGCCTCCGGGACCGGGCTCATCGACGGCGGGTCGGTGTTCTCGTCGGTGTTGTCGGCGACCGTGGGCGGCCTGCTCGGCGGCGGACTGCTGTGGCTGGTGGCCCACCGCCGCACCTCGGAGCAGACGGCGGTGCTCGGTCTGTTGTCGGCGCTGGCCCTGACCGGGGTGGTGACGATCCTCATCGCCGCCCGGCCCACCGGCGTCGGGGGAGCGCTGCGCTGGCTGATCGGGTCGGTGGAGGCCCGCGTCGCCGAGCACGTCCCGATGATCGCGATACCGGTCCTCGCCGGGTTCGCGGCGCTGGTGCTGGTCGCCGACCGGCTGGAGATCCTCGCGGTCTCCGACTCCCACGCCCACTGCCTCGGGGTCTCACCCGGGTTCTGGCGCGGCGTGGGCATCGGGATCGCGGTGCTGCTGGCCTCGGCGGCGGTGGCGACCGTGGGGCCGCTCGCCTTCGTCGGTTTCGTCGCGCCCCACGTCGTCCGGCTGGTCTTCGGCGGGCGGCTGAGGCGACAGGTGGTGCTCGTCGCGGTGTGTGGGGGGCTGTTCGTCGCCGCCTCCGACCTCATCGCCAAGGCCGTCAGCCTCGCGATCCAACTCACCGGCGACGGGCAGCAGGTGGGGGTGCCGGTCGGCGCCGTCACCTGCCTCATCGGGGCCGCCGCGCTGGTCGCGGTGGCCAGCTCACACCAGGAGTCAGAACCGTGACAGTGATGGAACTGCGTCGAGCCTGCGTCCAGTTCGGGGACCGGCTCGTCCTCGACCACCTCGACCTCAAGATCGGCCGGGGGGAGTGGGTCGCCCTGGTCGGGGCGAACGGCTGCGGAAAATCGACGCTGCTGCGTGCCCTGTCTGGGGAGTTGCGGATCCAGGGCGAGTCGCTGCTGGACGGGACCAGCATCGCGTCCACGCCGCGGCGCCTGGTCGCCCGGCGGGTGGCGTTGCTGCCCCAGCAACTGCCCCGCGTCCCCGGCATGACGGTGCGCCAGCTGGTGGCCCACGGCAGGTTCCCGCAGCGATCCATGTGGGCGATGCTGCGCGACCCCTTCGACGAGCACTGCGCCGTCGCGCTGGCCGAGACCGGCACGACCCACCTCGGCGACCGGATGGTCGACAGCCTGTCCGGTGGCGAACGCCAGCGGGTCCGGCTGGCCCTGGCCCTGGCCCAGGACGCCTCGATCCTGCTGCTGGACGAACCGACGACCTTCCTCGACGTCTGCCATCAGCTGGAGGTGCTGGACCTCATCGCGCGGCTGCGACGCGCCCGCGGCCTGACGGTGGTCTCGGTGCTGCACGACCTGGAACACGCCGCCCGCTACGCCGACCGGCTGGTCGCACTGAGCCGGGGACACATCGTCGCCGACGGCGACCCGGCCGCAGTGGTGACCCCGCAACTGCTGGAGGAGGTCTTCGCCGTCACCGGTCGCGTCGGCACCGACGAGCACACCGGGCGGCTGGTGGTGCACATCGACTCGCCTCGGGAGCGGCGCCCCTAGAGGCTACGCCCCGGCTCGCCGCCACCTAGCATCTCGTCCTCGCCCGGATGCGCCTGCCAGGCCAGGGTGGGCGGGGCGTTCCACCAGGTGCCGGAGGACGCGAGCCCATCGGGCGTGGTGTCGGCGACGACCCGGCCGCCCTCCAACACGATGACCCGGTCGGCGCGTTCCACGGTGGAGCGGCGGTGGGCGACGATCAGGGTGGCCCGCCCGGCGGCGGTGCGGGTCAGCGCGCGGTGCAGTTCGAGTTCGATGCTCGCGTCCAGGTTGGCGGTGGCCTCGTCCAGCACGAGGAGGTCGGGTTCCATGACCAGTGCGCGGGCCAGGGCCAGCCGGGCCGCCTCGCCGCCGGACAGCCCGGTCCCGCGCTCCCCGACGGGGGAATCCAGCCCGGCCGGCAGATCCGCGACCAGGGCGCCGAGCCGGGCGTCCTCGACGGCCGTGGCGATGACCTCCGGAGCCGCGTCGGGCCGACCCAGGGTGAGGTTGTCGCGCAGTGACCCGGCGAAGACCCGCACGTCCTGTTCCACGATCGCGGTGTGGCGCCGCAGGTCGGCGTCGGCGAGGTCGCGGATATCGGTGCCTAGCACCCTGATGCTGCCCCGGTCGGGGTCCCAGAACCGACGGATCAGGTTGATGAGGGTGCTCTTGCCCGCCCCGGAGGCGCCGACGACCGCGACCACCTCGCCGCGGCGGAGAGCGAAATCGAGCCCGCGCAGCACCGGACGTCCGGGGTCGTAGCCGAACCACAGCGACGAGACCCGCAACACCTCGTCGGTCGGTTGCGGGGCGACCGGGTGGGCCGCCGGTTCAGTCGCGTCCGGGGCGTCCAGCAGCCCGAACAGCCGGGACGCCGCGGCCCGCAGACCGCCCAGCTCCTTGAGAGTGGACGCGACCGTGGCCGTCGGGGCCAGCACCGCCCCGATCAGCGCCACCACGATGGGGGCGGACGAGACCGGGATCTGCCCGGCGTGGACGTGCAGGGACACGACGAACAGGGCGCCGATCGCGGCCAGGCTCACCAGCAGGTCACCGGAGGCCGCCTCCACCGACCCGCGCAGCGCGTTGCGCACCCCGGCCCGCTCCACCCGCTGCCAGGACGCGTCCAGCTGGGCCCGGCGGCGCGGCATCGCCCCGGCCTCGGCGATCTCGGACAGCCCCTGCACCGTGTCGATGATGTCGGAGGTGTAGCTGGCGCTGGCGCGACGCAACTCGGCGCCGTGCGCGGTGGCCCGCCCGGCGAACCACCACGGCACCGACAGCAGCAGCACCGTTGCCGGGACCAGCACCGCCAGCACCACCGGGTCGATTAGGGCCAGCGCGACGGTGCCGCCGAGGATCGTGACCGCCGCCGTCCCGACCTGGGCGAACACGTGGGCGTAGATCCACTCCAGGCTCTCCACGTCGGACATGGCCGTGGCCGACAGGTCCCCGCTGCGCCGGGGATCCGACCTCGACGGCTGGGTGCGCCGCAACCGGTCGAACAGCCGGACGCGGAAGGCCGCCAGCACGAGGTAGGCCAGGTCGTGGGCGACGTACATCTCGGCCCAGGTGCCCGCCGCCGCGGCGGCCACCAGCAGCAGCGCCAGCCCGCTGAGGACCGCGTCTCCTCCGGTGGGCCAGCCCGGGTCCAGCGTGACGAGGGCGAGGCCCGCGAGCCATGCGGAGGCGACGGCCGCGCCGACGGTGCCGATCTGGACGACCAGGCTGGCCAGCACGGTCTGGACGAAACGGCCGCGGTAGGCCCGGATGGCGGGCCAGAGCCGTCTCAGGGCCGTGACGTCGCTGGCGAGATCACCAGGCACGAGACACCTCCTGGGGTTCGGCAGCCGGTTTCCGGCGGGTTCGTTCGTCCCGCAGCAGGGCCGCCAGGGCCCCACCGGAGGAGACGAGCGCCCCGGGCTCGCCCTGCTCCACGATCCGGCCGGAGTCGAAGACGATCACCTGGTCGGCCGACATGATGCTCTCCAGGCGGTGGGCGATGACGACGATCGTGTGGCGGGGCGTCAGCGACCTCAGGGTGCCCATGATGTGGGCGTCGGAGTGCCGGTCGACGTTCGAGGTCGGCTCGTCCAGCAGCAGCACCGGGGTGCGGCGGATCAGTGCCCGGGCGAGGGTGAGGCGCTGCCGCTGACCGCCGGACAGCGTCGTGGCATCCTCCGACAACATGGTGTGGATGCCCTCGGGCAGCTCCTCCACGAAACCGAGCGCGTCGGCCTCGGCCAGCGCCGCACGGACCTCGTCGTCGGTGGCGTCGGGGGCTCCGAGACGGACATTGGCCGCGACCGTGTCGTGGAACAGCCGGGTGCGCTGCCCGACCACGGCCAGGTTCGCCCGCAGGGATGCCAGGCTCACCCGGCGCAGGTCGGTGCCGCCGATCTCGACCCGTCCCGAATCCGGGTCGAGGCGACGCGAGATCAGCGCGGCGAAGGTCGACTTGCCGGCGCCGGAAGCCCCGACGACGGCGGTCAGCTGCCCGGCCGGGATCCGCGCCGACACCTGGTCGAGGGCGGGCCGGGCGGCCGAGGGATAGGTGTAGGCGACCTCGTGCACCGACACCTCGGCGGGTCCGCCGAGGGTGAGCGTCCCGGTGCCGGTGTCGGCGACCGCCGGCCTCGCGCGCAGGATCGCGTCCACCCCGTCGGAGGCGGTGAGCCCCAGGTAACCCGCGTGCCAGGCCTTCGCCAGGTCCCGCACCGGACGGAAACACTCCACCGAGAGCATCAACACGTACAGGACGTGGGTGCCGGGCAGCTGGGCGCGGGTCGCGGCGAGCGTGGCCAGGAAGACCGCGCCGAAGGTACCGAAGAGCGTGAAACCGACCGTGATTCCGTTCTCCAGCAACGAGGTGCGCAGCGGACGCATCGTGGCCCGGTACACCCCGGTGCTGCGGGCCTCCAGCAGGTCCCGGCGTCGTTCGGCGGCCCCGAAGGTGCGCAGCGTCGGGATGCCCCGCATGGCCTCCAGGTAGTCCGCGCTGAGTTCGACGTAGGCGCGCCACCGTTCGCTGCCCTGGCGCAGCATCGCCGCGTCCTTGAACCGGGGGACGATCAGGGTCACCAGCAGGCAGCAGGCGAGGAAGACGGCCGAGGGTGGGTGGAGCAGCCAGACGCCGGCGACGATCCCGGCGGGCAGGGTCACGGTGACCACCAGCTGCGGCAGGTACTCGCTGTAGTAGGGGTCCAGCCCGTCCACGCCCTCCACGATGGTGGCCTGGGCCGCCCCGAGGCGGCTCTTCGAGGCCCACTCCGGCCCGAGGGCCATGACGTGGCGCAGCAGGTCGTCCCGCAGGATGCGACGCACCGCCAGTCCCGCGGAGGTGGTGATCGCGGTGCGGACGGGGATCAGCACGGCCCGGGCCAGCACGGTCGCGGCCACGATGGCGATCCACGCCAGGGTCTCGGACGACTCACCCCTGGTGAGGGCGCCGAGGGCGGTCGCGGTCGCCAGGGCCGTGGCCAGGTAGGTCGAGGTGACGGCCAGGATCGCCACGATGGACGCCAGGACGTGCCACTTGACCCGCAGGGTCAGCATAAGCAGGCGGCGAGGGATCATCAGGCAGACTCCATCCCTGTCCCACCGAGGGCGACGGCGTGGACGATCGCTTCGCCGCCGTCCCAGGTGCCCGGGGCGGGCGGGCCGCTCCACCCCCCGATCGGGCGGGCTCCCAGGCCCAACCCTGCCGCGCGGACGCACAGCGAATAGCCCGCGTGGGCGATGGCGAAGCGGGAGGCCAGATAGTCCGCACCGCCCAGCGCGGCGGCCGGGTGCGCGGTGAAGAGAACCAGCGCAGCGACGCCGGCCAGCTGCCGCTGATGGGCCGCGCGTGCGGCGAGCCCGGGGCGTTCGTCGCGATGGCTCACCCGTTTCCAGTGACCCTCGCGCCACGTGAACACCCCCTTCGCGGTGGCGACGTGGGCCGTGACCCCGGAATGAAACTGCCGTGGCAGCCCGTCCTGGAAGAAGGACAGGGCGTTGTCCAGATCGAAGCCGTAAGCCAGCTCCTCCAGCGGGGCGCTGCGCCGGGTGGCGATGGCCTCGCAGGACACCTCGGAGGTCGGCAGCGGAGAGGTGATCGGGTGCTGCGCCAGCTCGTGGAGCGCCGCCTCGACGAGGCCACCGGGGCGGGCCCCCGCCGGTTCGGGACGGCCAACGGGAACCGACCGGTGGACCGGAGCGCCGACACGGAGCGCGGCCAGCGCGGCGCCGCCGTCGTCCGGGGTCCGGAAGCCGGGGGCTGGGGACAGCTCGAGACCGTGGGCCACCGCGGCGTGCAGCAGCGCGCTGAAGGCGTAGCCGGCATCCAGCACCACGGGCGTCAGGGAGCGGTCGCCGTACTTGGCGATCGTGCGGGCCGGGGCGGCGACCAGGACGATGTCGACCCGTTCGGGGGGCGTGGCCTGGCGGGTCGACAGCGGAACCAGCCCGCCGTGGGGATACCAGCGCACGGTTTCGGCCCGCCCATCCCGGTGCTGGTCGAGGTAGACCCGCACCGGGTGCAGGGCACCCGCCGACGGTACCCTGCGCAGGCGGGCGTCGGGGCGGTCCGGGTCGCTGCCGAGCCCCGCCCGCAGGACGTCGAGCAAGGCGTGGGGGATCGGCAGCGGGTCCAGGCCCGCCAGCAGGTCGGCGCGCTCCAGGGCGTCGGTGGTGTGCGGCATCTCGTCTTTCCCTAGTTGTGTGGGGGTGGGGCCAGGACCGGGGTGACCCCGGGGGCCAGGTCCTGTTTGCGCTGGTGCAGGCGGGCGGTGCCGAGGTACTGGTATCCGGCGGGGGCGTTCGGTTGCAGGCCGGGAGCCAGCACCCGCACGGTCGCGGCGCCGATCTCGGCGACATCGGGCGTGGTCAGGTCGAAGGCGACCGGAGGGTGGCCCCGCCCGGTGAGGGCCGCGACCACCTCGTCGATGCTCCCGGTGCCCAGTTCGTCCGCCGAGACCATGGAGGTGGGGGAGGTGAACCGGTGGGCGTGGGCCAGCATCCGCGGGTCGAGCCAGAGCTGGGTCTGGGACGCGAGGTCCTTCACGTGGCGGAAGCCGTCACCGGCGTCGTCGAGGTAGGACCGGGTCTCCCGGTAGGGGAAGTAGACCCGGCGGGCCAGGATACCCTCGGCGATCGCCCGCCAGCTGGACCCGTCGGGGCGCAGCAGCCCGGACGAGGCGATCCAGACCTGGAGCGCCTCCTGGCTGGCCTTCTCGGCCGCGCTGGCGGCGTCCGGGGCCGCGGCGAAACCCGAGGCGGGCACTCCGGTGCGTTCGTCGAACACGTAGGCCCCGACCACGATGAGGGGAAGGTCGGTCGGCACGACGATGAGATTGACACTGAGGGGTCCGCCCTGCCACCGCTGCCTGAAACCGGGAATCGTCTCCTGGTCCAGCCCGGCGGCCCCGGCGCCCGAGTACCACCAGGTGACCATGGCGTCTCGTTCGACCAGTTCTGCGAGCGCGCGCCGCGCCGCATCGGAGGGAGAGCTGCCGGTCGCGATCCCCGAATAGTTCAGGTGGTTGATCCGGGGCAGTTGACGGCGGGGCCCGTGATGATAGTTGAGGTAGACCCAGGACGCGGGCGCCCAGGTTTCGGCGCCGTTGGCGTCCACGCCCGCGACCCACTCGACCTCGGTGTCGCCGGTGAACTCGCGGTAGGCGAAACCTGGCCTGCCGAGCTGCTCGTCTGACCACCTCGGCAGGTCGTCCGGGCCGAGCGCGGCCTTGCCCCGGGAGACGAGGGCCGCGTGGCTGATGGGGTCGGTGAGCGGGGGCAGCAAGTTGCCGCAGTAGCGTTCGAAGGCCTCCCCGATCGCGGCGTTGCGGGCCCGGCCCGGGTCGCCGAAGGCCGTCCCGGCGGCGATCCGGTCGGCGTACCAGCCGCCGTAGCGGCGGGTGTCGGCGACCTCGGCGACGACGCAGAGGAAATCCTCCGGTGCCCCGCCAGGGATATCGGGGGAACGCAGCGCCGTGATGATGCCGCACAGCGGGTCGAGTGCGGCGCCGAGGTCTGGCTGGGGTCGCTCATCGGAGGCGAACGGGTAGCGCAGGCTGGGGGTCATCGAAGCGCCTCCTTGGGTTCGGTGGGGTCGGGCGCCAGCTCCGCCAGGGGCAGTTCGACATTTGCCCGAAGCACCTGGCGCCGCGCGGGCCGCAGACGGGTGGCGGTGAGGGGCTCGGTGCCGTCCTGGGGGTCGCGGGCGTAGAGGGGAAACTGGTGGGCCGAGACGTGCACCTCGATCCGCGCACCGGGGTGCAGGCGCCGCGCGACCAGCGGCAACTCGACCCGGGCGCGGGAGTCCGGGGTGCGCACGAGTGCGTGGCCCAGCTGGAGCAGACCGGCCCCGGTGTGGCCGCGGTCGGCCGGGGCCGGACGCAGCGCGACGCGGACGCACCAGTCCAGCGGACCACGGACCGCTTCTCCATCGAGGGTGTGCGCCGCCAGCCCGGACAGCCGCACGACCATGCGTCCCACCACGTCCGTGGCGATGCGCACCGGGTCCGAGACGAAGCGGGCCAGGTCCTCCCTGCGGGAGATGTCGCGCACATCCACCGGTCCCAGGGCGGACGGGTGCGGGTGACACGGATCGGCGACGAACCGGGTCCGGGCCGCCGACAACGGGCAGGACAGCTGGGGCCGGGCCGGGGCCGGACGCGCCCAGATCCCGGTTCCCTCCAGGGCGAAGTGCCTGCTGCCGGGTGTGGTGGCGTCGGGATCGCGGAGCGTCCGCTCCAGCCAGTCGGCGATGAATACCCCAGGTTTGATGCGGTGGGCCTGGTGGCGCCGCAGCGCCGCGTCGCCGTTGCGGTGCACCAGGCCGAGGTCGTGCTGCCAGGCGCCGACCACCACGTCGGCCCGCACCGGCCAGCCGTCGGCGAGGTCGAGGGCGTCGTCGCGGAACACGTCGTGCAGCCCGGCGAGCACCAGGAGCGGGGCTGGCGGGCTCCCCGTGGGCGGCGGAGCGTCGAGGGGGGTGGGGGAGGAATCGGGCAGCCCATCGCGCAGCCAGGGCAAGCTCCAGCCCGCGGCTGCCACCCCGGCCGCGCTGGGCAGGCCGATCGCCGGGAGGATGCTCAGCGCTCCTGGTTCGTCCGGCGAGGCGTCGTGGATGGGACAGGACGAGGATATGCGTCCCTGCCCGTGCTGGAACCACCACCAGGAGTGACCGTAGAAGCGGGGAGCCCCGTTGCGGTCGCGGGCCACCCGGCGCGGCGACAGGGCGGGAACGGCCACCACGATGGCAGCCACCGGGCCGGGGCTGGCGGCGGCCGCGACCAGCGCGCAGTGGGCGCTGTAGGAGGAGCCCAGGCACACGACTCGGCCGTCGCACCACTCGCTGGCGGCGATGGCGGCGATGGTGGCCGCGCCGTCCCCGCCTTCGTGGGTGTAGGGCACCCAGGAACCGGCGGAGCGGTACCGCCCACGCACGTCTTGGACCACGGCGGCATATCCCCGCTTGGCCCAGCCGGTGGCCTCCTGTCGGTGGGCGGAGGTGCCGTAGGGAGTGCGGATGAGCACGGCGGGGGCGGGGAGACGCTCGGGCAGCGTGATCTCGGTGTGCAGGCTCAGCCCATCGTTGGTGGTGACCCGGATGGTGTTCACGTGCGCGGACCCGAATCCGCCAGGCGCGGCACCGGATGGACCAGGTGCTGTTCCCACTGGCCAGCCGCGATGTCGAGGCAGTATAGCCGCCTGCGGCTGGCGGGCACGTCGTGCACCTGGCGGGCGATGAGGTGGGCGACGAGCAGCGCCGCGGGCGTGCTCAGCCGCAGCGGTGGGCGGCGTCCGGGGTCGCTGAGGCGGTCCCGCAGCAGGCCGGGGGTGGCGGAGGCGGCGATCCGCCGGGCGATGACATCGGTGACGAGGCAGGGCTCGGCCTCTCCCGCGGGGGCGAACGGACTGACGAAAACGCAGTTGCCCTCGGCCCAGGCGGTCAGGGCGTAGTTCTCGGTTGGGGCCATGGGCGGGGCGTCGAGGAGTAGGCAAGGGACGGATGGGGCCTCGCCGTTTTGGGTGGACGCGGCGGTGAGCAGTGGGGTGACCATGTCGTGCAGCACCCCCCGGCCGTGGGGGCGCAGGTTTGGGCGAACGCTGGCGGCGGGACCCTCATGAAGGTACCCGGCCTCGGCGAAGGCGGGGCCGAGCACAGGATCGGTTCCGATCTCGGTGGCATGATCCAGCGCACTGGCGGCCGCGCCGTGCAGCCGGACGAAGAGGCCGTCCGGGCGGCGTAGCGCCCACCCGCCGCCGGTGCGGAACAGGCAGACGCCGTCGGCGAGTGTGGTGTCGATCAGTGTGTTGGAGGGCGGCATGGTGTACTCCTAGGTGCCTGAGAGCCGGGCGGTGAGGTGGGAAGCCCCCACCTCACCGCGTCGTGGTCACTCGTCGCCGAAGAGGTCTTCGACGAGGGCGTTCGAGCAGGTTGGATGCGCCACGGAGGCGCTGCCGCACTGCGGCGCGACGATCTCAAACGTCAGATCTTGGTTCATGGGACACCTCCTTTCCGTGATCTGCCCGAGATCCTAAATGATAATGGCGGTCAATATCAACGGGTCGTCGGGTTCGGGGTGTGCGCTTTGGGCTCGTCGGAAAGGTCGCTGGGACGCCAGCGCCGGCCGCCCAACCCAAGGAGCTGGCAAAGCCCGCCGTGGTCATCAAAGCGTTGCCGGGGTCGTCGCTTTCTTGAGGACCTCGGCCCTTCCACACCCCGTCGGCACGCTCACCACCGGCCTCACGCCCAAGTCCGAAGCGCCAGTTCGAGGAACCCTTGTACTGGTGGGCAATACCCGGTGACCTTGCTTGCCGGGTCAGCGGATCTGGACGATCGGGGGCTGGTCGCCCCAGGCGCGGTCGGCGGTCAGGACCGGGACGGCGAGGCGGTGGCCGAGGGCGAGGCAGAGTCGGTCTCCCAGGCTCAGCGTGGGGTGGTCCTGCCACAGCGTTGCGGCCGTTTCGGCGTCCTCGGTGGTCACGGGTTCGAGGACCAGCCCCAGCAGTGAGACCGCCGAACGGATGTCACCCAGCCCGACCCCTCGGGCGGTGAGTTTCTGGACGACCTCGGCCCAGTTCGCGGTGCTACAGCAGCAGGGCGTGTGTTGTTCGACCTGATCGGATCCCGGTTCGCCACCGAACCAGGCCAGCAGGGCCGATGCGTCCAGGACCACCATCACTGCTCGGCTTCGGCCTGCCGACGGCGGTCCTCAAGGAGTTCCTCGACGACCCCGGTTCCGCGGACCCGTGCCCGCACCCGATCCAAGGCCGCACGGGGCGTGGACGCGACGAGCTGGCCGCCCTCCAGGGTGACCGAGAGCACGTCCCCCTGCCGCAGACCCAGTTCTTCCCGGAGCGCCGCGGGCAGCACCACCCTGCCCCGGTCTCCCATGCGAAGCTCGAATGTGGTACTCATGATTCAAAAGTACCACCAGCACTGGAGGGCGGGTGCCCCGGTGATTCCAACCTCCCCGGGGTGGCGCGGGTGTGTGGCGACCGGATGGGTGTCCACCCACGCCGCATCCCTGACCGGGAGGGCGCCGCCTGCCACCGGGACCCCGGCGTTCCGGAGGAGTTCAATGTCGTGGCGGTGGTTCTTTTCTGATTGGCGATGAGCCTACGGTCGGGGTTCTTCGGGCCGTGCCCGCGCGCATCTTGATGCAATGAGGTGACGATAAAATGTGATCATGCGCACCACGGTGAATCTGGACGATGAACTGCTGCGCCGGGCCAAGGAGCGGGCGGCCCGTCAGGGAAGGACCTTGAGCGAGGTGGTCTCCGACGCCCTACAGGTTTCACTCGCTGAGCAGGCCGGGCCACGCCGTGAGGTCACCCTGCCCACCTTCGGCGGCAGCGGGTTGAAGCCGGGCGTCGACCTCGAGGACAAGGACGCCCTCGCAGCGCTTCTCGGCGAAGACGATCGTGCTGCTCGCTGACGTCAACCTGTTCATCTACGCGCACCGGCCGGAGTCCCCGCGGTTCGCGGAACACCACGCGTGGCTCACGGCTGCGCTAACCGCCGACGAACCCTTCGGGGTGTCCGAGCTGATCTTGTCGGGTTTTCTGCGAATCGTGACGAACCACCGGGTCTACCGCGAACCGACTCCGCCGCAGGTGGCGCTGGACTTCTGTCAGACGGTGTTGAGCGCCCCGTCGGCGGTCCGCATCCGCCCAGGGCGGGAGCATTGGCGCATCTTCGAGAGCCTGTGCCGGAACCTCGGGGCGCGTGGCAACGTGGTTCCCGACGCCTATCTGGCGGCCATGGCCATTGAGGCCGGCGCCACCTTCATCACCATGGACGCGGGATTCGCCCGGTTTCCCGGACTCACCTGGCGGCGCGCTCTGTGACGAGGACCGCGGGGTCACGTCCCGGAAAGTTAGGCATCCGGGGCGTTGCGGTGTCCGCTCAGGGGCGGCATGGGGAGCAGGGGTTGCCCCTTCGTTCACTGACGGGCCGGGGGAATGGCAGTCTGGCTCTCGGTGTGCTGTACGTGCGGCGCCTTGTCTCGTATCAAGATGTCCAGGAGGATCCGCCAAGCCGTCAATGGTTGAGCGGGTTGACAGTAGACGACCTGACTGGAAAATTCGGCCGGGTCATCCCAGCCCGGAGGGAGGGAGGTGTCTCATATGGTTCATGCATCCACCACGCCTGCGAGCGAGGTCTTGACCATCATCGGTTGGCTGACGGAAAGAGAGACCGTCTATCAAGTCAACGGCGGTTGGGGTGTCGATGCGCTGGTGGGACGGCAAACCCGTGAGCACGGGGACCTTGATGTCTTCGTGGACGCCGATGTTGTGCCCGATTTGATCGAGTGGCTGGCGTCGCGTGGTTACGAGCCGGTGACGGACTGGCTGCCGATCCGGATCGAACTCGCCTCCGAACACGGAAGGGTCGACGTGCATCCCATGGTCATCCGGCCCAACGGGGATGGTGTCCAACAAGGCTTTGAGGACGCGGTATTCACACATCCGGCCGTCGCCCGCACGAGGGGAGCGATCGATGGAGCGCCGGTCATCGTCGGCACCGCCGAGCGGCTGCGTGAATTGAGAAATGGCTACGATCCACGTCCCGAGGATAAGCACGATCTCGAAGTCCTCAGCCGCTTACGCGACGGCGGGGCTGGCCAACAGTCAGGATGAGCCAGGGTCGGCATCTACGAGGAAACCGGCCTCATTGAGGAATGGTGCGGCGAAACGGATCCATACCCGCCCCGGCCGAGCGCACGAACGCGAAAACAGGTGGTCCCGGGTACCGGCCCGGGACCACCTGCTGCGGGGATGGGGGACTATTTCGCTTCGGCGCGGTGGTTCAGCCACAGCCCGATGGCGAACGGGACGACGATCCAGACGACGGCGCCCACGGTGAACTGACCCCACAGTGTTGCCTCCGGGGTCTGTCCGCCCGCTTGTGCCGAGAAGATTTTTTGCAGGCTCACCCCGGGGGTCTTGAGCCAGGAGGCGACCTTCGCCGGGATCTCGCCGAACAGACCAAGCGTCTCCAGCATGATGGGGCCGGCCAGGAAGACCGCGACCGTCAGGGCGGTGTTGCGCAGCAGCAACGCCAGGGTGAAGGCCACGGTCACGTCGAGCAGGAAGACCCCGATGAACTCGAACCAGCGCGCCCAGTGGAACTCCCAGGAGGCCTCAAGGCCGTGCACCGCGGCACCGGCGGCGTTGAACACCACCCACGACAGCTGGCAGGCCATCCACACCGCGAGGGTCACCCCGAGCGAGACGAGGGCCTTCGCCGCGACGACGCGTTCCCGGCGGGGTTCGACCACGAAGGTGGTCAGGGCCCCACGCTGGGTCCATTCGGAGGTGACCGGCAGGATGACGATGACGGCGGTGAGTATCGAGGTCACGGTCAGCGGAAGGAACAGCAGGTCGGTTCCGGTGGCGGCCTTGATCAGCTCGGGGTAGGTGGCGATGGCCCCGATGGTGGCCAGGGCCAGGGCCGCGGCCGTGAGGATCGAGAGCACGAGTGCCGCCCGGGTGTTCACATATTTGCGGGACTCCGCCTTGACGAGGTTGCCGAAGCGAACCTGGGTGGGGAAGGTGATGGTGGTCATACGAAGACTCCTCCGCGAGCGGTGTTGGTGGTGAGGTTGAGGAAGGTGGTTTCGAGGTTGGCGCCGTCGGCGGTCAGGTCGGCGATGCTGCCCTCCGCGAGGATCCTGCCGTGGCCGATCATGACGATGCGGTCGGCGATCTGCTGCACCTCGTGGAGCAGGTGGGAGCTGAGCAGGACGGCACCACCGGCATCGGCGAAACGGCGCAGCACGGTGCGCATCCAGTGGATGCCCTGGGGGTCGAGGCCGTTGGCCGGTTCGTCCAGGATCAGCACCCGGGGCGAACCGAGGAAGGCCTGGGCGATGCCGAGACGCTGCCTCATTCCCAGCGAGTAGGCGCCGACCCGTTTGCGGGCCTCCGCGGCGGTGAGCCCGGCGAGTTCGATGACCTCGTCCACCCGGGACCGGGGTACCCCCATGGCGGTGGCCGTGGTCCGGATCGTTTCGCGTCCGGTGCGTCCGGGGTGCTGGGCGGAGGCGTCCAGCAGGACACCGACCTGGGTGCTCGGGTTGGGGATGTCGCGGTAGCGGCGCCCGTCGATCAGGGCCTCGCCCGCGGTGGGGAAGGCGAGCCCGGTGAGGCACCGCATGGCGGTGGATTTGCCGGCGCCGTTGGGGCCGAGGAAACCGGTGATGCTTCCCGCCTCGACAGTGAAACTGATGTCGTCGACGGCGAGAACGTCGCCATAGCGTTTGGTGAGGTTTCGGAAGGTGATCATGGCTTCAGCCAACCCGGGCCAGCTGGGCTGGTGCCACGGGTGAAGGTCTGGTGTTGTGGCGACTGAAGTCGGCGAGGTTTCGACTTTCGATTGGCGGAACAGCCACGGGGTATTGCCTAGGGTGAAGCCGTGACCTCCGAATACCGACTCGGCACGTGGGCGCTGACCTGGCGCTACCTGCTGGCTCTCAGCTGGCTGCTGCCGTCGTTCGCCGCGCCCCTGGTGGGTCAGGACCTGTCCCGGGAGCTGCCCCCGGCCTTCCACAACTTCCTGGTCCTCGAGCTCCTCGGTGTGATCGCCGCCGTGGTGCTGATCCGGTTCCGGAGGCGGGCCCCGATGCTGGTGGTGGTGTCGCTGAGCGTGCTGAGCTCGGTCACGGTCACGCTGGGCGGCTTCTCGTCCTGGGGGGTCGCCAGCCTGTGTACCCGGCGGCGGTGGAAGGAGATCCTCCCGGCCGGGGCCGTCTTCATCGGGTTCCAAATCTTGTCCGACCCGGTTCGGCGGGGTCTGGGGCTGCCCGCGGTCACGGACCTGCGGGTGGGCGACGCACCGCTGCAGGAGCCGTGGACTCTGATCGTCGGCGGCGGGGTGTTGCTGCTCTACACGGCGGTGCTGGTGGCGATCGGCATGTACACCGGGGCCCGTCGGGAGTTGATCGCTTCGATGCGGGCCCAGGTGGAGCAGGCCGAACGGGAGCAGCAGCTGCGGGTCGCCCAGGGGCAGGCCGCCGAACGCCAGCGCATCGCCCGGGAGATGCACGACGTGCTGGCCCACCGGATCTCGCTGGTCAGCATGTACTCCGGGGCGCTGGCCTACCGGGACGACCTCAGCCCCCAGCAGACCCACGAGATCGCCGAGACCATCCGGGAGAACGCCAACCTGGCGCTGACCGAGTTGCGGGGCGTCCTCGGGTCGCTGCGGGGGCAGGACGGGGACCGGCCGCAGCCCACCCTCGCCGACCTGCCGGGCCTCATTGCCGACAACCGGGCTGCCGGGCTGCGGATCGAGTTCAGCGGCGTGGCCCTGGAGGGGCTCTCGCCCGCGGTGAGCCGCCACGCCTACCGGATCGTGCAGGAGGGGCTCACCAATGCCCGCAAGCACGCGCCGGGAACCAAGGTCGAGGTGCGGCTCAGCGGCGACCCTGACTCCGGCCTGCGGATCGAGCTGCGCAACCCGGTGAACGGACGCGGCGCCGCCGTCCCCGGAGGCGGCTATGGTCTACTCGGGCTGGCCGAGCGGACGGGTCTCGTCGGCGGCTGGATCGAGCACGGAATCCGGGACGAAGTTTTTCAATTGGAGGCGTGGATGCCATGGTGAGGGTGGTGCTGATCGACGATGATCCCCTGGTCCGGGCCGGTCTCAAGCTGATGCTTGGGGGACACGAGGGAGTCGATTTCGTCGGCGAGGGCAGCGACGGTTCCGAGGCGGCGGCCCTGGTGGCCGAACACCGGCCCGACGTGCTGCTCATGGACATCCGCATGCCGGGCAAGGACGGGCTGACGGCGACCGAGGAGCTCATGGCCCACAAGGACGCGCCGCGGGTGGTGATCTTGACCACCTTCGACTCCGACGACGCGGTGCTGCGGGCCTTGGCAGCCGGGGCCGCGGGCTTCCTGCTCAAGGACACCCCGCCCGACCGGATGCTGGAGGCCATCAAACAGGTCGCGGCGGGGGAGCACACCCTCTCACCCAGCGTGGTGTCCCAGGTCATCGCGGCAGCGACCCGGCACCGGGGCGATCCCCGTCGGGAGGACGCGCGGGCCGACCTGGCCGTCCTGAACGCCCGGGAGAAAGAGGTCGCGATCGCGATCGGGCGGGGAATGACAAATGCCGAGATCTCGGCCCGGCACTACCTCAGCCTCGCCACTGTCAAGGGCGTCGTGACTCAGATCTTCGACAAGCTCGGCCTGACCAACCGCGTCCAGGTCGCGATCAAGGTGCACGACGCGGGATGGGCCGACGACTGAGCGGCCCGTTCCGGCTTTGACCCGACAACCGGCGAGCGTGTTCCGGGGTTGCTGCTCTGGTGCGGGAAACCCGGTTGTGCAGCACCGTTCGCGCCCTGGAACAAAGTGATGCGGGGGCAGGTTTTCAGCTGGGAAGCGCGGAGGGGGACGGGCTCGGGGCCAGGCAGATGGTGCCGGACTCGACCGGGACCTCGGTCAGGCCGGATTCCGTCAGGCCCGCGAAATCGGAACCGACCAGAACGTCGACGGTGCCGTCGACCCGGGAATCGGTCTCCAGGGTTGGGTCAATCAGGTAGCTGGCGACCAGTTTCGCCGCGTCGGTGTTGTTCTCACCGCTGCGGATGATGGTCTTCGTGATGCGTTCCTTGGTGTTGGTGGTCTTCGCCACCTCGAATCCCGCCGTCTTCAGCGCCTGCCCGACCTTCGACCCCAAGCCGCTGGTGAAACCGCCGTTGTAGACCAGGACCGTGACCTGTTTCGGGGTGATCGTGCTCACCTGCTGGTTGACGCACGGGGTCGGCGGTGGACTGGGAAGCGGCGCGGTCAAGGCGTTCCACCCCAGGTTCGCCCCCCAGATCAGGAAGATGAGCAAACCGATCAGCAGGGCCGGGGTGGCGAGGAGTCGAAAGGCGCGCACGTCTCAGGCTTTCACGAGAGTTCCAACACGCGGGCGTGCATCGTCTGGCGTTGCTGCAGCGCGGCACGCAGGGCGCGGTGCAGGCCGTCCTCCAGGTACAGATCGCCGCGCCAGGAGACGACATGTGCGAAAAGGTCGCCGTAGAAGGTGGAGTCCTCCTCCA
The DNA here is from genome assembly GCA_937965785.1 of uncultured Propionibacteriaceae bacterium. Taxonomy (GTDB): domain Bacteria; phylum Actinomycetota; class Actinomycetes; order Propionibacteriales; family Propionibacteriaceae; genus Arachnia. The sequence goes on along the minus strand of CALCKT010000012.1, from coordinate 62,828 downwards.
GCAGGGCCTCGAGATCAAGGGTGCGCTTCGTCGTGACCAGCTCATCCAGCCGCACCTGGTGCGGAGCGATGGCGGCCCACTGCTTCTGGACATAGCCGTGGTCCGGGTAGGGGCGGGAATCGCCGACACGCTTGAAGATCACTCGGTCAGTTTAGCCACCCTCCGTGACAATCGGCCCATCGGCGTACAACCCGGACAACGCGCCTCCCATGAGAAGCGCAGATAGATGGCAGGCTAGGGGTGTGAGTGAAGAACTGGTGGCAATGATTCAGGCCGGATACGGGTTCGAAGGCGACGCGGTACAACTGGGTGTGCTGATGGACGGCGCCCCCGTCGTCGAGGCCCCCATCCGCATTCCGCTGTCGATGTTCAACCGGCACGGGCTCGTCGCCGGAGCCACGGGCACCGGCAAGACCAAAACCCTCCAGCTGATGGCCGAGGCCCTCAGCAAGGCGGGTGTGCCCGTCTTCGCCGCCGACATCAAGGGTGATCTGTCCGGCATGGCCTCCCCCGGGGTGGCGAGCGAGAAACTGGCCGCGCGGGTCGAGGCGCAGGGGCAGCCCTGGGAGGCGAAGGCCGCTCCCTGCGAGTTCCTGGCGCTCGGCGGGCAGGGCACCGGCATTCCGGTGCGGGCGACGATCTCGTCGTTCGGCCCGATCCTGCTGTCGAAGGTGCTGGGACTCAACGAGGTGCAGGAGAGCTCCCTCGGGTTGGTGTTCTACTACGCCGACAACAACGGCCTGCCGCTGCTCGACCTCAAGGACCTCGTCGCGCTGCTGAAATTCCTCACCTCCGACGACGGCAAGGACGAGCTGAAGGAGATCGGTGGGGTCTCGGCCGCCACGGCAGGGGTGATCCTGCGCAACCTCGTCGGCCTCTCCGAGCAGGGCGGTGACGTGTTCTTCGGGGAACCCGAGTTCGAACCCTCGGAGCTGCTGCGCGTCGCCGCCGACGGCCGCGGGGTCGTCTCGCTGCTGGAGCTGCCCGACCTGGCCTCGCGACCCGAGATGTTCTCCACCTTCCTGATGTGGCTGCTGGCCGACCTGTTCAGTTCCCTCCCCGAGATCGGCGACGCCGACAAACCGAAACTGGTGTTCTTCTTCGACGAGGCGCACCTGTTGTTCAAGGGCGCATCCAAGGCCTTCCTCGACTCCATCACCCAGACCGTGAGGCTGATCCGCTCCAAGGGGGTGGGGGTGTTCTTCGTCACCCAGACCCCCAAGGACGTGCCCGAGGACGTCCTGGCGCAGCTCGGCAGCCGTGTGCAGCACCAGCTGCGCGCCCACACCCCCAACGACGCCAAGGCGTTGAAGGCGACGGTGTCGACCTACCCGAAGTCGGGCTACGACCTGGAGGAGGTGCTGCAGAGCCTCGGGATCGGCGAGGCGATCGTCACCGTCATGAACCCCAAGGGCGCACCCACCCCCGTCGCCTGGACCCGGCTGTGGGCCCCCGAGACGTCGATGCAACCCACCGACGCCGCCGCGATGCAGCAGGTGGTGGCGGCCTCGCCGATGATGGCGAAGTACGGGCAGGCCATCGACCGCGAGTCGGCCTACGAGATCCTCACCGCGAAACTGGAGGCCGGCGCGAAGGCGGCCGAGGAGGAACGGCAGCGCGCCGAGGCGGAGAAGGCCGAGGCCGAACGTCGCGCCCAGGAGGAGAAGGAGCAGCGTCAGGCAGAACGCTCGGAGGGGCGGTCGTCGGGATCGGGTCGCGGTCGCACCTCGGCGGTGGAACGGATCGCCAGCCGCGGCATCATGCAGGTGATCCGCACCGTCACCCGGGAGGTCGTCCGGGGCCTGTTCGGAACCGGAAGACGGCGATAGAGATCGCTTCCCGGCCCCGTAAGTTGGTTGGGCCGGGCTGCGACGAAGGAGCGTGTCTGTGTCGAAACCATGTTGACCGTTCCCGGGTTGCCGGGGTGGTTTCGACTCAGCCGTTTACTGGCGCTCACGTGCTGGCTCAACCGGCTTGGAGAAGTGGAAGTTGGTTGAGCCGGGCTGCGACGAAGGAGCGGCCCGTGTCGAAACCATGGTGAGGGTTTCCGGGGTCTTGGGTCAGATCTGACGCAGGAGCGTGTCCGTGTCGACGCGCAGCAGCGTGGCGGCCCTGCGAGCCGATCCGGCGATGAAACCCAGCGGCACGGCGATCAGCGGCACCGAGACCACCCACGCCTGGGCAAGCAGCGCCCCGGGATCCATGCTGAAACCGGCCACCGACGTCAGCAGGGACGGCAGCGCCGCCAGCGTCATGACCACCCCGACGCCCAGCAGCACCCCGATGACCGACACGCACAGCGCGAAGATCAGGGCCTCCAGCAGGTAGAACCTCACGATCGCCCGTCGCGTCCACCCCAGGGACCTGAACAACCCGATCTCCTCGATGCGTGAGGTCATCCATGCCCCCGCCACGGATGTGCCCGCGAACAGTGCCCCGAGGACGGTGACGAAGAGCACCAGCACGGAGGCCACCGCGAGTCCCTGCCGGGCCCTGTCGAGCTGGATCCCGGAGCCGATGGCGCTTCGGGTGCCGTAGCCCAGGTCCTCCACCGAACTCTGCACCTTCGCGACGTCATTCACATCCCCGACGTAGAGGTAGATGGAGCTGTAGGGAGGCGTGTCCGGTGGCAGTGCCGCCGCCTGGATCTCGTTGAACTGGGAGGAGTTGATGAACACCGCATCCGGGGGCTCCCCCTGGATGGTTTCCGGGTCGTAGGTGCCGATCACCTCGAATTGTTTCGCCTCGCCCATCCCGCTGTTGGAACTGACCGCCCGGGTGACGTTGACCTCGACCGTCTTTCCCACCAGGTTCTCGTGTTTTCCGGGGACCAGCATCTGACCGGGCTCCGGGGAGGCGGCGGGATTACCGTGGGCGTCCTTCATCCGGTCGTCGAACGGGTTGCGGGGTGTCAACCACCACGGCCCCGCGCCGTCCTCGGAATCTGCGATGTCCGCGGGCGGGTCGATTCCCGAGATGCCCGACGGGAACACGTGCTCCACACCGTCCAGTTGCCCCAGCCGCTTGACCGCGTCCGCGTTCAACGGTGGACTGTCCGGCCCGCCATAGCCCTGGAGGACCTCGATCTCCTTGGCGCCGAGGCTTTCCGTCAATCCCCGGGATGTGCCGTGCGTGGCCCCTCGGGCCAGCCAGGACAGGACAACCGTCGCCAACACCAGGAGCAGCACCAGCACCGCGATCAACCTGTGTCGCCGCACGGTCCTGGCCAGGCTGCGTCTCACCAGGGCGAAGGTGTTCATAGGATGGTCCTCCTTCCGCGGAGAGCAACCGTGCGATCCGCCACCGCTGAGGTGGCCTCCTCATGGGTTGCGACGACGACCGCGCAGCCCCGGTCGGCCAGATCCCGCAACGCCCGCCGAACGCAGGAAGCCAGGTGGTCGTCGAGTCCCGTGGTCGGTTCGTCCAGCAACAGGACCTCCGCCTCCATCTGCAGGGCCCTCAGGATGCACACCCGGCGTCGCTGTCCGCCGGAGAGCTTGTTGATCTCGGTGTCGTGGAATTCGTCGATCCCCAGGTTTCTCCTGACCTCCGCGAGCCACGGAGCGGGGGCGCGGGAGCCGGGACCGATCTCCAGGTTCTCGTTCACCGAGAGCCAGGGAAACAGGTAGCTCGACTGGTGGACGATGCCGATCGCGTGACGCCTGAGGCCGGCCCGGCCGTCCTCGTCCAACTTGCTGAGGTCCTGCCCCGCAACCTCGACGACACCCTGATCCGCCGTGGTCAAACCTCCCAGGATGTTCAACAAGGTGGTCTTCCCACCGCCGGATGGCGACACGAGCGTCACCAACTCGCCGGCTTCGACCCAGAAATCAAGATCCTTGAGCACGACGTTCTCGCCATACGACTTCGTTATGCCGCGGCACGCGATCCCGGTTGTCATTCAATTCCCCAAACGGTGCTCAGACGGTAGGCGAAAGAGGAAACGAGACTGCATTTCGCGGGCCGCCCTGATCCGCCATCGTCAAACATCCAGCATTGTTGCAGGTGATCGGTTTCTGCAAGTCTACCTTGACGCCTTGCTCTTGCTGTGCGGAAAGACCGGGATGCGTCGCGTCCCTATCCCGGTTGCGCAGCACTCAACTCGATTTTCGCCCCTTCTGGGGCGATTTTTGGGATTGAGTGCTGCGCAACCGGGTGAAACTTCTCGTTCACGGGTAGCTGAGCAGCAGCCGGGGTTCCCCGGTGGCCGGGTCGGTCACCATTGAGGCGGCCATTCCGAACACGTCTCCGACCAGCTGCGGGGTGAGCACCTCCGAGGGTTTCCCGTCCGCCGCGACCCTGCCGTCGTTCAGAACCACGATGTGGTCGAAATAGGTGGCGGCCAGGTCGAGGTCGTGGATGGCGGCGATCACGGTGCGTCCCAGTCCCCGCACCATCCGCAGCAGCGCATGCTGGTGCCGGATGTCGAGGTGGTTGGTGGGTTCGTCCAGCAGCAGCAGCTCCGTGCGCTGCGCCAGGCCACGCGCCAGCAGCACCCGGCGCTGCTCGCCTCCCGAGAGCTGGTGGAAACCCCGGTTCGCGTAGGCGGTCATCGACACCTGTTCCAGGGCCTCGGCGACGGCGTTGCGTTCCTTGCGGCCGCCACCCGACCACGGCGGCCGGTGGGGCAGCAGCCCCAGTGCGACGACCTCCGCGACCCGCAGGTCAGCGGGGGTTTCCTCCTGCTGACCGACCATCGCCAAGGTCCTGGCGCGTTCCAGCGGGCTCAGTTTCACAAGGTCACGACCAGCTACCAGCACCCTGCCCGACGGGATCGGCAACAGCCCCGCGAGGGTCCGCAGCAACGTCGACTTGCCGGTCCCGTTGGGGCCGACGAGAGCCATCATCTCCCCCTCGGGAACCTCCAGACCGACCCCGCTCAGGATCGGATACTTCCCCAGTGCGCAGCCCAGATCCTGCGTGGTGAGCATCGTGTTCATCAGCCGGCACCTCCGAAGTGGTAGTGGCGCCTGCCGAGCAGCAGCAGGAAGACCGGGGCGCCGATCAGGCCCGTCACGACGCTCAGCGGAACCTCCATGGGTGGGGCCATGACGCGGGCCGCGACATCCACCCACACCATGAACAGAGCCCCCATGAGGGCAGCCACCGGCAGCACGCAGCGGTGGCGCGCCCCCACCATGAGCCGGGCCAGGTGGGGGACGATCAGCCCGACGAAACCGACCCCGCCGACGACCGCCACCAGGGCGCCGACCAGGAGGGCCTGCAGCACGAAGACCGCGTTGCGGGCCTGCTTCACTGGCACCCCGAGGCTGGCGGCCACGTCGGGACCGTTCGCGAGGGCATCCAGCCAGCCGCTGCCGGCCATCATGACGATGAACGCCAGCACCACGACGACCAGCGGGAACAGCAGCTGATCCCATTTCGCGCGTGTCAGGCTGCCGAGCAGCCAGAACAGCACGGACTGGGCGGCCTGAGGTTCCTGACTGCGGATGACCAGGAAACTCGCGATGGCCGAGAAGGCCGAACCCAGCACCGTGCCGGTGAGCACCAGCCTCAGCGGCGTGAGGCCGCCCTGGGCCATGGCGATGCCGAACACGACGACGGCCGCCCCGAGCGCCCCCGCCAGGGCGCCGGCGGTGAGTGCCAGGGTGCCCAGTGAACTGAACAAACCGATGGTGATCACGGCGGTGGCGCCGACGCTCGCGCCCGAGGAGATGCCGAGCAGGTAGGGATCGGCGAGGGGGTTGCGCACGAGGGTCTGGATGACGGAGCCGGCCAGCGCCAGCCCGGCGCCGACGAAACTGCCCAGCAGCACGCGGGGTGCGCGGATGTTCCAGACGATGGTGTTGGCCGTCTGGGGTGCGTCGGGGCTGCCGGTCAGGTGCGCCATCAGCACGTCGACGACGGTGCCGGGGGACACGGAGCTGGGGCCGAAACCGGTGGCCAGCACGAGGCTGGCCGCCAGGGCGATCAGCAGGCAGACGATCAGGGGAGCCACCGGCGCTCGCCAGGAGGTCACCTGATCCCTGCCGGTCCTGGAACGGGTTTTCACGTTCACCGGAGGGGTCCCGGGCCGTTCAGCTCTTGAGAACGCCGTAGCCGAGGCTTTCCGGGAGTTTGCCCTTGACCGGGCTCTCGGGGGCCATGCCCAGCTGTTCGAGACCCTTGCGGATCTGCACCGACGCCTCCAGGTTCGGGTATCCGCTGGTGAACAGCACGAGGGGCAGGACGATGATGCGGTTCTGCTTGACCACGTTGAGGTTCGCGAGCGCCGGCTGGGTGCGGATGGTCTCCAGTTTGTTCTTGATCTCGTCCGCGTCGCCCTTGCGGTAGTCGAGGACGACGATCACGTCCGGTTGGGTTTCCGCCACGGACTCCCAGCTGGCCTTGAACCAGGTGGTGTCCTGGTTGTCGAACACGTTGACGCCGCCCGCCGCGTCGATGATGCCCTGCGGCGGCCCGTTGCGACCGGAGGTGTACAGCTCGTCGGTGCCGCTGTCGAACAGCAGGATGCGGGGTTTCTTCGTCGGCGCCGGGGCCTGCTGCAGCTCCGCGAGCTGCGTGTTGAACTCCGTGAGGGCCTCCGTGGCCTCGGCGGTCCTGCCGGTCAGGGCGCCGTAGTTCTGGATGTCGGTGCGCACCGCGTCCCACGGGTCCATGGTGCCGAGTTTCGAGGAGGAACCGGCGGCGGGATCCTGCCTGCACGAGTCGCTGATGACGTAGGTGGGGATGTTCTGCTCAGCCGCCGCCTCGGGGGTGACGCCCGAGGAACCGGAGAACAGCCCGCTGTAAGAGCCGATCAGCAGGTCCGGTTCCGTGGAGACGATGGACTCCATGGAGATGGGGCTCTGCAGGCGGGGCACGTTCTCGATGCCGGGGCTGTAGAGGGCGGAGAGCACCTCGTCGTTTCCCTTCTGCAGCGACACCGCCGCCAGGTTCTGGACCGCGCCGATGCGGATCAGGGTTCCGACGTTCGCCGAGTTGCTGGTGGCGACGATGCGCGAGGCCTGTTTGGGGTAGGTCACCTCGGTGCCGCAGTTGGTCAGGGTGACGGGGCCGGAACCCGAGGTGGAGGCCTGGGGTGACGGGGAACCGGATGAGCAGGCGGCGACCAGCAGGGCTGCTGCGCTCAGCGCGGCGAGGGTGAGGCGGGGTTTTCGGGAAACACGGGATGTGGGCACGACGATCCTGTCCTTGGCCAGGGCCTTTTCGCGAGGCCGGGGGATACCAACCGGAAACGGCAGGTCTTCGGGCTTCGGCTTTCCCGCCGCCAAAACCTTCCCGGACGATCCTGTCCAGTGGCGTACTTGGCGACAACGCCGTTACCGCTGCGCGTCAGCTCCGGATTCGCACCGGATTCCCTTGTCCGCTTCCTCGGGCAGCCTAACACCGACTTCGGCGGTCCCGCCGGGCGGGGCTTCCTCGCGCCCGGAAGGGTTTGATGGAGAGGGGAGAGGTGCGGTGGTGGGGCGTCCCGAGCGGGACCGATCGCCGAGGTGATTGAGCACGTGGGGGCCTTGCGGCGGCGCCTTCGTCACCGTGTCCCGAGGTATGGACAGTGCCCGGAGGGAGGGCTAGCCTTGTCGGCGTCGCCGAGTGCCCACGGGCAGGGAATCCGGTGCGAATCCGGAACTGACGCGCAGCGGTGAGGGTGACACCGGATCATCAGGCTACTGGGCGACCTGCCCGGGAAGGCGGTCCGGTGGCAGAACCCGAGTCCGAAGACCGATCGGCGATGGGCACGCGAACCACCGTGCCCTGCCGTTCAGGGCCTCGCGCAACGGCCCCCGAGACAAGATTCCGTGCGCCATTTCAGTGGCTGCCGTCACCCCCCAAAACATCTCACAACCCAAGGGAATCACCCAGATGCACGTGAAGAAGTCCGTTTGTTCGCTCGCGCTGCTGTCGGCTCTGCTGCTGAGCAGCTGCGCGGGCGCGGCCAAGGACCAGCCTGCCGACGCCTCCGCCAGCCAGTCCTCCGGTGCCTCCGCCGCCGGTTTCCCCCTCACCATCGACAACTGCGGACACCAGTTGACGTTCAAGAAGGCGCCCGCACGGACGGTGTCGCTGAACCAGTCCTCCACCGAGATCCAGCTCTCCCTCGGGATCGCTGACAAGATGGTGGGCACCGCCACCTGGACCGATCCGGTGCTGTCGTCGCTGGAGAGCGAGAACGCGAAGGTGGAGCGGATCTCCGACGGCGGCCCCACCTCGGAGGCGGTCATCGCCAAGGAACCGGACCTCGTCACGGCATCCTTCCCGAGCACGCTGACCGACAAGGTCGCGGGCAGCTACGAGAAGTACGAATCCCTCGGGGTGCCCGCCTACCTGGCGCCGAACCAGTGCGGCAAGAAGAGCGGCAACGACGCCCCTGCGGAGAACTTCACCATTGAGAAGGTGTATCAGGAAATCGATGAGCTCTCCCGCATCCACGGCGTGCCCGAGAAGGGCCAGGAGCTCGTCGCCCAGCTCAAACAGCGTTTGGAGAAGGCGGTCGCGCAGAAACCCGGCAAGCCCGTCAAGGTGATGTTCTGGTTCGCGAACTCCGAGGCCCCCTACCTGGCGGGCGGTTCCGGTGCGTCCCAGTTCATCAGCGACCAGCTCGGCATCACCAACATCTACTCCGACCAGCGCGACGAGTGGCCGCAGGTCAGCTGGGAGGACATCGCCGCCAAGAACCCCGACATCATCGTGATGGGTGATCTCACCCGCAAGTCCCAGACCGCGGAGACCGCGGACGCGAAGATCGAATACCTGAAGTCGAACCCGGTCACCTCCCAGATGGACGCCGTCAAGAACGAGCGTTTCATCAAGGTCGCGGGCGGCGACATGAACCCGTCGATCCGCACCGTCGACCTGGCCGAGAAGCTGGTCGCCGGGATCGAGCAGTTCGGTCTCAAGTGACGGCATCCGCGACGACCCGAGGTCGGCGCCGGAGGCTTCCGGTGACACCGGTTCTGCTGATCGGACTGGTTCTGCTGGTTGTGTCCATCCTCTACGCGATCACCTTCGGACCCTCCGACCTGAGCATCGGCGAGGTCTGGGGGGTGGTTGCGAACAAACTGGGGCTGGGACCCGACCCCGAGCTGAGTCCGTTGCGCACCGCGACGGTGTGGCAGCTGCGGCTGCCCCGTGTGCTGCTGGCCGCGGTCGCGGGTGCGGGGTTGAGCCTGTGCGGCGTCATCATGCAGTCGCTGCTGCGCAACCCGCTGGCCGAACCCTACCTGCTGGGTGTCTCCTCGGGCGCCTCCACCGGCGCGGTCCTGGTGCTGATCGCGGGTCTCGGGGGTGGGGTCATCAGTTTCTCGGCGGGCGCGTTCGTGGGGTCGCTGGGGGCCTTCGCACTGACCCTGCTGCTGTCCCGGCTGGCCGGTGGCACCACCGACAAGATCGTGTTGGCGGGTATCGCGGTGACCCAGGGGTTCTCCGCGTTGACGTCGTTCATCATCATGATCGGCGCGGACGCCAACGTCACCCGGGGCATCCTGTACTGGCTGATGGGTTCCTTCGCCAACGTCTCCTGGGAGGAGGTAGCGCTCACAGCCGCGGTGCTGGGGTGTTTCCTCGTGCTCACCATCGGCATGGCCAGTTCCATGGACGCGTTCATGTTCGGCGAGAAGGAGGCCGTTTCGCTGGGGGTTTCCGTGCAGCGCACCCGGGTGGTGCTGCTGGGATGCGCGGCCCTCATGACTGCGGTCGTGGTTTCCTCGTCGGGTTCGATCGGTTTCGTCGGTCTCGTGCTGCCGCACATCTCCCGGATGCTCGTCGGTTCCCGGCACCGGGGGCTGCTGCCGGTCTCGGCGCTGCTGGGTGCGATCTTCCTGCTCTGGGCGGACACCATCGCCCGGACGTTGTTCGCTCCGTTGGAGGTGCCGGTCGGGGTGATCACCGCCCTGGTCGGAGTGCCCATCTTCGCAACCATTCTCGCCAGGACCAGGAAACGATGAAGATAGAAGCAGAGAACCTGTCGTGGGCCGCCGGTCCGGCCATCATCGTCGACGGCATCGACGTGCCCGCGATGCCCGGTCGCATTCTGGGGTTGCTGGGACCCAACGGGTCGGGAAAATCGACGCTGCTGGGGATGCTGGCCCGCACCATCCAGCCGCGCACGGGTGTCGTCAAACTCGACGACCGCCCCTACAGCGACTGGGCGCCGCGGGACATCGCACGGGTGCTGTCGGTGGTGCAGCAGAAGGCGACCACCGACCAGGACGTCACCGTGCGCGACGTCATCGACCTGGGACGGATCCCGCACCGCCGTCGCTGGGCCGGTCCCAGTCCCCGTGACCGCAGGGTGGTGGAGGCCGCTGCCCGCCGCACCGGCATCGAACACCTCCTGAACCGCGACTGGCACACCCTCTCCGGAGGCGAACAGCAGCGCGCCCACCTGGCCCGGGCGTTCGCCCAGGAGGGGCAGGTCATGCTGCTGGACGAACCCACCAACCACCTCGACATCTCCCACCAGCTGGACATCCTCAAAACCTTGAGGGAGACGGGGCTGGGTGTGGTCGTCGCCCTGCACGACCTGAACCTGGCCACCACGTTCTGCGATGAGGTGCTGGTCCTGCACAAGGGCCGGGCGGTGTGTCTGGGGCGTCCGGCGGACGTGCTGACCGAGGACCTGATCCGTGAGGTCTACGGGGTGGAGGTGCGGATCCTGCGCCCGGACGGCGACGAGACGCCGCTGTTCCAGTTCCTCAGACCGGTGACGCAGACCTGAGTGGCGGGAATCCCGGTTGCGCAGCTCGCGTTCGGTGAGGGCCACAGTGACACATGTACATCTACAGTGACAATTGTCGATGTGATGTGTCACTGTGGCTGTCAGTCTGCGCGACCGGGTGGCGCCCTTCTGAGCGGGGGCGTGTTCCCGTGCTCGTGACCGATCCGGCTGCGACGGAGGCGTCTGCCCGCGGGGCTTTCCTGGGCGGCCGAGTGGCCACCACGATCCCCTCGGCTTCGTTGTTCCAGTTAGATTTCCAAGTCGAATTGTCGTCGTGAGCGTGTTCTCCATAACCGATGCGAACCGCGTCGGAATCTCCGGGCTCGTCAGTTCTGCGGAATCCGGGCGGGTGGTGACCCTGTCCCGTCACGGAAAACCTGTTGCCGAGATCGTTTCCCGGGAAGAGATGGACCTTCTCCGTCGCGACCGGGAAACTCTCCGCGATGTCGTCCTCGTCATGACCCGGATGGTCACCGATTCGGGCAATCGGACGGAGCTCGACGACGCGATGGAGGCTTTCGGAATCAACCAGGATGAGCTCGAATCCGAGATCAGGTACGGCCTGCACACCCTGCCGTGACGAAGAACGCGAAGCGCGTGCGCCTCACCGACGACGCCATTGACGACCTCCAGGGAAGGGGCCCCGGATCGTGTGCGACCCGAGATAACCACGCAGGATCACGGTTGTGCAGCACTCAATCCCGAAAACCGCCGCTGAGGGCGGAAAATCCGGGTTGAGTGCTGCACAACCGGGTGGAACCGGGATACACCGGCCCTACAGGGGGGCGGGATCAGCGATTGACCATTAAATAGATCTCCGGTTCCCCCTCGTGAGTCATGACGAAAGCGATACCGTCACTACAGAGATTCGCGATGGAAGCTCTGTTTTTTATGGTGTAGGCGCGGTCAGGAAACCTCGCAGCTTGGGCCTCAAGGGCTTCCTGGCCATCGGAGACCGTCACCCAGGTGTCGATCTGGAGCACCATCTGATCGGATGGATCGATCCGGTAACCGGGGCCGTTGTCCGTCCAGTAAGGCGTACCCCCGGCCTTGGTGAACAGGTCTTCTTCGGGGGTTGGTTGCGGCGAATCCCCCGGTTTCGCGGGGAGGGCGTCGTCCCTGCTCGTCCAGCTGCTCACCCACAGCTCCAGCAGCACGGGGGTCTCCTCCGGGATGGGGGTTGGGTTCGCGCCCAGCTCGTCGTGGGGGATGAGAACGCAGGCGTTGGCGCCGTTGACGGGATCCCAGAAGTCGCAGCCCGAGTCGTGTTCGCATGTGAACAAGAACAGCGTCTGCCCAGAGGCGAGCCGGGGCGCCAGGGGGTCGCCGGTGAACTGGCCGAGGAAACTCATGGGTAGGTTGCACGCACACACCGGCCAGTCCCGCGGCCACCCGATCGGTGCCCCACCCACCTTGCAGACGGCATCGGGCCGGGTGTTTTCCGGTTTCCGGACGGACCAGGTGGGAAAGTTACTGAGCACGGGTTGTTCCCTTCAGTTCTGATTCTCGAGCTGCGCCAGCGCCCGTTTGATGTCGCGCTCCAGACACTGCCAGGATGGCAGGTCCCGCACGGCGCCGAAGGGATCGAGGCGTTGCAGCAACACCTTGCGGTGACGGCTGAAACTGTTCTTCTCCTTCTTCAACCGCCGTCCGCTTGCCCTGCTTGCCGCGAGGAGCGCTTTCTGCAGGATTTCCTTGGGATTTCTGGTGCCTTCGATGGCATTCGGTTTCGGTAACTTCAGGGGTTGTTTCCCTTTTGGACAGGCCACGACGTCCCGGATCGCCTGTTCGTCCAGGAGAAGCCAGGCCTCGGTTTCCTGGACCGGAATGACAGGGATGAACGGATGCGGGAAACCGCTTTCCTCAATGCCGCGGCGGATCTCGCGTTCCCGTCCCTCACGGTCAGGACTGTCGGAGTCCCGGTGGATGAACACCATGTCGATCCCAGCTTCTGTTCCCTCCGTGAGCAGCTGCCGTAGCCGGGCGGGAATCGTGCCCTTCCGGGTGTCTGGCATGCCGGTGGCTTCCTGGGCGCCGAAATACACCAGCAGGGTTTCCAGGTGTGCGATGAGTCCCGTGTCGGATGAGCCTTCACACAGGAATGCGAAGGAGACGCTCCGGGCGGTCACGAGACTTCCTCGAGTGACAGCAGTGCATTTTCTGGTTCGGTCAGGTAGTCCGACAGGGAGGCCTTGATGGTGGTGCGTGCTCCTTGTGCCGCCTGCCATGTTTCCGGCAGTGGGCGCAGCTGCACCGTGGTCGCGATCCTCCCGTCCCTGCGAACCCGGGTGGGCACCGCGGCCAGCAGGTTGTCATCGTGGTAGCGGACGAAATGGGGGGAGTGGGTGTTGACCATGACCTGGCGCATCGGATTTCCCGGCCCCGGCGGATCCTGCGGGTCCACGGCGAGGGAACGGACCAGATCGACCATGGCCTCGATGCGCGCCGGATGGATGCCGTTCTCGGGTTCCTCCATGCACAGCAACCCTCCGAAGGAGTCGTCGACGCGCATGATGCACAACGTGAGGAAACGAAGCGTCCCGTCGGACAGGGAACGGGCGGGAAGCCACGGACCGGTACCCATGGAGGCCATCAGGGTGAGCGTGTCGCGGCGTTCGTCGTAGTCGACCGTGATGCCGCGGATGTCGGTGAGTACCGCCGCCTCGGATGCGACCTCGGCGTAGACGTCGTCGCCCTGTTCCCTGGCCATGCGGTACAGCGTCGCCGCCAGGTGTGCCCCCGATGTCGTGGGGTGAGGATCCACCAGGGTGCTGTCCGGGGCGCGCATGGCGGAAGGTTCGAGCGCCAACAGCCGCCACTGCTGCATCTCCCGGCGGGCCGACAGGATCGTCTGGTCGTCGGCGGCGGTCGTGGTGGACACGATGGTGCGCGGCGCCCGGGCGGCCGCCGAGGGGCGCGGTTTTCCTCGGCTGCCCCCGTCCTGGTGGACGTTGACCACGGCCTCCCCGTCCTCACCCCGTGTGGTGGAGATATATGCCGCGCCCGACCTTCTCCCTCTGACCACGGTGTCCCGGAATTTTTTCTTGCTGTGCGGCCAGGGAAGGTGTTTGTGGGCATCGCCCAGATTGATGTGGGTCAGGCTCTCGTGTTCGAGCTGGATCCTCCCGATCTGGGGGGAACCCGGGTCGGGTGGGAGGTAGCGCAGCTTCAGGTCGTAGCGGAGGAAGGTGGTGGTCGCCGACACCTCGCGACCGAAGTCGTCGGTCACCTCCGGGGGCACGATCATCTCGACACCGAAGGAGATGACGGGATCGCTGGATTCGGCGTTGTTCCAGAACAGGGACCGCGGGTCCACGACCTGCCCGCCGCGCAACCTGAGGCGCTGGGTGGCCTCGAGGAAGGTGTGGTCGGCCAGCAGGGACAGGAACTCGATGGCGTCGAAGACGTTCGACTTTCCCACCGCATTGGGGCCCGCTATGCAGGTGTAGGGGCCGAAGTGGACGTCGAGTCCCAGCAGGTTCTTGAACCCGTCGACCTGGAGTCGGGTGAGCATGGCCCCAGCTTAGGACGTCACGCCGGTCGCGGTGCGCTGGATCGGGCGATCCGAGTGTCCCACCAGGAGCGCGCCCGGGGCCGGTCCTGCCGGCCCCGAGTCCTCTCAGCGACCCGTTCCAGCGTAGACGACGGCCTCCTCCTCGCCGTCCAGACCGAAGGCGGCATGGGCGCCGCGGACGGCGCGGTCCACCTCGTCGGTGCTGACCACCACGGAGATGCGGATCTCGGAGGTGGAGATCATCTGCAGGTTGACGCCCTCGGCCGCCAGGGCCTTGAAGAAGGTGGTGGTCACGCCCGAATGGGAACGCATCCCGACGCCGACGATCGAGACCTTGCCGATCTGGTCGTCGTAGAGGACCTCGTCGAAACCGACCTTGTGTTTGATCGCCTCGAGCGCCTCGATGCCCTTGCGCCCGTCGGACATGGGCAGGGTGAAGGAGATGTCGGTCTTCACGTCCGAGAGCCTGGAGACGTTCTGCACGATCATGTCGATGTTGATGCCCGCGTCCGAGATGACCTGGAAGATCGAGGCGGCCGCACCCACCTGGTCGGGGACGCCGATGACGGTGATCTTGGCCTCGCTGCGGTCGTGGGCCACTCCCGTGATGATGGCTTCTTCCATTTTGTCTGCCTTCCTGACCTCGTCTTGGGATTTCACCCAGGTGCCCGGTTTGTCACTGAAGGACGAACGGACGTGGACCTTCACGTTCTCGCGGCGAGCGTACTCGACGCAGCGCAGGTGGAGGATCTTGGCGCCGGAGGCGGCCAGCTCCATCATTTCCTCGTAGCCGATCTCGGTGATCCGGCGGGCGCTCGGCACGATCCGCGGGTCGGCGGTGTAGACGCCGTCGACGTCGGTGTAGATCTCGCAGTGGTCGGCGCCCAGGGCCGAGGCCAGCGCGACCGCCGTGGTGTCGGAGGCGCCGCGACCCAGCGTCGTGACGTCCTTGGTGGTCTGCGCCACCCCCTGGAATCCGGCGACGATGACGACGCTGCCCTCCTCCAGGGAGCGCACGACGCGACCCGGGGTGATGTCGATGATGCGCGCGTTGCCGTGGGTGGGGGTGGTGAGGATGCCCGCCTGGGAGCCGGTGTAGCTGACGGCCTCGACCCCGAGGTCGGCCAGGGCCATCGCCAGCAGCGCCGCCGACTGGCGTTCCCCCGTTGTCAGCAGCATGTCCAGCTCACGGGATTTCGGGTTCGGGCTCACCTTCAACGCCAGGTCCATCAGCTCGTCGGTGACGTCACCCATCGCCGAGATGACGATGATCACCTCGTGCCCGTCCGCGCGTGTGCGCGCGATCCGCCGGGCGACGCGCTTGATGGACTCGGCGTCGGCCACCGAGGAGCCACCGTACTTTTGAACAATGCGTCCCACACAAACCTCCTTCACCGACAGGGAAGGCTACCGGACGAGACCGGCAACACGCAGACCCCGTTCCAGGTTCGCTGGCCTTACCACCTGTTCGCTGGCCTTGATCCGGGTTTGCTGGCCTTGTTGATGTTTGCCTGCGCTGTGAGGCCAGCGAACTTGAACAAGGCCAGCAAACCCGGGATAGGGCCAGCAAACCGACGGGGTGGTGCGGAGGCAGGCGGCAGCCGGTACGGGACGGTGAGCCTTCGATGAAGCGAGCGGCGCGGGGTCAGACCCCGGGGCCGGTCCCTCAGCCGGGTTCCACCGTCCCGTCGAGGTCGAACCAGCCGTCCTCCCAGGTCTGGGTGGCCGCCGCGGTCGTGTTGCCGACCGGCCTGCCGACGGCCGCGTACTTCTCGTAGGCCCGCGCCAGGTAGGTCTTGACGGTGGACAGCGAGATCACCGGGTTGAACTGGCGGCCGATGGCCTTGATGGGAACTCCCTCCGAGGCGAGCCGCAGACAACGAAGCTCATGGGCCGACAACGCGGGCAGTTCCGCCGCGTCCTCGATGAGCGCAGCCGCCATCGCCGACGACGGCGACCATCCCGTCTCGTGGATCTCCCGCAGCGTCTCGAAGTGCTTGTCCGGCGACTCGTCCTTCAGAGCGAGCCCCCGGGCGCCGGCCCTCATGGCCATGCTGATCGGGACGCGACGATGGTCCGCGGTGAAGGCCAGGCACGAAATACCGGCCTGGCTCAGCACTCGAATGGTCTCGTGCCCGGCCAACTGGCCGTGCAACATCAAATCCACCATGGCCACGTCGGGATGGTTCTCGAGGCACCACGCCTGGAACTCCTCGGGGCAGGTGCTGGTGTACACCACCGCCAGCTCCGGGTAGTCGCGACCGAGCGCCGAAATGGCGCGGCAGATGAATTCGTGGTCATCGAGGACTGCCACCTTTATGCTCACGGCTGGTCCTCCTCACAACTGAACTGGGTGAAATCCGGATCGGTAATCAAGATTCTGGCACCTGCGAGGCCCGCCTGTCGCATCTCCGTTAAACCCGGTTCTGCAACTGTTGCCACGAGGGTGCCCTGACGACGGGTGATGGTGAGGTGCTGACCCGGGACTGCGGGGTCCAACTGGTTCAGCAGGGAGGCGAATCTCGTCGCCTCGAACGCCTCCACCTGCTCCACGTCGAGCAGGCAGCCCCAGCCCGTGCGCCGCAGCCGGTCGAGGGCCGTTGCCAGGTGGATGCCCTCCGGCCACAGCCGCAGGGCGTCGCGCAGCCGCGACTCCACGTGCCTGGCCTCGACGCGCACCGCAGGGTCGGCGGGGTCCACGGCCCCGGTGTAGAGGCCCGTGAACAGGGGCCCGCAGATTCGGTCCAGCGCCGCGATCCACGCCTCCTGCTCCGCCACCCGCTCCCTCCTGAGCTGCTCGGCGAGCTGTTCCTCGGTGTGCTCCTCCTGCACCCGGTGGGCGTGTTTCCCGATGTTCGAGGCGCCGATGGCGAGCACCAGCGTCACCACACCCGTGATGATGATGGCGCCGGAGGAACCGATGTCGGTGTCGGCCGGCACCGGTCCGAACAACCCCAGCGCCCCCGCGACACTGACGGCGACGTTGGCCAGCACCAACCCGGTGGCCTCCTTCCACCGCCGTCCCGGGATGGTCAGCATCATCATGGCGTTGGTCAATCCGATGGCCCACAGGTCGTAGCGGCTGTTCTCGGAGGCCAGCGACAGCCAGGCATAGTTCGCTATGAGCAACCCGATGCCCCAGGCGTTGGCCAGGATCGCCTCGTGGATGTGCAGGCCGCGTCTGCGCAGCACGCGGCTGGTCAGCACCACCACGACCGCCGTCGCCGCGAAGAGCGCCCAGGCCAGCAAAGGATTCGGGCCGACGTCCTTCAACGCCAGCAGCAGCCCCGTCCCGAGCAGGCTCGGCAGCGCGATCAGCGACAGCCAACGCCTACCCGACGGGCCGATGCGGGCCGCGTGCGGGATCGGGTTCCAGGTGAGGGTGACGGCGGTGCCACCGACGATGTCGGAATGGATGGTGGCGTGCCCACCGACCTCCGCCATGCGCCCGTGGATGCCTTCCTTGATTCCCATGCGGCTGCGCGGCACCTCGCTGGGGTCGAAACCGGGACCCCAGTCGCTGATGACGACGGTGCAGCCGCTTTCGGAGGTGCGGGCCGTCACCTGGGCGGTGCCGCCGGGAACGTGTTTGGCGACGTTGCGCACCGCCTCCCGGGTGGCCTCGGCGATGTTGCGGGTCACCTTGGAGGGCAGACTGGCCTCGTCCTCGACGCGCAAAGCGACGGGGCAGCCGATGTCGGTGACGGCCTGCTCCAGGGCGGTCAGCAGGGGAGAGGCCTCCAGGTCCAGGTCGGAGGTGCCCAGCCCCGCCCGCGACTCCTCGCCCAGCCGCAGCACCTCCTCACGGGTGATCTCCCCGCGACCGCTCGCGACCTGCTGGAACAGGTGCAGGAGGGTGTCGTGGACGCGGCGGATGTTTTCCCTGCGGGTGCTCTCCAACAGCCGGGCGCGATGCTCCACGCTCCGGCGGCGGGCGTCGTCGGCGACGCTGTCCTCCAGGTCCTGCAGCTGTGCCTTCATGGTGCTGTAGGCCAGCGTCATGATGCCGATCGCGACGAAGGTGAAACTGATGTCGAGCACCTGCTGTCGCCAGTCGAGGCGTGGCAGCAGCATGATCATCGGTATGAAACCGCCGACGACCATGAGGATCCAGGGGCCGTTGCCGTCGCGTCTTCGAAGCAGCAGGTAGATCAGGATCGTCCAGACCCACAGGTTGGAGTGCCACATCACCGGGTCCCCACTGGACCACATCCCGGCGCCGGTCAGCCAGAATCCGATGGTGTTGACCAGGGCGACGGGCCAGGCCAGTGGCAGGTCCAGGAATGCGCCGATCGCGGCGAGCAGATGGGCCAGGGTTATCAGGGCCAGCCCGAACACGGCCGGGCCGGGCAGGCCCGGGGCGAAAAGGTCCTCGAGGGGGGTGAGGCCTTGCAGGATCGCGGCCAGACCCACGCCGAGGCCCATCAGGCGGCGCATTCTTCTGGCTGGTTCTTGGAACTGCATCGTCGGCATCTTCCCACGGGAACACCGGGTGGGTGGAACCCGAAGGTATCTCCAACTCCTCGTCTCGAAGTTATGGTCAGCCCCCGATGCTCCAGAGTAGCCTTGTGTCATGGAGAGCATTCGATGGGGAATCATCGGGGCCGGAAGCATCGCCGACACCGTCGCGGGAGATTTCGCTTTCGTGCCTCAGGCGGAGCTGGTTGCGGTGGCCTCGCGCGACCCGGAGCGGTCGCGGAAGTTGGCGCGCAAACACGGGATTCCCGTGATCCACCGGGACTACCGGGCGTTGATCGAGAGCGATGGCGTCGACGTCGTCTACATCGCGACCACCCATCCCCATCATCGCGACATCGCCCTGGCGGTGATATCCGCGGGCAAGGCGGTGCTGGTGGAGAAGGCCTTCACCGCCACTCTCGCCGGAGCAGAGGAGGTGGTCGCGGCCGCCACCGAGGCCGGGGTGTTCGCCATGGAGGCCATGTGGACCCGGTTCCTGCCCGCGATGGCCGCGGCCCGGGAGGTCGTGGCCTGGGGGAGGATCGGGCAGGTGCTCGGTGTGCAGGGGGATCTGTGCGCGTTCCGTCCCTACGACCCGAACAACCGGTTGTGGAATCCCGCCACGGGCGGCGGTGCCGTGCTGGATCTCGGTGTCTACGTCGTCTCCATGGCGCAGGGGCTCCTGGGGGCGGCCCGGGACGTGCACTGCGTCGGGCGGTACGCGCCGAACGGGGTGGAGTCGGCGGCGACGATGAGTCTCTCCTACATCGGCGGCGGCACGGCGGCGCTCACCTGCGGGTTCGACGTCCACGGGCCGGGTCGGATGACGATCTTCGGGACGAAGGGATGGGTGGAGATCCAGCCCAGGTTCCACCACCCGACCACCATCTCCGTGCACCGCTCGGGGGTGCTGCCGCGGATCATCGAGGCCAAGCAGATCGGCAGGGGGTACGCCCACGAACTGATGGAGGTCAGCGATTGCCTGCTCGCAGGCCGGACCCAGTCGGCGACGATGTCGCTGTCCGACACCGTCGAGGTGATGCGGGTGTTGGAGAGCTGCCTGAAGCAGCTGGGCCGTCATCAGGAGGAGGCGAGGGTCGAGATCTGAGGGGTGTCGCCCCACCATCTGACCGGCTGGTTCCTCGGGCAGGACGCGTCGGTCCTGCCCGCCCGCCCGTCTGCCCGCCCCTGCCGGTTCGCTGGCCTTAACCCCGGTTTGCTGGCCTTGGCAATGGTTTGCTGGCCTTACCCCTGGTTTGCTGGCCTTGGCAATGGTTTGCTGGCCTTGTTCACGTTTGCCTGCGCTGTGAGGCCAGCGAACACGAACAAGCCCAGCAAAACCGGAATAGGGCCAGCAAACCGGGGTTAAGGCCAGCAAATCAGCTGTCAGGTGCTGCGACGGGCGGGCCAGGTAGGGCTGGCGCTCGCGAAACCGGCGTTCAGCAGAGCCGCGAGCGAGGCCCGGTCGTTGGCCTCCCGCCAACCCCACCGGACGATCCAGTACCCGCACGCACGGATTCGTTGTTCACGACGCTTCTCCGCCATCACGACATCCGCCGCGGACTGGCCGGGGCCGAGCAGCTCCCGGTACTTGATGCGCCCGTCGACCTCCCCGACGAGACCGTGTTCAGGCCAGCCGAAATCGGCACGGGCGACGAACTCACCGTTCGCGTCGAAGATCTCGAACTGCAGCTCCGGGGCCGGGATGCCCGCCCGCATCATGTGGAACCTGCTCAGCGACTCGGCCGGGGATTCCACCCGTCCGTCGCCGAGCGCCAGCACCCGTCTGGCCTGTTTCACCCCGTGGAGCCGGGGATGCCGGTGCAGCTCGTCCTGGAGGAAGTCGCGTTTGAGACCGCGACCCAGGGCGGCGTCCACCGCCGCGAGACCCCACTCGAAGGGTGACGTGCGGGCCAGGTCGGTAACCGTGCGCGACAAGGTGGTCACCGGTAACCCGGTGATGCGCGTGATCTCGTCGTCGTGGATGGCGGTGCGACGGACGCGGAGGAGGTCGCTGTGATCGCCGTGCCCGGGGGTGCGGCGGGTCATGGTCACTTCTCGCAGCGACTCGATGGGCACCGGGAGGCCGTGCAGCACCGCGGCCGAGGTGTGACTGAAGACGCTCGAGTCGTGAACGTCGATGGCGGCGGCCTGGATTCGTCGGCGGTGCTCCTCGAACACGTCCGCCTGCTGCGTCGGGGCGTAAACACCGCGCCTGAGGCGCACCATTGTGCCGTCGCGGAGGTGCTGTTTGAGCTGGGCGTCGGTTACTCCCAGGGTCGTGAGATGCCCGTGGGTCCAAAGGGTTGTGCGTGTCATGCAACCATTGGACGACACGTCGACTCTGCGCTGTCAAGGGCCAGTTTTCAGCCTGTGGAAAACTCTCCCTCGGGGCTGTTCCCCGGTGCGTCGGTTTGCTGGCCTTGAGGTCGGTTTGCTGGGCTTGTTCACGTTTGCCTGCGCTGTGAGGCCAGCGAACTCGAACAAGCCCAGCAAACCCGGATTAAGGCCAGCAAACCGGGCTAAGGCCAGCGAACTGGGTTAGGGCCAGCAAACCGGGCTAAGGCCAGCGAACTGGGTTAGGGCCAGCGAACCGACGGTGGGGCCGGGTGGTGGTGGGGTCGGGTGGTGGGTGGGGTTACAGCGACGCGGCCATTCGGTGTACCGCCTCGGAGATGATCTCCTTCGACGTCGCCAGGTTGATGCGCACGAACTGGGTGGCCGACGGCGCGTAGTCGGTGCCCTGGCCGAAACGGACCTTCGCCTTCTCGAAGAAATGGAGACCCGCGTGTTCGAGGCCCAGCGGGGAGCAGTCCAGCCACGCCAGATAGGTGCCCCGCGACGGCGTGTAGGTCAGCTCCGGGATGGCGCGGTGGAGTTCGTCGGCGAAGTACTGCTTGTTCTCGTGGATCTCCGCGGAGGCCTCCTTCAGCCAGTCGCGACCCTCGGCCAGTGCCGTCGCGTGAGCCACCACCCCGAGGTAGCTGGCCGACTCCGGCACGTAACCGCTGAGACCCTTGACCACGTCGACGACCTCCGCGCCCGGGATGATCAACCCGGCCTTCAGTCCGGCCAGGTTCCACGACTTCGACGAAGACGTCACGACGAAGGCCCGCTCACCGCCCGGCACCTGGTGGAGGGGGGTGTGTTCCGTGCCCGCGAGGGGGGCGTGGATCTCGTCGCAGATCACGACGACGTCATGGGTGCCTGCCAGTTCCATCACCTTGGTGAGTTCCTCGGCGGTGTGCACCACCCCCGACGGGTTGTGCGGGGAACACAGCAGGTAGGCGGCGGGGCGTTCCTTCTCGAACGCGACCTCCAGGGCGTCGAGGTCCAGGCGCCCCGCCTCGGTGGTGGGGACCTCGACGATGCGGCGTCCCGTCTCATTGCAGACCGCCCGGAACGGCGGGTAGATCGGCGGGTTGATGACGACGGCGTCGCCGGGTTTCGTGGTCGCCAAGGTCATTTCCCGCATGCCCGTCATGACGTCGCAGGCCAGCGACATCGTGGCCGGGTCGATGTTCCAGCCCCACACGTCGGAGGCGAAGGACGCGAAGGCCTCCTGGTAGTCGGGCAGCTCCGGGTAGCCGGTGTCACCCTCGGCGACCATCCGGGAGAGGACATCCACCACCGCAGGCACCGGCCGGGCGTCCATCTCCGCGACGAACATCGGCAGCACGTCGGGCGCGAACCGGGCCCATTTGATGCTGCGGCGCCTGCGGAGGGTCTCAAGGGGGATGTCGAAGATGGCCATGGGCCGATCCTAGAGGCTCCCCGGGCGGGGCTCCCCCGAGGTGGTTGTCCCATCCGAAATTGGCTGAGCCGATCCTCACGAGCGGCAGCGAGTGGGTCGTGTCGAAACCATGGTGGGGGTGTTCGGGGTCTTGTGGTTGGGACTGGTTTTTGGCTGCCGGGGGTTTCGACTCGGGTCGCTCGTTCCTCGCGCCTCGGCTCAACCGGCTTTGGATGGGTGCTCGCGCCCCGGCTCAACCGGCTTTGGAAAGGTGTTCACGCCCCGGCTCAACCGGCTTCAGAGGGGGAGGGTGTTCGCGACCCGGTTCAACCGGCTTTGGAAAGGTGTTCGCGCCCCGGTTCAACCGGCTTTGGGAAAAAGGCGGCCCCTCGAATTGCCCGATTCGGATGTCTCACGCATACTTGATGCCGCATCGCAAGGCATTGATGGGGCCATCACCCCGGAGTTGCCGGAAGAACGGCGCAAGCTCACTAGACCCGGCCGCGATCAACAATCGAGTGGGACGCCCAGCGCGTCCAAGGAGGGTGGTACCGCGGGTTCCGGCTCGTCCCTCCGGTTCGTCCAGCCACCAACCGAGGTACCGATGAGTTCCTACAACGCAGTTCCCGCGACTGTTGATTTTCCTGCCCTGGAGCGCGAGATCATCGCCCTGTGGGCTGAACGCGACACCTTCGCGAAGTCCCTTGAGAGCACCCGAGACGGCAAACCGTGGACCTTCTACGAGGGCCCGCCGACCGCCAACGGCATGCCCGGGACGCACCACATCGAGGCCCGCGTCTTCAAGGACCTGTTCCCGCGTTTCAAGACGATGCAGGGTTACCGCGTCGACCGCAAGGCCGGCTGGGACTGCCACGGCCTGCCCGTCGAACTCGCCGTCGAGAAGGAACTCGGTTTCTCCGGCAAACCCGACATCGAGGCCTACGGGGTGGAGCCGTTCAACGCGAAGTGCCGCGAATCGGTGCTGCGGCACGTCGACGCCTTCGCCGAACTGACCCGCCGCATGGGTTACTGGGTGAACCTCGACGAGGCCTACGTCACCATGACCCCCGAGTACGTGCAGTCGTGCTGGTGGGCGCTCAAACAGATCTTCGACAAGGGCCTCCTGCAGGAGGACTACCGGGTTGCCCCGTACTGCCCGCGCTGCGGCACCACCCTGTCCGATCACGAACTCGCGCAGGGCTACGAGGACGTCACCGACCCGTCGGTCTACGTGCGTTTCCCCGTCACATCCGGCCCGCTCGCCGGCCAGACCGACCTGCTGGTGTGGACCACCACCCCCTGGACGCTGGTCTCCAACACGGCGGTCGCGGTGCATCCCGACGTCGACTACGTCGTCGGCACGCATCCCGAACAGGGCAGCCTCGTGGTCGCGGAACCGCTGTTCGACGCGGTGCTGGGCGAGGAATGGACGCGCGGCCGCTCGTTCAGGGGCTCCGAGATGGAACGCTGGGACTACCAGCGCCCCTTCGAACTGGTCGAGTTCCCCGCCCCCGCCAACTACATCGTGCTGGCCGACTACGTCACCACCTCCGACGGCACCGGCCTGGTGCACCAGGCGCCCGCCTTCGGTGAGGACGACATGCTCGTCTGCCGCGCCTACGGCCTGCCGTTCGTCAACCCGATCCGCGCCAACGGAGCCTTCGACGACACCGTGAAACTGGTTGGCGGTGTCTTCTTCAAGGAAGCCGACGCGCTCCTCGTCGACGACCTCGCCCAGCGTGGCCTGCTGTTCCGCAGGCTCGACTACCTCCACTCCTACCCGCACTGCTGGCGCTGCCACACCGCGCTGCTGTACTACGCGCAGCCGTCGTGGTACATCCGCACCACCCGCATCAAGGACCAGCTGCTGGCGCAGAACGAGGCCACCACCTGGTATCCCGAGTCGATCAAACACGGCCGCTACGGCGACTGGCTCAACAACAACATCGACTGGGCGCTGTCGCGCAGCCGCTACTGGGGCACGCCGCTGCCGATCTGGCGCAACGTCGACGACCCCACCGACCTGATCTGCGTCGGTTCCCTCGCCGAGCTCGGCGAACTGGCCGGCCGCGACCTTTCCGACCTCGACCCGCACCGCCCCTTCATCGACGACGTCGAGATTGTCCGTGACGGCGCCACCTACCGGCGCGTGCCCGAGGTGATCGACGCCTGGTTCGACTCCGGGTCGATGCCGTTCGCGCAGTGGGGATACCCGCACGTCCCCGGCTCCGCGGAGAAACTGGAGGCCAACTACCCGGCCGACTTCATCTGCGAGGCCATCGACCAGACCCGCGGCTGGTTCTACTCGCTGATGGCGGTCGGCACCCTCGTCTTCGACGAGTCCAGCTACCGCAACGTCGTGTGCCTCGGCCACATCCTCGCCGAGGACGGCCGGAAGATGAGCAAACACTTCGGAAACATCCTGGAACCCATCCCGCTGATGGAGGCCCACGGCGCCGACGCGGTGCGCTGGTTCATGGCCTGCTCCGGGTCGCCGTGGATGGCCAGGCGCGTCGGTGACGCCACCATCGCCGAGACGGTTCGCAAGGTGCTGCTGACCTACTGGAACACCGTCGCCTTCCAGTCGCTGTACGCGCGCGCCTCCGGGTGG
The DNA here is from genome assembly GCA_937965785.1 of uncultured Propionibacteriaceae bacterium. Classification (GTDB taxonomy): domain Bacteria; phylum Actinomycetota; class Actinomycetes; order Propionibacteriales; family Propionibacteriaceae; genus Arachnia. The sequence continues at coordinate 37,831 of CALCKT010000012.1, read as the reverse complement.
GAGCCGGGCGCCGCGGTGCCCGCCGTCGCCGACCGGCACGTCCTCGACCGCTGGCTGGTCTCGGCCACCAACGAACTGATCCGCGACGTCACCGCCGCCCTCGACGACTTCGACACCCAGAAGGCCGGTGCGCTGCTGGCCGGTTTCGTCGACGACCTGTCGAACTGGTACGTGCGCCGCTCGCGGCGGCGTTTCTGGGCGGGCGAGGCCGGCGCGCTGGCCACCCTCCACGAAACCCTCGATGTCGTCACCCGGCTGATGGCCCCGATCATGCCGTTCGTCACGGAACGGGTGTGGCAGGACCTGTTCGCCGCCACCGACGCAGACGGGCCCGAGTCGGTGCACCTGACCAGCTGGCCCGTCGCCGACGAGTCGCTGATCGATGCCGGTCTCATGGGTGCGATGGCCACCGCCCGGCGGATCGTGGAACTGGGTCGCGCGGCCCGCGCCGAGTCGCGCATGAAGGTGCGGCAGGTGCTCAAACGGATGCTCGTGCCGACGGCGGCCCTCGAAGAGCTGAACGCGGAGCTCGTCGCCGAGGTGCGTTCCGAGCTGAACGTCCAGGACATCGCGTCGTTCACCTCCGCCGGTGATCTCGTCGATCACACGGCCAAGGGCAACTTCCGGGTCCTGGGCAAACGGTTCGGGAAACTCACCCCGAAGGTCGCGGCCGCGATCGCCGCCGCCGATGCTTCCCGGCTCGTCCGGGAACTGCGGGAACACGGCAGGTCGCTGATCAACCTCGACGGCGAGTCGCTGGAGGTGTCCGCCGACGAGGTGCTGCTCACCGAACGTCCCCGCGACGGCTGGAGCGTGGTCAACGAGCAGGGCGAGACCGTCGCCCTCGATCTGGAACTCACCCCCGAGCTGGTGCGCGCAGGCCGGGCCCGTGAGGTGATCCGGGTGATCCAGGAGGCCCGCAAGTCGTCGGGGCTCGACGTCTCCGACCGGATCCTCCTGCGCCTCGCCGCCGGGGCTGAACTGCTGGAGGCGATCCGCGAACACGCCGACCTGATCGCCGACGAGGTCCTGGCCGTCGACCTGCAACAGGGCGACGTCGAGGACCCGACCGCGGAGGAACCGGAACTCGGCCTCAAGGTGAGGATCACCAAGGCCTGAAAACCGCCGGCCCGGCTCAACCAGCTTGATCCTTGTGGAAGTTGGTTGAGCCGGCTGCGACCTCAGGCGTCGCGGGAGTTCGACGAGATGCCCGGCCTGCCCTCGTGGACGATCTTGCCGGGGTTCAGGTTGCGACCCGGGTCCACGCCCTCGAACAGCGTCCGCTGGATGAACACGCCCGCCGGGGAGATGTCCTGATCCATCCAGGGGGAGTGCTCCTCACCGACCCCGTGGTGGTGCGAGACCGTGCCGTGGCAGTCCATGAACGACTGCTGGATGGCCCGTTTGACGGCGTCGTAGGTTTCCATGGCGTTGTCGGAGTCGTCGGCGATGGCGAAGGTGAAGTACTGGCAGGCACCCGAGTGGTAGGAGTGCGACAGGTGACAGAACACCGTTCCCCTGACCCCCCGTGCCTCGATGGCCTTCAAGGCGGCGGCGACGGTTTTGGTGTGGATCTCGGCGGCGTAACGCCACGGCGTGGAGGTCTCGGAGACGTCGCAGATCATGCCGTGGTCCAGCATGAAGTCGCGGATGTAGGGGGTGTCGTACTTCTTCTGGTCGTAGAGGGTGCCCGGTCCCTTGCCGACCCCCAGCCCGCCGTTGGCGCGCACGATCTTGCCGACGAGTCCCTTCTCGTAGGTGACGTGGTTCGCGGACCCCTCGAAACCGACGAAGGCCATGGCGATCTGCTCCAGGTTCCAGCCCTTGGCCAGCATGATCTTCTCGATGCTCTTGCTGAGCAGCGACGACAACTTCGAGGAGCGTTTCCCATTGGCCATGATGTACTGCGTCTCAATGGCGTCCGAGACGCGGGCCATCATCACGGAGGCGTCGGAGGAGACGATCTGCTCGCAAGCCTTCAACCCGTCCTCGTAGGTGGGGAAGAAGTAGGCCTGGATCTCCCGCACCTCGGGGATGCGGTGCACGTTCACCCACGCGGATGTGATGATCCCCAGGCGTCCCTCCGAACCCAGCACCATCTCGCGCACGCTCGGGCCGGAGGACGTCGACGGCAGCGGCCGCAGCGACAGGACCTGGCCGGGCATCACCATTCGCAGGCCGCGGCAGATGTCGGCTATGTCGCCGTACTTGTCGGACTGCATGCCGGAGCTGCGGGTGGCGATCCAGCCGCCCAGCGTCGACCACACGAACGAGTCGGGATGGTGTCCCATGGTCCAGCCGCGGGCCTGGAGCTGTTCCTCCATGTCGGGGCCGAACACGCCCGCCTGGATGTGCGCCAGCCCGGACTGTTCGTCGATCGCGAGAACCTGGTTCATCCGTCCCAGGTTCACCGAGACCACCTGCCGCTGCTCGCCGGGTTCGGCCTCCAGGGAGGCGACGATGTTGGAGCCGCCACCGAACGGGATCACGACCGCGTCGGCCTCCACCACCGCGTCGACGATCCGCGCGACCTCACCCTCGTTGGCGGGGTAGACCACCACGTCGGGCAGCCGGCCGAACTCACCGGCGCGCACCCGCATCAGGTCGCGCACCCCCTTCCCGAAGCCGTGGACGACTCGGGTCTCGTCATCGGACTGCACGTACTTGGCGCCGGAGATCCCGACCAGCGAGTCGCGCAGCCCCGGTTCCAGCCGCGACGGCGGGACGTCCAGGTCCGAGAGCTTCGGAAGCGGGGCGACGGGGGCGTTGATGTCGACGCCGACCAGTTTCTTCACGAAGGGAGCGAACTTCGGTTTGTCGTCGTGGTGGTACGAGCGGCCCTCCTCGCCCCAACCCCACCATTTGTGCTGCTTGACGCCGTCAATCATTGGTCCTCCTGGTGATCCTGCTGGTCGGCACGGGCCCGGGCATCCTCCGCCAGGGCGGTGATCTCGGTTTTCGCCGCCTTCTCAAGAGCGGCGGTGCGGGCGTACTCGTCGAGGGTCTTGGCGCCGTAGGCGCGGGCTGTGGTGTCGTGGAGTTCGAGCACCTGGCGGCGCATCCGCTCGTTGAACTCGTGGGCGATCTCGCCGGGCAGCGGCGTCAGCGGCCGTCCGATGACGACGTGCACCACGGGACGTCCCTTGGGGAGGTGTTTCTGGCTGCTCGGCCAGGCGGCGTGCGCGCCGATCAGGGCGACCGGGACGGCGGGGATCTGCCGGGAGATGCACAGCGCCGCCACGCCCGGTTTGAACGGGCCCATCGCGCCCGTGCGGGAACGCGACCCCTCCGGGTAGATCAGCAGCGGCACCCCGGCGTCGAGAAGCGCCGCCGACATGCCCCTGACGTTGCGTTTCTTCGATTCCTTGTCCTTGCCCCGGTCGATGGGGTAGCCGTTGAAGAACAGCGACATCGGCCCGGCCTTCCACCACTTGTCGTAGAAGTAGTCGCGTGCGGCACCCGCCGCCAGGTACTTCGAGATCCGGTTCGGCAACGCCCCGTAGATCAGGGGGGTGTCCAGGTGGGAGGAATGGTTGGCGAACACCACACAGGGCGCATCCAGGCCGTCGAGGTTCGCCTTGCCGTGGACGTGGACGCGCAACAGTCGCCACATCGTCGGTTTCAGCAGCAGCATCTGCGCGGCCTGGCGGGTGGATGCATTCAGTTTGGAGGCGTGCTTGCCCGGTTTCGGGACCTTCGCCATGTCTCAGCGTTTCCTTCTGCTAGCGGACAGCTTGCGGGAGAACCAACGGGTGAACTTCCGGGGTCCATGATCCGCGATGAACAACGACACCTTCCAGCGTTTCGTCGGGACCGATTCGATACGCCCCTTCTCGACGTCCCGCAGGCACTGCCTGACCAGGTTGCCGGCGTCGATCCACACGAACGAAGGCAGGTTCTTGGAACTGATCCCAGCGCGCTGGTGGAACTCGGTGCGCACCCAGCCGGGCATCAACGTCGTCACGGTGACCCCGGTGCCGCTGAGTTCCAGCGCCAGGCCCGTCGACCAGGTGCGCGCCCAGGCCTTGATGGCGGAGTAGTTGCCGGTGAAGATTGAGCCCGAGGTGGAGGCGACGTTGATGATCCGGCCCCGGCCCCGCGCCTTCATGGCCCGGCCCGCGGCGCCGCCGAGGATCAGCATCGCCAGGCACATCACGTCCATGGCGCGTTCGTGGAGTTCGACCTGGGATGCGTCGAGCAGCGAGGCGTGCAACCCGAACCCGGCGTTGTTGACGAGCATGTCGACGGGCTCGGTCTCGGATTCGAGTCGTTGCGCAACCTTCATCACATCGTCGCGGACGGACAGGTCGGCGGGCAGCAACTCCACCTCGATGCCGTGCACCTCCGACAACTCCGCGGCGGTGGCCTCCAAACGCTCGCGATCCCGGGCGACGAGCACCAGGTCGGTTCCTCGGGCGGCCAGTTCCTTGGCGAAGGCGTTGCCTATGCCGGCGGTCGCGCCCGTGATCAGTGCTCGTGCCATGGGGCAACGCTATCCCGCCCGGGCAAGCGGTGGAAAGTGCGCCACGGGGACGATGAACACTGCGCCACCGGCCTAGTCGGGTTCCCACAACCAAGGGGCGTTCGCCTTGTCGTTTTCCCTGCCCGCCCGGTGGTCCCTCAGGCAGTGATGTCGAGAATCTCCTCCGGTGCGGCGCGGCGGGCGCGGCGCGGCGTGTCGGAGACCGGGACGGATCCGGCTTCGGTCTCGTTGGCCACACCAAAGGGGACGTGCACCGACGGGGTGCGCAGGGCCCGGTCGAGATGCTGGCGCTGGTCGTCGAAGAATATGTGGGGGTTGAGGATCTCCAGCACGGGGGCTTTCGGCAGGCCACCGAGGAAGAAGGCGTCGTCCACCTTGAGCCCCCAGGCACGGAGACTGTTCACGGCGCGTTCGTGTGCGGGCGCCGAACGGGCGGTCACCAGCGAGATGCGCAGCCGGGGTTCGTATCCCGAATCCCGCGACTTCAGCCTCGTCTCCTCCTCCTGGATGCGGTTCAGGCCCGCCAGGAAGGGGGCCAGGGGGCCGGGGGAGAGGGGGACGTCGGCCAGTTCGGCCTCGCGCAGGGCGTAGCGCCCCATGCCCTCCTGGCGGAACACACGCTCCGAGGAGTCGTCGGCCAGGACACCGTCGAAATCGAAGGCGACTCGCAGCTCCCTGCCAACCTCGGGCATTGAACTGCCGCGCAGCACCGTGCCCGCCGGGTGCCCGGCCGCCAGGGCCTCGGAGACGTCGTCGTGATTGGCCGACAGGAACAGCGACATCTCCAGCGCGGGCATGAACTCGAAGGCGGAACGCCCCTCCCGGAAGACCGCCCGGGTGATCGGCAGCCCCGCCGAGCTGATGGAACGCATCACCCGCAACCCGGATTCGGCGCTGTTGCGGGACAGCACGATCACGTCCACCGCCTCGGCCAGCACGTCGTTGAGCCCCAGGAGACGACGGATGAACGGCAACGCGGGGCCGGCCGGCAGCGGCTGGTCCAGGCGCTCCTCCTGGTGTTCGCGATAGGCGGCGACGCCCTGCTCCCGGAACACACGATCCGATTCGGCCAGGTCGAACAATGCGCTGCTCGCCACGCCGATGGTCAGCAAGGTCATGCCCGGACCTCCATTGACAAAAGAGTGGGGAAGTGCCGGCCAGAATACAGGCCGACACACCCCAAAGTTAGCTCACAGGGCAAGGCCGGAGTGTCGCTGATGGCCGCTTGGAAACCCTCTCGGAGCTGGCGGTGTCAACGCGTGAGCGCCTCCCCCCGATGAAGCTGGTTGGGCCAGCTCGTGGGCGCTCGCTGGTCGGCTCAACCAACTTCAGGAAAGACAAAGCTGGTTGAGCCAGCTCGTGGGCGAGCAGGCTCAACCAGCTTCGGGAAAGGTTTCTCAGGCCTCGATGATGCGCAGGGTGTCCTGGGCCATGGCCAGTTCCTCATTGGTGGGGACCACGAGGACCTTGACGGGGGAGTCGGGGGTGGAGATCACGCGCGGCTCCTTGGCGCGCACCTCGTTCTTCTCCTCGTCGAGGACCAGGCCGAGGTGACGCAGCCGGTTGGAGGCCTCACGGCGCACGAGGGAGGCGTTCTCGCCGATGCCCGCGGTGAACACCACCGCGTCCACCCCTCCCAGCACCGCGATGTAGGCGCCGATGTAGCTGATCAGACGGTGGATGTAGACATCCATCGCCAGGCGCGCGTCGGCGTCGCCCGCCTCGATCCGGGCCTCGACGTCGCGCATGTCGGTGTGGCCGCACATGCCGCCCATGCCGGACTGCTTGTTCAGCAGCGTGTCGATCTCGTCGATTGAATAGCCCTTGTCGGAGAGGAACTTGAAGATGCCCGGGTCGATGTCACCGGAGCGGGTGCCCATCACGAGCCCCTGCAGCGGGGTCAGGCCCATCGACGTCTCCACCGCCCGGCCGCCGTCGACCGCCGAGATGGAGGCGCCGTTGCCGAGATGACAGACGATGACCTTCAGATCCTCGACGGGGCGCCCCAGCACCTCCGCGGTCTTCTTCGACACGTACGAGTGCGAGGTGCCGTGGAAGCCGTAACGGCGCAGCTCGTACTTCCTCGCGATCTCCTTGTCGATGGCGTAGGTGTAGGCCTCGGCGGGCAGCGTCGCGAAGAAGGCGGTGTCGAAGATCGCGACGTGAGGCACGTCGGGCAGCAGCGCCATCGCGGCCTCGATGCCCGCGATCCCCGGGGGGTTGTGCAGCGGCGCCAGGGCCTGCAGCTCCACCAGTTTCGCGATCACCTCGTCGGTGATGAGCGTGGACTCCTGGAAGGTGGAGCCGCCGTGGACGGTGCGGTGACCGACGGCCCGCACCCCGTCGAGGGACGGCCCGTGCTTCCCGAAGGCCGCGACCACCGCGGCGAACGAGGCGGTGTGGTCGGGGAAGGGCTGCTCCTCGACGAACTCCTGCCCGTCGACCTCGTGCTTCAGTTTTCCGACGTCCTGCCCGATCCGCTCGACGATGCCGACCGCCAGGGGGCTCTGCGTCTCCGGGTCGAAGAGCTGGTACTTCATGGACGAGGAGCCGCAGTTGAGCAGCAGGATGTGACTTGACACGGGTACTTTCCTTGGGGATCGGTATCGGACAGGGTTCAGGACTACTTCAGGACGAGGCGGGGTTCAGTCCGTCTGGGCCTGGATGGCGGTGATGGTGATCGTCGAGACGATGTCATCCACCAGCGCGCCACGGGACAGGTCGTTGACGGGTTTACGGAGCCCCTGGAGAACGGGACCGATGGCCACCGCACCGGAGGTGCGCTGCACGGCCTTGTAGGTGTTGTTGCCGGTGTTGAGGTCCGGGAAGATGAACACCGTCGCGCGCCCCGCGACCTCCGAGCCCGGCATCTTCTTGGCCGCCACCACCTCGTCGACGGCCGCGTCGAACTGGATCGGTCCCTCCACCTTGAGTTCGGGTGCCTTCTCGCGGACGAGGTTGGTGGCCTCGCGCACGTTGTCGACGTCGGCGCCGAAACCGGAGCTGCCCGTCGAGTAGGACAGCATCGCGATGCGCGGTTCGATGCCGAAGCTGACGGCGGTCTGCGCCGAGGAGATCGCGATGTCCGCGAGCTGCGCGGGCGTCGGATCGGGGTTGACGGCGCAGTCGGCGTAGACCACCACGCGGTTGCTCATCGCCATCAGGAAGGAGCCGGAGACGACCGAGACACCCGGTTTGGTCTTCACGAACTCCAGCGACGGCCGGATGGTGTTGGCGGTGGTGTTCACCGCGCCCGAGACCATGCCGTCGGCCATGCCCAGGTGCACCATCATCGTGCCGAAGTAGGACAGGTCCGCCAGCTTCTCGCGGGCCTCCTCCAGGGTGACCCCTTTGTGGGCGCGCAGCTTCGCGTACTCGGCGGCGAACTTCTCCAGCAGTTCCGGGTCCTGTGGGTTGATGACGGTGGCCTTGGTCAGGTTGAGACCCAGCTCAGCGGCGCGGCGGGAGATGGCACCCGGATCGCCGAGGAGGGTGATCTCGGCTATGTGGCGTTTCAGCACCACGTCGGCGGCGGTCAGCACCCGGTCGTCGGTGGATTCGGGCAGCACGATCCGTTTCAGGTTCTTGCGGGCCATCTGCATCAGCTGGTGCTCGAACATGCTCGGGGTGCGGATCTCGGCGCGCGGCAGCTCGATGGCGGCCAGCAACGCCTCCTCGTCGACGTGCCGGTCGAACAGGGCACGCGCCAGCTCGACCTTCCGCGGCGAACTGGTGGCCACCCCGCTGACCTCCCGCAGTGCGCTCGCGGTGGGGAAGGTGTCGTCGTTCGTCATGCCGATGGGCAGATCCACCTCGGAGTCGCTGAGCAGCGTCGCAACCGTCTCCGGGATCTCGAAACCGCCCGTCAGCAGCAGCGACGCCAGAGGCCCGTAGGTGGCGGAACGGTGCGCCATGATGAGCGCGGGCAGCAGGTCGAGCCGGTCGGCGGGGACGATGACCGTGGCCTCCTTCTGGAGGCGCGGCAGCAGGTTCGGCAGGCTCATGCCCGCAATGATCGTCGTCAGTGCCTCGCGGTTCAGACCCTCCGGTTTGCCGCGCCACAGTTTCGCATTGACCGCCTCGAAGTGCTGGCCGACCGACGGGGCGTCGAGCACCGGATTCGCGAACAGCACCGAGACCGGGACGTCCCGGACCTCACGCAGCGCCGAGGAGAGTTCCTCGCTGATCTCGGGCTCCGCGCGGGTCGCCACGATCGCGACGACGGTGTTGTGCCGGGCCTCGAAGGTCTCGATGGCTTCCTCGGCCATCCGGCACACCTCGTCGACGGAGCGGTCGGAGGCGCGGCACACGTACAGCACCGGCGCGTTCAGGTTGGCGGCGATGAGGGCGTTGTGGTCCAGCTCGGTGCCGGAGGTGAGGTCGTCGAAATCGGACCCCACGATCACGACCGCCTCGAATCGTTCCGCCAGCGCGGAGTACTTCGCGACGATGGTGTCGATGGCGGCATCCGGGTCGTTGGCCCAGTCCTCGTAGCTGACACCGACGCTGTCCTCAAAGCTCTGGTGACGCAGGGTGTTGGTGGCCAGCAGTGCCGTCGTGATGCCGTCCTCCTTCAGGGACTGCACCAGCGGACGGAAGAAGCCGACCGAACGGACTTGGCGCGCGAACAACTCCAGCACGCCCAGAGCGATGGCGCTCTTGCTGACTTGCCACTCCGATGAAGCAATGTAAACGCATCTGGTCACGGACCCAAGCCTAGCGACTCATCGGAAAACATGCGGGTCTGGCTCTTCGAAAGAACCTCCCACACCCGCCCGCGGAATGCCCGGTCGTCTCGTTTATCGGGGAAGAAGCTGGCCCGGCACGCGCGGGCCCGGCGACTCCGGTAGCGTTGCCCTAGCCCCTTTCCGAGGGGCTTTTGACGGGAGGATAGCTCCGAAAGGAAGGCAATGTCGCGCACCGAGACCGACCTGCTTGGCGATCGTGAAGTCCCTGACGACGCTTGGTACGGCATCCACACGTTGAGGGCGATTGAGAACTTTCCCATTTCGGGGGCCACTGTGAACTCGGTCCCCGAACTGATCCGCGGGATGGTTCAGGTGAAAAAAGCGGCGGCACTGGCGAACCGCGAACTCGGTGCCCTGCCCGGCTGGGTGGCGCGGGCGATCCTCCAGGCCTGCGACGAGGTGCTGTCCAAGGGGCGGTGCATGGACCAGTTCCCGATCGACGTCTTCCAGGGCGGCGCGGGGACGTCGGTGAACATGAACACCAACGAGGTGCTGGCGAATCTGGCGCTGGAGCATCTGGGATTCTCGAAGGGCCGCTACGACATCATCGACCCCAACGACCACGTCAACCACGGCCAGTCCACCAACGACACCTTCCCGACGGGCTTCCGGGTGGCCCTCGATCACGTGTTCGGGGAGCTGTCGCACGCGGTGGAGGAACTCTCCGATTCCTTCTACGACAAGGGCGAGGAATTCGAGCGCATCCTCAAACTCGGACGCACCCAGATGCAGGATGCGGTGCCGATGACCCTGGGCCAGGAGTTCACGGCATTCGCGGTGAACCTGGAGGAGGAGTTGCGCCACCTCGACTACGCACGCTCGCTGCTGCTGGAGATCAACCTGGGTGCGACGGCGATCGGCACCGGGCTGAACGCCCCACCCGGATACCGGGAGCTGGCGGTGAAACACCTCTGCGAGATCACGGGACGCCCGTTCGTCACCGCGGCCGACCTGATCGAGGCCACCTCCGACACCGGCGCCTACGTGATGGCCCACGCGGCCTGCAAACGCCTGGCGACGAAGCTGTCGAAGATCTGCAACGACCTGCGGCTGCTGAGCTCCGGACCCCGCGCCGGGCTAAACGAGATCAACCTGCCCGCGATGCAGGCGGGCAGCTCGATCATGCCCGCCAAGGTCAACCCCGTCATCCCCGAGGTGGTCAACCAGATCACCTACAAGGTGCGCGGCAACGACTTCACCGTCGGACTCGGGGCCGAGGCGGGGCAGCTGCAGCTCAACGCCATGGAACCGGTGATCGCGCAGGCGCTGTTCGAGTCGATCCGGCTGCTCAAGTCGGGTTGCAACGTGCTGCGGACCCGCTGCGTCGACGGCATCACCGCCAACAAGGACGTCTGCGAACGCTACGTGCGGGAATCGATCTCGGTGGTCACCCTCCTCAACGACTACATCGGGCACCGGGCGGGCGACGAGGTGGGCCGGGAGGCCGCCAGGTCGGGAAAGTCGGTGCGCGACATCGTCCTGGAACGGGGTCTGCTGGACGAGATCACGGTGGATCGGCTGCTTTCCTTCGAGAACCTCTCCGGTTATTCGGGGGAACAGAAGGTCGCGAGGAAGGCCTGAGGGACGCCCAACCCGGTTCCGCAGCACTCAAACCCGGAAATGCGCCATTCCGGGCCGGAAAACGAGTTGAGTGCTGCGCAACCGGGGAAATCCGTCGGTGCCGCCTCAGCCCAGCCGCTCCCGCAGCCAGGCGATTTCCTCCGCGTGGTTCTCCGGCGGGGTTTCCAGCAGGACCGGGGCGTCGGCGTCGCGCAACAGGGTGATGAGGACCTCCGGGTCGAGCTGGCCGTGTCCCAGCGGGGCGTGGCGGTCGCGCCCGGAACCGGCCGCGTCGCGGGAGTCGTTGCAGTGGACCAGGTCGATGCGGCCGGTGATGGCCCGAACATCCTCCACCACGGTGGTCAGATCCAGGCCGGCGGCGTGCGCGTGGCAGGTGTCCAGGCAGAGCCCGACGTCGCCCAGGTTGTCGGAGCCGTCGAGGGTGGCCCACAGGTCGCGGATGGATTCGAGGTATCGCATCATCGCTTTCTTGCCGCCCGCGGTGTTCTCGATCAGGATCGGCACCTTCAAGTCGAGGCCGTCGACGCACTTGCGCCAGTTGTCGTAGCCCTGCTGCTGGTCCTCGTCGGCGGTGACGTGCCCGCCGTGGACGATCACCCCGCGCGCCCCGATCCCGGCGGCCGCGTCGATGGTCTGCTGCAGCAGTTTCCGCGACGGGATGCGGATGCGATTGTTGGTGGAGGCGACGTTTATGACGTACGCGGCGTGCACGTAGAGCCCGATCCCGGCGTCGGCGGCCTGCGACCCCAGGGCGGCGGCCCCGTCGCCGGGGACTGTGGGTTTCCTCCACGACTGCGGGTCGCCGAGGGTCACCTGGGCGATGTCCGCCCCCAGGGCGACGGCCTGCGCAATCGCGGCATCCGCGTCAACATGAGCACCGATCAGCATGGCCCCAGCCTAGGGGGTGGCATCGTGGAAGAAGATTTTGACGACGTCGTGAAAAGTTTTGTGGCGTGTACGGTACAAAATCTTTCCAAATGACATAACGACATCCTGGGGGTGGTGGGGTTTCAGGTGGTTGCCTCGCGGACGGCAGCCGCGGTCAGCAGGGCCGCGCCGACCAGGGCCGCGTCGGCTCCCAGCGACGCCGCCTCGATCCGCAGCGACTCCGTCATCAAGGGATGGCATCCGTCGTAGATGCGGGCTCGGACCGCCGTCACGAAGTGCTGCGACGAAGCCAACCCGCCGGTCAGGAACAGCGCCTGCGGATTGAAGAAACTCACCACCGAGCTGAGGACCTCGCCGAGCAGGGACCCGGCGGTGCGGATCATGGTCGTGGCCTCGGGGTCGCCGTCACGGGCCAGGGCCAGGGCATCCGCGGTGTTGGTGACCTTGATCCCCTGCTCGGCGAGCCGCGCGACGATACCCGCACCCGAGGCCACCGTCTCCAGGCATCCGGTCTTCCCGCAGGTGCAGGGCCTGTTCCCGGCCGCGTGGACCACGGTGTGGGTGACGTCCCCGGCGGCGAAGGTCGCCCCCCGGTAGAGCTGCCCCGCGATCACGATGCCCGAACCGATCGCCGTGCCCGCCTTCACCGTGATGGAGTCGCCCTCGGAGCCGAACTGGGTGCGGTGCTCCCCGAGGGCCATCGCGTTCGCGTCGTTCTCCACCACGGCAGGCACCCCGAAGCTCTCCGCGAGGGCCTCCTGCACGGGGAATCCCGCCCAGCCCGGCATTCGCGACGGCAACCGCACCGTGCCCCCGGGCTGCACCGGGCCGGGCAGTGCCAACCCCACCCCCGCCAGTTCCCCCTCGGCCGGTTGGTCGCGCAGGAGCCTGGCGAGGGAACCGAGCACCTGCTCCGGGCCGTCGGCCACCATCAGGGGCGAGGTCGTGGAATGCAGCAGCCGTCCCGTCCGGTCGGTCACCCCGAGTCGCGCGTGGTTGCCACCCAGTTCCGCCACCAGCAGATGTCCGGGGGAACGGTTGAGGCGGAGCCTGCGGCGGGGGCGTCCGCTTCCGGATGCGACCAGCCCGTCCTCTACGACGACCCCCGAGTCGATGAGCTGCCCGACCCAGGCCGAGGCGGTCGACGGGGCGACCCCCAGCAGGCGCGCGATGTCCGAACGCGACGAGGCCGACCCGTCGGCCAGCAGCTCCGTGATGCGCGGATGTGGACGTGCCATGGACTAACTTTAGCCAACGCCGAACTAAAAAGTTTTGCTCACGGAAATTTTTTGAGGACGGCCGAGTCGCGGGAACCATCCTCCCGAAGGTGGCCGATCCGGCCTGCTCGCTCGATGAGCTGGTCGTGTCGAAACCATGGTGAGGGTTTGGGTCTGGTTGCCGGGTGTGGGTGGTTTCGACTCGGGTCGCTCGTTCCTCGCGCCCCGGCTCAACCGGCTTTGGGAGGGGTGTTCGCGCCCCGGTTCAGCCGGCTTGGGGGTGGAAGTTGGTTGAGCCGACCTGCGAGCGTCAGCGAGTGGGTCGTGTCGAAACCATTTCGTGGGTGTCCGGGGACTTGTGGTTCTGTCCGTACGCCCGTCAGGTCACGGTTTTGCAACGGTGTGCCCTTCCCGTCTTGCGTCTGTCAATCTGCCTGCCCTAAGCTCACTTCCGCCAGAAAGGCACTCAACTTATTTCGAAGGAGAATTAAGTGTGCGGGATCGAGGAGAAGAGATGAAGATCAATTTCCGCAGGGCCGTCGCGTTGGCGGCAGTCACCGCGCTGGCGTTCACCGGATGCTCCAGCAAGGGAGGCGGCAGCGACACCACCGGCGCGGATGGCAAGACGAGGATCGTCGTCGACATGTGGGCCGGCGGTGAGAAGGACACCGAGGCCCTCAAGAAGCAGGTGGAGATCGCCCAGAAGGCCCTCCCCGACATCCAGATCGAGCTGCGCACCGCCCCCTGGGGTGACTTCTTCACCAAGCTCACCACCAACATGGGCACCGACAACATGGCCTGCGTGACGGGCATGAACTCGGGGAAGCTGTCCGACTACAAGGCCGGTTTCGCGGAGCTCACCGAGGCCGACCTCACAACGGCGGGACTCAAGACCTCCGACTTCGCCCCGCGAGCCACGGACATCCTCAGCGACGGTGGCACCATGTACGGCCTGCCCTTCGACATGGCCACCATGCTCACCTACTACAACGCCGACATGATCAACGCCACGGGCGCTCCCCAGCCGAAGAACGGCTGGACCTTCGATGACTTCGAGGCCACCGCCACCGCAGCCACCAAGGACGGCAAGCACGGCTTCGGTATCGGCATGGGGGACTTCCAGTGGCAGGCCCTGCCGATCGCCAAGTCCGGCACCCAGCCGGTGACCGCCGACGGCAAGTTGGACATCGCCAACCCGGCCTTCGTCGAGGCCTCCACCTGGTACGCAGGCCTGGTCACCGAGAAGAAGGTTGCGTTGCCCGTCGGATCGGCCTCCGACGCCGGCTGGGGCGAGGAACAGTTCTCCAACGGCAACGCCGCGATGGCCGTTGACGGAACCTGGAACGCCAGCAGCTACATCAAGAACGACGCGGGCTTCAAGGTCGGCATGACGAACCTGCCCGCACCCGCTGGTGGCAAGGCGACCGGGCTGATCCTCGGCTCGGGTTACGGCGTCGCCAAGAGCTGCAAGGACAAGAACGCGGCCCTGAAGGTGCTGGGAGCCCTGCTCAGCAAGGAGGCCCAGGACCACGTCGCCAGCTCCGGTCGGTCCTACCCGGCCCGCGTCGAGTCGCAGCCGCTGTACTTCAACTCCATCGACGAGCAGTACCGTGACGTGGTCAAGCAGGCCTTCGACGCCGCCTTCGCCAACGTCGAGGCGCAGCGCGTCTCCCCGAACTGGTCCAAGGTCAACTCCTACATCCAGCCCGAACTGGTGAGCGTCTACAGCGGAGCCAAACCGATGTCCGAGGTGCTGAACGCCGCTCAGCAGCAGTTCCAGCAGTGATGGAGAAAGGGTCCTGAATGTCCTCCCCCAGAAAAGGGGCCCTTCGCAGGGCCGAGGCTCGCCAGGCGTTGGGTTTCGTCAGCCCGGCCCTGCTGGGCCTCGGCCTGTTCACGCTCTTCCCGGTGGGCCTGTCCATCGTCATGAGCCTGTTCAACTGGCCCACCTTCGGTGCGCGCACCTTCAACGGGCTCGGTAACTACATCAAGCTGTTCACCGTCAGCCCGGACTTCTGGCCGGCGATGCGCAACACCTTCGTGTTCGCCATCACCTACGTCCCCATCAACATCGCCCTGTCGCTCGGGCTGGCGGTGGCGCTCAACTCCCGTATTCGCGGGCGTGGGGTGCTACGGGTGCTGTTCTTCATCCCCGTGGTCACCCCGATGGTCGCGAACATCCTGGTGTGGAAGATGCTGCTGCAACCCAAGGGTGCGCTGAACGGCATCAGCGAGGGACTGTTCAACCACACCCTGCCCAGTTTCCTGGCTGATCCGTTCTGGGCGATGGTCATGGTGGTGACCATGTCGGTGTGGCAGGGCCTCGGCTACAACATGCTGATCTTCTCGGCGGTGCTGGAGCAGCTTCCCGACAGCGTCATTGAGGCGGCCCGCATCGATGGCGCGACGGGGGCACGCCTGTTCTTCCGTGTGACGCTGCCCATGATCTCCCCGGCCGTGTTCTTCGCCACCGTGATGACGATGATCGGTTCGCTGCAGGTCTTCGCCCAGCCGCAGCTGCTGACCGGCGGCGGCCCCGGCAACTCGACCCAGCCGATCGTCCAGTTCATCTACAACAATGGCTTCCGATTCCAGGACCTCGGGCTGGCCGCCGCGGCCGCCTGGATCCTGTTCGCCGTCATCATCGTCCTGACGGCCCTGCAGTTCCAGGTGCAGAAGAAGTGGGTGCACTATGAGTACTGATACCAGCAAGAAGGGCGGCTCCCGGGCCGGGGCGGGGCAGGCGGAGAAAACGCTGCGCGCTGCGAGCGCCGATACCAGGAAGAAGGGCGGTGGTGGCCGCTCGGTGCTCGCCCACATCAGCGTCTACGTCGCCGCCCTGATCTTCGCGTCGCCACTGATCTACGCGCTGTTCTCCGCGATGAAACCGAACAACGAGATGTTCACCTCCCCGCCGCGGCTGGTCGGGTCGCAGATCAAGTGGACGAACTTCATCGAGGTGTTCACCTACGGCCCGTTCGTCACCTACATGCTGAACTCGCTGTTCGTGTCGGTGGCCGGGACGATCCTGGTGCTGATCGTCTCCTCCGCGTCGGCGTTCGCCTTCGCCCGGCTCCGCTGGAAGGGTCGCGACGCCGTGTTCCTGCTGTTCCTGGCCACCCTCATGGTGCCCGCGGAGGTCGTGATGATCCCGATGTACACCCTGATGGACTGGTTCGGGTGGATCAACAGCTATCAGGCCCTGATCATCCCGTTCGCGTTCAGCGCCTTCGGTACCTTCCTGCTGCGCCAGTTCTACCGGGGAATTCCCTTCGAGCTGGACGAGGCCGCCCGGGTCGACGGTGCGGGGGCGTTGCGCATCTACCTCAACATCATTCTGCCCCTGTCGCGTTCCGCGATCGCGGTGCTGGCCGTGTTCACCTTCCTGGGCTTCTGGAACTCCTACCTGTGGCCGCTGATCGTCACCGTCGACTACTCCACCCTCGGCACCCTGCCGGTGGGCCTGGCGACGTTCTCCACGCAGCAGGGCACCCGATGGGACCTGCAGATGGCCGCCGCCGTGATCTCGATGGTGCCCACCACCGCGCTCGTGATAGCGCTGCAGAAGCACCTCGTGAAGGGCATCGCCTTGGCCGGGCTGGGTGGTCGCTGATGCTCAGGATCCCGTCGCCGGATGATGAGTTGCGCGGCCCCGTGGTGGCCGGCATCGACATCGGAGGCACCAAGATCACCGCGGTGCTGGCGGACGTCGACGGCAACATCCTGGCCTCCGACACCACCGCCTCGGGGCGCGGCGGTCAGGCGCTGATCGACGCCGCCGCGGGCCTGGTGACCCGCATCGAGGCCTCTTCCGGGCTGCGGGCCACAGCCGTGGGTGCCGGTGCCGCGGGGGTGATCGACCCCGACTCGGGTGAGGTGTTGGCCGCCTCCGGGATCTTCCCCGACTGGCGGGGCCGCCGTCCCGCCGAGGCCATCGCCGACCTCACCGGACACCCCGTGAAACTGGTCAACGACGTGAACGCGTTCCTGTGCGGGGAGGCCCGCTGGGGTGCGCTGCGCGGCGTCAGCGACGGCTTGGCCATCATGCTCGGCACCGGGGTCGGTGGTGCCCTGCTGATCGGGGGACGCCCCCACCACGGGCCGCGCGGCGGCGCGGGGGAGATCGGGCACACCCCCGGTTATCCCGGGCACCGCTGCACCTGCGGGGGAGTGGGGCATCTCGAAACCCTCGCGTCGGGGCGTTCCCTCGGCCTGCGCTATGCCGACCTGACGGGGCGGACCGGACTGACCGGGGCCGATGTCGCGACCGCCGCCAGAAAAGGTGACACCGCCGCCGTCGAGGTGTTCACCCGCGCCGCGCAGGCCCTGGCGCAGGGCATCGTCGTGGCCACCACCCTGCTCGACCTGACCGATGTCGTGGTCGGGGGAGGGGTGACGGCGGCCTGGGACCTGCTCGGACCGCTGCTCACCGAGGCCCTGGCCGCCGACCCGCCCGTCACCGTGCCGATCCCCGGTGTTCACCGCGCCACCCTCGTCAACCCCGCCCTCGGGGCCGCCGCCCTCGCTCTCGACCTGAAGGAAGCCGTTTCATGACCACAGCCGCCGACATCTGGTGCCCGCCCCTGCCGCCCGCCGCCGACGGGGGGATTGCCCGGCCGAGGATCGCCATCGCCGGCATGTCGATCGAGTCCAGCACCTTCTCCCCGCACCTGAGCGGCGACGAGGCGTTCACCCGCCGCGAGGGCGACGAACTGCTGTCCTACTATCCGTTCCTCGAGGCGGGCCGGGAACTCCGGGAGGTCGTCGACTGGGTGCCGCTGCACCACGGCCGGTCCCTGCCGGGTGGAGCGGTCCGCCCGGAGACCTACCAGGACATCAAGGCCCGCATCCTGGAGCTGGCCGCCTCCGAGGGGCCGTTCGACGGGCTGCTGCTCGACATCCACGGCGCGATGAGCGTCGTCGGGATGCGCGACGCGGAGGGCGACCTGGCCACTGCGCTGCGGGAGGTGATCGGCCCCGACTGCCTGGTCTCGGCCACCCTCGACCTGCACGGCAACGTCTCCGCGGCCCTCGTCGACCAGGTGGACCTGATCACCTGCTACCGCATGGCCCCGCACGAGGATGTGATGAACACCAAGGAACGTGCGGCCTGGAACCTGATCGCCCGGCTGCGTTCCGGGATCGGGGCGGATGTCGCCGCCAGGCGGCCGTGGAAGGCATTCGTGCCCGTTCCGCTGCTGCTGCCCGGCGAGAAGACCTCCACCCGCGTGGAACCCGCGGCCTCGATCTACGCCCGCGTACCGGAGATCGAGGCCCGTGACGGGGTGATCGACGCGGCCCTGTGGGTCGGTTACGCATGGGCCGACGAACCCCGCTGCCAGGCCGCCGTCGTCGTCACGGGCGATGACCGGGAGGCCATCGCCGCCGGGGCCTCGGAGCTGGCCGAGGCCTGGTGGGCGGCCCGCGACGAGTTCTGTTTCGTCGGCCCCACCGACACCCTCGACGGTGCCCTGGCGACGGCGCTCGCCAAGGACGCACCCAGGCCCTTCGTGATCTCCGATTCCGGTGACAACCCCACCGCGGGTGGTGCCGGGGACGTGTCGTGGACGGTGCGTGAACTGCTGGCCCATCCCGGCCTGACCGACGGGGGCCGCGTCGTGATCCACGCCTCCACCTTCGATCCCGGGGCCGTCGCGGCCTGCTTCGATGCCGGGGTCGGCGGGGCGGTGGATGTGCGGGTCGGCGGGAACGTCGATGCGGTCGCACCACCCGCCGAGGTGCGCGGGGAGGTGTTCTCCCTGGCCGAGGGAGATCCCGTCGCAGGCCGCCAGGCGGTGGTCAGATGCGGGTCGGTGCACGTGATCATCACGGAACGCCGCAAACCCTTCCACCTGCTCGACGACTTCCGTCAGCTCGGTCTGGAACCCGAGGACGCCGATGTCGTGCTGGTCAAGATCGGCTACCTGGAGCCGGAGTTGTTCACCCTGGCGAAGGCTTGGGTCATTGCCCTCACCCCCGGTGGTGTCGACCAGGACCTGCTGCGGCTCGGGCACCGCAATCTCAAACCCGGGACCTGGCCCTTCGACCGCTCCAATCCCGACCCGGACCTGACCCCGGTGATCACCCGGCGAGGTGCCGGATGCTGAACTTCGACGAACGCACCGGCCCGGCCCTCGGGGTCGACTACCCGGATGTCACCGTCCCCGACTGGTACCGCGACGCCAAGCTGGGTGTCTTCATCCACTGGGGCATCTTCTCCCTGCCGGCCTGGGCCGAACCCCACGACGGGCGGGTGCCGGTCGAGGACGCCTACGCGCGGCACCGCTACGCCGAGTGGTACGGCAACACCGTGCGCATCCCCGGGTCGCCCTGCCGTGCCCAGCACGTCGCACGGTTCGGGGAGGGCACCAGCTACGAGGACCTCGCCGACCGGTGGCGTCCCTTCGACCTCGACGCCGATGCCATGATCCGGGCCGTGCTGCGTTCCGGGGCGCGCTACGTGGTGCCCGTGACGAAGCACCATGATGGTTTCTGCCTGTGGGACACCACCACCACCGGATTCAACGCGGCCCGGCGGGGTCCGGGTCGCGACCTGATCCGGCAGTTCGCCGACGCGACCCGGGCCGCCGGGGCGCGGTTCGGGGTGTACTTCTCCGGGGCCCTCGACTGGCACGTCTCGGACCTGCCACCCATCCAGTCCGACCGCGACCTGTTCCTGCTGCGCCGCAACGACGAGGGGTTCGCGCGCTACGCGGCGGCACAGCTGACCGAGCTGATCGACCGTTTCCGACCGTCGGTGCTGTGGAATGACATCGAATGGCCCGACGGCGGCAAGGGAGACGACGGATTCGGGGTCGCGGCGCTGTGGCGGCACTATCTGGAGACGGTGCCCGACGGTGTCGTCAATGACCGCTGGGGGGTGCCCGCTCACGGGTTCCTGACCCGCGAGTACAGCGAGGTCGACGGGGTTCAGGAGCAGGTCTGGGAGGCCACCCGCGGACTCGGCCTGTCCTTCGGCTACAACGCCGAGGAGGACGACACCCACAGTCTGGATGCCGCCGGGCTGATCCGCTACTTCGTCGACGTCGTCGCGAAGAACGGCAACCTCTTGATCAACGTCGGTCCGCGGGCCGACGGGTCGATTCCGCAGCTCCAACAGCGGGCCCTCGACGGATTGGGGGCTTGGCTCGAGGTCAATGGGCCGGCGATCTTCGGATCGCGGCCGTGGAGACGCGCCGCCGATGGGGAAGTCCGCTACACCGTCGTCGACGGGGTGGTCCATGCATTCCTGCTGTCCCCCGCTTCCGGGGAACTGCGACTGCCCGCTGAACTGGCGCAGGCGGAGTCGGTGGCCTGGTTGGGGGCGGGTGCGGCGCTGGTTGCAGGTGGCGTCGCATCCGTCCCGGAATCGCTTCGTGCGCAACCGGTCGCGGTGGCCGCGATTCCGATTCATTGAAGTGCAATGAACAATGCAGAGGGGCCCGGATTGACCGGGCCCCTCTGCACGCATCGTTGATCTGCGCGGAAACGCCTGTTTCGTGACCGCCAGAAACTCGCAGGGTTTCCCTGCCGGACCGTCGGTGCACGTGTCTGGTCTGTTGGCCGGATGCGCTGCGCCAGCAGCGCTTGGGAGGCCGGAACACATGGGCATCCTTGAGCTCCGGGACGACCAGCATGCCAATCGATGAGGCCCTGGAAAGCCTCCTGTGCGGGTCATGAAAAACCTTCTGCCTCCCACCCCGGGGGTGGGAGGCAGAAGCAGCTCAGGGCCGGACCGTGGATCCTCTCAGCTGCCGGTCCTGGGCAGGCCCGGTTTCTTGGCCGGGATGCTCGGACCGGGCGGGGGAGTGGTCACCGAGGGGGTGGGAGACGGGGTCACCGAGGGGGTCGGCGACGGGGTCACCGAGGGGGTCGGGGAAGGACTCGGCGACGGGCTGGGAGAAGGACTCGGAGCCTTCGCGGGGGCCCAGCTGACCTCGCCCCGGGAGGTGACGGTGACCTGCTTGGTCTTGGCGATGACCAGGGTCTGCCAGCGCCCGTTCCGGGCGACCAGGAGGTTGCTCGTGTGGCTGTCACCGGTGAGGCTGGCGGTGATGTCGGCCTTCCCCGCGGGTGCGCCGGCGGGAACCTTCAGGAACAGGTCCGTCCCGGTGGGAACCGCGGAGAGATCCACATCGTTGCCCTGGGCGTCCACCAATGGGTAGGGGAGCGCGGCCAAGGAGACGGTCTGCTGGGTGGCGGTCAGGCGAATCGGACCGACCAGCTTGCCACTGGTTCCGGGAGTCTTGGGGACGGTGACCTCCACGCTCGGGCCGGAGTTCTCCGGAAGGCCGGTGTTGGCCGGTCCCAGCAGGTAGTCGTACAGCTTCTTGATGCGCTGCGCCCGATCGGAAGTGGTGTCGTGCTTGGGATCCTCCCATTGGTGCAGGCCGTTGAAGGTGAAGTTGTCGGTCAGGTGCCAGATGGCGGCCTGGGTGGCGGTGATGGCCTCCCTGTCGGTCAGTCCGGGAACGCCGGCGGCCGCCGCCACCTGGGCGACATCGGTCTTCGGATAGCTGTGGTGAATGATCCAGGAAACCTTCGAACGCACCTGCGGGTTCTTCGCGAATTCATTGCTGCCGGGGAAGGCCGAGAAATCGGTTTGTTTCATCTCGCCGCCCCATTCGGAATTGACGTCGAGCTCAATGCAGTAGGCCAGGATCTTGCCGCCCTTGTCGTCGGTGTGAACGGTCAGCAGCTGGGTTCCCAGCGCACCGTCACGGTACAGGTCATGGCCATAGACGAGTTCGGAATCCCTCCCGAGTTTCGGGTATCCGGGCTGGTACTCGTCGGCCCTGGCATTCGGCGTCCCGACCGCCAGGACGGTGGCCACGAACGCGGCGATGACGGCCAGGAATCCTCTGGCAAATCTGCTTGCGGAGAATGTTCCCACGCCTTGTTTCCTCCTTCTTGCCATTCCGGCGTCCCAAGGTGATTTAAGACGCAAGGAGTTTTGGCTTCTCGAAAGTTAGCGCAAGACAGTGGGATTGTCACATCGGGGTTGCAATTCGGTCGGTCCGCCGAATGCCCGGGCATGGCGAGGGGTGTGGAAAGGGGCCGGGTATCGCCCGGCCCCTTGTCCTTGGAGGGTGATCAGAAGGTGCCGGTCCTCGGCAGACCCGGCTTCTTGGGGGTGGTGGGTTTGGGGGTCGCCGACTCGGACTTGGACGGCTTGGGGGCCGGCGTGGAGTTGGACGGCGTGGGGCTCGGGGTCGGGGTCGTCTCCTTGGGGGCGGCGTTCCACTTGAGCACGGCGGAGGCCTCGACGGTGATTTCCTTGTTGGAACCGATGATGATGGTCTGGCTGTGCTTTTCGGGGGTGGCGTCCTTCGAGATCAGCAGCTTGCCGGCGTAGACGCTACCGGTGGCGGAAACCTTGAACTCCTGCTCACCCGCCGGGGCGTCGGCCGGAACCTTGAGGAATAGATCGACGCCGGTGGGAACGGCGTTCTTGTCGACCGCCTTGCCGTCCTTGTCGACCAGGTCGTACTTGAGTTCGTTGGTCAGCTTGACGGTGGCCTGGTTGGACTCGAAACGGATCGGGCCGATCGGGTCGCCCGCCTTGAAGGTGCCGCTGCCGCCCTTGATCTCAACGGTGGGTTTGGCGGTTTCCTTCAGACCGACGTTATTCTTGCCGGTCAGGTAATTGTAAAGCTTTTCGACCCGCTCGCCAGCCGCCTTGTCGGCGCCCTTCAGACCTTTGTACGCGAAGTCGTTGGTGAAGTGCCAGATGGCCGCCTGGGTGGCGGTGATGGCGTCCTCCTTGGTCAGGCCCGCGACACCAGAGGCCTCGGAGACCTTGGCCAGGTCGACCTCCGGGTAGCTGCGCTGGGCGATCCAGGCGACCTTGGCCTGAACATCCGGGTTGTCCTTGAACTTGTTCTTGCCCGGGAAGTCCTTCCAGTCGCCGACCTTCAGGTCTGTTCCGTACTGGATGCTGACGTCGAGTTCGATGCAGTAGGCCTTGATGTTGCCTTCTTTGGCCGGGCTGGTGTGCACCGTGAACAGCATGGCGGGAAGGGCTGTGTTGTTGTAAACAAGGTTGTGGCCGCGCTCGGCCTCAGCCGCGGATCCGAGCTTCGGGTAGCCCTCGGGGTAGGTGAAGTCGTCCGCGTGTGCGGTCGGGGCGCCGAAGGTAAGGACGGCCGCCAGCGAGGTGGCGGCGAGTGCCAGGAACTTACGCGTCCTGGTCCGTGATGAAGCAGCCTTCATGGGTTCCTCAATTCTTTAGGGCTTCACGGCCCGTGGACAGGCCGCTTATGCGCCTCCCCACAGGGTCGCTGCGCGAACTATAACCCATGCGGCTGCACTTTAGAGAGGGAGGGTGGGTAATGTACCTCCCAACGGGCATAGTGCCTAGTGGGAGCGCTTTCGCTTTGGTTAATTGAAAAGTCTGCTGTTTGCGGTCAGGCGTGTTGCGGCCGGGCGCGGGGGGCCCTGGCCAGCGGGTTGGGCCGAAAGTAGTACGGGAAAATTTCAACTATCGATCCCCCCGGTTCCGGGTGGACGGATTGGTGGAGGACAGAGGCACGCGAGAAGGGGCCGGGTATCACCCGGCCCCTTCTTCTGTCTCCGGAGGTTGATCAGTCGCCGGTTCTCGGCAGCCCCGGCTTCTTGGGGGTGGGCTTGGGGGTGGTCGCCGTCGGCTGGGTCGGCTTTGCCGTTGGTTGGGTCGGCTGTGCCGTCGGCTGGGTCGGCTGTGCCGTCGGCTGGGTCGGTTGTGCCGTCGGCTGGGTCGGTTGCGCCGTCGGCTGGGTCGGTTGCGCCGTCGGCTGGGTCGGCTGTGCCGTCGGGGCGCTCGGCTTGGGGGTGGACCATGTGATCTTGCCCTGGGCGTTGACCGCGATCTCCTTGGTGGAGACGGTGATGATGGTCTGGCCGTGGTCGCCCCCGATTACGGCGTTCTTGGTGATGAACAGCTTGCCCGCCTGGACGGTTCCGGTGGTGGTGGCCTTGAACTCCTGTTCACCTGAGGTCATGTTGGCCGGCACCTTGAGGTACAGGTCGGTGTTGGTGGGAACGGCGTTCTTGTCAACCGCCTTGCCATCCTTGTCGACCAGTTCGTACTTGAGTTCGCTGGTCAGCTTGACGGTGGCCTGGTTGGACTCGAAGCGGATCGGGCCGACCCTGCCCTCGGTCTTGGCTTCGTTGAGGGCGAAGGGGAGTTCGCCACCCTTGATCGTGATGGCGGGGTGGGCGGGCTCCTTCAACCCGGCGTTCTTCTCGCCGGTCAGGTATTTGAACAGCGCCTCGACGCGGCTCTGCGTGGCCTGGTCGCCTTCCTGCAGGCCCAGCCACCTGTACTCGTCGGGGTTGGTGAAGTGCCAGATGGCTGCCTGGGTGGCGGTTATGGCTTCCTTTTCGGTCAGGCCCGAGACGCCAGAGGTCTCGGCGACCTTGGCCAGATCGGTTTGGGGGTAGCTGTTCTGGGCGATCCAGGCGACCTTGGCCTGGACATCCGGGTTGTCCTTGAACTTGTTCTTGCCCGGGAAGTCCTTCCAGCCGCCGATGCGCAGGCTGGAGTCATAGCGGATGTCGACATCGAGCTCGATGCAGTAGGCCTTGAAGGCGTCTTCCTTGTTCGCCGAGGTGTGCACGGTGAACAGGTGGGGCGTGACGTGCCCGGTCCAGATTTTGCCGTCCTTTTCCTTCTTCTCGACGGTCAGTCGGAAGCCGGGCACGCTCTCGTCGCTCGTTCCGACCTTCGGGTGGCTGTCCGCTGGGTTGGCCGGGTGGTCGTCGGCATGTGCCGTTGGCATGCTGAAGGTCAGGGTTGCCGCGAGGGCGGCGGCGACTGATGCCAGGAGCTTCCGAGCCCCGGCGCATGATGAAGCAGCTTTCATAAAACTTCCTCAATTCTTTAGGATTTTACAACCCGCGGTTGGGGTCAGCTGCCCGTCCAAGGGGGTGCTTCGTGAAGCATAACTCACGGGGGTGAACTTTTGTGAGGAGAAATCTCGGGGAGTGAACTTCCCGGTGTCGTTCCCGGTGGAGCCGCGCTCACCTTGGTTAATTGAATTATCTAGTTTTTATTGCCCTAGTTCCGGGTCGCGGTGACAAAGCGAGTCGGGGTCGCGATTCTCGCCGGAGATGGAAAATTAAATCACCGGTTGAAATCGTGACCCCTTGTGATCCCGGGTCATTCACCCCCGTCGCGAGGGACCTGGCACACGAGGGCCTCGTAGGGTTCCATCGGGCCGGAGCGGTCCTTGGCGGTGCCCGCGACGATCTCGAGATTTCGTTCGCGATGGCGTCGCCGCAGGGGATGGCCCGACAGGTTCACCTCGATGAACCAGCGCTCGCCGTCGTGCTCCCGGAACCAGGCGAAGTAGTCCTTGACATCGGCGTCGATGAAACGGATCGAACCCAGGCTCAGCGTCGGGTTGGAGCGGCGCAGCCAGATCAGGCGGCGGTAGTAGCGCAGCACCGAGTCGGGGTTGTGCTCCTGGGCGGCGACGGAATATCCCACCGAGTCGTCGAAGGCCTTGATCCAAGGAATGCCACGCGTGAACCCCCAGTGCTCGTCGCGGTCCCAGCGCATCGGGACGCGGGCGTGGTCGCGGGAACCGGCCATGATCTTTCCCCAGGCCCCGGGGCCCTCGGCGGCCAGGAGGTTCAGCGATTCCACGTCGCGCAGCGCCGACTCGTCGGGGAAGTCCTGGTTGATGGCCCCGATCTCCTGGCCCTGGAAAATGAACGGGGTGCCGCGCATGGTCAGCAGGATCGTCGCCAGGGCCTTGCCCAGCTGGTCGCGGAACCGGGGGTCGGGGTTGACCTTGGAGATCATGCGCGGGTTGTCGTGGTTCTCGAGGAACAGGCTCATCCAGTCGTCGGAGCCAAGCCGGGACTGGTAGTCGATGTAGTAGTGCTTCAGGAAGTTCAGGTCGTAGGCGTACTCGTCCCAGCGCACGTGCCCCGGGGTCTCCAGGTGGTCGAAGCTGAAGACGAGGTCCAGCTCACCTCGCTGGGAGCTGGTGAGCAGCCGGGCCACCTCGACGCCCGCGCCCGGGGTCTCGCCGATCATGATGGGAAGGGCATCGGCCCCCGGCGCCTCGTGGCCCGGTTCCACTTCCGTCCGGGTGAAGGCCTCACGACGCAGCTGAGCCAGGTGGTCGTGCAGGTGCGGGCCGTGGAAGTAGTGCTCCACGCCCGTGAAACCCATCACCTGGCCGACGGTGGCGTTGCCGTCGGGCAGGCCGTCGCGTTTGGAGATGTAGTTGATCACGTCCAGGCGGAACCCGTCGATGCCCTCCGCCAGCCAGAACTGCACCACGTCGACCACCTCGCGGCGCACGGCCGGGTTGTCCCAGTTGAGGTCCGGTTGTTCGGGAGTGAACAGGTGCAGCACCCATTTGTCGCCGATGCGGCGCCAGGCGGGGCCGGAGAAGAACGACGTCCAGTTGTTGGGTGGGGTCTCGGGGTCGCCGTCGCGCAGGAAGTAGTAGTCGCCGTGCGCGCCCTCCGGGTCGGCGATGGCGTCCTTGAACCACGGGTGCTCGTCGGAGGTGTGGTTGACCACCAGGTCGAGGATGATGCGCATCCCGCGTTCGTGGCAGGCGGCGATCAGGCGCCGCAGGTCGTCGATGGTGCCCATCTCGTCCATGACGCACCGGTAGTCGGCGATGTCGTAGCCCATGTCCTTGTTGGGGGATGTGAAGATGGGCGAGAGCCACAGGCAGTCGATGCCCAGGTCGTCCAGGTAGGGCAGCTTCGCCAGGATGCCGGGCAGGTCGCCGATGCCGTCGCCGTTGCTGTCCGCGAAGGAACGCGGGTAGATCTGGTAGAAAACGGCCCGCTTCCACCACGTGGCGGCGATGGGCCCGTCGAGGCGGGGAGGTGACTCGGGGCAGTCGGCCAGCAGATCGACGAGGGTGTCGACGAAGCCGGGGCCGAACATGCGTCCCAGCAGCCTGTCGAGCTGTCGCAGCCGCAACCGCGACACCAGAGGGTTGCGCACCCACGTGGCGCTGCGCCCGGTCTGCAGCAGCATCTTGTCGATGATGTCGCGTCCGAGCGGATGGGCGTAGATCTCGGCGACGGTGGCGTTGCGATCGAGTTTCACGGGTCAATGGTGCCGTGTTCCGCTGCGGGCCGGGAAGGGGTTGCGCGGGAAATCCCACCCGTTTGTCGCAAATTTGGGGGACTCCGCATTCCGGGAAGGGGCAGGGGCTAGGTTTCAACCATGAGAAAACTACGCAGAATCGGCATCGTCGCCTTGATCCTGCCTCTCGTCCTGGCACTCAGCTCCTGCATCCGGATGCATCAGGAGATCAACGTGAGCAGTCAGGACAAGATCGAGGTCAAGGCTGACTTCGGGGTGCTGAAAGAACAGGCGGGATCGGGCGGTATCAAGGATCCCAATGGGATTTGTCAGCGCGGAACGAGCTCGACCAATCTCCCCGGCGACCTCAAACAGGAGGGCTACCAGGACGACAAGTACATCGGCTGCCGGCTCTCCGGCACCGCCAAACTCTCCGAGGTCAGCTACCTCAGCTTCGACGAGTCCAGCAAGCAATGGACCTTCCACATGCCGGGCGGCGGAACGCAGGGGGCCAGCGCAAGCATGTTCACCGACTTCGAGGTCAAGGTGAGCTTCCCGGGCAAGGTCCTCACCGCCAGCGGCAAGGGGGAGATCTCCGGCAACACCGTCAGGTGGAAGGACCCCGCCGATCTGGCCAGCTCCGAAGGCCTGAAGGCGACCGCCAGCAACGATCCCGACCTGACATGGCTGTGGATCGTGCTCGGGGTCGTCGTGGTGGGCGGCGGTGTGGCCGCATTGATCCTGGTGCAGCGCGGCAGGGCGAAGGCGGCAGGTCCTGGTCCTGGGCAGCCCGGCCCGCAGGGTGGATTCCAGGGTCCGGTCAATTTCCAGCAGCCCGGCCAGCCGGGGCAGCCGGGTCAGCCTGGCCAGAGTCCTTGGCGGTGAGATGCCGCGGTGAGGGGCCGGGCGGTGCCGCCCGGCCCCTTTTCTGTCGGTGGCGATCGCTAGGGTCTCGGACATGACTGAACTGAACGCCCAACCCGAAGGGCTGAAAATCCCCGCCGAGCTGCTCGGGGGCGTGATCGATCCCGAACTCGAGGAGCACATCCGCGACATGATCTGGATGCAACTCGTGAGAGGGGATGACGACATCAACGACCATGCCCAGGAGATCGCCTGTGCAGTGGAGGATGAGAAGGACGAGGAGGGCGGTGGCACGCTGTCCGAGGCGCAGTGCCGCGCCATCGCCCAGTACCTGATCGATGCGCGCCGCACCCAGCAGGCGGGATTCGGGGAGGTGCCTGCCAGCAATCTGGACCGCGCCTTCGAGGCACTGCGGAGGGCCCATGTCGTCGCGGAGCAGGATTTCACCTGCTGTGGCACCTGCGGGCATGCGGAGATCGAGGGCGACCAGGACGACCTGGGGTACGTGTTCTTCCACCAGCAGGACACCGAGAACCTCGTGGAGGACGGCAGCACCTGCCTCGACTACGGCATCTTCTGGCCCGCCCACATCAGCGAGGAGGAGTACAACGCTTTGAGCAACTCCCAGCGCGAGGAGCTCTACGAAGCCACGACCATCAACCTGATGAAGACCGTTGTCATCCCGATCCTCCAGGAACACGGCATGGGCGTCAGCTGGAACGGGAACATGGACACCCGCATCCTCATCACCGATGTCGAGTGGTACGTCCCGCTGCCTCCGGCGTGAGAAACGGCGGGTCCGGGACCGCTCAGCCGGGGAAGGGCCCCAAGGGTTCGGGGCGAAGTTTCTCCGCCAGGGCCGGTGGCAGGGCCAGCAGTTCCGGCTGGTTCAGCTCCTCGGGCATGATCCACGGGGTCCTGCCGGTACGCGGCTGGGTGGTGCGGCGGAGCCGCTCGCCGTCACTGACCAGCCAGTTCGTCCAAACCCGCGACACCAGACCGGCCAGTTCCAGGGCGCGGTCCTGGCAGGTCTCCGGCCAGCTCTCCGGGAGTTGCGGATCCGCGGGGAAGGTGGGTTCCACCAGCTTCTGGCTCCTGCGGGAGGCCACGTAGGAACGCACGGCCTCGACGATGGCGCGCTGGTGGGTGCGGGTGGCCTCCATGAACTCCCCTAGCAGCTCCGTCGGATGCCCGTCGCTGATCGGCAACCCGGACAGGTCGCTGCCGGGGGTGGAGATGACGACGCGGTCGCGGGTCAGCGAATGCACCTTCTTCAGGGCGTGTTCGTCGGCCAGGTTCACCACGACGGCGTTCGTGCTGGACGCCTCGTCGGGATCCGTGCGACTGACCAGCCAGATCGCCACCGTATCCGGGCGCCGATCCACCGCGGCGAAACCGAGCATGTTGCCTCCTGGGGTTTGTGCGCCAACCCTAGTCCGCAGGGGCGTGCGGCCGCGAAATCGGGACGGTTCAAGCCGGTGAATTGAACACGGACATGGTTCTTGGCGGCGGTCTCTGACAAACTGGCACCGTGAGTTCAAACCCCCTGACATCGGAGGACCTGCTCCGGTGCCGTCGCGTCCTGGACGAGGCACTGGCCGCTGACAAGCTGGATTCCGCGCAATACCGGACGCGCATCCGAGCAATGGTGGTTGCTGCCGACAAGGGGGATCTGTACGCCCTGATCCGGGACCTGGTGCCCGCGGTCGGGGAGCCGGGTTTCACCGACGAGGGTCACGAGGTGCCGACGGTTCTCTCCTCGGTCCCGACCGGCCCGACCTCCTGCCCTGAGGACGAGACCACCCGGGCGACCCGGGTGGAAGCGCCCGCCGAACCGCCCCCGGTCGACTCGTTCCCCGCCTTCCCGGGTGACGACGGCCCCTACCCGGAAGAGGACTGTTTCTACTCGGACAACGAGGGTTCGCTCCCGGATGAGGAAGATTTCCACCTGGACGAAGACTTGCCGGAACCGGTGTCGGAGAGCTCCCCGGAGCCCCCGGGCGTGGACGACCCGGTGACCCGCGTGGTTCCGGCGACACCGTCCGGGACGCCCGCCGAAACCGCCCCCGGGGAACTGGTCCTGGCCAGGCAGTGGTCGGCCGAGGTGTCGCCCCGGGAGCAGGCCTCGGTCTCGGCGGAACTGTCGCCCCGGGAGCAGGCCCCGGCGTCGGCGGAACTGTCCCCCCGGGAGCAGGCCCCGGCATCGGAGGAACTTTCCTCGGTGGAGCAGGACGACGATTCGGTGAACCGGGTGGTCGTGGTCATGGTGCCATCCGCGCCATCCCCGGAAGAGCCCGGCGTGATCAGATCCGTCTGGGACGAACTACCCTCGCCCGAACCGTCCCCGGTCGCGCCGGAACCAGTTGTGCCGGAACCAGTTGCGCCGGAACCGGTTGCTCCGTCCCCGGTCGCACCGGAACCGGCTGGCCGGGCCCCGGCCGAGCCGGATGCGGAGGACGACGATCCGGTGACCCGCATCTCCGCCCCAGTGGGGTTCGACGACTCCGAGGCCCCCACCCAGGTGATGGAGGCCGTCAAGGACCTGACCATCTTCAGGGACGAGGCGACCGAGAAGATCTCCGAACCACCGCAGCCGGTGCTTCCGCATTCCACGAACCAGAACTTCTCCAGCACCCCGGCCGATCCCATGGCGCAGGCGGCCCCCACGCCGTCGACGGGGTACGCGGCCCCCCAGATGCCGCCCCCGGTTCCCGAGCCGTCCGCCGCGGCCCTGGCAGCCATGCCCCCGCCGGTCCCTCCGTCGGCGAACCCGCCGCAGGATCCCTGGGCCCCCTACGGGCAGCAGTCCCTCGGGGCCATGCCGCCGCCGGACCCGGTCGCGGCGGTGCCCCCGCCGACGAACGATCCCGGTTATGGCTCCGTTCCCGCGGCCCCGTATTACGGATCCCCGCAGCCCTACGGCCAGTACCTGCCCCCGCCGAGCGTTTCCTACCAGCCCTCGGTTCCGGTCTACCACGCGGAACCCGTCCAGCATCAGGCGCCGAAGCGCCGCAGCACCTGGGCCTGGGTGGCCGTGACGATGATGGTGCTGGCTCTTCTGGTGTGGGTCGCCTACCTGGTGATTTTCCGGCAGGGCAGGCATGCCTCCCCCGAGCTCTCATCGCAGATCCAGGTCCCGGCCGCCGCTGCCAGCAGCGCGCCTCCCGCGACCAGCGGTCAGGAGGCTGGGCGCCACGAGGGGCCGTGAATCACACCTGTGTAGTTTTACCTCGGCTGTGGAAAACTCTGTGGGAAAAGCTGGTGGCGTCCTTGCTCACCAGAGGTCGCGGTAGTTGAAGTCGCCGGTCGCGAGTCGCCGCCGCCGCTTCTTCTCGTCCATGCGCATCGCCGCGAGAACCACCGTGGTGCCGACGACGAAGACCACCACGGGGAGCCCGGGAAGGTCGAGCAGGAAGACCGTGAACGGCAGGGTCAGGGCCACGGCCATGCCCGTGACCAGGAAGCGGGACGGGGGAAGATGGCTGCCGCGGGGTTTGCGTGCCATGAGCACCGCCATCACCGCCATCAGGGTCATGAGCCCGACCGCCAACGGCCAGTGCTGCTCCATCACGCTCCACAGCACCAGCCCGATCAGCAGGGAGACGAGAACATGTATTCGCAGGGAAATGGGCGAGGAATCCGGGGCCGCGTGGAGCGTCGACGCGGCGTAATACGCTGCGGGTCTTGGGGGCATTCCGACACCTTAATGACCGGGATCGGGGGATTGTCCAGTCCCGGGTCCGCGCAACCTCGGCATTGCACGAGGTCAGGCGGCGTATCGCCGTCGCTTGTCGGTCAACTGGATGACGCGACGGGTGAACCGATGTGTACGGGAACCCCTCTCGATGAGAGACGACGAGAGACGACCGCCGTGCCCGGGGGCAACGGAGACACCACCGGAATCACAGCTGTGTAGTTCTACCCAGGTTGTGGAAAACTCTGTGGAACAAAGACCTTCCGGATGACACGACGCGGTTTCTCGGGGCGACGAGGTCAGGGTGACAGCGGCGACTCGGGGATGTTCAGTACCGGCAGCCGCATGGTGAACTTCGCTCCGGCGCCCTGCTGGTTGCCGGCTCGGACCGAACCGCCGTGGGCCTCGACGGTGTGGGCGACGATCGCCAGGCCGAGACCGGTGCCGGGGGTGTTGCGTGCCCGGTCGGAGCGATAGAACCGGTCGAAGATGTGTGGCAGATCCTCGTCGGCCACCCCCGGACCCGAATCGATGATCGTCAACACCCCGGCCGAGGTCAGCTCCACCCAGATCTCGCCGTCGCTGGGGGAGAACTTCACCGCGTTGTCCAGCAGGTTCGTGATGGCGCGTTCCAGCGTGGACGCGTCGCCCAGGATCGGCACCGGCTCCAGGTGCGTGTGGAAGGTGATGTTCGGTCCGCGACGGGTCGCCCGGGCCAGCGCCGCCTCCACCACCTCCGACAGGTCCAGCCGTTCCGGTTGGCGCTGGAGGTGGTCGTCGCGGGTCAGCGCCACCAGGTCACCGACGAGGGCCGAGAACTCGCCGAGCTGGGCGGAGACGTCGTCGAGGATCTCGGAGCGGGCCCCCTCCGGCAACATCCCGGACTTGTCGTCGGCCACCAGCAGTTCAATGTTGGTGCGCATCGAGGTCAACGGGGTGCGCAGTTCGTGGCCGGCGTCGGCGATCAACTGCCGCTGCTGCTCCCGTGAGGTCTGGAGGCTCTTCAGCATCAGGTTGAAGCTGCGCGTCAACTCACCCAGGTCATCGCGGCCGTAGATGCGGATCGGGTTCAGCTGGTCGGTCTGGGTGACGTTCTTCACCGCGGTGGAGAGACGACGAACCGGGGCCAGCGCGGTCTGCGCCATCCACAGGGCGGTGAGGGTCGTGGAGACGATCCCGGCCAGACCGGACAGCGCGATCACAAACCACAGCGAGTTCAACGTCGCCCCCAGCGATGTCAGGGGGCGCGCGTAGAGAATGGCGTAACTCTGCAACTGGCCGGTGCGGTCCCTGGCGCGCACCGGAACCGAGACCAGGCGGTACTCCTGGCCGTCCGCCAGCTTCACGGAACGTGCCCGGTGCCCCTGCTGCATGCGGGCGACTGCGATCTCCCCGGCATCCGGGAGCAACGCCAGGGACTGCTTGCCCGCCTGGAAGGCCTCACCGCGTGCGGTGGTGACGGCCAGCAGCTCCTGGGAGGTGCCGAGCCCCGGACCGAGGTTGTCGAGGTTCCTGATGTCGGAGTTGATGATCTCGGCAGTGGTGCGCGCGGCCGACAGCATCTCGCGGTCCAGCTGGTCACGCAGCGAGATTCGCGTGGACAGGTAAGCGGTGGAACCGACCAGAAGCACGGCGGCGGCCACGGACATCCCGGTCAGCGAGGCCAACCGGGAGCGGAGCGACTGGCCCGTGATGAGTCTTTCGACGCCCCGGCGAACCCGGATCCAGAACGAACTGATCACGGGGCGGTTTCACGCAACACGTAACCGACTCCGCGGACCGTGTGGATCAGACGAGGCAGACCACCCGCCTCGGTCTTGCGCCGCAGATAACCGATGTAGACCTCGAGGGAATTCGCGGTGGCGGGGAACTCGAATCCCCAGACCTCGTTGAGGAGGGTGTTGCGTTCCATCACGCGGCGGGGATTCTCCATGAACGCCTGCAGAAGGGCGAACTCGGTGCGGGTCAAGGAAATGTGCTGCCCCGCGCGGGTCACCTCGCGGTGCTGCGGATCCAACGTCACATCACCGAACACGAGCACCTTCGAATCATTCTCCGGGGTCGGTTTCGAGCGCCGCGTCAGGGCCCGAAGCCGCGCCAGCAACTCGTCGAGGGCGAAGGGCTTGACCATGTAGTCGTCGGCGCCGGCGTCCAGGCCGTCCACCCGGTCGCCGACGGCGTCACGGGCCGTGAGGATCAGAATCGGCACGTCATTGCCCGACTGTCGCAGCATGCGGGTGGTTTCCAGGCCGTCGAGACGAGGCATCATCACGTCCATGATCACCGCGTCCGGGGTGTGCCCTGCCAGCTGTGCCAGCGCCTCGACGCCGTCAGCCGCAGTCGTCACCTCGTCGCCGGAATACTTCAGGGATCGGGCCAGCGAGTCACGCACGGCCTGATCGTCATCCACCACCAGGATCTGCATGGTACAAGCCTGCCATCAAAAACCCGAAACCCCACGAACAACGCCGGTGCAGTGGGCAAACTACCCCGGGGAGGTACATCACGGTGCGCGGGGAGGGTGCCGCCAATCCGCGAAGCCCTTATGGTTGCTGTCCATGGCGAAGGTCGTGTTTGTGTGCTGGGGCAACATCTGCCGCTCCCCGATGGCGGAGCAGGTGGCCCGTGGGATGGCCGCCGAGCGGGGGCTTGACGTGGAGACCGACAGCGTCGGCATCTCGTCGGAGGAGTCGGGTAATCCCATCGACCGGCGGGCCGCCGCCGTGCTCCGCGAGGCCGGGTACTCCACCGACGGGCACCGGGCCCGGCGGGTCACCGCCGACGACCTCGCCTCGGCCGATCTCGTCGTCGTAGCCGAGCGGTTCCACATCAGCAGGCTCGAACAACTCTGTCCCGACGCCAACTACGCCCTCATCAATGACTTCAACCCCGCGATGCCGAAGGGCCAGGACCTCGACGATCCCTGGTACGGTCCCGCATCCGGGTTCCGCAGCACCCTGGCCGACATCGAGGCCGCCATGCCGGGCATCCTGGACGCCCTCACCTGATCGTCGCCGCTTGTCCACTGGCGATGCGTTAATCCGGACACCGGCGGTCGCGTTTGGATTGTCGCGATACCCTGAGAGCTTCCTCGCAGAAAGGCCCTGTGATGCTCAAAGGACGCAGCTTCACCAAGGAAACCGACCTCACCCCCGCCGAGTGGAAGGCCGTTCTGGACCTCGCCGCCCAGCTGAAGGCGGAGCGGCGGGAACGACGCGAGGTCAAGCGGCTGGTGGGCAAGAAGGTCGCTCTGCTGTTCGAGAAGACCTCCACCCGCACCAGCTGCTCCTTCGACGTGGCCATGACGGAACAGGGCGGCTACGCCACCCGCCTCGACACGGCCGGGTCGCAGTTCGTCCACAAGGAGTCGGCCGCTGACACGGCCCGCGTGCTCGGCCGCTGGTACGACGGCATCGAGTACCGCGGTTTCGCCCAGGAAACCCTCGAGACCATGGGACGGCATGCCGGGATCCCCGTCTACAACGGCCTGACCGACTCCTGGCATCCCACCCAGATGCTCGCCGACCAGCTCACCATGCTGGAACACTCCGGCAAGCCCCTGGAGGAGACGTCGTGGGCCTTCGTCGGCGACGTGCGCAACAACATGGGCAACTCGAACCTGATCTCGGCCGTCATGGTCGGTGCCGACATCCGCCTGGTCGCACCCAGGCAGCTCCAGACCACCGACGAGGTGCGCGCCCAGGCCGAGGCCATCGCCGCGCAGACGGGTGCCCGCATCACCATCACCGACGACATCGCGGAGGGCGTGGCGGGAGTCGACTTCCTCCACACCGACGTGTGGCTCTCGCTCGGGGAACCGAAGGAACTGTGGGCCGAGCGCATCGAGCTGTTGAAGCCCTACCAGGTCAATGCGGAGATGATGGCGGCCACCGGTAATCCGCAGGTCAAGTTCATGCACTGCCTGCCCGCCTTCCACGACCGCAACACCACCGTCGGGGAGGAGATCTACCAGGCCACCGGACTGGACGCCCTGGAGGTCACCGACGAGGTCTTCGAGTCGGAGGCGAGCATCGTCTTCGACCAGGCCGAGAACCGGATGCACACCATCAAGGCCATCTTGGTGGCCACCCTCGCCGATTGAGCCCCTCTTCCCCAGCCGGCTGCGCGCGGGTTCCCCGGTTGCGCAGCACTCAACCCGGTTTCGGGCGCGAAACGAGGCGTTTTCCGCGTTGAGTGCTGCGCAACCGTGGTTTGCGGTTTCGAATCAGCCGTAGACCGTGAAGATGACGTGGCGGCGTTCTGCTGCCGCGTCCCGGTAGAAGCTGCGCAGGTCGGCCAGCGACTCCAGCGCGTAGCTTTCCTCCTCCGGGCCGTGGCTCGGGTCGCGCAGTTCCTCGGGCATGCCGGTGTAGGCGCGATGGAAGTCGTCGTCGCCGAAGGTGTCCAGCCACCGGGCGATCTCCTCCACCTCGTCCGGGTTGGAGTGGGTCACCCAGACATCGTCGTCCTCGTGGAGGGTGCGGGCCCCGCCGATGACGCCCCGGGCAGGCCATTCGTCGTCCTCGCCGTCGGGGGCCAGGGCGTTGTGGATGGGTTCCCACGCCTTGTCGGTCTGGCAGGCGCGGTCGAAGAGCTGCTCGTCCTCCTCGAACTCCTCCAGGATGTCAGCTAGGTCCTCCTCGTTGTCCGTGAGACGTGAGACGTCAGCTGCGTCGAGGCGGAGGTGAAGTCCAAGCATGGAGGCAGCATAAGGGGCCATCCCGGGGTGAGAACAGAATCTTCCCTCGTGGATGTCATTTTCTGATGCGCAGGACGCCGTTCAGTTCCGATGCCAGCGTGACGGCCAACTGCATGGTGGTTCTGTCCGGCTGGTCGAGGAGCACGAGGTCAGTCCACCAGGTGAAGGTGTCCGGGGGATCGTGGAGAGCGGCCTTGGCCTCGGTGTCGTCCAGGATCGGTTTCGGGTTGTGCACCCGCAGCAGCGGGGCGCCGGTTTCCGAGAACATGGTGCTGAACGCGCCAATGCTCCACTGCGTCACCGTGCCCGAGCCGACTATGGCACCGAGAACCAGCTGCTGGAGTTCGAGGGTTGGGGGAGTCTCGCTCAGGAGAACCAGTTCAACGGCCATCAGTGGTGTTCCTTCCCGGGGTGATCGACGGGCGTGCCACCCAGAGCCGCGGTCAGTCTCTCCTGGTCCAGGGTGTGCGTGAAGGTGATCATCTGATGCCAGAAGTCGTCTCCCCGGCTGAAACGCACCAGCAGGCTGGGGGCTTTCCTCAAACCGACGGGAGTGACATCGTGGGTTCGGGAGATTTCCTCCATGTCGATCCGCAGGTCACGCACGGCCGGGGGGCCGATGAGCGCGGCCAGTGGTACCTCGCCGTGCCGTCGGATCGCGAACTGCCCGAGGGAACCGTCTCGTTTTTCCGCCTCACCGTAGGAGACGATCGCGATGTTGGGCCGGAAGCGGGTCCCAAGCTCCATCAGTGTCCCCGTGATCGTCGGGTGCATGGCGAGGGAGGCCCCGTCGGGAAGACCGATTGGCTGTCCGTAAGGACCGGTTGGCAGCAGCCCGCGAGTGTGTTCCAGCAAACCCTGGTCGGTTCTGGCGACGGCGATGCTGACCATTGCATCCCGGTCGCTCCGCCCGAGATGGCGGCGGGTGAGCGGCATCTGCTGTTGCAGGGACGTGGTAATGGCGGTGAGATCCCAAGGTGTGGCCAGGGGTTCGCACTCGTCCCACCGGATGAGGCGCCCGCCCCCGAGTCCGGAGATCATGTGTTCAGCCACCCTGCCGCACCGGGTGTTGCTGCGCGCGCGTTCTCGCGAGAAAACCTCGAAGAAGAAAGTTCCCAGCCCAGGTTGATCTCTTCCCCGTTCGAAGGACGACAACCTGGGGCGGGCCGGGGAGAGGTCCTGCCACAGGTCGGCCATACCGGAGATGGGCAGCCCGGTGATGGCGTCGTAGTCGCGGCCCTCGGGATCCTGCACCACCCAGCGGCCACCCGCGTTTCGAAGTTCGTCGGCGACGAACCACCCGATGTGGGCCGATTCCTTGGTGAGCAGCACCGGCCGTTGCCCGTCATGGCGTGCCTCAAGGATGAAGGAACGTATCGGCTCGGTGAGGATCACCTGGTCGCACTCCGAGATGAACAACCGGATGCCCGGTTCCCAGAATTCGGCGAACTGGGGATCTGAAGTGGTCATGGTTCAGGCTACTGCGCAGCAGGGAGGGTCGGGGGCCACACGTGAACGAGTTGGTAGACCGACCCGGCCACCTCCGAGATGGCTCCACCGCGGTCAGTTGAATTCGGGTCGGGGTGAGGGGCCGTGTTGGAGGTAGTCGTGCATGC